>JAFRYA010000021.1 GCA_017441295.1 Lachnospiraceae bacterium
AGAAAGGATTTAATGTCAAAGTGCTGTCAGCCGTTCTCGGTCACAGCAGCGTTACCCTGACACTCAACCGATATATCCACCCTGACCGCACCTATGAACGCAGGCTGATGAATATGTGTATGCAGTTGTAAATTGTTGTCAGAACAGCATCTTGAAAATTGAATAGTGAAGATTTTACGCTGTTTTGTGAGCATTCTCCTGAATTTATCTAATTCAATAAACCTATCTTCTCCCCAGATACTTTACATAGTATAACACCGCATTTATCATGTATGCAGTCTGAAGTCATAACTACCGGTTTAGCCAAGTGAGGAGTGTTCCTTTGGAAGAGCTGATAAAACTGGATGCTTATCCGATCAGAGGGCTGGTAGGGCGGCTGTTGCAGGATAAGACCACGAGGAAAAACATCATGTTTGCATCGGACAGCTATGCTGGCTACGGTGCAGGATACAGAGATGATTCGCAGATGACCGAGGGCGTGCTGCTGGGGTTTGATTCCTGCGACATACAGCCGAGAGTATACAAGGTGGCAGCGGAGCAGACGGAGCGCACCCGCAAGCGTGCAGAGGTGTTCACGCCTGCGTGGATCGTCAATCAAATGAACAACCACTGCGATGCTGAGTGGTTCGGGCGTGCCAATGTATTCAATCATCAGGACGGGCAGGAATGGACGGTAAACACCGAGCCGGTCACATTTCCGGAGGGCAAAGACTGGAAGCAGTATGTGGATTCCCGGCGGCTGGAGATCACCTGCGGAGACCCCCCCTACATTGTGTCCCGTTATGATACCTCTACGGGAGAGATCATTCCAATCGGGCAGCGCATCGGTATTCTTGACCGTAAGCTGCGTATCGTTAACGAGAATGCCGCCGATGAAGCGGAGTGGTTCAAATGGGTGTTCCGGGCATTCCAGAGCGTGTACGGCTATGAGTATCAGGGGGACAACCTGCTGATCGCACGCATGAACCTGCTGTATACGCTGGCGGACTACATCGAAGCGAAATGGCACAGGCAGGCGACACGGAAGGAGCTTGAAAAGTTCCTGAATGTGATCTGCTGGAACTTCTGGCAGATGGACGGCTTGAACGACACACCGCCCTACGGTATCCCGAACGATGAAGTCGTGCAGTTGTCCATGTTTGAGGACGACGAGACGACCGACGATGAAATAATATACTGTAAAATATATGACTGGCGGGCAGATATTTCAAAGCTGTTCAAAGGTCTTAAGAAAAGAGGGAAAGGCATGAAATTTGATTTTGTAATTGGGAATCCGCCGTATCAGGAAGAACAGATTTCTACAGATGCGGAAGGTTCGTTGAAGAATTATGCTCCGCCAATTTATCATGTTTTTATGGACGCTTCATATTCTGTGGCTGATAGAGTTGAGCTTATTACTCCTGCAAGATTTTTGTTCAATGCAGGCTCAACACCGAAACATTGGAATGAAAAAATGCTTAACGATGAACATTTCAAAGTATTGTATTATGAAGAAGATGGACATAAAGTATTTCCCACTTTATCTACTCCATTAAGAGGCGGTGTCGCAATTACATATAGAAATGCAAC
>JAFRYA010000022.1 GCA_017441295.1 Lachnospiraceae bacterium
CCCTTCAGGATGTCATAAGCCTCGTGGATCTCAGTTGCGCCGTCCAGCTCCAGATGCATGCTGCCCTTAGGCAGTTCTGTGAAGTATTTGCACATTGGCAGCCAGTTGCCGTCTGCGTGCAGAACGCTTACAAAGCCTGCAGCGTGGAATCTCTCGATGGTCTTCTTGAGCTCCGGCCATACATATTCTTCGAAGATTGCAGGCGAAATGAATGTAGCGCTGGATCTCATCGCGAAGATGCCGATCTTCTGAACGCCGTTCTCCTTGGCCTGTGCGATGGTTGCCATGTCTGCTGCTTCCTGGTTGGCTTTGATGATGTCCATAACCTTCTCCGGGCAGTCATACATATCGTAGGTGAATTCAGACATGCTTCTGACCATTGAAAGTGTATCAAAAATCGGAGCGGTAGCTGTCTCAAAGCAAGGAACTACGCCGTGCTGAATGAGGAAGCCGATTGTGCGGCCCATATTGGCGCCCATCTGTCCGAAGCGTGCTCCGAGCTCTTCCGGTCTCTGGAATTTGTTAATAGCCATCATGTAGCCGAAGTTCCAATTCTGCCATCCCATCTGAAGAATCTTGTCATATTCGTCTGTGTCATCAAAGAATGGCTTCTCAACGAATTGATATAACTCATTGTCGGCCAATTCTCTGCCCGGCAGTCTGACCGGCAGACCCATGATAAATGTTGTATCCAGTGGCTCCATAGCCATAGATACATCAGGTGTGCCGAACTTCTGCCATGTCTTCTCAACTGCTTCCAGCCAGTTGGTCGGATCCGGATCCAGGATTTCCTTCTGGGTCTTGCCGCCCATAGGTCCATATGTGGCCAGCAGCATCGGGAATATCGGCATCTCACTCCTGTCTGAGTAAGGAGTCATACTAAGCATCTTTCCATATCTTTCAAAAGAATTCATATCTAAACCCCCTTTATTTTCTGGCTTAATTATATGACAGAGATTTTTATATGAAAAATTCCAATGTGTTCTACTCTTATAACCATCAGTTATTAACTTTTATCTATATAGGAATAATGTTAACTGTATATTTCTCTGCGGTAATGTTATAATGATTTTACTTTAGGAGGGGCGGTTTTGATTTCAGAAAAGTTCAGGAACAACACAATGAAGAGGGAATTCGGCGCGGACTTTGTCCGTGTGGCTGCCGTCTGCCTGCTTTTCTGGCTGCATTTTTACCTGAGGAACGGTTTCTATAATATCCCTGTAAATGATGCCGCGAGCTTTATCGCCAACATGTTCCGCCCGCTCTTTATGACCTGCGTCCCGCTCTTCGCGGTCCTGACAGGCTACCTGAAATGCGGCAAAAAATGGAGTGCCTCATACTATCGTTCACTGATTCCGATTGTTATCAGCTGGGTCCTGATCTCAGGTATCCATCTGCTTTATAAAATATTCCATCTCCACCAGCACCTTGATGCAGGGGAATGGATTGTCCAGTTCCTCGGCTTCAAACTGGCTGACTACAGCTGGTATGTAGGCATGTATGTAGGTCTTTTCCTGCTCAGCCCATTGCTCAATCTGGCGTGGGACGCCGTCAAAACCCGCAAGGGCCACCGTGCTATCGTAGCAACATTCGCCGTCGTTTCCTTCATACCGGCCACCATCAACGGCATTGGAGCCATCTGCGGCATCGATCAGAATCTGCTGCCCGGCTACTTCACACAGGTATTCTATCTCGGTTACTACGTGATCGGCTGCTACATCAGAACATACCGCCCGCGCGCAAGCCGCATTGCCTGCGCAGTCCTTATTGTTTTCATCTGCGCAGTCCACACTTTATTAAATATGTTCACGCGTGATGTGCCGAGCGAATTCTACACCGGCTACTCCGCCAGCTACAGCCACCCGTTCATCGCCATACTCGTTGTGGCTGTCTTCCTGATGCTCTACGACATCGAATGTAAAAAATACCCCGTCCGCCTGATGGCTTACGGGATCTCGTCAGTAGTGCTGGAGATGTATCTGCTCTCCTATTTATTCGATTCAAATATCTATGTGCTGCACAGGGGCGAATACGGTCCGGCCAGCTACAGCTGGGTCGGCCTGCTCATGACCCTGGCAGTCTTCGTGCTCTCATTTGTTTCAGGCCATATCGTGCACTGGATCAGCAAGACTATAACTAAACTGTTTGTGAAATAGGGCTTGTTGCCAGCCACGATTCTCAATCTATGGGCGTTTTTGTTTTATTCCGGCCACGTTTTTCACCTTATGGGCGTTTTTTGACTAAAAACAGCCACGATCTGCAAGCTGTGGGCGTTTTTTGACCCACAAGTTGAAAATCGTGGCCGACTATCCATCATATCGTGGCCGACTATCCATCATATCGTGGCCGACTACTGATTATCCATTCAAACAATTAACGCGCAGTCTTTTTCAGATACTCCGCCGGGCCTGTCTCGTACAGGTCCTGCCCTGTGCTGTCAATAACGACTGTCAGCGGTAGGTTCTCTACTTCCAGGCGCCTGACTGCCTCGCAACCGAGTTCCGGCCATGCAATGACTTCTGCGTTCTTGACGCTGGATGCCATGAGCGCACCAGCGCCGCCGATTGCGGCCAGATACACTGCTCCGTTCCTGATAATGGCGTCCTTGACAGCGTCATTTCTTTTGCCTTTGCCGATCATGACCTTGTTGCCCAGGTCCAGGAGCCTTGGGCTGTAAGCGTCCATTCTGCCGGACGTGGTAGGACCTGCGCTGCCGATGACCATTCCTTCCTTCTCAGGAGTCGGACCGACATAGTAAATAGCGCTGCCTTCGATATCAAACGGCAAAGCCTCACCACGATCCAGACATTCGCACATCTGCTTGTGCGCCTGGTCGCGCGCGGTGTAGACAATGCCGCTCAAAAGGACTGAGTCTCCGGCCTTTAAGGCTTTTAATTCTTCTGTTGTTACAGGTGTTTTAATGATATGTTCCATTTTATAATTCAACGCTCGCTCTGCGGGTCACATGGCAGCTCACGTTTACTGCCACCGGCAGTCCCGCAACGTGTGTCGGCATCTGCTCGATTGCAACTGACAGGCAGGTCGTCCTGCCGCCGAAGCCCTGCGGGCCGATGCCCAGTTCGTTAATCTCTTTTAAGAGGCGCGCCTCCAGTTCTGCGTAGTACGGGTCTGGATTCGGCTCGCCCAGCGGCCTGAGCAGAGCTTTCTTGGACAGATATGCCACCTTGTCAAATGTGCCTCCGATGCCGATGCCCAGCACTGTCGGAGGACACGGGTTTGAACCCGCGCTGCTCACTGTTTCCAGCACGAAATCCACTACGCCCTGCACTCCGTCAGCGGGCTTAAGCATCCTGAGCGCGCTCATATTTTCACTGCCGCAGCCCTTTGGCAGGACAGTGATCTTCAGCTTATCACCGGTCGTGATATGCGTGGTAATGAATGCCGGGGTGTTGTCCTCTGTGTTGCCGCGCCTTAATGGATCGGCAGCTATGCTCTTTCGCAGGTATCCCTCGATGTAGCCGTCGTGCACGCCGTCATTGATGGCCTGTTCGAGGTCGCCGTCAATGTGCACGTCATTTCCGAGTTCAACGAAAACACAGGCAGCGCCTGTGTCCTGGCATATCGGGATTTCCTTCTCCGCGGCCACCTTCAGGTTCTCTTCGAGGAGACCCAGAATGTCCTTGGCCACAGGCCAGTCCTCGGCTTCCTTCGCCGCAGTGAGCGCTCTCACCACGTCTTCGGGAAGCTTCAGATTCGCCTCTATGCAGAGTTTCTTAACATTTGCGCGGATCTGATCCGCAGTGATTATTTTCATTTTCTAACAGCTCCGCTGTCAACAGCTGCCTTGGCGACAGCCTTGGAAATAGCGTCTACTACTCTCTTGTCAAATACTTCAGGAATGATGTATTCCTCGTTCCTCTCGTCATCCTTGATAAGGTCAGCCAGCGCATACATGGCGGCGAGCTTCATCTCGTCGTTGATGTCTGTAGCATGAGCCTCCAGAGCGCCTTTAAAGATGCCCGGGAATCCCAGAACGTTATTAACCTGGTTCGGGAAATCGCTCCTGCCGGTGGCCACAACTCTGGCGCCTGCTGCCTTAGCCAGATCAGGCATGATCTCCGGATCCGGGTTGGCCATAGCGAAAACGATGGCGTCAGAATTCATTGTCTTAACCATATCCTGGGTCAGCACGCCTGCTTTGGAAACGCCGATGAATACGTCAGCGCCCTTGACAGCGTCTGCCAGTGTACCGGTAATCTGGCGTGGGTTAGTATTCTTGCCCAGCCATACTTTGTACTTGTCAGTGCGTGTGCCGTCATCAGCGATAATGCCCTTGCTGTCGAGGCCTACGATGTTCCTGGCGCCTGCGGTCATGAGCATCTTGATGATGGCTGTGCCTGCAGCGCCGGCGCCGTTCAGTACGATCCTGACGTCCTCAATCTTTTTGCCAACAATTCTGAGCGCGTTAATGAGCGCAGCAGTAACAACGATGGCCGTGCCGTGCTGGTCGTCGTGGAATACCGGGATATCCAGCTCCTTCCTGAGAATTTCTTCAATCTCGAAGCACTCAGGGCTCTTAATGTCCTCCAGGTTGATGCCGCCGAATGTCGGAGCAACAGCCTTGCAGAACTGAACGACTTCTTCGACCGTATTCGCGTCAATTACCAGCGGAACAGCGTCAACGCCCGCGAACTCCTTGAAGAGCACGCATTTGCCTTCCATAACAGGCAGGCCTGCTGCCGCGCCGATGTTTCCGAGTCCCAAAACAGCGGTGCCGTTGGAGATGACCGCTACCGTCCTGCCCTTGAAGGTGTATTTGAATACGTCTTCAGGGTTTTTGTTTATCTGCCTGCAGGGCTCTGCAACGCCCGGCGTATACGCGCAGGAGAGCTGATCCCTGTTGGTTACGGGAACGCGTGAGATGGTCTCGACCTTTCCCTGATGCTTTTCATGCATTTCAAGTGCTGCTTTGTTGTAATCCATAATACCTCCGCCTTTGTGTTTAAGATTAATATCATTATACATAGAACGCTCATTAAATAATAGATGCAAATTCCGCTGATCAGTCTTCTTTTTTCAATTATCGACATGTTTTTTGCCAATTTAACGTATTGAAATCTGTGCATTTCTTTGTATAATGAGATTATAAGATTATTGTTGAATGCAGTAATTAAGGAGGTATTTTCATATGGCAAAATTTGTAGTTAAGCAGAGCAAAAACGGCGGATATATTTTTAGTCTGAAAGCAAACAACGGCCAGGTCGTTGCTACCGGTCAGGTATATAAATCAATTGCCGCTTGCAAGAACGGAATCAAGAGCATCCAGACAAATGCTCCTATCGCAGCACTTGAGGATCAGACAGTAGAAGGTTTCGCAAAAGAGAAAAACCCTAAATTCGAAGTATATGAAGACAAGAAGGGTGAGACCCGCTTCCGTCTGAAAGCTAAAAACGGCCAGATCATCGCTACAGGTGAAGGCTACAAGGCTAAAAAGTCCTGCCTGAACGGCATCGAGAGCATCAGAAAGAACGCTCCGGACGCAGAGATTACAGAAGAATAATATTTGGTTTGTTTATTAAAAGTCCCGCTCCGTGTGGAGCGGGACTTTTTTATGCGCCGTTATGCCCCTGCCAGAAAAACAAGTTTCGGGTGCTTTTCCTCATGAAAAACACCCGAAAACTGCATTTTTGGTCATTAATCTACACGAAAGCTGCAGATCTGGCAGCGCCAATCAATAATCTACCTCCGGTTTGCCTTTATATCTCCAGATAAACGTCATTATATCCTTCCTCAGGCAGTCCAGGCTGCAGCCGAAGCACGGAACCGTGATCCCTGAATCTGCCGGCAGATCACTCTGGTTGGTGTAACCGTTCGTGATCTTGTTTACATAAGCCCACGCAATGGCGTTATATGTATCTGAACCCGGACTGTAAGAGCCGATTACATCATTAAATTTGAAATTCTTTTCGGGTCTGCTTGAAGTAAAATTCCAGCTTGGTTTGCCCGCGAATCTATAGAGCATTATCATGATGTCTTTACGCGTCAGCGTGGCTTTCGGGCGGAACGTACCGTCTGAATAGCCCTTGGTAATGCCTGCCTTGACACCCCACAATATAGCTCTGTAATACGTCTTTCCCAGCTCGGCCTGGCTGACATCGCTGAAAGGATTGTTTGAGCCAGGTGACGGCTGACCTGCCAGTCTCCACAGGAATACCATCAGATCGCCTCGCGTGCAGTTCTTGTCTGCGCCGAACATGCCATACAACTCTGTTCCGACATCTGATGCTGTTACATAACCCTTTGTTATGCCATTTTCTGCCGCCCAGTAAATCGGCTTGAAGAAATACTTGCTCGGGTCCATTACATCGCGGAAGCGGACATTGATCTCGTTTGTGGCAGTAAGGCCGCCGTCTTCGGTGGTAACAGTAATGATCGCTTTGCCCGGTTTGGTGCCTGCGGTTACAATGCCATACTCATCCACAGTGGCTATGGACGTGTCACTGCTTTCGTACGTTACATTCCGGTTCGTTGCGTTTTCAGGAGTAATATGCGCGAAGAGCTCCATGGTCTCTCCGATGCCGAGATAAACTATCGGCGGGAGCAGGGCAACGCTCTCAACCGGTACATTATCAATGACTGTAACGTTGATATTTATCCTCTCGCTGTAAGCCATGCCGTCCTTGTAAGCTGCGATGCGGAACCTTGTGTTCTCGTTAACCGTGATCGGACCGGTGTATATATTCCTGCTCTCGTTATTCTGGCATGGGCAGGTGTCGTCTGTCGTGTAGAATATCTGCGCGCCTTCAGTCTCGCACGCCAGCGTAAGCTGTGAGCCCCGCATGACTGTCACGTAGTTCTCCTTTGGTGAGCCTGCGCCGAGTTCCGCATCTCCGATAACCGCAGTCGGACGAGCCACCTGATTTGAGTCAACAGTAATGAGCAGCGTCATTTCCTTAGAGATTGTTGTGCCGTCAATTGAAACTGTCAGTGTCGCCTCTCCCGGCAGGATTGCATTCAGCTCTGCAGTTGTCTTGCCCTCCGCGTCTGTCTTAGCCGCTTCACCGCATATCGCCAGATATTCATTACCGGTCGTTACGGTCACCGGCACATTCTCCATATAATTGCCCTCGTTGTCCTTCACGCGGATCGTGAGGTTCTTCGCAGTGCCTGCCTGTACGGAAACAATGGAATCATAGTTTAATATAATCTCTGCCGGACGCGGCAGGACTACTCCTCCGTAGCTGACTCCGCCCATCTGCAGACCGGCATAGTTCCTGGCATTGTAAACCTCGATGCTTACCTGATCTCCTATTTGCAGGCCTGCCGGCGCAGGGAAACGCGCAGCCTTGGAGAGGCCTTCTTCGACGTCTACCCACTCAAGGTCTTCGTAATTCAGCGTTGTTCCGTCAAAATATATTTCTATGCCGGAATCCTCTCCGGTCTTCATGTACTGGTCGAAGATGATCTCGAAGTAATCGGTATAGCAGTTTATTACCACTATCCTCGGTGCAATGGTCGTAACCATCGGGATTTTCAGATTCATCCGTGGAGGCGGTACTTCAAGTTCTTCTGTATAGGCAGTCTCATAGCCTTCTTTCTCGAATTTAACCTGCCAGAGCCCGACAGGAACGTCCCATGCAAACTGTCCGTCCGCGCCTGTAATCTGCGGATTGATCTGAGCGAACTCTTCCGCATTCCACTCTTCTCCGGTCTCCACATTAATGACCGTTGCCTTCACGCCTTCGAGCGGATTGGACCCCAGCGCTTCGTAGACCATTCCTGAGGGGTCATAGATTATCTTTTTATAGTAATCCGCGCGGCTGTGGCCCGAGCCATCGTCGCAGACTGCCAGGCAGCGGGCTTTGGCTTCGTTATATCTATCTATGCGCGACCTGATGCGGATAGAGCGTTCCAGATTTGACGCATTGAATGACGCATCGAAATACATACCGATCTTAAACGGGTCTGCGTCACCAACGCCACCTGAAATAAGGCAGACAAATGAATTTGCGAGTGCCATAAAGTTCGTACGTGACGCTTCGATACACCAAGCGTCTTCCTGCTCCTGCAGAACGCTGAGGAGCTCTACTCCCGCCGCCAGCTCACGTCTGTAAGCATCCAGGCACGCTTGGTCAGCACCGTGCGACGCTGCATAATGATACCACGTGTTCAGATCATCCAGTTCTCCCTGCAGCCAGGCGGTATCAACCACAGAATTGCTGTAGTTTTCGGTGTTCTGCATTGCCTGGTTTATTTCATAGGACATCTTATATGCGGAAACAACTTTGCCTGCTTTTGCGCAGAATTGCTTTCCAACCGGAGAATCTGTTATTCTTTCGGCCATTTCCAGATTTATGTTTAACAATTCCAGATCCATTGATGTTACCATGTCATTCACGCCGGACCGTGCAGCCTCCTCCGGATTGCTTTCAAAGTAAACGTCTGAAAATGGATCACCTCTATTAGATTTCGCGCCATTTCCTTTGCGGGCGAAGGCAACAGCAATGCTGCCGTCATCTTTCCTGAATGTTTTGACTGCTGTTAATCCATTGGCGCCCAGTTTGAAACCGTCCTGAACCAGATCGCTGGCAGTATATGTATAATCGGTATCATTTAAGATGACACCGCCGGATTCATAGAATTCAGCTGCGCCAGAGCACTGATCCATTCTCTTGCCGCCATATTTTTCCTGTCCCAGCCTGAAGAGTTCAGACAGCAGATACTCGATTTCCTTAACCAGCTCCTGGTCTTCAGATGACAGATTGCTATACCATTCTGAAATCTCCGGGTCTGTGCTCTTGCTGTAGCGATATCCTTCATTGAAAACGAAGTCGCTGTTATCTATTGACAAAAACTCTTCTATTTCATCTTCTGAGTAACCCAACTCAATATATTGCTGCCTGTAGAACTCTTCCCACGCATCTGTGATGTTGTTCTGTTCTGCCTGTGTCAGGATATACGCCATCTCATCAGAATCAAGTGTCCGCGGAGATTTATCTTCCCGCATATAACTCAGGCTGAATCCAGTTGGAACGAGCGACTTGTCAAATATATGATTGCCAGGAGATTCAATTATCATTGTACATGCATAGGTCTGATAGAATCTGCCATCCTTTTCCTCTGCGCCAATACGTGACATTGCCATACTGCGGGTGGATCCGTCTACCATCTCCACTATCACGTAAACATCTTCTTCCAATTCCTCGTCGCTGGTCAGCGTTGCAGAAAACGTCCATTCATTCTGCCATGTGTGGTATGTATAATATCCCCCGGATTTATCCACTCCGTTCTCAACGAGAATATTCTTATATCCACCGTGCAGGAAGTAGAACTCCCAGATCTGTGAATTATAGCCATCCAGCAGCATGCTGCCAATATCGAGCCAAAGGGTCTCTATTGCGGAGAATGTGCCGACGCTGTCGGTGACCGTAGCCTTAACATTGCACGCGCCAATAGCTGCATGCTCCGGCAGCTGCACTTCGTCTGTAATAAAGCCCAGCGCGTTTGTTGTGCCGAAGATGTATTCCTCGCCTGTTCCGACTTTCAGTTTGACTTCTGTGCCAGGCTCTGCATATACCGTGACCTTTGTGTTCGAAGTGGTAATGCTGACCGGACTGACTGTGAAAGAATAGCTGCCCAAAGGCACATTTACTGAGCCGTCCCTGACAGAAGCGCTGATACAGAAGCTTCCGGTATTTGGCGTGCTGAGACTTACAAAAATTGTTCCTGCCTCCTTCTCGCTGCCTGCCAGTCCGGTGATAGTTAGCGTGTGCTCAGTTTCGTTATAGACGCTCTCGAGCGGATAAAACCTCGTATAGCTGGATACTCGGTCCACCGAAAATCCTTCAGGAATAATAATCTTTATGCTGTCCGCCCCGTGCCCTGCTGCCATCTGATAATTGACATGCGCCAGGAATTTCTGATTGCGGGTAACTCTGGTTTTGTCGATCAGAACACCGCAGCCTTCCATATTGACGTATGAGGCAAATGATGATGTGTCCATAGCCGGCACCTGTATCGTGGCTTCGGTTGTTTTGCCAGCGCGGATTGTAACATCTGTCAATGAATATGAGGCCTCCTCAATGCCCAGCGCAGCCAGGTCGCCTATTGATGAAACCGAAGAAATAAATGGATTGTCGGCGAATGCCAGAACTGTGTAGCTGCCGTATTTAATATCGGTGAAAATGCAGGCCGAAGCCTTGGCCTTGCCTGTCTCTATTAATGCGCCATCGCCGTCAAAGATTGCGATGTTGGCAGATAATGCACCATCGCCTTCCAGCGTCAGGTCCAGCCTGCCCGTCTCAGACAGCGGCGTCATATCATCTTCTGTTATATTGCCAATGTCCCAGTCCGCAGTAAACTCACCTGCTGCTCTCTCAAATGACTTTGGCAGGTATCCATCCATGGTGATAACCACAGAAATCATGCTGCCTTCCGGTGCTTCGCAGGTAAATGAATAGCTGTCCGTTAATTCTTGCGGATACGCCGTGCCGTTAATGATCACGCTGACCGCAGCCCCTTCCGGCACGGTGCCGATTATATTGTGATAAACAATCTGAGGCTCGCCGCCCCCCATCGGAATGAAAGTATAGTCAGGATTGTTCTGATGCGCTGCCATGAACGCCATGAATGAAGGAGAGGTCTGCTCCGTCAGGGTATCAGGATAATAAATTTTAAGATTCTGTCCTTCGAAAGAATCCGCGTAATTATTCACCCCGGCAGAATCTCTCAGATCAATAGCCGGATTGTAAATCTTTATAGCTGCATTATTCAGTCCGCTGAAAGCGCCTTCATACAAAACACTGACTCTTGCAGGCAGGATTATCTCGCCGGTCAGATAACTGCTGTAAAAAGCATTTTTACCTATAACGAGCGGAACAGTTCCGTCTTTGATATCCAGCCTCTGAGTGAATTCCGTTCCCCAGTCAAACTGGTCTGTGGCAAAAGCCTCTTCTTCAATCAATGAAATGGATGGATTGATCGTGATAGTCTCAAACTGTGCTCCATTGAACGCCCAGTGACCCAGCGTGGTAACCGAAGAGGGAATGCTCTCCAGCACACTGTCCTCCAGATTTTCGCAAAAATTAAAACCATTTATGGTCGTGAACTCCGGATTATCCGGCCACGAAATCGTCTTCAGGCTCTCGCAGGCTTCGAACGCAGACTCTTCTATTGTCACCAGCGAATCTGGGAGCACCAGATCAGTAATCGCAGTTTCATAAAAAGCAAAGCCCTCTATCGTATGAAGATGGCTGCTCTGCGGCGTAGTACCGAACTGAATCTCTTCCAGGCTGCTGCAAAGATTAAACGCATTCTTTGAAATTGTCTCCACACTGTCCGGAATAAATAATTCTGTAATCGACGTGCCCCGAAATGCATCTTCGCCAATATATTTGAGGCCTTCATTTAATGTAACTTCCGTAACGCCCTGCTTGTACTGCAAAAAGCCACTCGCAATTGATTCCACATACTGTCCGAGCGTTACGCTTTTGTAAGCGTAATAGCCGCCTCCGCATCTGGCGCTGATTTCTGTAACCCTGAGTCCATCTAACATATCAGGAATGATCAGGTCCAGTCCCGTCGCTGCGGTGTTTGTGGGATTTATTTGCGTGATTTCGATCACCTGTTCATTATCTACCGTTTTTTGGACATACGTAAATGTAGTGCCGTGATCGTCAGCATAGGTTCCTCCCCCGTCGGCCATTACCGGCCTTGAAACATACGGAAGGGCAAGAGAAATAAGAAGTGAAAAAGCAAGAAATGCTGCTAATGATTTACAGATTCGTTTTATGTTTTTCATAAGCGTTCCTTTCTAAAACACACTACTGTGAACGCCAATAAATTACCTGATCTGACTATAACACGCCTACGAGGTATATTCAAATGCCTATGACCAGAAATACAAGTTTCGGGTGCTTTTCACGAGGAAAAGCACCCGAAAACTGAAAGTTTGGTCAATATTCTACACGAAAGCTGAAGATCTGGCAGCGCCGATCAATAGTCAACCTTTGGTTTGCCTTTATATCTATAGAGGAATGTCACAATGTCCTTCCTCAGGCAGTCCAGCATGCAGCCGAACTGTCCTGCATATTCGCCACTGGAATAACCGTTCGTTATTCCTAAGCTGTAGCCCCAGAGGATGGCTTTGTAGGTATCAGAGTTCGGGCTGTGAACTCCGATGACATCCGTAAACGTCATTTCCTTCGGATTCGTGATCGGCGGCTTGCCCGCGAATCTGTAGAGCATGATCATGATATCCTTCCTGACGACCGGATCGTCCGGATGGAAGCCGCCATCCGGGTAGCCCTTGGTGATTCCTTTGTTATAGCCCCAGAGGATGGCTTTGTAATAAGTTGAACCCAGCACGGATTCATCTACGTCATTGAACGGATTCTCTATTCCGGCAACTGATGGCTTGCCGGCGAGTCTCCATAGGAATACCATCAGCGCGCCGCGTGTGCAGTTAAAGTCAGCGCCGAACATTCCGTATCTGGAATCGTGCTCGTCTGTGTAGCCGTTTGTGATGCCGTTCAGCGCTGCCCAGTAAACAGGTTTGTAGTAATACTGGTAGTCTTCAGCGCTGCTGTTTGGAGAGCCCATAACGTCCGTGAACATTGTCTGGACGTTGCACTTAGCAACGTATCCTCCATCCACAGTGGTGGCGGAAATAACGCTCTTTCCGATCTTGGATCTGCCATAAATTTCACCGTAATCGTTGACTGTGGCATAAGCCGGCTTGGAGCTCTCCCATACAATGAACTGGTTCTGCGCGGTAGTCGGTGTGATTGTTGCCTCCAGATAATGTGACTGGCCCATTCCGACCTTGACCGCTGTCTCGCTCAGAGTAATGCCTGTTACTTCTCCGCCGAACATTGCGAACAACTGAATATTCCCGTCAGGAATAAACTCAATGCTTGCCTCTTTGGAATACAGTTCGCCGTGCTGGCTGCCAATTCTCCATCCCTCGAAGGTATATCCTTCTCCCGGAACTGCCTCCAGTATCCATGGATCGTGTTTATAGCTGAAGTATGCCGCTCCGAGACTCGACGTATAGATCATATCGTCTCCGTCGAACCAGCCGATCTGTCCCATAGCTGAAGGGCTGGCGTAAACATTTACGCTGATGCTCCATCCCGCATAAAGAGTAATATTTCTGTCAACGCCCCTGGTAAAATTCCATTGTTCTCCCATGTGATCATCGAGGAACCATCCTTCGAAATGCCAGCCTGGCTGAACAGGATCAGGCGGTCTGGTAACCATCTTGCCCTCCTCGATCAGCTGCGGTTCAGGCGTTTCTACCGGGAAGCGAGCCTGTGAAGTATCAAAGGTGACTGTATAATATTCCGGGTCTTTGGAGTCAAACTCAGCGATCAGCACGCGGTCTGAATCAGCAGTAAATGTATAGTTGGCGCTTGTTGATACCTGAGTGTAAACGGGCTGATAATTGTCGTATGTTTTCTCCAGCCACCTGCCGAATTTATATCCCTCCTCAGGAACCGCGCTGACTGTAACGGAGTCGCCTCCTGTATACCAGCCATCGCCTGAGGTGGTGCCTGTGCCGTATGGAGTAACACCAGTTTCAATCTGATATTCGCCCAGTGACGTCGGATCCGGCTCAAAGACTGCGTATAATCTTACCCTTGCGCCAGGGCCGTCTTTCGTAATATATGTACTTGCTACTGTAGCAAATACCGAGCCGTTTACAGGATTGTCTCGTCTCCATTCCTTAAAACGGTATCCGGCATTTGGCTTGGCATCTATATAAAAATTTTTATTTTCATGTTTCCGCATTAATGCGCCAAAGGACGCGTTGGCATAATCCCATCCGTATCCTAGATCCATACCGACCTTGCCTGTGCTGCTAGGATACACCCACAATACAATATCACTGGCCCAGCCGGCGTACAGTGTAATATCTTCCGTAATTTCCCAGGAAAAATTAAACTGCTGGCCCATATAGTCATCAGTATACCAGCCATAAAAACCCCAGCCCGGGTTAAACGGATCATCTGGTTTGACCGCATATCCCCCTGCTTCAACTGTCTGAGGAGGCACATAACTGCCGCCCATTGAGTTAAATGTGACAGTATAAGTCTCTGCTGCCTTGGCAGGCTGACCTGAAACCGGCAGCATCGCAAGCAGCATAATGACTGTCAATACTATTCCTATAACACGTTTCATGAAATACCCCCTTCCGCTCTATTTAATGTCAATAATCAACCTTTGGTTTGCCTTTATATCTATAAAGGAACGTCACAATGTCCTTCCTCAGGCAGTCCAGCAGACAGCCGAACTGTCCTGCATACTCGCCTTCTGAGTAGCCTTTCGTGATACCCTTTGTATAGCCCCAAAGAATCGCTTTATAGGTATCGGATTTTGGTTTGTGAACACCGATGACATCCGTAAATGTCATTTCTTTCGGATTTGTAATCTCTGGCTTGCCCGCGAACCTGTAGAGCATGATCATGATATCCTTCCTGACGACCGGATCGTCCGGATGGAAGCCGCCATCCGGGTAGCCCTTGGTGATTCCTTTGTTATAGCCCCAGAGGATGGCTTTGTAATAAGTTGAACCCAGTACGGATTCATCCACGTCATTGAACGGATTCTCTATGCCTGAAACAGACGGTTTGCCCGCAAGCCTCCAGAGGAATACCATCAGCGCGCCGCGTGTGCAGTTTTCGTCAATTCCGAACTTGCCATATAAAGACGTGCCCTGATCTGATTCAGTTATATATCCCTTCGTGATGTTGTTCAGCGCTGCCCAGTAAACAGGTTTGTAATAGTAAGCACTCGAATCCTTGACATCTTTGAACATCGTCTTAACCGTGCACTTGGCAGTATATCCGCCATCCACGGTAGTTGCCGAAACCGTTGTTGTGCCAATACTTGCGCCGCCTAATACACATCCATTAGTATCAACTGTAGCAACGGACGGTTTAGAGCTCGTCCAGATAATGCTCTTATTCGGAGCATCCGAAGGAGTGATCGTCGCTGTCAGGAAATGCATTGCTCCGATATCAACCCTGCATGATGATTCGTTCAGAGAGATGCCTGTGACCTGGCCGCCAAAAACGGCGTATAAAATAGTATTCCCATCCGGTGTCAGTTCTATACGTGGATTAGTTGAGTAGATTTCTCCTGTTCCGCTGTCTTTTCTCCAGCCCTGGAAGGAATATCCCTCATTCGGCACCGCCTCAATAATAAACGGCTGATCATAATAGCTATAATAATATGCCAGCTTGGAACCGCTCACGTATTCCATACCCGACCCCGTATCCAGGCCGATCTTTCCCGCGCCGGCAGGCTCCATACGGAGAATAACGTTGCAGCTCCACACTGCATAAAGCGTCATGTCGTACTGAACATCAGTATTGTCAAAGAAATTGTTGCCTGTATAGCTATCCTTTCGCCATCCCTGGAACGTCCAGCCCGGAATATCAGGAAGCTCAGGCAAAGTCAGTTTCTGGCCATGCTCAATAGTCTGGCTTTCAGGCGTGTCTATTGGCACAGGCGCCGAGGACACGTCGAATTTGACTGTATGGTAAACCGTATTGTCTGCGTCAGTATCCGCAGCCTGAGCAGGCTCTCCGGCAATCGGCAGAAATGCAATGAACATTATGACTGCCAAAAGTACTCCTATAATGCGTTTCATAAAATGTCTCCTTCCAAGTACTTATATGTATATTTTACCACTCCGTCTTTTCTGTTGGCAATGTTCTTGGAGCCGTCGTTGACACGATTTTCGAATTTTGTTCGTTTTTTGATATGTCTGACACAGATGCGGGATTTTGTACGTTTTTCCTGACACATTTCGTCAGTTTTGTTCGTTTTCAAGCAAAAATGACACGATTCTGCATTTTTGTACGGAATAAAACGTACAAGAGTCCAAAATCGTGTCAAAATCATTTTTCAGTCATTTCTCTCAGCAACTTCCTTCGCGGATGGGAATCCGTATGCGCTCTCCGCGTTTTCCACGGCCCTGACAATGGCTTCGCTGATCACTTCTGCTGCCAGGGTGCCTACGACTTCCTGATCAGCCTTCACATCACCTACGGATACTGCGTAAATGCTGTCGCCGTCGAGTGACGTATGTACAGGTCTGATGGATCTGGCGTAGCCGTCGTGGCCCATTCCTGCGATCTTGCAGAGCGCGGTCTTCTCAAAGTACGCGTTCGTGATTATGACTGCCAATGTCGTGTTGCCGGCGAAGCGGTTCTTGACCACCTCGATGCTCTTTTCAATAAATTGCGGCGAGCTCCTGAAAGTCTTGCCATCCTCTTCGAGCAGGCCCGCAATCTGCCTGCCGCTCTTGCTGTCAAAAATGTCGCCCAGCGCGTTCAGTGCAACAACAGCGCCGACCTGCAGTTCTCCGATCTGAACAGCATAGCTGCCCATGCCGGTTTTCATGCAATATGACATGCCTGCGATCTTGCCTACTGTAGCTCCGCAGCCCGCGCCAAAAATGCCGTCACGATAATTAGGCTCTTCTGCTGCATGCCTGGCCGCCGCGTAGCCCATCTCCTCGTCCGGACGGACGAATGCGTCACCTACCGTCAGGTCAAAGAGGTCTGACTGCACAACGAGCGGCACCTTGGTAACACCAACGTCATAGCCGATGCCATGGTCCTCGAGGTATCTCATGACACCGCTGCCTGCGCTCAGTCCAAAGGCACTGCCGCCAGCCAGAACTATCGCGTGAACCACCTGAGCAGCCATCAAGGGATTGAGCAGCTGGCTCTCCCTGGATGCCGGCCCTCCGCCGCGCACATCCAGTCCTGCTCGCATGCCTTCCTCGTTCAGTAAGACCGTGCAGCCCGTGCCGGCCAGCGCATTTTCAACCTGGCCGATCTTTATATTTTGAATGTCAGTAATAGATATTTCTTTCATAATCAGCTCCAAATAATATTCTCAATAGTATTATACACCCTAAAGATAAATAATCCCGCAGAAATCCGATGGATTCTGCGGGAAAAAATAAAATGTTTACTCAATACACATATGCACTAAAATAGCATCTGACCGATTCTGCTGTGCCATTATATTCACTAAAGAACACTTTGCTTTTATATTTTGTATCTGGCTTAAAATCGTATATCGAATCTGACTCAATTCTACAAGCTGAAACTATATAGACATCATCTTGCAGCATGTTTTTTACACTTGTGTGTCGAAAATATAAGAAATAATGATTAAGTGACATGTTTTTTACGCTTGTGTGTCAATCACATATCCAGTTTTTTAGTTTTATTCTCAAAAAGCTGGTATAGCACCAATAAATAGACACCCGAAGCCTGCGTTTTAAGCTAAAATACGCTCAATAATCTAGTCAAATGACACACAACCGAAGAAAAAGTGTTAACTTTCAGTCTCATTGAAAAGCAAGTCGTTATAAAACCCGTTTTGTTATTACAAGATCCGTTTTTAGATAAAATAAAAAATCCCGCAGAATCCGTACGGATCCCACGAGACCTTTTAGAGGCGACAACCAGATTTGAACTGGTGATCACGGTGTTGCAGACCGATGCCTTACCACTTGGCTATGTCGCCTTGCAAAATGCCTTTGCATTATAACAATCCATGCCTTGTTAGTCAAGGATTTTAGAAAACTTTAAATAATGAGTTGGCTACTGTCGCCAACAGGTTGTTGTCGTAAATAAACTTCAGCACGGTGCTCTTGTTGATTACTTCCATGCAGGTGGCGCCGAATTCTGAACCGGAGAATGTCATGATCAGCAGGCACAGCGCCCACACAATGAGCAGTCCCTCGATAAGTCCCAGCACGGCGCCGAGTATCCGGTTGACCCCGCCGATGATCGGGACTTTGTTAATGAACTTGGTCAGCATCAAAAGGAGTCTGAGCAGCAGGAATATAATGATCATCAGCGCCAGGTACGACATAGCCTTCACGATGATGTTCGTTATATTCTTGACCGCGTACTCCTTGAAGCTGGTGACACCCTGCTCTTTGTACTTCGTGATGGTGTTGTTCTCCTGCAGGCTCTTCTTGAGGAATGCAGGGAGCGGGAGGGAATCGATAATCTCATCTTCCTTGGCGTTCGTCACCTTCTCCATCTTCTCATTGATGAAATCCTCGACCTTCTCTTCTATGCCTGTGCCGATGGATGTCTTGGTGCTGATAAACTCCGATACCGGCTTGACCAGCGCTGCTGCCAGGAGCAGCGTTATGACCAGTGAGAACGTCGTCAGAAGTATCCTAAGGAAGCCCCTGCGGAATCCATTGATCACCAGGAACGCCAGTATTACCAAAACTACGATTGTTGCTATTGTTGAAGCTGTCATTTATTTTAACCTTATCAGCTGCGTGCCGGTCTGCGTGCCGAGAATGAAATCCCGGCCGTTGCCGCACGACGCAATTACTTCTATATGATCGTCGAATGTATAGTCCATTCTGTGCACTCCGGCGAAGCTGTACATGTGGCAGTTGGTGTTGGTATACAGCATGATGTTCCGTCCTGCCAGGATGGCGTGCGAATAACCATAGTCTACGCCGACATTCATAACTTCCCTGCCGGAGCTGTTATATGCCTTCAGCAGGTAATTATACTCTCCTGCAGTGTCTTCCATGACCATTCCCACATATCTGTCGCTGAGCATGAGTGACTGGATCTGCCAGGTCTCATCCTTCTCCTCGTGGATAATGGATGGTTCACCTGAGAAATTGTAGAATGTCAGCGTGTCGTTACCGACGGCGCAGACCTTCTTGTCTCCCATGAATTCCACGTTCGTTACGACCGTGTTCTCGTACTGGTCGAACGTGCCCACGATACATTCATCGCCCGTTCCTTCGCGTGAAAAATCATAGAATACCACCTTGGACCTGACCGCGCCGCTGTTGATAAAGCAGAAAGCAGCTGCCAGCCTGGTGCCGTCCTTAGACATCGTGATGTCCATCAGATATCCGCTGGCAGAGAAAACGCTGCGTGCCGTGATCAGCTCGTTGCCGTCCTTGTCGATCAGCTGGATGTAGTTGGCATTGCTCTCGCCTGTCGCACAGGCGGCCATACCCATTTCCGAAATTTCAACGTCCGTGATGCTGCGGCCGATGGTAATGCGGTTCACATAGCCGCTCCTGTCGTAAATATAAATATCGTTCTTCTTCATATCCGCGACAGCTATATAATTGCCGCAGACGTCAATGATCGGCGCCGACATCTCAAAGCTCTCGTTCCAGACAACGGCTCCGCTCTTTTCAAAGTATGTAATGCCGTCTCCGCCGCATTTCACGTAGCCTCTGCCGAACTCTTTGTAGATAGTATTCTCATCAGCATTCGCAATCTCCAGAGTCTCGCGTACGCGGTATCCGGTATATGTGCGGAAATGCTGGAACAGGATAGCTCCCGCCGTGAACAGCACTATAAAAACCGCCGCAGAAATAAGGATTATGCGCTTTTTCTTTCTGCGGCGCTTTTCAGCATGTCGCCAGTTTCCCTGTGCATTTTTAGCTTCTTCGGAAACAACGGTCATTATTTAATTTCACCCTTCTGTAAGTCAAGTGCCTGCATAATGGTTGTAGCCTGTCCGTCGTCGAAGAGCTTGATGAGCTCGTCAATCTTCTCAGGGTTCAGGTTCTTGTCGCCCAGATAGCTCTGGTAATTCTCTGTGATCGCTGTGGCTGCTTCCTGAGCGTCAGCTCTCTTGGCCAGTGCAGCTTCCTTCAGATCCTTAGCCTCCTGCTCCATGTTCTGGATGATAGGCACGTTCTCTCTCTCTATCTCGTCCTTGATCTCAACTGCAGTCTCAGCATCGAATGCCTTCAGGGCTTCGGCCTTCTTCTCCATAGCATCAGCTACGGCAGAGCGCTCCTTCTCTATCTCAGCATCGAATTCTCCGAGACCGTACTGCTCTTCATCATCATCCTTGCGGATGGACTTGGCGAGCTGTTTGATCTTCTTCTTGTTAGCTCTGATCTGATCCCTGTTCGGCCGGCCCTTCTCAACTACTTTGGCCTTGGCTCCGCCGCGCGTCAGCAGCAGTATCAGGAAATAAATCAGCAGAAAGAATACTACGATAGCAATGTAAATGATGATCTTGACTGCTGTCGTAACGTTCAGTAAGAGACATACGATATTAGGTATCAGCGCGATGGCGATGATAACGGTCGCCGCGAAGATAAGGAATTCGTGCGCATGTCTCGGTGAGAACATTGCGTAGTAGTAAGATGTGTTGCAAAAGCCGGGCATCTTCCACTGTTTGAAGAGATCCTTGTTCTCCCTGTTGAGGTGTTTATTCTCCTCAACCAGCTCCGCTGTCTCGTTCTTGACTCTGGCGTTGACAGCGTCCATCTTGGCGGTCTTCTTGTTTCTCTCAGCTTCTTTCAGTCTCTTGGACGCGCCGTGGATCACTTCGTCATGGCTCTTCTCGAGTTCCACACGTCTGGAACGGATGGTGGACTCAATTTTGTCTGTCATGTATTTCTTTTGTGTTTCGACGTCTTTTTCCTTAGCTCTTAATGCTTTCTCAGCCTCATCAGCCGCAATGGACAGTTCTCTGCCTGCCATAATGTCGGCCTTGGCCTTCTCGAGCTCGGCAACTCCGCCGCCCAGAAAGTTCTCCATATATTACCTCCTAGATCTGTGAAAATACTTTGCCAATGCTGTCGTTGATTATCAGATTGGCCATTTTATCTCTTGGAGTCGTACTCCTGTTAATGAGGACCAGTTTGTTTCCTCTGTAGTAATCAATAAGTCCTGCTGCCGGATAAACCACCAGGCTGGTGCCTCCGATGATCAGCACATCCGCGCGGTTGATCGCCAGCACGGCGCCTTCTATCGTGTCATTATCCAGTCCTTCCTCATACAATACCACATCTGGCTTAATTCTTCCACCACATGAATCACATACGGGCACTCCTTCACTGGCCGCAATATATTCCGGACCAAAGAACTTGCCGCACTTCTGGCAGTAATTCCTGTGAACAGAGCCGTGCAGCTCGTATACATTCCTGCTGCCTGCTGCCTGATGGAGTCCGTCTATGTTCTGGGTGACGATGGCTTTCAGCTTGCCCTGCCTCTCCCACTCAGCCAGTTTCAGATGCGCTGCGTTCGGTTTGGCATCCAGGATCAGCATCTTATTCTTGTAAAACCTGTAGAACTCCTCCGGATTGGACATATAAAAGCTGTGGCTCAGTATCGTCTCAGGCGGATAATCGTACTCCTGATTGTAAAGTCCATCTACGCTCCTGAAGTCAGGGATGTTGCTCTCTGTCGACACTCCGGCGCCGCCGAAGAAAACGATATTGTCGCTGCCGTCGATCCATTCTTTTAATTTTTTAATCTCATCCATCGTTACGCCTCCGGTTGAAAATTCTCTTTTGCTTTATTTTATAGTAGAAAATAATATTTAACAAGAAGGTTCAATTCACAAAAAAACTGATATAATATCAAAAACATTAAAAACAAGGAATACTATTATGCGTTCTCAAAAATATAAGCCCGCGGAGAAAAAGCCCGGGAAGAAAAAAATCTTTATAATCGGTGCATTTGTACTGGCTGCCGTAATCGCGGCGGTGGTTGTTATAATTGTGCTCAATCTGCATTTCAAAGTATCTTTCAACATATCCTATAACGCTCCAAACCCTGAAACCCAAAGTGTAAAGCGCGGGGAATATGCCGCGCGTCCTGCAGTAGAGGCCCGCGAAGGATATCTATTTGTTGGCTGGTATGAGAAGTCCGGAGATGTCACGCCTTTTGATTTTTCACAGCCGATCACAAAGAATACCCGTCTCACAGCGCTCTGGTACGACCAAAATGACACTGCCGATGCCGATAGCGACAACCTGCCTGATGTACTGGAATTGTTCTTCGGCACTGACAGACACAATCCGGATTCTGACGGAGACGGCTTAAATGACGGCCTGGAGATCAGGGTGCTGAGCCTGAATCCATTAAAACGCGATTCGGACGGCAACGGAGTAGCGGATCCTGATGAGGACAATGACGCCGAAGGCCTTACAAATATTGAGGAAGTCAACCACGGCACCAGTTCTCTGCTTTATGACACGGACGGCGACTCGCTGAGCGATTATGACGAAGTCTATGTTTACCATACTGACCCTCTCAACCCGGACAGTGATAGTGACGGCGTCGCGGACGGCCGGGAAACGCTGATCGGAAGTGATCCGTCCGCTGCCAATTCCAGCTTCACCACGCAGGAAAAATACGGAACCGTAAGCGAATACAATCCTGTGTCGATCGAGGTTTCTGCAGTGACAGACGCTGCCGGAGCAGGCACCATCAACATATATGAAATAGCGCCTTCAGAAAGCAGCATGTTTTCGGAGGGAGGAATAGGCTTCCTGGGAAGAGCCTATGACCTGTCCTGCGAGGGAACCCTTGAAAGCGCAGAGATCACCTTCTATTACGATGAATCCCTGGGCGAGCTGAGCGAATATTTCCAGCCGCGTATTTACTGGTATGACGAGGAAAACGACCAACTGGTCGAAGTCCCCGGACAGACTGTTTCTGAGGGTAAGATTACTGCCACGGTAACTCACTTTTCCATTTATCAGGTGCGCAACAAGACCATATTTGACGAGCTTATAGATCTGATCACCTCTGATCCTGCTGAAGACTTTGATACATCCGTGGATTCCAATGATGACGGAATCCCTGATATATACATAGAAATGATCCGCAACAAGCAGATCAACTGCAAATATTCCTCGAATGTCCTTGCAGCCATTATTACATGCGGCGAAGATGATCCCGACTGGGATGATGACGGTCTTAAGAACGGTGAGGAAATGTTCGTTGTTAAGGCTTTAGGCAATTATTATGCAGATTATAATTCCGACCCAACCAGGTCCGATACGGATGGAGATGGAATCGGAGATTACGCGGAAGTCAAGCAGCTCCATACCTCACCGATGGTATTTGACCACAGGTCCGTCGGAGCTCTCCATCAGCTTGAAAACGACGGCAAATATACTTATGCAACATTCAGAGCGCAGTTTGAAGAGTCTGTCGCGCTGTTCCTGGACGCAGATAAGTATGACCAGGCAAAGAACTGTATAATAGATTATTTTTCTACTTACACCCCTGAAGATACATTCACAAAAAATGAATACTGGGCACAGTACAGCCAATTTAATGATGAGCTGGCTAAGGGTGCCGGCGTAATCAGCAATGTTGTAGGAGCGATAAATGATATTTTTGACCTGGTTGGCGATATAGACGAGCTGGAAGAACTGGAAGACCCTTATAATCAGCTCCAACTGTGTCTTAAAAACACCTATGGCACCGAGGATTATGACAAATTCTCGTTAAAAAGAGCTGATGCCATCCTGAACGGAATGAAGTATAATTCGCTGGTCGTCCGTTTGGAAAGTGCACTGGATAATCTTGAGAGCAATGACGAAGTGAAGAACATAGAAGGAATGGCACAGGCCCTCGGTTTTGCCAAGATTGCCGTCAGCGCATACAAAACTTTCGTTGAATACTCAACCTGTTCTTACACCGGCGTGTTCAAAGGTTTTCAGAAAAACGCCTCCAGCCTGGGCTGCGAGCTGGGTGAAATCAAAAACCAGGCTGGCCTGGTTCTGACCGTATTCACAGATGTCGCCGATGCAGTGCAGTCCAATATGGAAGTCCATTCGGAATACGCCAAGATCTTGGCAAACGCGGAAGCTTTTAACATGTATCTGGACATGCTGATATATCTGCGGGACAACGTTGGGGATGATGCTTCGGATTTCTTTACGTCCATACGTGATCTGATTCCGGACGATCTGAAGGAGCTGTCTCTGGACTATTGCATAAAATGCGCGGCGGCAGACATTGCCAGGGATATCGCTGACAAAAGTATGGTTTCATTTTATACTGACCTGGTCAAAGCTTCAGCGAGAGTAATTGAACGTGCCGGCATGAAAATTGCCCTTGATGTAATGGCCGAAGTCCATCCTGTGGCTAAAATAGTCGATGTATTTTTCGACCTTTACCATTACACGGGAATAGAAGAGCTCGGTGAATATACGGTATATTTCACTGTTATGAAATATATGTCCGACGCCTGCAAATATCTGATTGATCAGAAGGTCACAAAGGACAGTTATACTTTCTCATATAACGAAAGTGATAACGAATACGTTGAAAAATATATGGCCCAGCTGGCGCAGATAAGGATCATCGGCACATATTATATGTTTGAGTACTGCACCCAGAATACAGGTGCCTCCTGGATGCCTAAGCTATGGAGCATGGTGACCGGTCAGAAAGACACGTCCCCTACAAGGGAGCAGTTGGAAGACGCGTGCAAGCGGTCCATTCTGGACGTTTATAAGCAGGCCAGAAGACTGGACCTGAGGCTGTCAAAAAAGCTGCCGTACTATTTTGACACCACACATGAGGCCGAGCCTGATGAAGTGGAACACGTGGCAGACCTGGAGAATCTGCCGGAGTCCCTGGATGAATTCCTGATCTATTTCTCCATCTACCGCGACACCGAGGGCGGCGCGGAATATGACCACAACGATATATCCGGCAAGAGCAGTACACTCCTTAAATGGATGCTGTTCAACGTGCCTTGCTGCAACCATAAAACTTATGGTTCTGAAAGAGAAGAGGTGCTGTTCTCTCCCGGCACGTACAACGACCCGAAAGGCTGGGGCCGCGATGAAGATTTCATGTACAATATGTGCTATGTATATGATCTGAAGAGCGTTAAGTGGATCGCGAAGAATATTTTTAACGTTGCAGACGCGGATTTCCTTGCAATGCTGGCCGCCGGAGAAGAAGAGAAGCTCTTCTATGCATCCGGAGAAAAAATCTATTTCTTTACCGGCGGCATAGGCTGGGAGTTTGCAGAGGTTAATATAATCAGTGCCCGTATTGAAAACGATGTGTACAGGATTGTATATAGTTTCTATATGCCTGAAGATTACTTATATGCGACTAATTTTTACGATGGCATATATTATGCCGAAATGGAGTTTAAGACCTTTGGTGATAATACATACTGGACCCTGCTGAAGCACAGCGCTGCCATTCCTGATGACATGAAGTTTTCGGAAGACTGGAGCTGGGATTATTATCAGTTCCTGATCTCAGGCGAATATATAAATACCTCTTATTACACCATGGACGAGAAGAACGACTACTTCCCGATCACAGCCGCTCTCCATGATATGGACGCAGACGGTGTGCCTGAGCTGATTGTTTCCTCAGGCGGAGATTCCTATGCGTCCAGCACTTCATTCATCTATACCTACAATAATGGTGAGATCCGCTACCTCGGAATGACAAACCCGTATGATGGAGCTTATTTCACTGATCCGGATTATCCGGGACTGGTTTGGGATGTGGCTCACACAGGAGCATATGCAGCATATTATTATTACATCGAAAATGGCGAGCTTCAGTGCGAACAGATCTTTATGTCCGAGGATGATACTGATTCCAAGCAGATAGTCGAGCTCTCACGGACATCTGACGCGGCCCTGTATGCCCTGTATAAGAAAGGGAACAGCATCAAAACACTGGATAGCGCTACCGTCCGGGGAATAAGTGTAGATGCCAAAAACTGGAAGGACCTGGTAGACATTTACAATATGGGAAGCTATTGATCAAAAGGAAAGGATTTTAAGCGATGTTCAGAATGTGGGGAAAAGTATTTAAGGATAACCGCATGCGTGCAGACCGTGTCGTCTGCGACGATTCAGACGCGAACAGGACCCGCAAGGTCTATGCCGCGCTTGAGGAAATATGCAGAGAGCTGGACCTCGGTGTGCCTCTTTGGCTGGACCAGAACATAACGGATTTCAAACGCGTTTCAAGGACGCGCTTCAAACAGGATTCATTTATCGAACATATAGATTTTGATTACCTGGAAATTCAGGTGATTGAAGAGGATTAAAAAAGAGGCTGCACAGCAGCCTCTTTCATTTCTGTTATTTTTCTGCCAGAATTTTCCTGATGTTTTTCTTGTATTCCTCAACGCCCGGCTGATTGAACGGATTGACTCCTTCTATATATGCGCTTATTCCACAGACAAACTCGAAGAAATAGAACAGCTGGCCGAGGTTTGCTTCACTGCGATCCTCCATTCCGATAGCTATCTGCGGCACATTGCCTGCCTCGTGAGCATCTGATGTACCAACGAAAGCCGCCAGATTCAGCGCGCCGACCGGCAGGTGCTCCAGATACTTGTATCCATCGAAATCTTCATCAAATTCCGGAATCTCAACATCTCTAAGGGCATTCTCGACAAAGATGATCGTCTCAAAGATGTTCCTCTTGCCGTCCTGGATGAGCTGTCCCATGGAATGAAGGTCTGTTGTCAGGCTGACTGATGCAGGGAAGATACCCATGCCGTCCTTGCCTTCGCTTTCGCCAAAGAGCTGTTTGAGCCATTCACCGATGTTCCTGAGATCCGGCTCGTAATTTGCGAAAATCTCAATATCCTTGCCCATGCCGTACAGCTTCTGTCTGGTCCAGGCATATCTTAAAACAACATTCTCCTCAAATTTAGTATTGAGCGCATACTCTCTCATGGCCTGAGCGCCTGCGAAGAGCTCGTCGAGGTCTCCGCCTGCTACAGCGATCGGCAGGAGGCCTACTGCTGTAAGGACTGAGAATCTGCCGCCGATGTCATCCGGAACAACGAATTCTTCGTAGCCTTCGCTGTCAGCGAGCTGTTTGAGAGCGCCGCGCTGCTTATCAGTAGTAGCATAAATCCTCCTGGCTGCCTCTTCCTTGCCGTATTTATCTTCCAATGCCTTCTTGAAGATTCGGAAGGCGATTGAAGTCTCCATGGTGGTACCTGACTTGGAGATAACGTTTACGGAGAAATCCTTACCCTCCAGCCTGTCGAGAACGTCCATGATATAGGATGATGACATGTTGTTGCCTGCGAAGAAGATCTGCGGGCCGCCGTCTGTCTTGAAGTTGTACATGCCGCCCTTCAGGAAATCCAGGGCTGCTGCAGCGCCGAGATATGAGCCGCCGATGCCGCATACTACCAGCACGTCTGAATCCTTGCGGATCTTCTCTGCGCATTTCTTGATCCTGGCAACTTCTTCTTTATCATATGCTACAGGCAGATCCACCCAGCCGGTGAATTCAGCGCCTGCGCCTGTCTTCTCTGTAAGTGTTTTGAACGCTGACAGCACATTCTCCTTTGCCTGGAGATACTGCGTTTCCGGTGCGTATTTTTCTGTTTTAGCAAAATCAACATTAATGGCTTTCATTGATATATTTCTCCTGTTCTTCTGTTAATTTATCTATCGTTTTGTCCATATACGCCAGTTTCCTGAATGCGACCTCACGGTCAACTGCTTCAGGCACCGCGATGAGCTTGGTGTTCAGTTCCTTGCTGTGCTCTACCAGGTATTTTACGGAGAGTGCCTGGATCGCGAAGCTCATGTCCATGATCTCTGCAGGATGTCCGTCGCCTGCTGCCAGATTGACGAGACGTCCTTCCGCCAGGACGTTGATCCTCTTGCCGTCCGGCATCTCGTAGCAGAGAATGTTGTTCCTCATCTCTTCCACGCAGACTGCTGCCTTTCTCAGATATGCTACGTCCACCTCTACGTCGAAGTGTCCTGCGTTGCAGCAGATGGCTCCGTCCTTCATATTCTTAAAGTCATCTTCGGTAATAACTCCGCAGCAGCCCGTAACCGTAACGAAGAAATCGCCCAGCTTAGCCGCTTCACTCATTGGCATAACGTCGTAGCCGTCCATGACTGCCTCGATTGCCCTGACCGGATCAACTTCGGTAACAATGACTCTGGCTCCAAAGCCCTTGGCGCGCATCGCAACGCCCTTGCCGCACCAGCCGTATCCGGCCACAACCACGGTCTTGCCTGCTACGATCAGGTTCGTGGTGCGGTTGATGCCGTCCCATACTGACTGGCCTGTGCCGTAACGATTGTCGAAGAGGTGCTTGCAGTCTGCGTCATTTACCAGCACCATCGGGAATGCGAGCAGGCCGTCCCTGTCCATAGCTTTCAGCCTGATGATGCCTGTGGTCGTCTCTTCGCAGCCGCCAATGACGTACTGGATCTTGTCTGTCATCTCGTTGTGGAGCATGTGCACCAGATCGCCGCCGTCATCAATAATGATGTTGCAGTCATTCTCCAGCACCGCCCTGATATTGGCGAAGTATTCTTCCTCGGTGCAGTTATGCCATGCGAAGACTTCCATTCCGTCACGCACCAGCGCTGCTGCCACGTCGTCCTGCGTAGAGAGCGGGTTGCTGCCGGTAATGTACATCTCGGCTCCGCCTGCGCGCAGCACCCTGCACAGGTAGGCGGTCTTGGCTTCCAGATGTACTGACAGCGCTATTTTAATCCCTTTGAAGGGCTTCGTCTGTTCAAATTCTGCCTTCAGGCCGCTCAGCAGCGGGCAGTTCCTGCTCACCCACTCAATCTTGCGCTCGCCTGAATCGGCCAGGTTAATGTCTCTGATATTACTCATTGTTTCATCCCCAGTCTCTCTGATATTTTCTCGCACTCTTCGTATACTTTCGCGGTATCGAAGGTCAATATGCGTCTGTTTTCCATTACAAGCCGTCCATTGATGATGACGGTCTCAACTTCCCTGCCGGTTGATGAATAAACCAGCCCGGAAACGATGTTGTTGCGCGGAACGAACTGCGGCTCGTTAAGGTTCAGGATTATCAGGTCGGCCAGTGCGCCTTCCCTGATTTCTCCGAGCATGCCTGCCATGCCTATTGCCCTGGCGCCTCCCACAGTCGCGAACCTGAGCACGTCCTGAGCGCTGACGCATTCGGCCTTCTGCTTATTGCCCTTGTGGATCAGTGCCTCCACATTCATTTCCGCGAAGAGGTTCAGGCTGTTGTTGCTGCCGCTGCCGTCAGTTCCGAGGCACAGATTGATGCCTGCCTCCATCATTTCCTCTACCGGAGCGAATCCGTTGCCGAGCTTCATATTGCTCTTCGGATTAAGAGCCACATTTACGCCTTTTTCTTTTAATATGCGGATGTCGTCCGCATCGACCTTGACGCAGTGAGCCGCGATCGTCGGAACGTCGAATACGCCCTCCCTGTCAACGTATGCAATCGGTGAGCATCCGTGTTCTTTCTCAATGATCTCCATCTCAAAATCGCTCTCTGACAGATGGATGTTGTTGCCGATGCCGTGCTCTTTAGCGTAGGCGGTGAGCTTGTGCAGGTAATCGGCCATGCAGCTGTACGGCGCGTGAGGTCCCACCATGAATGTAATGAGTTCATTGCCCTTGAAGGTCTCCATCTCGCTTACGGCCTGACCGAATTTCATCAGTGATTCTTCAGAATCAGCCACTCCTGCGAGTCCTCTGGAAATCACCGCGCGCATGCCAATGTCACTGGCCGCGCCGGCCGCCGCGCTCTCAGGGCCTGACGTAACGCCCGGTTTAGCTGACTTGAGAGTCTGGTCCACGAAGCAAGTGGTGCCGCTCATGATCATCTCGATGGCCGCCAGCATACTGCCCCAGTAAATATCCTCGACAGTCATAAAGTCTTCGACCTGCTGTACCTTGTCCAGCCATTCCGCAAATGCCCTGTCGTCCGCGAAGTTTTTGAACAGGGACATATACGCATGGGTATGCGCGTTAATGAGGCCCGGCATTACGAGCTTGTCTGTGCCGTCTATTACCTTGTCTGCCGCGAAGCCCTCCGGCTCCTGTCCGACGCCCGCTATTTTGCTGCCGCAGATGTACAGATCCTTATGGGCGGTTATGAACTGACCGTCCTCAAAGAGCAGCACTTCAGCGTTTGTGATGTGAATATTCATAGTGCCTCCGGCGTGCTTATTATCAACATATTATTGTATATGAAAATCGGGGTTTTTTCCACCTTTAAAATATACGGCAGTGAGCGTATAATTACAGGCGGAAAAGGAGATTTACTCATGAAAAAGATTTTACTGACCGGCGGCGGTACTGCCGGACACGTTACTCCAAACATCGCTCTCATCCCGCACCTTCGTGAGCTGGGTTTTGAGATTAATTATATGGGCTCTTACGACGGCATCGAAAGGAAGCTCATCGAAGAGCTCGGCATCCCTTATTTCGGCATCGACTCAGGCAAGCTGCGCCGTTACCTCTCCATCCAGAACCTGAAGGATCCTATCCATATCCTGCACGGTCTGAATGAGGCCAAGAAGTACATGAAGCTCGAAAAGCCTGACATCGTCTTCTCCAAAGGCGGTTTCGTGGCCGTCCCGGTTATCTTCGCAGCGTCTGATTATCATATTCCTATCGTTCTGCACGAGTCTGACCTGACCCCGGGCCTGGCCAACAAGCTCTGCATTCCGAAGGCGAAAAAGATCTGTTACAACTTCCCTGAGACTAAGGATTTCCTGCCGAAGAATATCGAATCCATTCACACCGGACTGCCTGTCCGCGCTGAACTTCTGGCTGGCGACGCTGCACGCGGCCGCGAACTCTGCGGTTTCACAGAGGACAAGCCTGTCCTCATGGTCATCGGAGGCAGCTTAGGCTCTGTTGTTGTCAACGAAGCCATCCGTAATGCTCTGCCTGACATCCTGAAGGAGTATCAGGTCGTACACGTATGCGGCAATGGCAAGCTGGACGAGGGCCTTGTCGGCACTCCGGGCTATAAACAGTTTGAATATCTGAATGAAGAGCTCGCGCATGTATTCGCGGCAGCTGACATTATCGTCTCCCGCGCCGGCGCGAACGTTATCCATGAGATTCTGGCGCTCAACAAGCCGTCCATCCTCATCCCGCTGGACAAGAATGCTTCCAGAGGCGACCAGATCCTGAATGCTGAATCTTTTGAGAAGAGAGGTTTCTCCAAGGTTATCCGTGAGGCTGACCTCACAAAAGAAGCCCTGCTGCAGACAATCCATGAGATTGCCGGCAACAAGGCACACTTCGACCGTATTTTCGAAGAGGACCAGGCAGAGAACGCTGCCCGCCTCGTAGCGGAGATCATCGCCTCCACTGTGCGGTAATTATACGAGTTCTTTGATCTTAAGGAGCGCTTTTTCAAGCGCTTCTTTATTTTGCTCGCCAGGTTTCCACATAACCATGTCTTTATCCCCGGCATATCTCGGAATGATGTGGATGTGGAAATGGAAGACTGTCTGTCCGGCAGCTTCGTTGTTGTTCTGCAGGATATTTACTCCGTCAGCGCCGAATACTTCGGTCAGCACTTTAGCCATCTTCTTGGCCAGGATGTGCGCCTTGGCCAGCAGCTCTTCAGGCATATCAAATACGTTGGCCGCATGCTCTTTCGGAAGGATGAGCGCATGCCCTAATGATGCGGGTGACGCGTCAAAAATTACTCTGAAATCTTCATCCTCGTATAATGACATAGTCGGGATGTCCCCGTTTGCCAGCTTGCAGAAAATACAATTAGGATCTTGCATTCTTCTTTCCTCCTGTAAATATGAATCCGAATATTATTCCAAAAACAAGTCCGCCGATGTGGGCCGCTACGTCCACTCCGGAGGATATGAAATTCGAGTAAAAAATAAACAACGCTACTATTCCGAGCCTGTATATCATTCCGCTGCTGCCGATCCGTCCCCTGCTCTTGATCGTGGCTACGATCATCAGTCCGATGAGTCCGTATATCGCTCCGCTGGCTCCCGCCGACACCACGTAATCGTGTGTGAAGTAATGGAACAGGCATGATGCCAGGCTGGAGAAAAGTCCTGAAAGCATATATATCGCCAGGAATTTCCACTTACCGACAGCCCTCTCCAGTGAAATGCCGTACAGCGCCAGGCTGACCATGTTGCCGGCCAGATGTCTGAAACCGAAGTGCAGGAACATGCAGGTGATCAGCCTCCACCACTGGCCCTCCAGTATGACGTACGGCGAGAAATCCGCGCCAACGGACACCATATAGCTCCCGCTCATAACGTCGCCTCCAAAGGCTGTTATGAAGAAGACGATCACGTTGACCGCGATGATCGCGATGGTCACCCATGGCCAATTGCTTGCATTGCGTGCCCGGTTGATCCTGGCAGTGCGTGTACTGTTGATACTGGCCTCGAGGCCTCTCCTCAGGCCGTAGAAATCATCCGGCTGTCTGTCAAATACCATCAGCCTGCCCGTCCGGGCATCCACCAGCCAGACATTTACTCCTGACAGCTGCGTCAGCATCCTGTCCCTGGCAGTGTCTTCCGTCACAACGATATAGAGAATATCCTGCGCCTGCGCACCCAGACCTATGATCTGGCTCTGGACAGAGAGCACATTATTCGGCTGGATCGGCGCAGATGCCGTGTTGTCAACAATCACACAGAATATAGGAGCGTCTCCTACCTTGTTCGTGACCACAGTAAGGTTAGCGCTGGTGGTTGAGACCAGCGCGAAATTCATCTGCCCGAAAAAGTTTCTGATAACGTCGTAAATCATGTTTCTAATCTACCACAAATCCAGAAAACTGCAAGAGCGCAGCTATCCCTGGCGGTAGTAGAAGTCCTGGTCCGCGAATGATATCCTGTCACCATTTTTAAGCTCTGCCGGACTGAAAGGCGCCAACGCTTTACCGTTCAATCTCGTTCCGTTGCGTGAATTCATGTCCTCCAGATAATAGATTTCATCGGACTTATTGAATCTGGCATGGATTCTGGAAACCGTTGGGCAGTTAAGTGTTTCATCGGTTTTGTCTTTCGATTTTCCTATAGAAAATGGCATTTTGTCCAATACTATTACTTTCCCGCTCTGGTTTCCTGTTCCTTCCAGATAACCTCCAGAGTTTTCCCAGTCTTTGATCAACATTGTTTCTCCTCCCAGCAGATCTTCGATCTCAATATCTCCCAGTTCTTTGATTTCCGGAGCTTTCATGATCTTGAAAGGTTTCTGTTCAATGAGTTTATCTTCCGGCCGTGGTTCATTGAGCTTTTCTTTGAACCTTCCCTCATCCAGATCCTCTAAAATCTGAAAGACGTTGTTTTCCTTGACGTATCTCCTCAACCTTGCCAGGAGCCCTGGCTGTTCGGCTTCCCAAGGTGATTCATAATCGTCCCCTACTATCACGGGCTCAAACGGCTCTCCATAGTCCTCTTCGAAAATCGGCTCTTCTTTTTTGTTTAATTCCTCTGCCAGATCACTGATCGAGAAGTTTTCGCGATTCGCTATTTTATTAAGCGAATAAACTGTCCTAACCGTTTTTTCATCCTCCATATCAGCCATGGGCAGGAACTGGTTGAATACCTCTTTGATTTCCTCATGCATATTTCCTTGGTAACCAGGGCAGAAGCAAAAGTAAAAATCTTCTCTGCTGTTATCTATATATATCAGGTCCAGCCTGAAAACTATCTGGCTAATATCCAGCAAATATCCTTCCAGCGTGCGCTCAAGTCCTGCAATTGATTCCACGAACTTCTCCAGCCATTTACCATTCAGTTTTTCTATTTCAAGCCATTTCTTAAGCATCTGTCTGGAAGAAATATCATATATCAGTTCCTGGCTCTCGTTTATTGACGCGTGGCTGAACGGAAGAAGCATAGGAATGCTGTTTTTATCCAGCATCCGTGTTTCAAAGCTCTCTTCTGAAAAGCCCTCTATCCCAGTCAGTATCATTTTATTTCTGCCTTGATCTGTTCTATATCTAATCTCCATCTTCTCCCAGACTCCCCGTCAAACCTGCGACACCATCACAGAGCATTTTGTATTTCAGAAGCTGACTGCGCCCGTCCAGATTCGTCAGGCTGATCTCCGAGCTGATGCCGGACAGCCCCGGAGAAGAAATAAGAGTCTGAAAAGGCCAGCTAAATGTCCCTTTAACGCAGATTTTCTTATCTTCTTCTCCTTCGCAATCCACGGATATAACCCCTGCTGCTGAAAGCCTCCGCTCCAGCATTTCCCTGACTTCTGTCTTTATGTCGAATTCACTGCTGTCAAATTGTCCTGCTGCCTCCAGCACTGCCGCGGGCCCGACCGTATCAGCCAGCACCACGTCATGCAGGTACAGTCCAAAGCATACCAGCATGGTTATAATGATCATCGACAGCGGCACTATGACTGCTGCTTCTATTGTTAATGCTGCTTTTACTTCTTTTCTCATATGTTCACCGCCATTATCACAATATAGGAGCACAGCATAAACGGCACAAATGGCATTTCGTCCTTTCTCTTCTTCCTTTTCAGTATCAGGAGCACTGCCGCAGCTATCGCTGACAGCGCAAGCGCTATCAGTATCAGCATAACGTTCGTGTTTAATCCCAGAAATATTCCTGAAATTATGATCAGCGCGGCATCTCCGTAACCTATGGCCTGCTTCGTAAAAAATGCCACTGCATAGGCTATCGCTCCCGGAATACAGGAAAGCAAAATATCCCAAACGCTTGCCTCGCCTATTATGATCTGGAGCACTATCCCCGTACATGCCCCTATGATCAGAAATATGACGGGCAGTTTTTTTGACCTGATGTCTTTCCATGCAGCCCAGGCCAGCATTCCCAGAAGCGCTGTGCTTAATATCAGATAAAGGATCTTCATTTGCCGCTTCCTCCACATTTAGAGCATTCGTGCCTGCTGCCAACCTCGGAAATGTCCACGGCAGTCACCGTCCTTTTCAGGCCGCTGCAGGACAGACTTGCGTGCCAGTTCGTCCCATAGTCTGTAATATACACATAGACATACTCTCCGCTCCTTGCGCAGGCTGTGCATCTGTAATATATTCCGCCGTTTTTGTTTCTAAGGCCGTCAACTTCTCCGCCTGAAACCATTCTTATGGACAGGTCCAGATATGGACAGCTTTTGGTCAGATGATAGGCAGTTCCTGTAGGGGTAATATATACCGTTCGGGTCTCTGATTCCTCTCCAGCCCCTTCTTCACCCTTAATACTTTTGCCTATCCAGGCCCTGCTCTCGCATCTCTGTACAAATGAAAACTTTATCACTCCGGGAAAGATGAATGGAATCTCATATTTATAAGAAAGTACGATGTCTAATATTCCTGTTTCGTAATTGTACGTAGTTAGCAGAGTGTCAATTCCGTTCACTCCTCCGGTAATATGCGATCTGTTTACTTTATCCGTCAGTTCCGGTGTCATCACCATCTGCTTAACAGTCAGCGGATTGATCGCAAAATCCAGATTTGCCTCATTTGTCAGATATGCTTTTTTGTCCAGGCTTCTGGCGGTCTCTTCCATGCTCAGCTGAATATTTGCCTGTAGTGACAGTATTATCAGCAGGTACAAAAGAGCCGTTACAAAAATCATAAAGATTGGCAGTACAATGGCCGCTTCCAGTGTCAGGCTTCCCTTAGGAGCAGGGGGATATGTCCGTCTTGTCTGTGCCCGGAGATGTGCTATAGATATGATTTTTGCTCGCCTTTGAATCCTATTGAAGATGTGCTTATAGATGTGCTTACAGATGGGCTCGTTTTCTAAGATGGACATATCTCCCTGCTCCTTTCTTTTAATATTTATATTGCTGGTCGATCAAAATGCGGTACGCATTGCCTCCCTGCGCCGATGGAATCCCGGCAAATAACCGGCCTGCTTTGTAATTCACGCTGATTCTCGCCGCTGCAATACAGTCTTTCATCCTAAATGCCTGATTCTCATTTAGACAGAGGTCCGCCTGGATCATATCCATCGTCCTGTAATACTGGGTCTGCCGGTTCTGCATCAGGAACAGCAGTCTTAGATAGTCCTCATATGTCAGTCCTTTGTCGAAATCCGAATTCGAGGCAGAATCTGCGCTGAAGTTCTTGATGCCCTCCAGCGACAGGTACCAGTCATCGCCACCCTTAATAGTCACAACTTTATCGCCTCTCAGTAAGGCCCTGGCATCCAGCATACTTTCCGCCAGCGCCCAGGCTGCGATAATGACAATCTGTACAATCTTCACCACTATCGGCATGCCAGTAAATCCCACCAACGCAGTCGCCAGCTCAAATGTTTCCGCCTTTTTCTTTGAATCTTTCAGCAGGCTGATCAAATTGCAGCCCGTACGCAGCAGGACTATTTCGGTAACCACCGTACTCAAGTTGTCTTTGTCGGAATCCTTCCCTCCCAGCACATACTCCGCTTCATACTCCAGCGCTGTATCTTCCTTTGGACTTGTGAACCTTCCGAAATGCGAGTTCAGATATTCTGAAAACAACGCTTTATCCAGTGCGGCCTCTGCCAGGCTTTCTTCTGTTTCCGAATGACTCTGCATCGATGTCACAGATGGGAATGCCGACCGATCCACGCTTTTTTCTGACACTTCTCCGGCCACGAACTCCAGTATTCCGTTCTCAAACAGATCATTGATCGAATCCAGGAAACTGTCGTCTTCTTTTTCAACCTCATTCACTTCAAAATTCAGCTTAAGATCGTCCAGATTAAATTCCGAAAACTCTTCCAGATACTTGCTGACTCCTTCTCGTAACGACTCAGCATTTTCCTTATCCAGCGTATATCCCACTTCTTCGAAGAACCCATCCAGTCTGCTGATTTTTTCCTCGTAAACGTAGGTCATATTCTCATTTTCTCCGACTTTGTAGTAATCAAAATCCGTGTCAGCACTCTTCTGACGTATGTCTTCCACCTGTTCTTCGACAATCTCGTAAATCTCAGGCTCATATTCTGCCGCGTCCTCATCCAGCTGGCTCTGCAGCTCCCCAACAGCCTCTTTTGCGTCCTCAACAAACCCATAATATTCTTCGGTTTTGTCTCTAATGGTCCTAAGGTAGCTCTCAAGTATTATCTTGTTACTCTTCAGTTTGCTGTAATAAGATGAATAATCCAGAGTAAAAGACGGATCGCCTGTATTAATGTATTTATCTATATAATCCAGCATCTTTTCCAGCAGTTCCTTCGGATTCTCTGTCGCCTTCTTCATCTGTTCGACAAACTGGTTGATCTCTCCTACAGCATTCTCCACTCTTTCGAAGACATCCTTATAGCTGCGGATTTTTTCCATAAACTCGCTGACCTTGCCTCCCTGTTCAAAGATGCCTGTATTCTCGAGAATTTTCTCAGCAGCGTTTTCGATCAGGTAATATTTCATATATTCACTCACCTGTTCTCCAAACAGCTCTCCTCCGTCATCTGTCGCCCATTTAATTTCCTGTATTTCAGAAGAAACGTGGGCCATTCCGTACAGGTCTGCCTTTCGCGTAATGCCTAGTCCCGTAGTGTTCAGATTGTCTTCCACATATTCGTCAAATTCTGTCAGGAAATCCTCTTCGCCTGTCCACATAAACATTACTCCGTACTCATCAAACAGCTCTCTGGCATATCCTGAAAACATTGAATCCATCGCCATATATGTGATTCCCCGGAGTTTCATGTTTATTGCGCTTACCCTCCCGGATTCCACCAACGTACAGATCAGCGTCATAATGATGACCAGCACCAGCGCCAGATAAAGTGTTATGCTGGCCTTCGCCTTTTTCATAGCTGATTGACCTGAGAGCCAATGCTTGAAAATATGGTCTTTGCCAATGCTGTAATCTGGTCTTTGAATATGATTACCAGTCCTACCAGAACCAACAAAATCAATATCACTTCAACTACACCTATTCCGCTGAGTTTCCTGTTAAAACCTTCTCTCAGCTGATCTGAAATTCTTTCTATCATTTACCTACCTCCTTTTTATATGCCTATCGACATGAGCGCCGGCACAGCCACAATGACAATAACTACGGCCAGCATCATGATCATTGGAATGAGCATCTTTGTACTTGCTTCCTCGCCCTTCTTTCTGGCCAGTCTTTTTCTTTCTTCAAAAGCGTCAGCCACCTCCTGGGCCAGGAGTTCTTTCATTCCTTTAGTGCCTTTTGTTAGGTTCTGCTCCAACAAATTCCCGAGTTTTATATATTGATGCAGTCCGCACCTTTTTCCGAACTGCCTGTAGCTCTCGCCTTCGCCCGCGCCGCTCTTTATTTTCTCCAGCGCCAGTTTCATTTCCTGGTACGCAAATCTTCTCTCTCCTCTGGCCTCGTATTCAGACACAATCCTTTCCCAAGCCTTGTATATGCTTAATCCCGCGTCATGCAACAGGCTGAGTTTCGACACTATTTCCGTATAGTCCAGCATCATCTCTTCCTGCCTCTTCTTTAACCGCTCCTCCAGGCTGCGCTCCAGCGCGATCATCGCCGCGAGCACTGCCAGAACTGCCAATGCCAGATATGTCCATTGATTAACAGCCGGTCTCTGGCTGAAGCTGACTTTTTCTCCGTTAATATTGTCCGGCAGTTCAACCTCCATTTCGTGAACGTCGTTGCTTTCCTCTATACACTCTTTGATGTTTTCGATGAGAAGTTCAACCTCCCCTAAAGCTGCTGCCTTCAATACCAGCGGAACCGTATATTCCTCTGTCACACCGTCCATCCTGAATGTCGCGTAAAGATTCACCAGCCTCATTTCGTCTTCGCCGAATTCATATTTGATATTTCCGTTATAATCCAGCGCATCTGTGTCTTCGATTTCCCACGAAATGCTTATTCCTCCATACTTTGAAATCAGATTAAGCGGCTTACTCACGCTCTCCTGAGATTCGTTCCCGTTCAGCATTTTCCTGATTACCTGATCATATGCCTCGTCAAAAATCTCCAGGATTTCTTCTTCCGTATACTTTTTCTGCTCAATCTCCAGCTCAATGGTCTCGCTGATATCTTTGTAATCAACATCCAGCGTATAGCTGCGGTTCCCATATCCGTAGTCGTTACGCTCCAGTTTGCTGACCTTCGGACTGGTCCTGCCCGGCAGGCATGCTATTATTCCCACAATACATGACGCGAGGATTATTCCTATGGCAATCGAGCACTTCTTTATTCGGTAAATACGTATTTCCGCGTCCGCGTTTTCCTTTACATTCAGCTTCTTAATAACGCCTGCAGCTTTTGTTTCTTTTTTCCCGAAGAACCTCTCTCCCAGCCCACACAAGTATGCGCTCAACGGATAAAAGATCTTCAGTGGATGTTTCTTAAATGTCTGATTCTTAAACTCTTTTATTTTTCCCGCCGTTCCCAGCATGCCTGCCAATATAAGCGCCGCAATTGTTATGTAAGCTATGATCATCTTCTACACCTTTATATCCATAATCTTTTTTGAAATCAGCCACGCTGCCGCGTATACGATCAAACATGCGGTCATTATGACCACTCCCAGCGCGTTTCCATATAATGGGGCCAGCAGGCCGCCCGACGTCAGATCAATATACAGAATCATCGCCAACGGCATTGCCATCATTATCCTCTGCTCCAACCTCTTTGCGCTCACCATAACGCTGATTTCGTTTCCGGTATCCACTTTCGATGCAATATCGCCTGCAGTCCTGCGGATAATCTCTACCATGTCCCCACCGCTCCTCTTGGCAATCCTGAAAACTGAAGCAAATGTAAATATATCCTCCACCTGCATCTCCTGCGCGAACTCATCGAATACATCCTCCGCGTTTACTCCCAGGCTGATCTTGTTGATCATCTTTTTCAGTTCTTTGCAGATTTCCGCATCGTTTCCAAACATATTTTCCATTTCTCTCAGGCTTTCAATCAGGGCATTTTCTACTGAATATCCTGCCCTCAATGCGGCCGACATCGACAGCAGCGCTTCTTTGAACTCAGAATTAATCTTGTCCTTCCTGCGCCTTTCCCTTTCCTTCCTGCTGATTTTTCTGTATACCAGTACACATACCGGGAATATCAGGAGAACAATCCAGGATTTATAAAACAGATACAGGCAAAGCAAAAATCCGGCATATGTCAGCAATTCCCTTAATAAGTCTCTATTAAGTTTCATTTACAAGCACTCCTTTCTCCCTGTCGAACGTGAAAATCGGTTTGATATTCATTCGCCCTTCAGACAGATTGATTACTTCCGAAATCTCCACAACCTTTCTGCTGCCATCCCTCATCCTCTCCAGATGCACCATATAGTCCAGCGCGGAAGCTATCTGGCCCCTGATCGCGCTGAGCGGCATCTCTGTGCCCATGAGCACCATCGTCTCCAACCTCGAAATCATGTCCTCCGGCGAATTCGCATGGCCCGTGGAGAGGCTCCCTTCGTGTCCGGTATTCATAGCCTGAAGCATATCCAAGGCCTCTTCACCCCTGACCTCCCCGACAATAATCCTGTCGGGCCGCATCCTGAGAGACGTTCTGATCAAATCTCTGATCGTAATTCCGTTTTCGCCTTCCACATTCGCCTGTCGGCACTCCAGACTCACCAGGTTTTCAATCTCTTTTATCTGTAACTCCGCCGAATCTTCAATAGTGATGATCCTTTCATCCTTTGGGATGTAATTCGACAGCACATTCAGAAAGGTTGTCTTGCCCGAGCCCGTGCCTCCGCTGATGAAGATGTTCTTCCTGTCCACGACTTTCCCTCTCAGAAAAGCTGCTGCCTCCTCGGTAATCGTTCCATTTTTTATCAGTTTCTCCATTGTCAAAGCCGCTGAAGGAAACTTTCTGATAGTGATCAGCGGCCCCGTGACCGAAACCGGCGGCAGCACGATATTCACTCTTGAGCCGTCTTCCAGTCTCGTGTCCAGAATGGGAGAGGCTTCATTAACCCTCTTGTTTGAGCGTGCCGCGATTATCTGGATCACATCCTTCAATTTGTCATTTGACGCAAAGGCTCCTCCGTACCTGAATACGCGTCCGCCCTTTTCCAGAAAAACATTATCCCTTCCATTGACCATAATCTCAGTAACCTCATTGTCCTCCAGGATTTCCTGCAGAATGTCCAATCCTCTGATGGCATTGAACAGTTCCCTGCAAACATTCATCTTGTATTTAAGGGATACATTTTTGCTCCTGAACTCCTCCATCACCAACTCTGAAATAATGTCATTCAGTTCCTCGTCACTGGTATCCTTCGACAGGTCAATATTGTTTATCAGTCTGTTTTTCAGTTCGTCAATTAATAACATTTACCTTCTCCAATAAGCGGTCAAACTCCATGATTATGAAATACCTTCTGAACTCAGCCAGAAACTCATCGTCTTCCGGCTTTCCCTGCCACGGAACATACACTATGTCGCACATGTCAAATGCTTCAGCCAGACTCCTGAATGCCTCTCCCATATCAAGAACAATTGATTCGTATCCGCCGGCACCTGCCAGACAGTTCAGGAAATCTGTCCAGTCATTTATCTCATCCAGATCCTCCTGATTAACGGAACAGATCAGTACATCCATATTCATAAAAGGTTTTATATCGCTCTTCAGTGCTTCCCTGATCTTGTCCCGATTGGTCTTGAAATAATAGATTTCGTCGGATAATCCTGCAGTGCACCCCAGTTTCCTATCCAGTCCGGTAAACCTTCTTAAGCTGATGAACAGCGTCTTCGCCTTCGCGGCTTCTATCGCCGCTGTCTGCAGTATCCTGTCCACATCCCCTACAGAAAATACAGGCAGATATATACCGATAATTTTAGTTTTCCTCCTGTCCTGCACTGGCTCATACCAACCGCTTTCCCTGCAGCACGCCAGGATCTCATCCACAACGTCCGAAACGGCCTGATACTTGTCAACATGCTTCAGTCTGCACCTTGAGTTGCGCCTCTCTCCCAGGTAGATACATCTCTCTCCAACCTCCGAAATGCAGTCCTCCATCCTATGCTCCAGCATCATCTCTTCATCCCGCGTCTTGCCCGGCGCGTCTTCCATCGATATCACCAGCACACCAATCTCGTGCGAAGCAATATATCTTTCCAGCGAATCCATCTCCGTGAAGCCGTGCGGATCAAACGGAAAATCCTTAATTTTCGCCAAATAACCCAAAAAACGGTTAACATAATCCGGACTGTCGTCATAGACAGCCAAAACAGGCCTGGACATAACATCCCTCCTCAATTGTTCTTGAAACTCCCCCGGATGAAGTCCGGTGGTCCACTCGGAAATGAGTGTAGTTGGATTCTAATCCTTCGCCGCCCGCCCGTCAATACGCCTTTTCCATCTTTGTGGAAACTGCTGATGAAGTCACTTTGTAATACATTTTGGGTAATACAGCGAGCATTTTGGACTATGCTTAGTGCCGGTTGCTTGAAATGACTATGGCTGTGACACGGATTGACGTTTGTGGGTGTTTTTTTGCTCATTTTTGACACAGATTGACGACTCTGGGTGTTTTTCGAGGCAAAAAACACCCAGAAGCGTAATTTCGTGTCAGCGCCTTCCAAAAAACACCCAGAAACGCAATTTTGTGTCACCCGGCCATACCAATCATACCTATTTTTCAACTTTCGGGTGGTTTTTCTGCCTAAAACACAAAAATCGGGTGGTTTTCACTCGGAAAACCACCCGAAAGCTGCTAATCTGGCTGCGCTCAGCAAATCTTAGCACAGCGTCGCATATATAACTGCTTTAATTGTATGCATTCTGTTCTCTGCCTCGTCAAATACTACTGACTGTTTGGACTCGAATACTTCATCGGTAACTTCCATCTCAGTAATGCCGAATTTCTCAGCTATCTGTGCGCCGATGGTTGTGCGTGTGTCGTGGAATGACGGCAGGCAGTGCATGAAGATGGCGGTCGGTTTGGCCTTGGCCATCAGCTCTTTATTGATCTGATATTTCTTTAATAATTTGATCCTGGTCTCCCAGACTTCGTCCGGCTCGCCCATGGATACCCAGATGTCGGTGTAGAGCACATCCGCTCCTGTGGCGCCTTCATCGGTATCTTCGGTCAGCGTAACTTTGCAGCCGTTCTCTGCAGCGATGGCGCGGGCTTTCTCCACGAGCCACTCCTCAGGGAAGAGCTCCTTCGGTGCGCAGGCTGTGTAGTTGATGCCCATCTTGGCGCAGGCTACCATCAGTGAGTTGCCCATGTTGTTGCGGGCGTCGCCCATGTATGTGAAGTTGAGACCTTTGAGGCGTCCGAACTTCTCCTCCATAGTAAGAAGGTCAGCCAGCATCTGGGTCGGGTGGAACTGATCTGTGAGGCCGTTCCATACCGGCACTCCTGAATACTCTGCGAGCTCTTCAACTAATTTCTGGCTGAAGCCGCGGTACTCGATGCCGTCGAACATTCTGCCGAGGACTCTGGCTGTGTCCGGAATGCTCTCTTTCTTGCCCATCTGTGAGCTGCCCGGATCGAGGTATGTGACGCCAAGGCCTAAGTCGTGGCCTGCTACTTCAAATGAGCAGCGGGTACGTGTAGAGGTCTTCTCGAAGAGCAGTACAATGTTCTTGCCTTCCAGGTAATTGTGTCTGGTGCCGCTGCGCTTCATGTCCTTGAAATTCTTGGCCAGGTCCAGCAGGTAGCGGATCTCCTGCGGTGTGTAATCGAGCAGGGTTAAAAAGCTTCTTCCTCTTAAATTCAGTCCCATTTATTTATTCTCCTTGTCGTTTTCTCTCTTGATACCGGTGGCTACGATATGGATGAAGTCCTGAACGTTCGTAACCATCGTGGTGGCAGACAGGCTGCCTCTATCCAACAATTTATTAACAACGAATTCGTCCGCGTCGACTGCATACAGGTATACAGGTCTGATGGTGCCGTCCTTCATCACTCTGAATGACGGAGTCATGTTGCCGGTCGCGATCGTGTGGAGCATTGTGGCCAGGCAAATAACTGTAGTGGCATCCTTTACCAGATCTCTCATCGCGCTCTGCGCCTTGTAAACATCTCCGATGACCTCAGGCAGAGGGCCGTCATCTCTGATGGAGCCTGCCAGCACGAAAGGCACGTTGTTCCTTACGCATGAGCAGATAATGCCGTCGTCCAGATTGTTCTCCTTAATGAAATTCGGGATAGATCCTGCGCGGCGCACCTTGTTGCAGACGTCCAGATGATTGTAATGGCCGTTCGTTACCGACTGCTGCGTGTAAATGTCCTGGCCGAGCGCGGTATGAAGGAGCGCTCCTTCCAGGTCGTGAGTTGCCAGCGCGTTACCTGCCATGAGTCCGTGGCAGTAGCCGCCGTCGATCATTGAAACCATGTCGTTTCTGGCATCGAAGTCAAACGCGAATGCAGGTCCCATTACCCAGACAACCTTGCCGTGTTCCTTCTCATATCTGAGCAGCTGGATCAGCTTGTCATAGTCGCGGGCATATGAGGTCTCGCGGCTGCGGCCCTGGCGGAATACGAATTTGTCATCCATTGCGGCGCCTTCGCCTTCCAGGAATGCCATATTATGTACGAAAATGCCGTCCTCTCCTCTCTCGCTGCGGCCGAGGATGACCTTATCGCCCTTCCTGAGGTTGCGGTTCTCAACAACGTCCAGATGTCCGTCGTCCCTCAGCACAACGCTGGAATCCATGCGGCTCTCCTCAGCGAGTGTCCATTTGCCGTTGATCTTGAAGTATTCCGGATACATTGATGTGCTGTGGTAGCCTTCAGGTGCCACGCCGTCCAACGGTGCAGCCTCAATCCTGACGTCAGGCGCTCCGGTGAATTCCGGCAGTGTGAAATCCGGGTGGTAATATTTCGGTAACTTAAAGTCCATTAGTCTCTCCTTATGTATGTATTTTTAAGCATTCAGCGGTTCTCTGATGAGCGGCATGCTCATGCAGCGCGGGCCGCCGCGCCCTCTCGCGAGCTCGGAGCTCGGCATCTCAAATACCTCTACTCCGTGATCGCGCAGAATCTCATTAGTAACGTAGTTGCGGTTGTAAACAACCACCTTGCCCGGGGCCACGCAGAGCGTATTGGCTCCGTCATTCCACTGCTCCCTGGCTGAAGCAATATTGTCAATACCGCCGCATCGGATCAGTGTCACATGGTCCAGTCCGAGTGCCTCGCAGAGCACTGCCTCCAAGCCCTCCGTCCTCTCGGACGCTGAAATAGCGCCTTCCCGGCTGCCTTTCCGGATGTCATAAACCCTGAGCGAGTTAAATATCTCCGGATGGATCGAGAACTTATCCCTGTCCACCTGCGTAAAGACTGTGTCCAGATGCATAAACGCGCGGATGTTAGGGATGTTCAGCACCAGTATCTGCTCCACTTCGGAAGTTTCGTCCCACAACAGTCTGGACGCCAGCATTTCAATAGCCTCCGGTGATGTGCGCTGTGACAGGCCGATGGCCAGCACCTTTGCGCTCAGGTTCAGTATATCTCCGCCCTCGATCGAGAACAGGCTGGTCCTGTCGTAATACCTCGGCACATTGCCTTTGAAGTCCGGGTGGTGCTTCATGATATAGTCCCCGTAAATGGTCTCCCTGCACCTGGTCGCAGAATACATCCTGTGGATGCTTACTCCGCAGCCGATGGAAGCAAATGGATCTCTCGTAAAATACAGATTCGGGATAGGATCCAGCACGAAATGCCTGTTGCCTCTGGTCAGGGCTGACAGCGGCCCGTCATGGAGCCGCCCGTTCATTTCGGCGGCTGTAAAGCCGCTCATGGTCTTGAGCACCATCTCTTTATTATCACTGATCTCAGACAGCGCCTCATAGAGCTCGCTGCTGTGAGCCTGAGCTATTGGGCCGGCCTCGGAAATGAATTCACGGATGAATCCTTCCCTGAGTTCCGAATCCGCGTTCAGCGTCTCCGCCATCAGATCTTCCAGATAAACTACTTCTGCACCCTGCTCTGCCAGTATACTCGCGAATGTGTCATGCTCGTTGCGTGCCAGCGCCAAATAAGGGATATCATCAAACAGGAGCCTCTCCAGCTCCTGCGGCACCAGGTGCTCGAGCTCCTTGCCCGGCCTGTGCAGCAGGACTTTCTTCAGCTGTCCTATCTCACTTTTAACACAGATTGTCATCTGTACACTCCTCCAAAATCAAGCCTTCTATACGTCCAGATATTTCTGCATCGCTTCGACGAATTCCTGGATCCTGTCGGTATCCCCGTCTTCGATCGCGTGAGCAACGCAGTGAACTGTGTGTTCTTTAATGATTTCCTTACCCAGGCTGCTGAGGGCTGATTTAACAGCTGTCAGCTGTACAAGAACATCAGCGCAGTCCTCGTCGGCCTCGATCATTTTCTTTACATGCTCCATGTGGCCGATGATCCTGGAAATCCTGTTGATCTGCTTCTTCTTTTCTTCCGGATCGTGCACATGCGCGTGCATTTCATTAATATTTCCCATAAATACTCACCTTTATTTCAAAAGTCAGTTAATTATATCATGACTTATGCTCTTTTTTTACAAAAATCTTGCTTTTTTATCCCCCCTGGGGGCTTAAAATTTTTACTCAAAGACAATAAAATAACAGCATCTAATAAATAATTGTTAAACGCTTATGAAAAGGAAGGACCCCGCTTAGTCGGGGCTTTTCTTTTTTCATTATATAATTTAATATTATATTCAAGACAGAACCAACAGGAGGTCTTTTTATGATTATTAAAAATGGATTAGTATTCGATGCTATAAATCGTGAACCATATACCGCAGATATCCGCGTGGAGAAAGGCAAGATCCAGAAGATCGGCTCATCACTTCCAGCCAAAAAGAATGAGACCTGCATTGATGCCACAGGGCTGCGCGTTTATCCGGGCTTCGTCGAAGCGCACAGCCACTTAGGCCTGGACGGCTGGGGCATCGGCTTCGAAGGCAAAGATTATAATGAAATGGGCGACCCGTGCACTCCTCACCTGCGCTCGGAAGACAGCTTTAATCCTTTCGACCCGACCGTTTCAGCTGCTGCCAGAGGCGGCGTTACCACAGTAGCCACCGGCCAGGGCAGCGCCAATCCGATAGGCGGCACCTGGATCGCGGTTAAGACCAGAGGCGTCTGCGTGGATGACATGATCATTAAGACTCCTATAGCAATGAAATGCGCTCTGGGCGAGAATCCGAAGCGCGTATATAGAGAGAAAGGCAATGCCGCCCGTATGTCCACTGCTTCCGTTATCAGAGGCATGCTCTTCAAGGCACGCGAATATCTGGACAAGAAAGAGGCAGCAGGCGATGACATTTTCAAGCGCCCGGCCTTTGATTTCAAGTGCGAGGCCATGATTCCTGTGCTGAAAAAGGAAATCCCTCTGAAGGTACATGCTCATCAGGCCAATGACATCCTGACCGCGATCCGCATCGCTCAGGAATTTGACGTACTGCTCACGATCGAGCATGTTACAGAAGGCCATATGATCGCTGATAAGCTGGAGAACTGTCCATATCCTCTGGCGGTCGGTCCGACGCTCACTCACGCATCCAAGTTCGAGCTGCAGTATAAATCCTGGGCAACGCCCGGCATACTGGCTGCAAAGGGCTGCCATGTATCCATCATTACTGACTCCCCTGTTATTCCGCAGGAGCATCTGCCGCTGTGCGCAGGCCTCGCTGTGAAGGCCGGCATGGATCCTTTCGATGCGCTGAAAGCCATTACCATCAATCCTGCTGAGCATATCGGCGTGGCTGACCGCGTAGGCTCTATCGAGGTGGGCAAAGACGCAGACTTCGTCATCGCGGACGGCGATCCGATGGTCAGTGACACAAACATCAGATACGTCCTGATCGACGGGCAGCTCATTAAATAAAGAATTATCAGCTTAAAAAGCCGGCATTTGTGCCGGCTTTTTTAAGTTTGTTTTAAAAACCGGATTTATCATTTCAGCATAAAGGAGGTGCTGAAAATGAAATTCATCCGCATTTTACCAATAATACTTGCATCTGTTCTGACCGCATTCACGGCTTTTGTGGCGCTGGATACATTTGTGATCCCCAGAGCGTACTCGGTAGTTACGGATAGTCCGGTTACTGAGTTTTCAGAAGCAGAGACCGAGGCTGAAACATCCTCCGAAGCCGTCAGCGCTGACCCTGTCATAACTTCAACGTCCTATACCGACGATGACATACAGATTACCCTGGAAACGTATTACGTGAACGACACTTATGTCTACGTGGCGGACGTCGTTGTTTCTTCTTCAGGCTATATTAAGACGGCTCTGGCCAATGACACTTACGGCAGGAATATTACCGATACCACTTCGTCAATCGCATCCGACAATTCTGCTATTCTGGCAATTAACGGAGACTATTACGGCTCTCAGGAGAAGGGATATGTGATCAGGAACGGCGTGCTCTACCGCGACAAGGCCGAATCCGGCCAGGAGGATCTGGTAATTTATTATGACGGATCTTTTGAGATTATTTCCGAAGATGAGATCAGCGCTCAGGAACTGATAGATGCCGGCGCATGGCAGGTGCTCTCCTTCGGTCCCGCCCTGCTGGAAGGCGGCGAGGTCTCCATCAGCCAGAATGAAGAGGTTGACCGGGCCATGGCCAGCAATCCGCGTACCGCTCTGGGCATAATCGAAGACGGACACTATGTATTCGTGGTTTCAGACGGCCGGACCAGCGAGAGCGAGGGACTATCATTATATGAACTGGCAGAGTTCATGCAGACGCTGGGCGTGGAAACCGCGTACAACCTCGACGGCGGCGGCTCATCAACAATGTACTTCAACGGACAGGTCGTCAACAACCCCACCACCAACGGATCCCGCATCAAGGAGCGCAGTGTAAGCGACATCGTTTACATTGGCTAGAAAGGAGCAGCAATGAAAAAGAAAAGTCACTTCATCGCATTAATATATCTGGCGGCCGCGTCGCTCTGCGCAGCCTTCGCTGCAGTTTATGAGCACTTCAGCCACGGAGTTTACTCGCCATTTATGGTTTTTGCCTTTCTGATACCATTCATCGGGGGCTTTATTCCCTTCCTGCTTATTGGATTGCTGAAAGGCAGATTTCCTAAGAAGCTGAGCTTTTATCTCTACAACGCGGGCATCGGATTCCTGACGGTCGGCAGTCTGATGCAGGGTGCACTCGAAATCTACGGCACCACGAACAGCCTGATGGCCATTTACCCGGTCGCAGGAGGCGTGCTGCTGGTACATGGCATCGTGCTGTATCTGCTGCAGATTATGTTTGGATCAGCATATACGAAGGCTTCTTAGTTTTCTTAATTTTACTGGACACGATTTGCAGTTTGTGGGCGTTTTTGAGGGTTTTTGAGACAAATAATGCAGCTTGTGGGCGTTTTCTGACCCATAAATTGCAAAACGTGGCTAGCCGCTTCATAAAACACCCACAAGTGGCAAATCATGGCCACTCAACTCACAAAAAAAGAGCGGCCCTTTGGCCGCTCTTTCCATAAAATCAATTATTTTACAAACAGCATCTTCTTTGCCTGTGACAGATATGTCAGGTAGATGATGTAGGCAACGATGGATGCAACGCCTGCTGCGATTGCCAGGATAGCTGCGCCTGTTGCAACTATGGATTTTGTGCTGATGATTGATCCGATGAATCTCAATACTACTGATGCGCACATGATTATCGCGTACAGGATGTAGAGCTTTCTGCCCTTCTCTTCCATGCCTACTTCGCCCAGCTTAGCTGATAAGTGACTGATGCCTTTAACAACGAACAATGTTACACCGATCATCAGGATTTCAGCGATAGCGTTGGACAGGTCGTCGTAGATCGTGGTTCCGATAAGTGATGACAGGATACCTGTTACGACTTTCAGTGCCAGGGAGATGATTGCCAGGATCAGGCCTGTCTTGAAATTCTCATCGTCCATGCCTGCCAGTCTCAGACCAATGATCATAAAAATCAGACCAACGATTCCCAGAACAGCTGCGCCAATTGAGAAAATAACGAAAGCGAGTCCTCCGCCAATAGCAGCAGCGCCTGAACCGCTGACCAGTCCGGCCATCAGAAATGCTGACGCAATGCCTGCAACAGCCAGAGCTACTGTGCCGATAAGGTTCAGGATCTCAGCTGTAAAAATCTTTTTTACTCCAAAGTATGCGTTTGGAAATGTCATTATATTTTCCTCCTAAAAAAACAGTTATTTATCTTTATTTTCTTCCGTGGTTTCTGCCTCGGTTATTTCTTCATCTGACTCCTCGTCATCGCTCAGGAATTCCTTCTGGATGCGGGCCAGTCCTGCAATGCTGACGTCATCGTCAACGTTCATTACCCTGACGCCGGTGGTGTTTCGGCCGATAACTGATACGCCGTCGATCGGCATCCTCATTACAATGCCGCCGTTCGTGATCAGCATGATCTGGTCGCCGTCATTTACTGCGCAGCCGGCTACTAAGTTGCCGGTCTTGTCGGACAGTTTGTAACAGATAACGCCCTTGCCGCCTCTGTGCTGGGAATTGAATTCATCGAATCTGGTCCTCTTGCCCATGCCCTTCTCAGTGGTGAAGAAAATGCTCTCACCCTGGACATCGAGTACCATCGCGATGATCTCGTCATCGTCTGCCAGGTTCATACCGGTTACGCCCATGGAGCTCCTGCCGGTCTGTCTGACTTCATCCTCGTTGAATCTGATACTGCGGCCATTCTTGGTCAGGAGAACTATCTCTCTGTGGCCGTCAGTCATGTCAACGTCGATCAGCTCGTCATCATCACGCAGAGCAATGGCAATGATACCTGTCTGGCGGATGTTGTCGTAAGCTGAAATCTCAGTCTTCTTGATAATGCCCTTCTTGGTTACCATCAGCAGGTTGCTGGCGCCTTCGAACTCCTGAACTGCCATGAACGCAGCGATCTTCTCCTCCGGCTGCAGCTGCAGCAGATTGATGATCGCGGTGCCGCGGGCTGTTCTGGATGCTTCCGGAATCTGATAAGCCTTCATCTTGTAAACACGGCCCTTGTTGGTAAAGAAGAAAATGTTGTGATGCGTGGACGTGATGATCATCTTGTCAGTCACATCCTCGTTGATCGTCTGCATTCCCTTGATGCCTTTGCCGCCTCTGTTCTGCGCCCTGAAGGTGTCGACTGACATCCTCTTAACGTAGCCCAGACGGGTCATGGTAATGACTGTGCCTTCAACCGGGATCAGGTCCTCATCCTCGAGCTCGCCGTCATCAATACCGATGGTGGTCTTTCTCTCATCACCGTATTTCTCTTTCATGACGATGATTTCTTCTTTGATAACTCCGAGGAGCTTCTTCTCATCAGCCAGAATGCCCTTGTAATAATCGATCTTGGCCAGAAGCTCTGCATGCTCGTCTTCGAGTTTCTCTCTTTCGAGTCCGGTCAGTGCGCGGATCCTCATGTCGACGATGGCCTGAGCCTGCACGTCATCCAGTCCGAAGCGCTCGCACAGAGCGTCCTTGGCGTCCTGAGTGGTGCGGCTGCCTCTGACAATCTTAATTACTTCGTCAATATTGTCAAGCGCAATCAGCAGGCCCTCTAAAATGTGGGCTCTCTCTTCGGCCTTGTTCAGGTCATATTTGGTCCTTCTGGTGACAACGTCTTCCTGATGTTTCAGATAGTATGAAAGCATCTCCAGAAGGTTGAATATCTTAGGTTCATTATTGACCAGTGCCAGCATGATAACACCAAAGCTGTCCTGCAGCTGGGTGTGCTTGTAGAGCTGGTTCAGGATAACGTTCGGGTTGACATCCTTTCTGAGCTCGATAACAACTCGTGTACCGCTCTGGTCGGTCTCGTCACGCAGGTCTGTGATGCCGTCAATCTTCTTTTCTTTGTGAAGGTCGCCGATCTTCTCAACAAGCTTAGCTTTGTTTACCAGATACGGCAGCTCTGTGATGACAATCCTGTTCTTGCCGCCTTCCATGGCTTCAATTTCGGAAACGGCACGGATGCGGATCTTGCCGCGGCCTGTGCGGTATGCTTCCTCGATGCCCTTGCGGCCCAGGATAGTAGCTCCGGTCGGGAAATCCGGGCCCTTGACGATCTTCATTACATCATCAATAGTGGTCTCGGCGTCCTCGATCTTGTCATCTATGATCTTAACAACCGCGTCAATCAGCTCTGTCAGATTGTGCGGCGGAATATTCGTAGCCATACCAACCGCGATACCCGTAGTGCCGTTCGCCAGCAGGTTTGGATATCTGGAAGGCAGTACAACAGGCTCCTTCTCCGTCTCGTCGAAGTTAGGAACGAAGTCTACCGTATTCTTGCCAATGTCCGCCAGCATCTCCATAGCGATCTTGGACAGTCTGGCCTCGGTATAACGCATGGCAGCAGCGCCGTCGCCGTCTTCTGAACCGAAGTTGCCGTGGCCGTCAACCAGCGGATAGCGGGTCGACCATTCCTGAGCCATGTTTACCAAAGCTCCGTAAATGGAGGAGTCGCCGTGCGGATGGTATTTACCCATGGTATCGCCGACGATACGGGCGCATTTCCTGTGCGGCTTATCCGGACCGTTGTTCAGCTCTATCATGGAATAAAGTACTCTTCTCTGAACAGGCTTGAGACCGTCCCTGACATCCGGCAATGCTCTGGAGGCGATAACGCTCATGGCATAGTCGATGTAGGAGGATTCCATCGTCTGTTTCAGATCGACTTCTTCTATCTTGTCAAAAATGTGTTCATCCATAAATTTATTCCTTTTATGTATTTTATTTAAGGCCTACGCAATGCTGCGTGCTTCGCACTTTCGCATTGCTATGAGCATTCCCACTCCGGACTACGTCCTACGTGCTCATACTCATTGGCCTGTCAAATGTCCAGCAAAATGATTATATGAATATAATCATTTTGTGGCCGCTTGACAGAGGCCTTAAATGTCTATATTAGTAGCATATTTTGCATTTGTTTCAATGAATTCCCTGCGCGGCTCTACTTCGTCGCCCATCAGGGTGGTAAATGTTACATCCAGGTCCTGAGGATTCTCATCGTCGATCATGACCTTGGACAGAATCCTGGTCTTAGGATCCATGGTGGTCTCCCAGAGCTGGCTGGCATCCATCTCGCCCAGACCTTTGTAACGCTGGATCTTGTTCTGGTTGTCCCTGCCGATCTCTTCGAGGATCTGGTTCAGCTCAGCATCGCTGTAAGCATAGTACTGCTTCTTATTTCTGGTAACCTGGTACAGAGGAGGCTTCGCCAGATATACATATCCCTGACGGATCAGCTCCGGCATGAATCTGTAGAAGAATGTCAGCAGGAGCGTCGCGATATGCGCGCCGTCAACGTCGGCATCGGTCATGATGATGATCTTGTGATATCTGAGTTTGGAAATATCAAAGTCCTCATGGATGCCTGTGCCGAATGCCGTGATCATGGTACGGATCTCGGCATTGCCTAAGATACGGTCCAGTCTGGCCTTCTCTACGTTCAGGATCTTACCTCTGAGAGGCAGGATAGCTTGAGTCTTACGGATACGTGCCTTCTTGGCGCTGCCGCCGGCGGAATCACCCTCAACGATGAAGATTTCGCAGTTTTCAGGGTTTTTGTCTGAGCAGTCTGCCAGCTTGCCCGGAAGGCCGCCGCCTGCGAGCGGGCTCTTTCTGGTAGCTTCGCGGGCTTTACGCGCTGCGTCCCTGGCTCTCTGAGCGAGGAGTGACTTCTCGCAGATGATCTTGGCAACCTGAGGATTCTGCTCCAGATAATATGTCAGCTGCTCGCTGACAACAGATTCAACAGCCGCGCGGGCTTCGCTGTTGCCGAGCTTCTGCTTGGTCTGGCCCTCAAACTGCGGGTCCTCAACCTTAACAGATACAATAGCGCTGAGGCCTTCACGGATGTCCTCACCTGTCAGATTGTCTTCCTTCTCTTTCAGAATCTTGTTCTTGCGGGCGTAATCGTTGAACACACGTGTCAGGGCTCTCTTGAGACCTTCCAGATGTGTACCGCCCTCAGGTGTATTTATATTGTTAACGAATGTGTAAACGCCTTCGTTATAACCATTGTTATGCTGCATGGCTACTTCAACAGCCACGTTGTTCTTGCTGCCCTCGAAATAGAGGATGTCGTCATACAGAGGTGACGCGGATCTGTTGATATAAGCAACGAATTCCTTGATGCCTCCCTCGTAATGGTATGACTTCTTCTGCTGTTTGCCTTCGCGCAGGTCCTCGAGATTGATCCTCAGACCTTTGGTCAGGAAAGCCATCTCGCGGAGCCTGGTCTGCAGTGTCTTGAAATCGTAGACAGTCTCCTCGAAGATTTCTCTGTCAGGCAGGAAGGTGATGGTGGATCCGGTCTTCTCTATTGGGCAGTCACCTAAAATCTCCAGTTCATGCTGGGCATGTCCTCTGGAGTAAATCTGGTGGTGGATCTTGCCTTCACGGTAAATGGTGACCTCCAGATGCTCTGAAAGCGCGTTAACAACAGACGCGCCTACACCATGCAGACCGCCGGATACCTTGTAACCTCCGCCGCCGAACTTGCCGCCCGCATGGAGCTTGGTAAATACCAGCTCAACAGCGGAAACGCCTTCTTTATGGTTAATACCGGTCGGGATGCCACGGCCGTTGTCAACAACGGTAATGGAATCGTCCGGGTTGATGGTTACGGAAATCTCTGTACAGTATCCTGCCAGAGCCTCATCAACGGCATTGTCTACGATTTCGTAAACCAGATGATGGAGGCCTCTAGCTGAAATGCTGCCGATATACATACCAGGTCTCTTTCTGACTGCTTCCAGTCCCTCGAGCACCTGAATATTATCCGCACCATATTCTTCAGTTACTTCTGTGTCTCTTAAATCTTTCTCTTCTGCCATTCTTTATCCTTCTTTATTCTCGCTGACTATTGCTGCGTTTTTTATGTAGAATTTCTTTGCTTCGCCTATCTCCTGTTCCACGAACTCGTCCACGCCGGTACAGGTCACTATGGTCTGTGTCTCGCCGATGCCCTGGAGGAGTTTCCTCTGCCTTTTGCGGTCCAATTCAGAGAGCACGTCGTCCAGCAGCAGAACAGGTTTTTCTTTCTTAATATTTTCAATAATCCTGATTTCGGACAATTTCAGGGAAAGGGCACAGGTCCTCTGTTGTCCGTTGCTGCCGAACACTTTGAGGTTCCTGTCCCCGTCATAAAATGAAAAATCATCCCTGTGGGGTCCTACTCCGGTCACCTTCTGAATCCTGTCTTTTTCTCTGTTTTTGATCAGAGTTTCATAAAAACTGTCCTCATCAACAGAAGGCTCATAAATGAGCTTCAGTTTCTCCTCACCGGAAGTTATGTCGTAATGAATGTCAAAAATGATACTATTGATTTCGTCAATAAACTGACGTCTTCTCTTAATTATCCTGCTGCCGTAATTAACCAGCTGCAGATCCCATACGTCCAGGGTTTCCAGCAGGTCCGGCGGGGTCGGGAATACTTCGTCCATCTTCCGTAAGAGTTCCCTGCGCTGATTCAGGATGCGGTTGTAATTGATCAGGTCCTCAACATATATAGGATCGATCTGACAGAGCTCCATATCCATGAAGCGCCTGCGCTCAACAGGGCTTCTCCTGATAATATCCAGGTCTTCCGTGGAAAAAATAACTGTATATATCCTGCCGTACAGCTCACTTATCTTCTTGATCGGAATCCTATTAAGAGCTATGCCCTTGCCTTTGCTCTTGCGCAGATGAACGTCTACTCGGATATTACCTAAATCGCCTGTGAACTCACCCTTTATATGAGCCTCATCGCAGCCCTGGCGGATGATCTCGCGCTCCTTGCTGCCTTTGTGGCTCTTGCCGGTGCCGCACATATAAATGCTTTCAAGAATGTTCGTCTTGCCCTGGGCGTTTTCGCCGTAGAAAATATTAACTCCCGGAGAAAATTCAATTGCGAGAGACTCATAGTTTCTGTAATTGTTTAATTCCAGAGTCTTTATCTGCATATTAAAATCTGTTCTCCGGCATAATCTACGATATCGCCTTCTATCAGCTTCTTGCCGCGCATGCAGCATACCTCGCCGTTCACGCGCACCTTGCCGTCCTGGATTTCAAATTTAGCATCAACACCGCTGCCAACCAGGCCAGCTGCCTTAAGCGCCTGGCCAAGCTTGATGTATTCGTCTCTTAAATAAATCTTTTCCATGCTGATTATCTCTTAATGTTAATTGGAAGGATGATATAAATATATTCACCCTCTCTGTTTCTGATAAAGCACGGAGCATTGGAGTTTACGAAATAAATATTGATTTCCTCATCATCAATAACCTTAAGAGCATCCATGAAGAATCTCGGGTTGAAGCCGATTTCCAGGTTCTTGCCCTGCTTAATAATAGGAAGATGAGCATTCATGGATCCCAGTGATGATGTAATGTCAATATTTATGTCATTATCTGTAATATTCAGAATGATAGGTCTCTTCTCTCCTTCTCTTGAAAGAGTAAGAGCTCTGTCTATGCAATTTAAGAAATCATTCTTATTGATCTTAACTTCTGTCTCATAATCAGTTGAAATCATTCTGTCAACATCGTAATATTCACCCTCGATAAGTCTGGAAATAACGATTGTTGAGTCAAATACGAACTTAACAAACTTATTATCAAAGATGATATCCACAGGATCGGCCTTTTCTCCACCTAAAATCCTGCTGATTTCCATAAGAGTCTTGCCCGGAACGATAACTTTCTTATTATCATATCTGTCAGCCAGCTCTTCTTTTCTGATTGAAATCCTGTGTCCATCCAGGGAAACAACCTTAACAGTGCTGTCTGTGATTTCAAACAGCTCGCCTCTCATCAGAGCATTATTGTCATTCGGAGCTATTGAGAAGATAGTCTGTCTGATCAGCTCTTTAAGAGTAAACTGAGACATAGTTATCTTATTAGTATCATCTGTCTTAACCAGCTCAGGAAATTCATCCGGATTTCTGCCGTTCAGATTGAACTGTGAATCTTCGCATGTGATCCTGACTTTGTAGCTGGCATCTGCCTCTATTAAAATCTCGTTTTCAGGAAGCTTTCTGATTATTTCGCTGAAAATTCTCGCTTCGATGGCAATCTTTCCGGTTTCAACAACATTGCCTTCAACTATAGTTTCAATCCCCATATCATTGTCATTTGTGGTTATCTTGATTTCATCAAATGCCTCAATGAGGAATGACTCTAATATAGGAAGGGTGGTTTTAGATGGAACAGCTCTCATGGCGATATTTATTCCACTTAAAAGATTGCTTTTTGTGCAGGATATTTTCATTGCATTTCTCCTTTCAAGAAAAACATATATGTATGTATATTAATTTAGTAATAGTAGTAGGGGCTGTGGATTTGTTGAAATCCGTGTTTTTCCTTGAAAATAAAGGAAAAACCAATAAATTTATAATGTTGAAAAAGTGTTACTTATGCAGGAATTATCTTCTTTTTCAATATTTCAATGTCACTTCTGACCTTATCATTATCCTTGAGTTCCTTCTGAATCTTGTCACATCCGTGGATAACTGTGGTATGGTCTCTGCCGCCGAGTTTCTTGCCTATCAGAGAGAGAGCGCATTCGGTCAGATCACGGCACAGGTACATGCATATCTGACGCGGATAAACTATATTCTGGCTGCGCTTGAGTGAAACAAGGTCATTAACGGATACGCCGAAGTGCTCGGCAACTATCTTGATGATCATATCCGGAGTGATTTCCTGTGATTCCTTAACAATGTCCTGAAGAACACTTTCAACAAATTCCAGAGTGATTTCTTTATGAGTCAGCTTGGAATATGCTACAACCTTGGTCAGGGCGCCTTCGAGTTCACGGATGTTGGATGAAACGTTGGATGCTATGAAATCAATGCCTTCATCCGGGAAGTTATTGATATGATCCAGCTCAACCTTTTTCTTCAAAATAGCCATCCTGGTCTCATAATTAGGAGACTGGATATCTACGGTCAGACCCCACAAGAACCTGGAGCAAAGCCTCTCTTCAAGATTATTAATCTCTTTAGGAGCCTTATCTGAAGAAATAACTATCTGCTTCTTATTCTCATAAAGAGTATTGAAAGTATGGAAAAACTCCTGCTGAGTGGATTCCTTGCCGCTGATGAACTGGATGTCGTCGATCAGAAGAACGTCAGCATTACGGTATTTCTCCCTGAATCTGGCATTTGACTGAGGGCCTTCATTCCTGATGGCATCGATAATCTCATTAGTGAATGTCTCGCTGGTAACGTAAATAACGTTCTTGGAAGGGTCATTCGTAAGGATGAAATGAGCAATAGCCTGCATCAGATGAGTCTTGCCCAGACCCACGCCGCCGTAAATGTACAGAGGATTGTAAATACCTCCCGGGGATTCAGCTACTGCGAGAGCTGCAGCATGAGCTAAGTTGCTGTTTTCACCAACAACGAATGATGAGAAGGTGTATTTAGGATTCAGACCGGATTTTTCAAAGATATCCTGCCTCTCTGCCTCATTCTGTGTCGCAGCTATGCTCTTGTTAAGATTGTCAGCTGAAACAAACTCGACGTCAAAATGATGGCCAAGCTTCTCCTCTATGCATACGGTGATGAGGGAAGAGAATTTCTTGGTAATGATAGGCATATTGACAGACTCCGTGACGGAAATAATGATCTTGTCATTATTCACCATGGCTATCTCAAGAGGCTCTAAAAATGTCCGGATGGAAATCTCGGACACATCGTATTCAGATCTTAAATAAGCCAGGACAGCCGGCCATTCTTCACGTACTTTGTTAAGGTCTATCTCGCTCATAAAAAACTCCTAAATACAAGATGAAGAGCGGTAATAAATGCCGCTCATATTATAGACATATTCTATTATAAATAAGGATAATTTTCAACTAATATGTGGAAAAATGAGGCCTTATTTTATCACTATTGTTGATGTGCAAAAATTGTTAACTAAATTTTTATCCACAGCCGTCAACATTTTATCCACATTATTTTGTTGATTATCCCGCCAAAAAAGGCTTGACGAAGCAAATCTCTTAAAATATAATTGTCTATGCTATTTTTCTAGGAAACAAGGAGGTGGTAGCCTTATGAAGATGACATTTCAACCAAAGAAGAGATCAAGAGCTAAGGTTCATGGTTTCAGAGCAAGGATGAGTACTTCAGGCGGCAGAAAGGTATTAGCCGCACGTAGAGCAAAAGGAAGAAAAGCTTTGACAGTTTAGAGACCACATGAAAGACGGTGGTCTTTCTTCTTTATTAGGGGGTTTATTTTTTGAGAAATATCAATACCCTTAGGAATACTTCCCAGTTCCGGGAGGTATATGAAAGAGGAACTTCCTATGCCAACAGGATGCTGGTAATGTACGTGCTGGAGAGCGACGGCCCGAGTGCCATCGGTTTTTCAGTCAGCAAGAAGGTTGGCAACAGTATAATCAGACACAGAACAGTGAGGCTTTTGAGGGAGAGTTATCTGAATTATAAGGATATTATCCCCGAAGGCCTTAGAATTGTAGTTGTGGCACGGACTGCTGTGCAGGGCAAAGGCCAGCAGGAAGTAGAGGATGCTTTTGCGCATCTTTTAAAACTGCATAAGATATTGCAGTAATTGGTGGTTTATTATGAGAAAGATTTTAATAGCACCAATAAGGTTTTACCAAAAGTATTTATCCGGGTTAAAAAGATACAGTCATTGTAAGTACATCCCGACCTGTTCTCAGTATGCCATAGAGGCTATTGAGAAGTATGGCCCGCTTAAAGGGCTGGGATTGGCAATCTGGAGAGTTCTCAGATGCAATCCATTCTCCAAGGGTGGCTACGACCCGGTGCCATAAGGAGGATTAATACGTGTTAAATTTTCTAATTGCTTGCGGCGGCAGCGGCGCAGCTGCGGCTTCAGCTACCGGTGGATGCTATGATTGGCCTGTTATCAAGCAGATTATCATGGTATTCGGCTGGGCAATTGAGTATATTTATAAGTTCTTCGAGCTTATAGGTATTCCTAATATTGCCCTTTGTATCATTATTTTTACGATCGTCGTAAAATTCATCTTACTCCCGCTTACAATCAGACAGCAGAGGTTCACCAAGCTGAATGCTTACGTTCAGCCAGAAATCAGAGCTATCCAGGCTAAGTACAAAGGCAGAACTGACGCTCCTGCTCAGCAGGCTATCCAGGCGGAGACCAAGGAAGTATACGCTAAGTACGGCATTTCACAGATGGGCGGATGTCTGCAGTCATTCATCCAGCTGCCTATCATGATCGCTCTTTACGGAGCCATCAGACAGATGCCTCTTCTTATCGATACTCTGAAGAACAGCTTCATCAACATTATTAATGTTCTGAACGGCAGCACAGACGCAGTCAAGACAGCTCTGGCCCAGGTTTCACCGGGACTTTTCTCAGTTGCAGAAGACGGCAGTATCATAACAGCTGCTCAGGATGTTCAGATCACAACACTGTATTCACTGCCGAAGGCAGGCTGGGACACCATTCTGTCCAACTTCAGCGGAAATGATCTGGCTACCATTACAGCTAACGTTGAAAATGTTAAGGCAGTTAATACCATCGCAGGCATCGATATCAGCCAGTCATGCTGGAATCTGATCTTCGTAATCGGCGGTGTAGGCATTTTAGCTATTATCATCCCGCTTCTTGCAGGTGTTGCTCAGTGGCTTTCATTCAAGCTTTCACAGGTTGCAGGCGCACCGGATGCTCCTGGAGCAGCTATGAGCGGCAAGATGATGGGCCTCGTAATGCCATTATTCTCAGTTTACATCTGCTTGACCCTGCCGGCATCACTTGGTATTTATTGGGCAATAAGCTCAGTATTCCAGGTAATTCTGCAGATTCTGGTCAATAAGCACTACCGCAAGGTTGATATGGAAGCGCTTATTAAGAAGAACCAGGAGAGAGCAGCAGCCAAGGCAGCCAGAAAGCGTAACAAGAAGGGCGAAAGCAGCACCAGCGTTGCAGCAGCAGCCAGAACTGATACCAAGAACATCGTTCCGCCACCAATGACTATTTCTGAAATCGCCAACATCGATGTAGAAACAGGTGAAGGCAAGAAGAAGATCGAACTGAATCCTACCTCACTGGCAGCTAAAGCCGCTATGGTTCAGCAGTACAATGAGGAACACGGCGAGGAACAGACCGGCACGGTTGCACGAAAGAAATATAAGAAGTAAACGGGGAGGCAGATATGGAATATTTAGAATTTGCCGGAAAGACCGTGGATGACGCTATCACTGAGGCATTGATTCAGCTTGAAACAACAAGCGACAAAATAGAATATGAAGTAGTTGAAGAAGGCAGCAGCGGTATTTTCGGAATATTTGCGCATGACGCTAAAATAAGGGTCAGGAAAAAGGAATGCCTGGACGACACGATCAGGAATTTCATGGTAGAAATCCTTGAAAAGATGGAGATTTACGCATCACCTTCAGTTGAAATAGACGAAGAAGAAAAGCTCATCCTCATCGATGTCAAAGGCGAAGATACATCAGATTTAATTGGCAAGAGAGGCCAGACACTGGATGCGCTGCAGTATCTCGTAAGCATTATCGCCAACAAGGGCGATGAGGCTCACTACAGAGTCAAGCTCGACACCATGAACTACCGCGAGCGCAGACAGAAGACCCTGGAGAACCTGGCCAAGAACATAGCTTCCAAGGTTAAAAAGACCAGGAAGAAGATCGTCCTTGAGCCGATGAACCCTTATGAGAGAAGGATCATTCATTCTTATCTCCAGAGTGACAAGTATGTTGCAACCAAGAGCGAGGGCGAGGAGCCTAATAGAAAAGTTGTAGTTTACTATAAGAAATAAAAGGAGCGCCTCGGACCTATGCGTCTGAGGCGTATTTTATATGATCAGTACGACAGAGACGATTGCGGCCATCTCCACGGCCATGACGAATTCCGGCATAGGCATCGTCAGAATCAGCGGAGATGAAGCAGTCAGCATAATAAAGAAAATATTCAGGCCTTTTAAGGAAAAGGACATCGAGGAAGCAGGCACATTCACGGTCCATTACGGATCAATCGTGGATGGAGAGACCGTGCTGGACGAGGTTCTGGTCCTTATTATGCGCGCTCCGCACACATATACCCGCGAAGATACAGTTGAAATAGACTGCCACGGCGGTATTTTCGTCATCCGTAAGATATTAGAGCTCGTATTAAGGAGCGGCGCCCGCCCTGCAGAGCCGGGAGAGTTCACCAAGAGAGCTTTTCTGAACGGACGAATAGACCTGAGCCAGGCAGAAGCTGTAATAGACCTTATAAATGCGGAGAATGACTATGCCCTGAAAAGCGCTGTTACCCAGCTGAAAGGCAGTGTTTCTGCGCGAATCAGAGACCTCAGAAGCACTCTGCTGGAGAAAATAGCGTATATAGAGGCAGCCCTGGACGATCCGGAGCATATTGAGATGGAAGGCTTTGGAGAAGAACTCCTGCCGGTAGTTGAAGATAGCCGCAGGCAGATAGAGGAGCTGATCGAAACAGCAGACAATGGCAGGATCATGAAGGAAGGCATCAAGACAGTTATCGTTGGCAAGCCGAACGTAGGCAAGTCTTCTCTGCTGAACGCTCTGCTGGGATTTAACAGGGCTATTGTAACAGATATAGCGGGAACGACTCGCGACACACTGGAAGAAAGCATTAGTTTGGGCGATATTTCACTGAATATCATAGATACGGCCGGAATCAGAGATACTGAGGACGTTATCGAAAAGATAGGCGTGGACAAGGCCCGTGAAGTTGCGATGGATGCGGATCTGATAGTATTCCTGCTGGATTCTTCTAAACCGCTCGATGAGGATGACAGACAGATCATGGAGATGATCAAAGGCCGCAAGGCAATCGTCCTGATCAACAAGACTGACCTGCCGAGGCAGGCGGATACTGAAGGATTGCTTGAGGGGTTAGGCTGTCCGGTCATTGAGACATCCATAACTGAGAACGTCGGAATAGATGAATTCGTCAAAGCAGTCAAAGAAATGTTTTATAATGGCGAGATAGATTTCAACAATCAGGTGTTTATTACGAACGCCAGGCAGAAGGCCGCTCTTTACAGCGCATCAGAAAGCCTCAAAAGAACGGCAGACAGCATAGAAAACGAGCTTTCAGAGGATTTCTATACCATCGATATGATGGATGCATATGAATCACTCGGACAGGTGATCGGCGAAGCCATCGAGGACGATCTGGCAGACGAAATCTTCTCCAAATTCTGTATGGGAAAATAAGATGTTTCACGTGAAACATTTAGAGGAAAATAAATGGCAGTATTAAAAGAAGAATACGATATTGTAGTGGTCGGCGCCGGACATGCGGGCTGTGAGGCAGCCCTTGCCAGCGCGCGCTTAGGAATGAAGACGATAATGTTTACTGTCAGCGTTGACAGTATTGCTCTCATGCCCTGCAATCCCAATATCGGAGGCTCTTCAAAAGGACATCTGGTAAAAGAGCTGGACGCTCTGGGAGGCGAGATGGGCAAGAATATTGACAAGACCTTTATTCAGTCCAGGATGCTCAACACATCTAAGGGCCCGGCAGTCCATTCTTTAAGGGCTCAGGCAGACAAGCAGGATTATTCCCGCGAAATGCGCAAAACCCTTGAAAATACTGAAAATCTGACTATCCGTCAGGCGGAAGTATCCGAGATTATTACTGAAAACGGCGAAGTAAAGGGCGTTAAGACCTTTTCTGGCGCAGAATATGCGGCCAGAGCTGTGGTCCTCGCTACAGGCACATACCTGAAGGCCAGATGCATTTACGGTGAAGTCTGCAACTATACCGGTCCTAACGGCCTGCAGGCAGCCAATCATCTGTCCGAGTCCCTTGAATCCAACGGCATTCCACTGAGACGCTTCAAGACAGGAACTCCAGCCAGAGTTGATGGCAGAAGCATAGACTATTCCAAGATGTTCGAGCAGAAAGGTGACGATCCGATCGTACCCTTCTCTTTCTCGACCGATCCGAAAGATATCCAGAAAGAACAGGTTTCCTGCTGGCTGACCTATACAACCCCTGAAACCCATAGGATTATCAGGGAAAACATTGACAGATCGCCGCTTTTCTCCGGCAGCATTAAGGGTACAGGGCCAAGATACTGTCCGTCTATCGAGGATAAAGTTGTCAAATTCCCGGACAAAGAGAAACATCAGATCTTTATTGAACCTGAAGGCAATTACACGAACGAAATGTATCTGTCAGGAATGAGCTCTTCTCTGCCGGAGGACGTTCAGTACGAAATGTACAAGACCCTGCCCGGTCTGGAGAATGTGCGCATCGTCAGAAACGCTTATGCCATCGAATACGACTGCGTAAACGCCAACCAAATTAAGGCAAACCTTGAATTTAAGCATATTTCCGGCCTTTTCAGCGCAGGACAGCTGAACGGCAGCTCAGGTTATGAAGAGGCAGCGGCTCAGGGTCTGATGGCCGGCATCAATGCCGCCAGAAAGCTCCAGGGCAAGGAAAGCATCATTTTGGACAGATCCCAGGCATACATAGGCGTCCTCATTGATGACCTGATCACTAAGGAGAACACAGAGCCTTACAGAATGATGACCAGCCGCGCGGAATACAGGCTGCTCCTCAGACAGGACAATGCTGATCTGAGATTATCAGAAATCGGCCACGAAGTTGGTCTGATAGACGATGAAAGATACGAATACGTAAAATATAAAAAGAAAAAGATCGCTGAGACGGTAGAAAGACTCAAAAATGTGCTTATTGGCGCAAATCAGGCCACTCAGACTGTTTTGGCGCAGTGGGGCAGCTCATCGCTCAAGACCGGCAGCAACCTGGCAGAGTTGATCAGCCGTCCGGAACTGGATTATGAGAAATTAAAATCACTTGATCCCGAGTGGGAAGATCTGCCGCAGGATATAATTGAGCAGATCAACATCGAAATCAAGTACGAAGGCTACATCGCGCGCCAGGAAAAGCAGGTTGAGAACTTCAAACGTGTGGAAGGCAGGCTCCTGAGCGAAGATATTGATTACAAGAGCATCAAAGGACTCCGTCTGGAGGCCGGACAGAAGCTGGACATGTTCAAGCCGCGCTCAATCGGCCAGGCATCCAGGATTTCAGGCGTAACGCCGGCGGATATCGCAGTTTTACTGATATATTTGAGCGGAAACAAATAAAATGGATTTAAGCAGATTAGAGGCATTTGCCAGAGAAAACAACATAGAACTCTCAGACAGCCAGACCGCACAGTTTGCGCGCTTTGGCGAAATGGTGATTGAGACGAATAAACAGATGAATCTGACCGCCATCACGGATGAAAGCGAGATGGCGGCCAAACATTTCATTGATTCTCTTGAAAGCGCGCCATATATAAAGGAACTGGCGGGCGATGATTTCAGTCTGGTAGATCTGGGTACAGGCGCCGGATTTCCCGGAATTCCGCTTAAAATAGCCTTTCCTGAGGCACGGTTCGTGCTGCTGGATTCCCTGAACAAGCGTATTGAATTTGTAAATCAGGTAATAAATGAGCTGGGACTGGCAAATACACGCGGGATAGCTGCCCGCGCAGAAGAATTTGCCAGGACAGAATACAGAGAAAACTTTGATTTCTGCGTTTCCAGGGCTGTTGCCAATATGAGCGTTCTGCTCGAATACTGTCTGCCGCTGGTTAAACTCGGCGGATACTGCATTCTCTATAAATCAGGCGATTTCAGGAGTGAAATGGACGAAGCTGCGGCTGCTGTCAATGTGCTGGGAGGAGAAGAGGCTGATATTAAGACTTTCAGCCTGCCTGATTCGGAAATTTCCAGAAGTCTGATCTTTATAAAAAAAATAAAGGCGACGCCGGATAAATATCCGCGCCGCCCGGGAAAACCATCAAAATCCCCGATTAAGAATTAATAAAGGGCTGTATTTAAGTCTCCGTAAGTGACCACGTCTTCACCCGTGGTCTTTATTACTTTGACCTCATCGTCAATGAGGTCTTCGTGGCCTGCCAGAGATGACTCCAGATGTCCTGTGAGCCTGCTGGCAAATACATGTCTGCCGTCTCTGTTCAGAGGGGTGCGGCAGGTCAGGCTGTACATATTGTAAATAAATGTTCCATAAAGCGGGAAGTCGATAAGGCCCTTTAATCTTAGGGCGAGAACCTTAGGAACGTTGAAATTCTCCTCATAGCGAGGATTTATGATAACGACCCTGCCCATCTTGGAATCATCCATTCTGCGCGCCTGCAGAAGTGACAGGCATGAGCCTTCAAAGCCGAAAACATCAGTAATATCGCCGATTACGTCCTTAATGAAGTCCTGAATCAGCAGCACATAAAGATAATTGGTATATGTGATCCATGGCTTGTCTGAAAGACCAAAGCCGAGCAGGTCGATAGTGTAAACTGTATGCTTTGTGGAAAGAGCTTTTGACAGGGTATCCAGGTCTCTGCCGGAGTCTGAAGCGTCCAGACCGTGGATCAGCAGTACAGGAGAACCGGTTCCCCTGCGGTGATAGTAGATTTTGCCCTGTTTCCATCTGTAAATATGGCCGTTTTCGAGGTCTCCCTTTTCGAAACGCTCCTCTCTGTACGCGAACAGAGTATTTATACCGGCGATTATCAAATGAATCTTGAGAAGAATCTTTATTATAGTCCAAATCGGATTGCTTGATTTCATAATTACCTCCAAAATTGTTTAGAGTATAGTAATTATAGTATAAAAATGGGATTCCCGCAACTTCCAGAAAGGAATAGGCCTGAAAAACGTTTCACGTGAAACATTTTGTGGAAAAATACAGTAGATATTAACGGTCTTTTATGATAAAATGCCATACAAATTATTTTAAACGGAGAAGTAAATGGGACGTATTATAGCAGTGGCAAATCAGAAGGGCGGTGTCGGAAAGACAACTACCACCATCAATTTGTCAGCAGCACTGGCTGAAGCAGGCCAAAAGGTGCTTTTGATCGACCTGGATCCGCAGGGTAATTCCACCAGCGGTGTCGGAGTTGACAAAAGATCCCTGAAAAACACGATATATGAGCTGTTTCTGGGAACCACAGACTACAACCAGTGCCTCATTAAAACCGAATACGATAATCTTTGGCTTCTGCCGGCCAACATCAACCTGTCCGGAGCCGAAATTGAGCTGCTGGACATGGAGAGAAGGGAATATCTCCTCAGGAATATTCTCGAGCCGGTCAAGAAGGATTACGATTTCGTCGTTATTGACTGTCCTCCGTCCCTGAACATGCTGACTGTCAATGCTCTGGCAGCAGCTGACACCGTGCTGGTTCCGATCCAATGCGAATATTACGCTCTGGAAGGCCTGTCACAGCTTCTCCAGACTGTCAGTCTGGTGAGAAAGAGGCTGAATCCGGACCTGAGGCTGGAAGGCATAGTATTCACGATGTACGACGCCAGAACCAATCTCTCCGTTCAGGTAGTTGAAAACGTCAGGAAAAACCTGAAAGAAAACATATACAAAACCATTATTCCGAGAAACGTCAGGCTGGCCGAAGCGCCGAGCCACGGAATGCCGATCACGGCTTACGCGCCTACATCTACCGGCGCAGACAGTTACAGATTATTGGCAATGGAAGTAATTGCCCGCAAACAGTAGCAAGGAGCACAAAATGGCAAAGATCAAACCAGGACTTGGAAAGGGAATCGATCTGCTGATCCCTGAAGAAGTAGCAGCAGACGCAAACGAGGAGCAGGTTCTCCTTAAGATTTCCATGATTGAACCGAATAGAAACCAGCCCAGAAAGCAGTTTGACGAGGCATCCCTCGAAGAACTCGCTGATTCCATCAAGCAATACGGCATCATTCAGCCGCTGGTAGTCTGCAAGAAGGATGATTTCTACGAGATCATCGCCGGCGAGAGAAGATGGAGAGCTGCCAAGAAGGCAGGCCTCAAGGAAGTCCCTGTAGTTATCAGGGATTACTCCGAGAATGAGATCGCGGCTATTTCCCTCATTGAGAACATTCAGAGGGAAGACCTGAACCCGATCGACGAGGCAATGGGCTACAAGAAGCTGATCGACGACTTTAACCTGACACAGGAAGAAGTGGCTCAGAAGGTTTCCAAGAGCAGAACGGCAGTTACTAACTCCATGAGGCTCTTGAAGCTGGGTGAGGACGTGCAGAATATGGTCATTTCCGGAGAACTCAGCGCAGGTCATGCGAGAGCATTACTGGGACTTGAAAGTGAAGAACTCCGGTGTGTCGCGGCGAAAGAGATCGTAGACAGGAATTTAAGCGTCAGACAGACAGAGGATCTGGTTAAAAGGCTTAACCAGCCGGCTAAGCAGGCACCGCCTAAGAAGGTCAAAAACGATTTCCTGTATAAAGATCTGGAAAAGCAGATAGGCGATTTCCTTGGAACCAAGGTAAAGATAAACCAGAAAGAAAAGGGAAAGGGCATAATCGAGATCAGTTATTTCTCAGAGGAAGACCTGGACCGCATACTTAACCTTATTAACAAATAAGGCAAAGGAGGAAACGGCAGTTGGATAATCCGTTCATTTATTTGATCATACTGGCAGTTATCTGTGTGGCACTGATCGTTTTGGTAGTAATTCTCTTCAGGAAACTGAGAGAACAGAAGGAACGTCTGGATAGATTCCTGGTTGGCCAGGACGGAAGTGATCTGGAGGCAGCCCTGAACGACAGGTTTTCCAGGATTTCTGCTCTCGAAGACCACAATCTGGAGAACGAAAGAGCCATCAGGGATATTTATTCCAGGCTCCAGGGCACCTACCAGAAGATGGGAATCGTGAAATATAACGCCTTTACCGAAAACGGCGGCAATTTAAGTTTTGCGATGGCACTCCTTAATGAAAAGGACAACGGCTACGTAATGAACGTCATGAACAGCCGCGAAGGCAGTTACGTATATGTTAAGGAAATCAGCCAGGGCAGATGCGACATTCCGCTCGGCGGCGAAGAAGAAAAAGCTTTAACAGAAGCAAAAAGGGGAAAAAATGTTAGACATTAAATTTGTAAGGGAAAACGCTGAAGCTGTAAAAGAAAATATCAGAAAGAAATACCAGGACGCTAAACTCCCGCTGGTTGACGAAGTTATCGCCCTCGACAGGGAAAACAGAGATATCAAAGCGGAAGTTGAAGCTCTGAGAGCCAATAAAAACAAGATTTCCAAAGAAATCGGCAAGCTGATGGGCCAGGGTCTTAAGGATGAGGCTGAGAAAGTCAAGGCGGAGGTTGCCAGAGACAACGCCAGGATCGATGAGCTGTCAGCCCGTGAAAAGGAAGTTGAGGCTGAGCTCAAAGAGAAGATGATGGTCATCCCTCAGATGATCGATCCATCTGTTCCTGTTGGCAAAGATGACAGTGAAAACGTTGAAATAGAGAGATTCGGCGAGCCTGTAGTTCCGGACTACGAGATTCCATACCATACAGACATTATGGAAAGCTTCAATGGCATTGATCTGGATTCAGCGCACAGAGTATCAGGCAATGGTTTCTACTATCTGATGGGCGACATCGCCAGACTTCACAGCGCGGTTATCGCGTATGCCAGGGATTTCATGATCGACAGAGGCTTTACTTACTGCGTGCCTCCGTTCATGATCCGCAGCAACGTTGTTACAGGCGTTATGAGCTTCGCTGAAATGGACGCCATGATGTACAAGATTGAAGGAGAAGACCTCTATCTCATCGGCACCAGCGAGCATTCAATGATCGGCAAGTTCATTGATCAGATCATCGATGAGGAGCAGCTCCCGATCACCATGACCAGCTATTCTCCTTGCTTCAGAAAGGACAAGGGCGCTCATGGCCTGGAGGAAAGAGGCGTATACCGTATCCACCAGTTCGAGAAGCAGGAAATGATCGTTGTCTGCAAGCCGGAAGAGAGCAAGATCTGGTATGACAGACTGTGGCAGAATACTGTAGACCTGTTCCGTTCAATGGAAATCCCGGTCAGAACCCTTGAGTGCTGCTCAGGAGACTTAGCAGACCTGAAGGTTAAATCATGCGATGTTGAAGCATGGTCACCGCGCCAGCAGAAGTATTTCGAGGTTGGCAGCTGTTCAAACCTCGGCGATGCTCAGGCCAGAAGACTTATGATCAGGGTTAAGGGCAAAGACGGCAGATATCTGGCTCATACTCTTAATAATACAGTTGTTGCTCCGCCAAGAATGCTGATCGCTTTCCTTGAGAATCATCTGCAGGC
>JAFRYA010000023.1 GCA_017441295.1 Lachnospiraceae bacterium
CATCCGCCTCACGGAAATTATCCATATTTACATAGACCTGAGCCATATTGTTATAGAGCCCGGCCAGTCTCTGGTCATCTTCCGTCAGGTTTTTCTCATAGACTTCACGTGCCTTGCCGAAATAAACGAGGGCATCTTCGAATTGTCCGAAATTCTCGCATACAGTACCACAGTTAACGTAGCACGTGCCGCTGCTGTTGCTGCCTGCATAGCCTATCCTGTCGATCAGTTTTATAGCTTCATTCAGGCTTTCGAAGGCTTCTTCCTTTTTGCCGATCTTGCGGTAAAATCCCATCATTTCATTCCTGACAGCGAATTCTCCCTTCAGGTCGCGCAGGCTCTGTGCCTCTGCCAGCCAGTATTTCAGGTGTCTCTCAGCTCCGGCAAAGTCCTTTGTGGACATATGCTCATCGAGTTTCTCAACCACACGCTGCATATTAATGCTGCCGCCGCCTGCCGGCATACCTGTGACAGGATCACAGATAACACATCTTGGTTCGTCGTAATCTTCTTTGTTAATAGGTTCCATTTTGCTCCCTTTTTCATAAAAAATGCCACAGTTCACCTGTGGCATTTTAGTTATTTGTTTAATGATAAATAACGTCAGCTATTGACCAGGAATCGCCGTCTGCCACCCATACCCAGGTAGCATCGGTGCCCTGATTGTTGTCGCTCATTCCCGGATCTGAGAAAGTAATATCAAGATGATACTTGACATCACATGCGAAGCAGTCATCGGTGTATTTAACAATGTTAGAAACTTCAAATTCACTGAAATTATAATCTACGATCTGTTCCCAGTTATACAGCCATGGGTTGATCGGATCGTAATCGTCACCACCGAAAATGAATTTATATACTTCACTGTCTTTAAGTATATATAAATCCAGGTTGTGGCTCATATAAATGAAGTATGTAGCCCAGCTTTCAAGTCCCCTCTCGCATAAAGGTTTAACTTCATCAACAAATGCCTGATCAGCTGCCTGACCTGCCATAAAGGTACTATCAGACTCAGCCAGTTTGATTGAACTGCCGGATGCATCCACTGCGGAAACTTCCGGGGTTCTGGTGAATCCGCTGACAGTATATGTGGTAAATGAAGGCGGATTCTTTATAAACTGAACAGAACCTTTGAGAACCTCAGGAATGCCTTCGCCTGTAATATAGCTCTCGTCCAGCTGTGTGCCGTTAACGGTAACGGTTGAGCCTTCAGGAACTAAAATATTATATGACTTAGCGCCCGGGATAAAGCTGGTAATGTCGAGCTTACCAACCTTCCATTTGGTCAGTCCGAATGCTCCCTTGCCATCCTTTTCCATAGTGACCTTGCCGACTAAAGTGCCATCTGCGGTAATGTTATAACGAGGCGCGTCCGCTGTAGAAGCAGCATCGTAAACATAAGAAATCTTCTTGCCTTCCAGGCTGGCAGCATAATCTGTAACCAGGTTGTCAAAGTCTTCCAGACAGTTGATCTTGTCTGAATTCTTCTTCAGATAAGACGTTAATGAATCAGTTGAAGAAAACTCCTTAACTACTGAAGCGGCTACATTTGAATGCTGACCGTCTTCGTATGACTTAAGGAATGAGTTAAATATAATGCATCCAATAATAAGTATTAAAAGCAATGCGGCACTTAAAATGATGAGGAATTTGCCCCATTTGCCCATTTTCTTCTTGCCGCTCTGTACCTGCTTTTTACTTTCAGCTGCCAGTTTAGCTCTTCTTTCCTCACGGATATCGGTGTACTTCCTGGATGATGCAGCACCCTTTCTCATTGGAGCCTGTGCCTGTTCGCGCTGCTCTCTCTGAGATTGCTGTTCTCTCTGAGGCTGCTGTGTACGCTGAACTCTGGCCTGAGTACCTTGCTGAGGCTTCTGCTGTGGTCTTTGCTGAGGTCTGGAAACTACGTTCTGCCCCTGAGCATTTCTGCTGACCTTTACAGTCTGCATCCTGGATCCGGATGAAAGCTGCTGAGAGCTTCTGGCTGAAGACCTCATGCCTGTAGCCACATGCTGTGAACGTCTCTGTCTCTCCGCGCTGCTGACAGCAGCTGCCTGACTCTGCTGTGCCTTTGCGGCAGGAGCAGAATTAGAAGCTGCTGCTGAAACAGTTTTAGCTGCTGTATCTGTATTTGATCTGGTAACCGCTGCGGAAGCTATCCTGGTGGTTTCATCAGGATGCTCATTCTGAGCCGCGTTTACGAAATCATTCATATTCTGAACTTTTGGTCTCTTAGAATTTTCCATCAAATCACCTGTCTGTCTTTATTCTCTGATAAGCCATCCTGTCGGGCATTTTCTGACGCCGTATGCTGAATAAGGATTACTGATAAGTTCGCCTTGGTAGAACATCTGGGTAGATGTTCCGCCGTCCATAGCGCATGCGTTATATGCGCCGTACTCCAGCATGATATTGGCCAGCTCCACGAATGAAGCTCCTAAAGAATTGGCCTGTCTGCCGTCAACGGTCAGCATGAGCACTGCTCCGTCCTTACGCTGTCCGATAGCTGTACGCGGGTTCTTGCCGCCGCCGTATGTGGCAGTATCAGGAACCTCGTTGACCAGAGCTTCACCATTCATTACCAGGAAAGGACCTGTATCATGAACTGTGTAAACAAAATCTCTGAAATGCATCTCTTCGATTTCGTCAAGGGAAAGCTTGCCCATTACGAACTTATTCTCTTCTGTGAATCCGCAAATATGGTAATAATCCAGATTATCAATGACTGAGAGTTCACCTTCGCTCATGACTGCGCCTAAAGGCATAGCAGTGTATACATGACCAACACCGCCGTCAATGAAGTCGCCTCCGTTGATACCGCCAACAAGGCTGTAACCGTTGCTCTCATAGCGCGCGATCATCTCATCGATCTTTTCGCCTTCGCCATAATCAAAAGAACCTACAGTTCCAAGGAAAACCCTGGATGGGTCACTGATGATCATCAGCCTGCCCTTATATGAGCCGCCTGAAACATCAATTATCTCGATATCCTGGGTGACGTCATCGTTAATAACAATCTGATCAGTATCACTGGTTTCACCTTCATCGATTTCCTTCATCTTGCCTCTTTCGACAATTTCCTTAACTTCTTCTTTGGTAAGGAATAATTCCGGAACGAAGGACATAGGCCCGTCTTCCTTAAACCAGCTGGCTTCTCTCGCACTCTGTACGAAGAGAACCTTGGCTGATTCTGAAGGGCCTTTCTCCAGCAGGAAGATTGCTGCAATAACAACAAGTAAAAGGAATGCTACCAGTATTCCAAGTACTGCAAAAACCCTTCCTATGCCTTTAAGAAATCTCATTCTTCTCTCCTCTTTCAGCAAAAATATATTGGGTAATTTTACATTAATTCACATAATAAGTAAACCAAATAGATGTGAAATTAATGTGATGGGCAGAGACCTGATTTTACACTTTCAAATATTTCATCGGCCTTGGCGCCGTATACATTCAGCATCTCCAAAGTCTTATTGTTGATATCTTCAGCAAATTCTCTGTCTTCCAGCCCTTTGGTGTTGATAAAAATATTAAGTGATGCTGCCTGAAGTGCGCCCTTGCAGATAGCTGCGCCGCATCCGGCGTCAGATACTGCCAGTCTGGAACCCTTAGCCGCGAATTCAGCAATAATGTCGATTGCCTTGCATGCGGTC
>JAFRYA010000024.1 GCA_017441295.1 Lachnospiraceae bacterium
CCGATCTTCTTTTCTAATTTCGCTAACATGTGGGGAATTATATCACATCGATGAAATGGCAACAATAATAAATAAAGAAATCACAAAATTTTCAACCATTTTCTTTTATATAGTGTATAATACATAAGCTATGGATAAATACAGATTAGGTGTCGACATCGGTTCTACAACCGTTAAAGTCGCAATACTTGATGATAATAACGAAATAAAATATTCTGATTACCGCAGACACTTTGCTAATATCCAGGAGACTCTGGCTGATCTTATCAATGATGCCATGGGTGTTGTGGGTGAATGCATGGTTTCCCCGGTTATCACCGGTTCCGGCGGACTCACATTATCCAAACATCTCGATACACCGTTTGTACAGGAGGTTGTTGCAGTATCAACTTCCCTTAAGGCAGTTGCGCCTCATACCGACGTGGCTATCGAGCTGGGCGGCGAGGATGCCAAGATCATTTACTTCACAAACGGCATTGAACAAAGAATGAACGGTATCTGCGCCGGCGGCACAGGTTCGTTTATTGACCAGATGGCAGATCTCCTTCAGACAGATTCATCGGGTCTTAATGAGTATGCCAAGAATTACAAGGTCATCTACCCTATCGCTGCCAGATGCGGTGTTTTCGCTAAGACTGATATCCAGCCTTTGATCAATGAAGGCGCCACCAGGGAAGACCTTTCCGCTTCTATTTTCCAGGCTGTTGTTAACCAGACTATTTCAGGTCTGGCATGCGGTAAACCGATCAGAGGCAATGTAGCTTTCCTTGGCGGTCCGCTCCACTTCCTGTCCGAGCTGAGAAATGCTTTCATCAGAACTCTTAAGCTGGAAGGCGATGCCATCATCCATCCGGAGAACTCTCATCTTTTCGCTGCAGTCGGCGCTGCCATGAATAATGATCCGGATTATTTAGTAAATATCTCAGATATGTACGAGCAGCTGGCTCATGGAATCAAGATGGCTAATGAGATTTCCAGAATGGAACCTCTGTTCAAAGATCAGGAGGAATATGATAAATTCCTGGCCAGACATTCCAAAGCGACCGTTGCCAAGGCTGATATCCGTGATTACCACGGCAAATGCTTCCTCGGCATAGATGCAGGTTCTACCACTACCAAGATAGCCATTGTAGGTGAGGACGGCACTCTGCTCTGGTCATATTATTCAAATAACAACGGCAGTCCTCTGGCTACCACGATCAATGCTTTCGCTGAGCTTAAGCAGATCATGCCTGAGGATGTTAAGATAGTTTACTCATGCTCCACCGGATACGGCGAAGCACTGCTTAAATCTGCCCTTATACTCGATGAGGGAGAAGTTGAAACAGTATCTCATTATTATGCTGCCAAGTTCTTCGACCCTTCCGTTGACTGCGTTCTCGACATCGGCGGTCAGGATATGAAATATATCCGCATCAAGAACAATGCCATCGACAACGTGCTTCTTAACGAGGCATGTTCATCCGGCTGCGGTTCATTTATTGAGAACTTCGCTACATCCATGAACTATTCAGTGCAGGATTTCGCCAAGGCGGCTCTCTTTGCTAAACAGCCTACTGACCTCGGTACACGATGCACTGTTTTCATGAATTCAAATGTAAAGCAGGCTCAAAAGGAAGGCGCTGACATTTCAGAAATTTCAGCAGGTCTTTCCTATTCAGTTATCAAAAACGCTTTATATAAAGTAATCAAGATTGTTGATCCTAAGGACCTCGGCAACAGGATCGTTGTTCAGGGCGGCACCTTCTATAACGATTCCATTCTGCGTGCTCTTGAGAAGATCACAGGGCGTGAGGTCGTAAGGCCTGACATCGCCGGTATTATGGGCGCTTTCGGCGCTGCTCTTATTGCCCGTGAAAGATATGAAGGTCAGGAGACCTCCATGCTTTCATTTGATGAGATACTCACTCTGGAATACAAGACTTCTCTGGTCCGCTGCCAGGGATGTACCAATCACTGCCTGCTGACTATCAACAATTTCACAGGCGGCAGGAGATTTATTTCCGGCAACAGATGTGAAAAGGGCCTGGGCAAAGAGAAAAAAGACGACTCAGTTCCAAACCTGTTCAAATACAAATATGACAGGCTGTTCGGATATGAGCCATTGCCTGTTCATGAAGCTCCCCGCGGAATCGTAGGTATCCCAAGAGTTCTGAATATGTATGAGAACTATCCGTTCTGGGCTGTATTCTTTAAGGAGCTCGGTTATTCAGTAGTTCTTTCTCCTGAATCCAGCAGACATATTTATGAACTGGGTATTGAGTCCATTCCATCTGAATCAGAATGCTACCCAGCCAAAATGGCACATGGTCACATTCAGTGGCTTATCGATCAGGATATCAAATTCATCTTCTACCCGAGCATCGCTTATGAGCGTCTGGAGACACCGGATGCCAACAACCATTTCAACTGCCCTGTAGTTGCTTCATATCCTGAGAATATCAAGAATAACGTTGAAGATCTCCAGAAGAAAAACGTTGATTTCCTGCATCCTTTCCTGGCTATGACTGATTACAAGACCTTTACAGAAGGTTTAGTCAGGGTCTTCACCGCTATTGAATATGGTTTCTCATCCATTGAGATCATCAGCGCCGCGAAGAAAGCATGGAAAGAACTCGAAGATTTCAAACATGATATTGAGCATAAGGGCGAAGAAGTCATCAAATGGATCAAGGACAATAACCGTCAGGGCATTGTTCTGGCAGGCAGGCCCTACCATCTGGACAACGAGATCAATCACGGTATTCCTGAACTGCTTACTTCTTATGGTGTGGCTGTTCTCACGGAAGACTCTGTTTCACATCTTGGCACAGTTGAGCGTCCGCTTATTGTACTTGACCAGTGGATGTACCATTCCAGACTTTACCGCGCTGCCAACTTTGTTAAAACAACTGATTATCTGAACCTGATCCAGCTGAACTCATTCGGCTGCGGACTGGATGCTGTTACAACAGACGCTGTTAACGATATCCTTACAGGTTCAGGCAAGATATATACAGTATTAAAGATTGACGAAGTCAATAATCTCGGAGCCGCCAGGATCAGGATCCGTTCTCTCCTGAGCGCCCTTAATGAAAAGAAAAAAAATCCGGTTGAAAGAACTATTCATTCATCAGCTTATGAACGTGTGGAGTTCACTGAGGAAATGAAGCCTAAATACACTATTCTGGCTCCTCAGATGTCACCTATTCATTTTGAACTTATTAAACACGCTTTCAAGACTGCCGGATATGATTTCGTAATCCTGGACAACGATAATAAATCATCCGTAGATGCGGGCCTTAAATACGTAAATAACGACGCTTGTTATCCATCCATAATAGTTGTCGGCCAGATGATGGACGCCCTTTTAAGCGGCAAATATGACCTTAATAAGACCGCTCTGATGATCACTCAGACCGGTGGCGGCTGCCGTGCGTCTAATTACATCGGATTCATCCGACGCGCGCTTAAGAAGGCTGGCATGGAACAGATCCCCGTTATCTCTCTGAGCTTCGGCATTGAGAAGAATTCAGGCTTCAAACTTACGCTGCCGCTTGTTTTCAGAGGCCTCTACTCTCTGGTCATCGGCGATGTTTTCATGAAGGTTCTTTACGCAACCAGACCATACGAAGCCGTGCCCGGATCAGCAGATGCCTTATATGAGAAATGGAATGCCAAGGTTATTGATGCTATCTATTCGACCAGATTCGGACGCAGAAAAGTCAAAGAGCTTATCAAAGGCATCGTCAGGGATTTCGATAACCTGCCTCGCAACAACGTCGTAAAACCGCGTGTAGGCGTTGTCGGCGAAATCCTCGTCAAGTTCATGCCTATGGCAAATAAAGATATTATCAGGCTGTTGGAGAAAGAAGGAGCTGAAGGTGTTATGCCTGACCTGGCGGACTTCCTGCTCTACTGCTTCCAGAATAATTACTTTAAGGTTGATAATTACAGCGCCAAAAGGAGCCTCGCCGGTATCGCTACTCTCGCGATCAGGTTTATGGAATACCTGAGAGCTCCGGCCAATAAAGAATTAAGAAAGAGCAAGCACTTCGTGCCTGCATCAGAGATAGGGCACCTCGCCAATATGGCTAAGGATTTCGTATCCCTCGGCAATCAGTCTGGTGAAGGCTGGTTCCTGACAGGAGAAATGTTGGAGCTTATTAATTCAGGCGTTCCTAACATCGTATGCGTTCAGCCATTCGGCTGTCTGCCAAACCATGTTGTAGGCAAAGGTGTTATCAAGAACCTGAGATATTCTCATCCGGAAGCCAACATAGTAGCTATCGACTATGATCCGGGAGCCAGTGATGTAAACCAGCTGAACCGAATCAAACTGATGCTGGCCACGGCTAAAAACAACTTAAAGAACAAAGATAAATAAAAAAGGATCTGCCGTAAAAGGCAGATCTTTTTATATATTTTCTATTTGCCAGTCAATCGGCTCAACTCCGTGACGGACCAGGAATTCATTACATTTCGAAAAATGTCTGCATCCCATGAATCCTCTGGCTGCCGAGAGCGGGCTCGGATGCGCTGCTTCAAGAATCAGGTGATTTGGATTTGTAAGCATTGACTTCTTGGCCCTGGCAGGGTTCCCCCACAACATAAATACTATAGGCCTGTCAACGTTATTGACGATCCTGATAACTGCATCAGTAAATTCTTCCCAGCCGATTCCCCTGTGAGAGAACGCCTGGTGAGCCCTTACAGTAAGGACGGTATTCAGCAGCAGTACTCCCTGCTCTGCCCATTTGTTTAAGTAGCCATTATTAGGAATGTAGCATCCCAGGTCTGTATTCAGCTCTTTATAAATATTTACCAGGGATGGAGGTGTCTCCACACCAGGTTTAACAGAGAAACACAGGCCATGTGCCTGACCGTCATTGTGGTAAGGATCCTGTCCCAGAATAACAACTTTGACGTTAGCAAGCGGTGTCAGGTGGAAGGCATTAAAAATATCATCCGCTGCCGGGAATATCTTATAAGTTTTATATTCCTGGTAAACTTTGAGATATAACTGTTTATAATATGGCTTCGCAAATTCGGGCCTCAATGGCTCCAGCCAGTCGTTACTTATCGGAGGCATCTTTTTTCCTCCTGTTATTAAATACATTTGTTGTTGACTTCCAGATAGGCAGGTCAGTCAGTTTAACCCTGGCGACCTTATCCGGCTTGGTCTTCTTGTCAGGATCGCTCGGCTGAGCAGCTGAGGCAGCTTCCAGATCGATCCAGAAAGCAACGCCTTCGTCAGTATTATATACACCGCATTCCCTCTCAAGAGAATCAGCAATAGCCTTAACGATCGACAGGCCTAATCCGCTGCCGCCGTATGCCCTGGTTCTGGCCTTGTCAACCTTATAGAATTTGCCCCAAAGTTTCTCCATTTCCTCATCAGGTATTTTTTCGCCTGAGTTGAAAACAGTCACGCGGACATTCTCCTGAATCTGCTCAACGTTGATCCTGATAATCTTCTTGTCATCGAGATGATTAAGAGCATTATTGAAATAATTTACCAGCACCTCTTCAAACAGGAACTCATCGGTCCATACATATACTGTGTTCTTGTTGTTGAAGTATATCTTTGCTTTATGTTCATCAATAACGATGGACATAGTGTTCAGGAAACCATCAATTACTTCGACAATATTAAACCTCTCGAGATTGACTTCGCCTGCACCCTGTTCAAGCTGGTTCAGCGTAGCGAGACGTTTAACCAGCAGATTCATTTTCTCTGCTTCATCGATAATAACGTCGCAGTAATATTCACGGTCTTCAGGGCTGTCGCTGATGCCTTCCTTCAAACCTTCAGCATAACCGGATATCAGTGCAATAGGTGTCTTCAGTTCATGCGAAACGTCAGACATGTATTTCTTGCGGGCTTCTTCGAGCTCGGTCTTTGCCTTTAATTCGTTTTTCAGATTAAGGTTGGTGGATTTAAGCTCAGAAATGGTTTTCTCCAGTTTCTGTGAGAGCTCATAAATATTATCACCGATTATACCCAGCTCATCTTTATACTTGGATTTGGTCTCATATTTGATATCATAATCACCTTCATTGGCCTTCTGGACAACAGTCGCCAGATTTCGTATTGGTTTTACGAACCTTCTGGTGACCAGTATCATCAGGATTGAAGAGAAAATGATAAGTATGGCACATACGTAACAGAAGAATGTCAGAATAGCGTTTATATTGTTCCTTAATCCTGAGAATGACGATCTGGCAATAAATGCGTTGCCATTATCAATAAAGCCCCACATAATGAGGTAGTCTGCTTCATTCTTGTCATTAAAGGATTGAATAACTGTAAAATGATCAGTCTGAGCTATAGTTTTGAATTGTTTAGACTGTCCGAACAACACTTCATCCAGACTTTCAGATAACAGGATAAGGTTTCCATAAGCAAAGATAACTTTGCCTGCCGGATTCCTGATCAGCAGTGTGATTGTGTTCTCTTCACAGATACTTGACAGCGTGACACTGTGATCTGTTTCATCATCGTTTTCATATAAAGAGGAAATGCTGTCATATACTTTCAGCATTTCTCTCTGTTTAACATTAGTATAGAAACTGTTGGCAAATGTAAAACACAGGCTGATACATATCAAATATGTCAGAAGTCCTGAAATAATGAATGTAAAAGCTGTTTTAGCATTCAGAGAACGAGACATTCAAAACCTCTTTCTGATCAATCAACCTCGAATTTATATCCCATTCCCCATATTGTCTTGATATATTCACCGCAAGGACCCAGCTTGCTGCGGATCTTCTTGACATGGGTGTCAATTGTTCTGGCATCACCGAAATAATCGTAGTTCCAAACGCTGTTGAGAATCTTTTCACGGGACAATGCGATACCTTTATTCTCAACGAAATAGCAAAGCAGTTCAAACTCCTTGAAGCTCAGTTCAACAGGCTCACCGTCAACAGTAACGATGTGTGAAGTCTTATTGATCTCCAGCTTGCCGGCCTGAATGATATCCACTTCATTGAGTTTGTTGGCACGTCTTAAGATAGCATCGATTCTGGCAACGAGGATCTTAGGGCTGAATGGTTTGGAAATATACTCATCAATACCCAGCTCAAATCCCAGGAGCTCGTCCATTTCATCACCTTTAGCTGTCAGCATGATGATAGGGACCTTGGAAAACTTTCTGATCTCGCGGCAGGTCTCCCAGCCGTCCATTTTAGGCATCATAATGTCCAGGATAACGAGGTCGATTTTGTTATCCTTGTACATTATATCCAGGGCTTCCTCACCGTCACCGGCCTCTATAACAATATAATCTTTCGCAACGAGGAAGTCCTTAACGATTTTCCTCATTCTGGCTTCGTCATCAACAACTAAAATTTTAAGATCGTTCATAGTACCCTCTCGCTTAAAAATAATACTATTGTATGCTAACAATTATATGTGAAGAAAATATGACTAAAAGCTAATGATCCCCAGGTGTTCCAGCAAAATTTTAACGCCCAGGAGAATGAGTATTATGCCTCCTGCTATTTCAGCCTTAGTGCGGAACCGGCTGCCAAAGAAATTTCCTATTATTACACCAATAAATGACAAAACAAATGTCACGCAGCCGATAATGCTTATGGACGACCAAATATTGATTTCAAGGAGTCCAAATGTAATGCCTACAGCCAACGCGTCAATGCTGGTAGCAACTGCCAGGACAAAGAGCTCACCGATTTTGAATCTGAATGCCGGCTCTTCATCCGGATGTCTGCTCTCTTTAATCGCGTCAATGATCATTTTAACACCGATGATCAGTAATAAAGCAAATGCGATCCAGTGATCATACGCTTTAATGTACTTTTCAAAGCGGCTGCTGACGAACCATCCGATCAGCGGCATCAGCGCCTGAAAAACACCAAAAAAAAGAGCTATTATGATGCCATATTTAATGCTCAGCTTCTTCATGGACAAGCCCTTGCACAAAGCAACGGCAAAGGCGTCCATTGACAGCCCGACAGCGATTATTAAGACTTCCCAAATACTCATGGAACCATATTAGCACATTGAAATTAAAATTCAAATATAATATAGTTATTGCATGGCATTTGACGGAAGCGTTGTATGCGCGCTGGTTAACGAACTTAATAATGAGCTGGCAGGCGGAGGCATTTCTAAGATAATACAGCCCGAGAAAGATGAACTGCTGCTGACTATCAAGAAAGACGGAGTCACCAAGAGACTCTTTATTTCTGTTAACCCGTCTCTGCCCGCAGCTTATATGGCTGAACAGAATATTACAGCGCCTCTGAACGCTCCTGCTTTCTGCATGTTTCTCAGGAAACACATTCAGGGCGGACGCATCATCTCTGTTTCTCAGCCTTCCCTTGAAAGGATCATCGATATTGAAATCGAGCATTATGATGAAATGGGAGACCTTAAGAGGAAGATCCTGACCGCTGAGCTCATGGGCAAGCACTCAAATATTATTTTCAGGTCAGAAGACCGCATCCTTGACAGCATCAAGCATGTATCTTCACTGGTCAGCTCCGTCAGGGAAGTACTGCCAGGCAGAGATTATTTCGTCCCTTTTGCAGACAGCAAGTGCGATCCATTTACGATTGAAAAGAACGAATTCTTAAGTAGCGTTTTTGGTGAGAACCAGAAGCTTTCTAAAGCTATTTATACAAGTATCACCGGCTTCAGCCCTGATTTGGCAGAAGAAATCGCTTATATGGCCGGACTGGATTCTGACCGTATGACATGCGACATGACACCTACTGAGCAGGCTGCAGTCTTTGATGCTTTCGCTGCTATCAGAAACAGACTATCTGCCAAAGATTTCCATCCGCACATTGTTATTGAGAACGGCAGACCCGAGTCTTTCGGTGTGCTGGAGCTTTCTATAAATGCTGGCCTGGAGCGTGATGATTGCTCTTCTGTATCTGAAATGCTGATCAGATTTTACAGCAAGAGACAGTTCTATACTGTTATGCGTCAGAAAACCGCGGATCTCAGACAGATTACACAGAATCTGCTTACGAAGAATTACAAAAAGTATGATCTGCAGCTAAAACAGCTCAAAGATACTGAAAAGCGTGATAAATACAAGGTCTACGGCGAACTGCTTACTGCCTATGGCTACTCTGTAGAGCCTAAATCAACATCATTTAAGACTGTCAATTTCTATACAAATGAAGAAGTAACCATACCTCTTGACCCCGAACTGTCGGCAATTGACAACGGCAAGAAATATTATGAGAAATACAGCAAGCTGAAAAGGACATATAATGCCCTGACAGAGATCATCAGTCAGACTGAAAGCGAGATTGCTCATCTGGAATCCATTTCGCTGTCAATTGATAATGCGCGTAATGAAGCTGACATCTCAGATATCAAGAACGAAATGACAGAATGCGGCTATATTAAGAGCAAAGGCACTCACAAAACAGCCAAAGCCGTCAAGTCCCTGCCTATGCATTTCATTTCTTCTGATGGTTATGATATTTACGTAGGTAAGAATAATTATCAGAATGAATATATTTCTTTCAAGGTGGCTGACAATGATGACTGGTGGTTCCATGCAAAAAATATTCCCGGATCGCACGTCATCTTGAAGTGCGCCGGGAAAGAAGTGTCAGATAAAGCATTTGAAGAAGCCGCCAGCCTGGCTGCGCACTTCTCTAAAGCGAATGAAAATGACAAAGTTGAAATAGATTATATCCAGAAAAAGTTCTTAAAGAAGCCTCCAAAAGCAATGCCTGGCTTTGTTATCTATCACAAGAACTATTCTATGTATGCCTCAACTGATATAAGCAGCATCACAGAGGTCAGTCCTTCTTAAAGGCCTCTGCCCTTTCTTTCAGCTCTCGGGCATTATTCATCGTGATCTCTGTAATCTCCTGCCCTCCGATCAGGCCGGCAATTTCAGCGATCATTCCTTCATCATCCAGCTTAGTAACATCCGAAATAGTTGAACCGTCCACAGCTTCCTTGTGAATCTGGAAATGTGTATCTGCCATCGCAGCAATCTGCGGCAGATGCGTGATGCAGATAATCTGATGATTATGGCTAAGGAACTCCAGCTTTTCAGCAACCATCTGGGCTGTCTTGCCGCTGATACCGGTATCAATTTCATCAAAGATCAGCGTAGGAATATCATCATTATCAGCAACAGATGCCTTTATTGCCAGCATGATCCTGGAAAGTTCGCCTCCTGAAGCCACCTTCGCCAGCGGTTTAACAGCCTCACCAGGATTAGTGGAAATCAGGAATTCAACTTTATCAAAACCATTTGCTGATATCTTATCAGCCTTTTCAAAGTTGATGCCGAATTCGCTGCTGAGGAAATTCAGGTCTTTCAAATTCCTGATTATCATAGGCTCCAGAACTCCAGCTGTTTTATGCCTTTCATCAGAAAGCTTATGGGCCAGCTGATTCAGTTTTACTTTTGAATCATAGAGCTGCTTTTCAAGAGCCGCTTTGGACTCAGCATAGTTTTCAAAATCATTAAGTTTCTTGGCTGTGTCATCGGAATACTTCAGGATTTCTTCGATGGTAGAACCATATTTATTCTTAAGCCGGTTTAGCTGGTCAAGCCTGTCCTGCACAAAGGCCAGTCTCTCGCCATCAAACCTGTTGTCATTAATATATTTTTCCATATCCTGGCTCAGGTCCTTGGAAATGGAATCCAGGTCCATCAATGTGTCTCTGAACGCTGCAACGCTTTCATCCATTGAAAATGCAGCTGCAACCTCTCTGATAGCCTTGGCCAGCTGATTGCGTATGCTGTCTCCATCGCCTTCGATTGAATTATAAGCCTTAAGAATTGACTCGCTGATCCTTTCAGCGCTGTTAAGCTTCTTAAATTCAGCTTCCAGAGCATCGTCCTCACCCGGCGTAAGAGCTGCTTTCTCAATTTCTTTTAATTCATGCTCCAGCAGAGACTTCTCACGCTCGAGCGCCTGCTGATCCATGTTATAGTTCAGTAATTCCCTTCTGATTGATTTGAAATGATCGTATTCACCTCTGACCTGCTCTTTAAGAGCCGCGATAGGTTCACCGCCAAATTTGTCGAGGATCATAATGTGATTATTTGAATTCAAAAGGGACTGATGATCATGCTGTCCATGAATGTCGACCAGCATGGAAGTGATCTTTTTAAGATTAGAAAGTGTGACGGTCTCGCCGTTTATTTTGGCCAGACTGGAATCAGAAGAAATCTTCCTGGTAATTGTTATATTTGAGCCGTCCGGAGTAATATCAGCCTCTTCAAGCGCTGAAATCACCTTCTGGTCGACATCTGTAAACTGGATCTCAACCAGACCGGAGTCTGCACCGCTCCTGACCATAGATCTATTAGCCTTTTCTCCGAGCGCAATATTAACAGACCCAATTATAATGGATTTACCGGCACCTGTTTCACCGGTCATACAATTGAGTCCGTTTTCAAAATCAATGTCTGCTTCCTTAATAAGTGCAAGATTTCTTATATGAACGTTTCTAAGCATTTAATTATTCTTTACCAAAGCGTATATTTTGTTCAGCAATAATTTGGCATCCTGATCAGACGCGCAGACGCACATGATAGTATCGTCACCGGCAATAGATCCTACAATTTCAACAAATTCCATGGAATCAATCGCTGCAGCAACAGCCATTGCCATTCCTGATACGGTCTTGATCACAACAATGTTACATGCCAAAGATGCTTTCGTAAATCCATCTGTGAGCACTCTCAGGAATTTATTATATCCTTCAATGCGCTCTTCAGGATATACGTACTTGAATCCGTTCGGTGTGGCCACCTTCTCCAGATGCATCTCGCGAATATCCCTGGAAACAGTAGCCTGGGTGACCTGGAATCCGCAGCCATTAAGCAGTCGGGCCAGCTCCTCCTGGGTTTCAATATCTTTCTCACCTATTAATTCAATAATTTTTTCGTGCCTTAAAGATTTCATAGAAGGAATTATACGCAGAAATATACACAAAAGTCAATAAATTATGCATAAATTATTGCATAAATGCATCTTCTTTGTTATAGAATCAGCATTTATCAATTTTATATAAAGGCTATTATCCATACGGCACGAAAGCTACTAGGTTCAGAACATGTTCGGATAATCGCGGGTTCTAGTGCGGAACTCGCACTCCTAAAGTCGTGCTCAGACAGTCCTGAGCTCGGTCCCTATCCGGACATGACCTTCACCAAGGGCTTTCGGCTTATTGTATGTCTAATAGCCTTTATACAAAATAAAAGAAGCTGCTCCATTAACAAATGAAGCAGCTTTTATTAATAATCCAGCTTATTTATTCAGCTTTTTCATCCTTTTTCTTTCTTCCTCTAAGGACGAGGTTTACGATAATGCCCAGGATGAGTGCACATGCAATTTCAGTAAGGGTTACAGCACCGATCTTAAGAACCATTCCGCCGATACCGCAGATGAAGATTGTTGATGCTGTGAATAAGTTTCTATTGTCGTTCAGGTCTACAGGCTGAAGCATCTTAAGACCGCTGACAGCGATGAAGCCGTACAGAGTTACGCAGACACCGCCCATTACACAACCAGGGATTGTGGAAAGCAATGTTACGAACGGTCCGAAGAATGAGATGACGATCGCGATGATCGATGTGGCCAGTATTGTTACTACTGAAGCGTTTCCAGTGATAGCTACACAGCCAACAGACTCGCCGTATGTGGTATTCGGGCAGCCGCCGAAGATTGCTCCTACAAATGATCCGATACCATCACCAAACATTGTTCTGTGCAGACCAGGCTCTTCCAGAAGATCCTTGCCGATGATGGATGACAGGTTCTTGTGGTCAGCGATGTGCTCAGCGAATACAACGAATGCAACAGGGATATAAGCAACAGCGATTGTTGCGATATACTTGCCGTCTACTGCAGCGAAACCTTTTGCAGCTGTCAGGAATGTGAAATCAGGAATCCATTTCATGCTCTGGAAAGCGGAGAAATCGATGATCTGAAGAGCTGCATTGCCGGTTGCATTGCCGATAAGTGTGAAGATTGTAGCAACAATATATCCAGCTGCGATACCGATGATGAACGGAATCAGCTTCATGAACTTCTTGCCGTATACTGAGCAGATCATAACAACAAAGAGTGTTACAAGAGCGCAGATAAATGCCACCCAAATGTGAGGATTCATAACGAATGCGCCTGCGTCTGCGTCAAATCCGCCTGCGAGTGAATCGCTGACAGCATTACCTGCAAGTGAAAGTCCGATGATCGCAACTGTAGGTCCGATAACTACCGGAGGCATCAGATAATTAACCCAACGTACACCGGCTACTTTGATAACAATAGCGATGATTACATAAACAAGTCCTGCAAAACCTGCACCGATGATCAATCCTGCATATCCGGCTTCAACCGAAACAGCTCCGGCAAATGCGGCGAACATTGATCCCAGGAAAGCGAATGATGATCCCAGGAACACGGGGCTCTTAAACTTTGTGAAAAGAAGATAAATGATGGTACCAACACCGGCACCAAACAGCGCTGCTGACTGGCTCATGCCATTGCCAACGATTGACGGAACGGCGATGGTGGCTGCCAGAATTGCCAGTAACTGCTGTAATGCAAATACGAGCACCTTGCCAAACGCAGGTCTGTCACTTACATCATAAACTAGATTCATAACTTTTCCTCCTGAAAATATTGCATACTCAGCTGCAATTAAATTTCTATGATTCATACAGCTCTACAGCTGTTTTGTCATCAAACGGCGGGATCTTAACTGAAATCCTCTCGCTCTGGGACGTTGGAACGTTCTTGCCGACATAATCACCTCTGATCGGAAGCTCTCTGTGTCCCCTGTCGACCAGCACAGCCAGCTGAATGGAAGCTGCCCTGCCGATACTCATCAGCGCGTCCATTGCGGCCCTGGCCGTACGGCCTGTATATAAAACATCGTCTACGAGTACAATTTTCTTGCCGGTAATATCAAATGGTATGTCAGTCTGATGCAGCACCGGATCCGGATTATCATGAGTCAGATCGTCCCTGTAAAAAGTAATATCCAATGCGCCTGTGTCAACTCTCGTACCTTCTATTGCCTCAATATTGTCCGCAATGATCCTGGACAGCGGCACGCCGCGGCGCATGATGCCGATCAGACAAAGGTTGTCCGCTCCATGATTCTTCTCAAGAATCTCGTGTGATATTCTTTTTAATGCCCTGGACACTGCCTGCTCGTCCATCAGACTGGCTTTAAATCCCATAATAACTCCAAGAAAAAAGCTGCATCAGGATGCAGCTCAAATAAATATATTATATATGAATCCTTGCCGGCATCTCTGTACCAAACTTAAAGGTATTTATTTTTCTAGATACTACCACTTTACTGAGAAAATGTAAAACAGAATTGTGGTTCTTTTTAAATACAATACACATTATGTAGTGTATTCATCTGCTATTTTCTCCGCATTGACCACAATATCTGTATCAAAGCCATAAGCTTTCAGCAGTTTGATCGCGTTTCTTGAATCAGCACTGCCTTCTTTGAGTTTGTAGTCAAATGTTATCTGTTCGCCATCTACCTGCTCTGAAAAATGATAATTATTCATGTAATCTTTCAGTATATTTGTCAGCTCAATGTCATGGGTCGCGGCGAATATAATGGCATTGCTCTTTGACAGGCTTTTAAGGATCTCGCTGGATGCTGCTATCCTTTCGGCTGTGTTAGTACCCCTGAGCACTTCATCAATAAAGCAAAGCAGCGGAACGTCACCCAGTTCATCAAATATCCTCTTAAGTGATTTGATTTCAACAACGAAATAGCTTTCGTTATCCTGAAGGTTGTCCTTCAGGGCCATAGAAGATAATACTTTGAAATATCCGGTCCTGCATTCCTGAGCCATACAGGTATAAATTGTCTGAGCCAGCATCTGGTTAATAGCCAGGGACTTAAGGAATGTTGACTTGCCTGATGCATTAGATCCTGTCAGGAGAACTGAACCTTTTATATCAATGTCATTCGAAACCGGATCAGTGATGAGCGGATGGTATAACCCCTTAACACAGAGTCCGGCACCGCTGAATTCAGGTTTACAATATGCTTTCAGTGACTTTCTGAATTTGAACAGACTGGTTGCCAGCTCGGTTTCACCCAAAGCATTATACAGCTGTCTGATCTCATCTTCTTTAGACAGAGCTTCTTTGCGCATAAGATTGAACTTGATCAGGTCAATATGGGTGATCATTCTGACATAATCAAGTATTACGTCAACCAGTGAGCCTGATACACTGTTTGTCAGCAGCCATGCTCCCCTCTTAAGCCCTGAGAAAGACTTGACAGACGCACTCAGGTCATCGTGTATTTTGCTGAATTCATCAGCCTTCATCACATCCAGTCTGTTGATCCTGCCTGCAGCATTGACCATGGAGACCAGATATTTAAGACACTGGAAATAGCCTTCTATTTCAGCTTTAACCCTGAAATAAACTATTATGTTAACTGCAATGATTACGACTAACGCAATAATACCCGCTACAGGCAAAACAAAAAGCAGCGCGATCGCAGCAAGAAGCAGCAGGATCAGTATGAAATGCAGAGCGTTGCTCCTTGGCTTCAGTTCCTTTAATCTGAAAATATAATCATAGAAAGATACTTTCTTTGTGAATCCCAGATCTTTAAATATCTTCTCTAAACGGCTTAAATCCTTGCCGTTTTCGCTGAAATAGTCTGCCCTGCTGTCTCGGTCTTTAATAAGCTCACCATCCAGACATAAATTATGCAGGGAACTGTAAATATATTCCCTGCCGACTGATGAACCGGAATGATCTATCAGAGCAGCAACCCTGTCCATATCCAGATCATTCCAGGTAATATTATCTATATAAAACGATTCTTTCTCTTTATTCATCAATCTTTCCCCTGAGCATCAGGTTATTTACTGACTCTCTCGGTGAAGCGCCCTCGAAAAGCACTTTGTTTACTTCGAAAACTATAGGCATCTCAACATCATATTTAAGTGCCAGTTCCTTGGCTGACTGGGCTGAAACAATGCCCTCAACAACCATGTTTACTTCCTTAACGGCCTCGTCCATGGATTTGCCCTGTCCGATTAGAATGCCTGCGCGCCTGTTGCGGCTGTGCATGCTGGCGCATGTAACGATCAGATCGCCCATTCCGGTCAGTCCATACAGTGTCTCCGTTCTGGCGCCCATTTTAATAGCAAGTCTGGCCATTTCCTTAATGCCTCTGGTGATCAGCGCGGCCTTAATATTGTCACCATATCCCAATCCGTCAGCAATACCGGCCGCCAGAGCAATTACATTCTTGAGCGCTCCGCCTAGCTCAATGCCCAGTACATCATTGCTGGTATAGACTCTGAACACCTCGCTGGAAAATACGTCCTGAAGATATTTAGCTGTTTCAGGTTTCTCACCGGCTACCGTGACAACTGTAGGCAGTCTCCGGGATACTTCCTCTGCATGTGAAGGTCCTGACAGCGCGTATACATCTGCCTCAGGAAGTTCAGACTTAATAACATCGGTGAGGATCATATATGTGCCTGTTTCCAGGCCTTTAGCCACATTAACAATAATCTGTCCGTCTTTGATGAGACCCTTTAATCTGGCTGCAGTGGATCGGGTGAACTTGGATGCAACAGCCATTACAAGTATGTCTCTGTCTTTGACAGCTTCTTCCAGATCACATGTCAGTTTAATAGTCTCGGGTATCTTTACCCCCGGCAGATATTTAGGGTTCTCACCCGTTTCTTTTAATATAGTGATCTCATCTGCCACAGCACTCCAGACAATAACGTCATGTCCGTTGTCGCTCAGCAGAATGCTTAATCCCAACGCCCAGCTTCCGGCACCTAATACAGTAACTTTAGCCATTACTTGTTCTCCTTTGAATCTGTATCTTTATTAATGCTTTGAAGCTCTTTATCGCTCATGATAACGAATTTGTTTTCCTGGCCTTTAAGCAGACGGGAAATATTCTTCCTGTGCTGCACCAGAACCATTATGGTCATGATCGTCATAATGATATAGCAGTCCGGTCTCCATGCCGGATCGATCGAATTCAGTCCCGTCAGATCAAATACTATGAATGCGGCCAATTCAAAAATCATCAGCAGCATGGAACCCAATGAAACATACTGGGTGATCAGCAGTGTTCCAAAGAATACAACGATTCCTAAAACAATCAGTTTCCAATCCCACAGGCAGATTATTACAGCCGCGCTGGCCGCAACTCCCTTGCCTCCTTTGAAATGCAGGTAGAACGGGAAATTATGTCCCAGAACAGCGCCCAAGCCTGTATAAAGCATAATCGCGTATCTGGCAATGTCGAACTTAAGCAGAAGTACGAAAACAACAAATGTCAGCGCCACAGATATGAAAACCTTGAACAGATCTCCGATAAATGTGGATACGCCTGCGCGGATGCCCAGAACCCTGAACATATTGGTGGTGCCCAGGTTGCCGCTTCCCTTGCTCCGTACGTCAACGCCTATATGCTTTCCGTAAATATAGGCTGTCTGGAACAAACCAAATCCATATCCAATTACAACACATGCAAGGCAAATTAATCTTTCCATCAATCTTTCTTAGTACGCTCCCTGATCAAAAGTTTAATTGGCGTGCCTTCAAAACCGAAGGCCTCCCTGATTTTATTTTCAAGATAACGCATGTATGAAAAATGCATCAGTTCCTTGTCATTGACAAATATTACAAATGTTGGCGGCTTGACCGCTACCTGTGTGGTATAGAATATCTTCAGGCGCTTGCCTTTATCTGAAGGCGGCTGGTTCATAGCCGTAGCCTCAGAAATGATCTCATTGATAACGCCGGTCTGGATCCTTCTGCTGTGATTCTCAATTACAACATCAACCAGATCAAATACTTTGTCAAGTCTCTGGCCGGTCTTGGCTGAAACAAACAGAAGTCTGGCATAAGGCATGAATGAAAGGGTCTGCCTGATCTTCTCAGTATATCTGTAAATAGTCTTGTCATCCTTTTCAATGGCATCCCATTTGTTTACTACTATGATAACGCCCTTGCCTCTTTCATGGGCAATGCCGGCAATCTTGGCATCCTGCTCTGTTACGCCTTCTTCAGCGCTGATAACCATCAGTACGACGTCAGCTCTCTCAACAGCAGACACAGCCCTGATGATGCTGTATCTTTCTAATTCTTCTTTGATCTTGGACTTTCTTCTGAGGCCTGCAGTATCAATGAAGACATACTCTTTATCATCATGCTTGACTACTGTATCAATGGCGTCCCTGGTCGTTCCCGGAATGTCTGATACAATTACTCTGTTCTCACCAGCCAGAGCGTTAACGATAGATGACTTGCCTACATTCGGCTTGCCGATGATAGCGATGTGCGGACGCTCGTCTTCTTCTTCATCCAGATATGTCCTGTCAAAATAGCTGGTAACTGTATCCAGCAGATCACCAAAACCGAGCTTATTGGTTGATGAAACAGGAATCGGATCTCCTAGTCCCAGATTATAGAATTCATAAACGTCAGCCATCAGTTTCTGGAAATTGTCTGTCTTATTGACAGCCAGAACGATAGGCTTGCCGCTGCGTCTGAGCATGTCGGCAACCTTGTCATCAGCATCTACCAGTCCCTGTCTGATATCAGTCATAAAGATGATGACATCAGCTGTATCAATGGCTATCTGAGCCTGGTCGCGCATCTGTGACAGGATAATATCATTGCTGTCCGGCTCAATACCGCCTGTATCAACCAGAGTGAAATCCATGTCAAGCCAGGATACATCAGCATAAATACGGTCACGTGTTACGCCGGGTGTATCCTTGACAATAGATATTTCGTCTCCAGCCATGGCATTGAAAAATGTGGATTTGCCTACATTAGGCCTGCCAACTATCGCCACTATCGGCTTGCTCATAATTCTGTCTCCTATAATCTGTAAAATCCCTGCCTGCGAAGGCACCGAACAGGTCTGCGCCGTCACGCGGAACTATCTTTATTTTAACATTCAAGAACTTTTCCAGTTCGTCTTTAGTCACATCGTCCAGGAAGTATTCCTCTCCGCTCCTGAACATATTAACCGGCAGCAGCAGCTCATCTCCGAAATCTTTACCGGCCAGCTGTTCCTTGAGGTCACATCCGCAGATAAGACCGGATACGGTGATCATCTCCCCAAAGAAATTATTCTTAATCTCGATTACATCAATCCTGCCGCCATACAAATTAACGAAATCATCTGCCAGCTGCTTTACATAAGGAGCTGACAGTCTGCCTGTTGCAACGGTCAGATGTCTGCCGGAAATCTCATCTCCATCAGTCTGAGCTCTGGACAGTTCATCATGGAATTCCCTCTCAAGGAGCCTCAGCATGCCTACGCCGTTTTCCAGCTGCAGATATCCGTCATAACGGCCCTCCTCCGGCAGATCCATACCTGCCAGAAGATATAATTCATCGCTGGCATGGATAAAATGGATTCCATGTTCATTATATATTTTTTTCTGCCAATTTTCTATTTGCTTTATTATTTTTATGGCGTCATTTTTGTCAAACGGCTCCATTGGATGCAGCCCGTCCCTGTATTTCGTAAGACCGACGGGAACAACTGAGACGCTCTCCATAACCGGCGCGTATTTCGACAGATCAGAAATGGTCTTATCCAGCATCTCCCCGTCATTTATTTCCTTGCAGAGCACTATCTGGCCGTTCATCAGAATACCGGCCTCATGCAGCATATCAATGTATCTAAGTACATCTCCCGCAAAACGGTTATTCAGCATCCTGCATCTGAGGTCTTTATCAGTCGCATGCACAGAGATGTTGATGGGCTCCATTCTGTATCTGATAATACGCCTGATATCCTCTTCCTTCATGTTTGTCAGGGTAACGTAATTGCCCTGAAGGAATGAGAGTCTGGAGTCATCATCCTTGAAATACAGAGTTTCACGCATTCCCGGAGGCATCTGGTCAATAAAGCAGAAAATGCATTTATTGCTGCAGGATCTGTAATCGTCCATCAGACTGGAGTCAAATTCCAGGCCCAGGTCGTCACCGAAGTCCTTCTCGATTTCAAAGGTGACGAGCTTGCCGTTTGCCCTGCGGATCTCGAGATCGATATACTCGTCTTCGATCAGAAATCTGTAATCAAAGATATCCCTTATTTTCTCTCCATTGACAGAAACAAGGAAATCTCCCTTTCTTATATGCAATTTGTGGGCAATGGAGTGTTTCTCCACGCCCACAATCAAATGCTCATTTACAGCCATTTTTATTCGTTCCAGTTGTGGAAAACATCCTGAACATCATCGTCGTCATCCAGCATATCCAGGATCCTGTTAAGGTTCTTAATATCATCCTCGCTGGTCAGATCAACATAATTCTGAGGGATCATCTTGACGTCAGCGTCAGCGATAGGAACGCCTTCCTTTTCAAGGGCTTCACGTACCGTACTGAAATCATCAGGAGCTGTGAAGATGGTGTAAGCATCATCTTCCTCAACAAAGTCTTCAGCGCCTGCATCCAGTGCCAGCATCATGAACTCATCAGGATCAGCCTCATACTCTTCTTTGTCAACGATGATCTGTCCCTTCTTGTCGAACATATAGGAAACACAGCCAGGTGTGCCGATGCTGCCGCCGCCCTTAGTGAACGCGTGCTTAACATTGGCAGCTGTCCTGTTCTTGTTGTCGGTAAGGGTCTCAACAATAATGGCGATTCCGCTAGGACCATATCCTTCGTATGTGATTACTTCGTAATTTACATTGCCGCCTTCACCTGCAGCTTTCTTGATACCTCTGTCTATGGTATCATTAGGCATGTTATTGGCCTTAGCCTTGGCGATAACGTCGCGGAGCTTGGAGTTATTATTTGGATCCGGACCGCCTTCCTTTACTGCTATGGCTATTTCTTTACCAATGATGGTAAACATCTTGCCCTTAGCTGCATCGTTCTTTTCTTTTTTGTGCTTAATATTAGCGAATTTTGAATGTCCTGACATATAATAACCTCACTTTACTCTTCTGAATTATTTGGCCGATCAACAATCTCCATCCTTACCAGTGAAATGGTCTTGTCTTCAACCTTTAATATTTTATAATTTACGCCGTTGTTCTCAACGACTGTACCCTCATCGTCCTCCGGAATCCTGTCAAGAATCGAAACCAGATAGCCGTTCAGGGTATCATTTTCCTCATCATCATATACAACGCCGGTCTCTTCCTCAATCTCGGTCAGAGGCGTTAAGCCCTTAACATTGTATACGTTGTCAGAAATCTTAACTATGTTGTACTCAACCTCATCGTGCTCATCGAAGATATTGCCGACGATTTCCTCCAGAATATCCTCCATGGCTACGATACCGGCTGTCTGACCGTACTCGTCAACTACTATCACCATATGAGTCTTCTCAGACTGCATGTTCTTGAAGATGGAGTTGACCTTACGTGTCTCAGGAATGAAATGAGCCTTCTGAAGGAGTCCATCCAGATCCTTGATGCTCTTATCCCTGTTCTCTTCATTCATGTAGAACGTAATGGCATCCTTGATATGAAGTATGCCTATGATGTTGTCAATGTTTTCCAGGTAGACCGGAAAGCGGGAGAAATTCTCATTTACTATGAAATCCATAGCCTGCTGAAGCGTCCATTCTCCGTCAATAGCTGCCACATTCTTCCTGTGTGTCATGATCTCTGAGGCATCAGTTTCATCCAGGTCGAAAATATTAGTGATCATTTCCGCCTCGCTCTCAAGGATAACGCCCTGATCCTGTCCCTCATTGAGCATGGACACTATTTCTTCTTCAACATTGTCTTCAGACTTTGATCTGAACAATTTTGAAAAAAATCCCGCGTGACTGCCTTCTTCCATAAAAAAACTCCTTTAATGTATTATCAATAAATATTAACATTTTCTGCTTATTTAATCAATATGCTCTAAGAAATGGTCCTGAACCAGAATAATCTTTTTGTCCCGGTAAAACCTTCTTGGGACACGCTTGCTGATATCGCATGCAAACTCATAATTAAACGATCCTGCCAGATTAGCAATCTCTTCGATCGTGATCACGGCGCCCTTTTGTCTGCCGATCAAAACGACTTCGTCTCCCCTTCTGACATTCTCAATCTCTGACACATCCACCATGAACTGATCCATGCAGATCCTGCCCACTATAGGCGCCTTCTGACCTTTGATCAGCACATAACCTTTATTGGAAAGGCTTCTCATATATCCGTCAGCATAACCTGCCGGAATAGTCGCGATCTTCATCGCTTTGTCCGCCGTAAATGTGCCGCCATAGCCAATGCTGGTACCCTTTTCAATGGTCTTCACCATTACCACATGGCTCTTAAGGGACATGGCCGGTTTCAGCTTCACCTGATGAACATCATCCGACGGATACATTCCATAAATGGATACACCCAATCTGACCATATCCATATTAGCTGCCGGCAGAACTGTGGACGCGGCGCTGTTTGAGCAATGCTTGATCGGTATATTAATGCCGTTTTCTTCCAGTTTATCGCAGAACTCCACGAACCTCGCAAGCGGTTTCATAGCGCTGGTCCTGTCAGCTTCATCAGCGCCGAAGAAGTGAGTGAAAATACCTTCGATCTCAACGCCTTTCAGCCTGCTGATCCTTTTAATCTCCCTGACGCTGTCCTCATTATCAAAGAATCCGATCCTGCTCATGCCTGTATCTATCTTGATGTGGATCTTGATAGTTGAACCTGACTTAAGTGCGATATCCGAATACCTCTTAGCAGTTTCATAGTCAAAAACGGTAAACCTGATGCTGCCGGTATTGTCAAGCAGTTCAACTGTTTTATGGTGTGTGTAACCTAAGATCAGGATGGGCTTTTCTTCTTCAATGCCGGTTGCAAGGCTTACTGCTTCGCCAAGTGTAGCCACAGCATAATAATCGACCAGGTCTGATATGTTCCTGGCAATAGGAATTGCGCCATGACCATAGCCGTCCGCCTTAATAACGGCGCATATCAGGCTGTTTTCAGCAATTTTTTTCTGAAGTGATGAAATATTGTACCTGATGGCATCCAGGTCTATATCGGCATATAGGCGCCAGTATTTATCAACCTGATTAATATCTGTAATCTTAGAAATCATTTCAGGTCCTCGTTCTTTTTAGTGCTGATGCTGTAAGATAGTTCCAGCATGGAATCCAGGATGTGGATATTCTTAACTATGGCATCATCCGGCAGTTTCAGATCTGTATGCGCGAAATTGATAAAATTCCTGATTCCCAGATCATATACATCCATAGCGATGCTTCTGGCAGCTTCGGTCGGAACGCAGATTACTGCGATATCAATGTCGTTTTCAGCCAGATATTGCGGCAGCGTTTTTACGTCGCTTATCGGAATACCGTTGACAGATTTGCCCTGGAGCTTCGTATCCGCGTCAAAAATATTGCAGAAAATGAAACCGTTCTCACGGAAATTTTGGAACTTAAAGAGTGCCCTGCCCAAGTTGCCGGCACCAATAAGTATTAATTTATGAGGTTTTTCCACACCGAGGATTTTACCGATTTCGTTATAGAGATTTTCGACATTATAGCCATAGCCCTGCTGGCCAAAGCCGCCGAAATGATTAAGATCCTGTCTGACCTGAGATGCGGTAGTCTTCATTATCGCGCTGAGTTCTTCAGAAGAAACGCGCTCGATATTCTGGTTTAATAATTCCCTGAGACACCTGTAATACTTAGGAAGCCTGGAAATAACTGCTTTGGAAATTGTTTTACTCTGTTTCATGTTATTAATTATATCGTTGTTTCTACTATCAGTCAACGGCTAATAGTAGAAAACTTAACAATATAGTAGAAAACTTAACGATTCTCCTTATCAAATGCTTTCAGCACTCTTAAAAGCCTTGATAAAGGCAATCCGACAACAGTGAAATAATCCCCGTTAATCTTTTCAACCAGGAATGCGCCAAGCCCTTGAACGCCGTATGCGCCGGCCTTGTCCATAGGCTCTCCCGTTGCTACATAAGCTCTGATCTCCTCATCATCGGCATCTATGAATTTCACGTCAGTTTTCTCATAAAAGGTCTTTCCCTTGCCGGTCTTGGTATCAATAACAGTAACTCCTGTGAAGACCGAATGGGTATTGCCTGAAAGCATCTTAAGCATTCTGAAGGCATCTGAACCATCCTGCGGCTTTCCCAGTATATTACCGTCAAATACTACTATCGTGTCAGAACCGATTACGTAATAACCATCAGATGAAGCTGTTTCAGGTAACACTTCTTTCCTGATTATCCTGCCTGCCACATCGCTGCATTTGAGTTTAGAAAGCATCTTAACCAGCTCCTCAGGAGAATCAGCCCTAGCCTTCTCATCGCAGTCAGACGGGATCACTTCAAAATCCAGCCTTACAAGATTTAATAATTCCCTGCGTCTCGGGGATTGTGACGCTAAAATGATTTTCTTCATAAACACCTGCTTAATTAATAATATATCACGCATATGATACCACTAATCCCTTTGACTATCAAAGTTTAAAATGATACTATTATTATGTATAATTATGTGCTGGTGAAGTAATGATTGACGGATATTCTGAAGAATACAATAAAGCATTGGAAACCGCATTAAATAATGCCAGACTGATCAGGGCTGCCAACAGCATGGTCAAGGTCAGCGGGCAGCGCGTTATCCTGCCGCTTGCGGGACGTGAGATAGAGATTGTTTATTACTCTGCTCCTTCTCAGAATGCGCCTCTGATCATAGGCTTTCACGGCGGCGGTTTCCTATATGGGGGATGTGCACTGGATGATACTCTCTGGCCTGAAATCACCCGGAGACTGGACGTTAATGTAGCAGCCATAGGATACCGTCAGAGCCCGTCATATACATGGAGAGATTCCCTGGCAGATTCCTACGAAAGTGCTCTGTATCTGGCATCTCATCCTGAGGATTTCGGATTTGATCCAGAGCATATATCCGTAATGGGACAGTCTGCCGGAGGCAATCTGGCTCTGTGCGTCAGCCTGATGGCAGCGCGTGACCGATCGTTCCGTCCGGACAATCAGATACTGGTCTATCCTCTGCTCGACCTTTATACAGACCCCGCTGATAAGGGCTGGGGGACGTTCAGCGGCATCAGGACCAGAGTCATGAATGACCTGCACTGCGCAGAGCCTGACCGGAAAGAACCTTTCGCATCTCCATTCTATGCCACTGATGAGATGCTTACCGGTCTGCCTAACACGATAATGGTTTTCTCAGAAAATGATAATCTGACCAAAGAAGGCCGAATTTTTGAAGAAAGACTCCGTCTGGCAGGCATAAATGTCAGTGAAATATTTAATCCGGGAATGCCCCACGGCTTCCTGGAATGCGGTTTCAAAAAGAGGGTTTCATATATCGAAAAGGAATTTCTCGGTGAAAACTGCGATGAATTAATTAATAAAGGCGCCCTTAAAGAGGCAGCCATCAATACAATCAATTTTATAAAAAAGGAATTCATAAGATGATAAGTGCTAACAATGTAACATTAAGGATCGGCAAGAAAGCTTTATTTGAAGATGTTAACATCAAATTTGTGGAGGGCCAGTGCTATGGCCTGATCGGCGCCAACGGAGCCGGCAAATCCACATTCCTTAAGATACTTACAGGACAGTTAGAACCTTCCAAGGGTGACGTAACCATCACTCCCGGACAGCGTCTGTCCTTCCTGGAGCAGGATCACTTCAAGTATGATGATTTAACCGTGCTTGACACTGTTATCCAGGGCAATGCCAGACTCTATGAGATCATGAAGGAGAAAGAGGCTCTCTATGCCAAAGATCCTTTCACAGAAGAAGACGGCATCAAAGCCAGCGAGCTGGAAACTGAGTTTGCTGAAATGGACGGATGGGAAGCAGAAAGCGATGCTGCTACCCTTCTCAACGGCCTGGGTGTTGATACAGACCTGCATTATTCTGTTATGAGAGACCTGCCCGGCCCGCTGAAGGTAAAGGTTCTGCTGGCTCGTGCTTTATTCGGCAATCCTGACATTCTGCTGCTCGATGAGCCTACCAACCACCTGGATCTGGATGCCATCAACTGGCTTGAGGAATTCCTCATCAACTTTGACAATACTGTCATCGTTGTATCCCATGACAGATATTTCCTGAACAAGGTCTGCACACAGATAGCTGACATCGACTATGGCAAGATCCAGCTCTATGCCGGAAACTATGATTTCTGGGTTGAATCCAGCGCCCTGATCATCAAGCAGATGAAGGAAGCCAACAAAAAGAAAGAAGAAAAGATCAAAGAGCTCCAGGAATTCATCCAGAAGTTCTCTGCCAACGCGTCCAAAGCTAAGCAGGCTACTTCACGTAAGAGAGCCCTTGAGAAGATTGAGCTGGATGAAATCCGTCCTTCCAGCCGTAAATATCCGTTTATTGATTTCAGACCTAACCGCACCATCGGCAATGAGGTCCTTCAGGTTGAAAACCTGTCCAAGACCATTGACGGCGTAAAGGTTCTTGACAATATTTCATTTACTTTGGGACATGACGACAAAGTTGCTTTCGTTGGCGCGAATGAGCTGGCTAAGAACACTTTGTTTAATATCCTTATGGATCTGGATACTCCTGACTCAGGCACTTTCAAATGGGGTGTTACCACATCCAGAGCATACTTCCCAAGGGATTATAATCAGGAATTTGACACCGATCTGACAATCGCCGAGTGGCTCACCGGCTTCTCAGAGATCAAAGACGCAACATATGTCAGGGGTTTCCTGGGACGTATGTTATTTACCGGTGAAGACGGAGTTAAAAAGCTCAGGGTCCTGTCCGGTGGCGAAAGAGTCAGATGCCTGCTTTCAAAAATGATGATCATGGGTTCAAACGTGCTTATTCTCAACGAGCCTACTGACCACCTTGATATGGAATCGATTACTGCCCTTAATAACGGCCTGATCAAATTCCCGGGCGTAATACTCTTCTCCTGCCGTGACCATCAGTTTGTACAGACCACGGCCAACAGGATCATGGAAATCGTTGACGGCAAGCTGATTGACAAGATCACCACATACGACGAATACCTTGAAGCTGATGTAGCTGCCAGAAAACGTCACGTTTATAATGTTTCCGAAACTGAGGAGGCTGATGACTGATGGGTTATATCGACCTTCATGTTCATTCAACTGAATCTGACGGAACGATGCCTCCCAGGGAGCTGGTTCAATATGCCTGTGAGAAAGGTCTGAGTGCCTTTGCCCTGACAGACCATGACACAGTCAAGGGCGTAGGCCCTGCACTGATCACAGCAGAATACCTCCCGGTAACAGTAATACCCGGTGTTGAGCTGACATCATTATGGGACGACCATAATATCCATGTTCTTGGTTATTTTATTGACCATAATAATCCGGATTTCGTTGCCAGGCTTGAAGAGATCAGCATGATGCGCACCAACCGCAATTACAAGATGTGCGAGCTGCTTCAGAAACAGGGTTTCAATATCACTATGGATGAACTGCTCTCCCGTCACAGCAGCATCAACATCAATAGGGCTAATATCGCTGATCTGATGGCTGAGAAGGGATATGTAAGAGACCATAAGGAAGCATTCGATAAGTATATCGGACGCACATGTCCATGCTTCATTCCTAGTTTCAAGATTTCCATTGAAGAGGCAGCTGACCTGATAGCTTCTGTCGGAGGAGTTTCGGTTATAGCCCATCCCGTTAAGTATGGCTTCAGCAATGATGAATACTATGAACTGTTCCATTACGCAAAGGTGATCGGCATTCACGGTATTGAAGCGCTCTACTCCGAGAATACTTTTAACGATGAAGTTAAGTTCAAGGATTATGCGCGCAAATTAGACATGTTTATCACAGGCGGTTCTGATTATCACGGAATGAATAAGCCTGCTATAGATATGGGAACCGGCAAGGGCAATTTAATGGTTCCCGATACTCTTTTGGATAATATAAGGAGGACAAAATGAAAATTTCACTGGAACATTCAATCATATACGAACCACAGGAAGGCTTTCCTGTAATCGGTGTTCTTCAGATCGTTCACGGAATGTGTGAGCATCAGAAACGTTATGCCGACCTGGCCAACTTCCTGGCTTCAAACGGCTACGTCGTCATCACCAGCGACTTAAGAGGCCATGGCGACAATATCCGTCAGGAAAATGAGCTGGGATTCTTCGGAGACAATGCTGTTGCGCATCTGGTAGGCGACGTTCAGGAGATCACCCTGTATGTTAAAGACAAATATAAAGACCTTCCTTATATGCTGCTCGGTCACAGTATGGGCACGCTGATCGCCACATCATATTTCAAGAAATATGATAACTTTATCGATGGTCTGTTCCTGAGCGGCATGCCGTCAGATAACGGCGCCAAAGGTGTAGCTAAGCTGCTTATTAAACTGGTGCAGGCTTTCAAAGGTGAGTACTACCGCTCAAAATTCATCAACAACCTCTGCAATGGTCCTTTCGCTAAGCCATTCAAGAAAGAAGGCTCTGATTTCGCATGGCTGGCAAATGATCCGGCCGTATACGAAAAATACGAAAAAGACCCAAAATGCGGCTTTATTTTCACTCTTAACGGTTTCGATACCCTGATGGATCTCATGGAAACCACTTACGGCTCCAGCAGCTGGATCAAGAAGAACCTGAATGTACCTATCCGCTTCATGTCAGGTGGCGACGACCCATGTATGGGCAACCGCCAGAAGTTTATGAAATCCGTTGCCAATTACAAGAAGCAGGGCTACACGGATGTTTCTTATGTGATCTATCCCGGACAGAGACATGAGATTTTCAATGACACTGAAAAGAAAACAGCCTGGGAAGACCTCCTGAGGGAAATGAATCAGATTGTAGCAAACAAAAGTGCTACAGAAGAATAATAAAAAAAGACCGCCGGCCTAAAACCGGCGGTTTTCTTTAGTTATTAGTTCTCACCAACTTCGTGATACTGAATTGATGATACCTTGTCACCTGACATCTGGATAACGAGGGTTGCTCCGTTGCTTACGATCGTGTACTGGTTGGAACCATTGAATCCATCAGCACCGTAAATGCTCTCAACCTTGTCCTTGCTGTCTCCGATGCTGAGGCCTTCAGCTGTGGCAACTGTGTCATCGCAGAGCTCTACAGCGAATACATACTCAGGTGCATCTGCAGGTGCGCCTACATACAGATAAAAGCTTCCGTAGTAGTATGTCTTGTCAAGTCCTTCAAAGTAGCAGCTGGTGGTCTCTGTGTAGTTCTTAGGCTCACCGAGAGCTGACAGAACGTCTTCAGTAACATCTGCGCCGATGCCCAGAGAAACATTATTGTAAACAAATGCTCCGAATGTCTCGCCGCCAACCGGTGGATTCTCCTGAGATTCTCCGGTTTCCTGACCGCCGCCGCCCTGCTGGCCACCGCCGCCTGAGCAAGCTGTAAGAGCGAAAATTGCCATGCAGACTACTAATATAACACATAATAATTTCTTCATTTTAATTCACCTCGAAAATAATAATGGCAGTGTCTAGAAACACTGCCAGTCTAAACACTTAGAGAATTTTATTGCATTTACTCTCCTTTTTCAAGAGCATTTTTCCTGTTCATATATTTTTCAACTTTTAAAGCCCATTTGCCGGATACGCTCTCGTCGGTTCTTCGGTCTTCAAGTCCCGGGCATTCATCCATCAGAACCTGACCTAAATAATGGGAGAGTTTCTCTGCTCCGTAAACATTCAGATGCAGGCCGGCATCATATGTATCTGTCTGCCAGTCAATGCCCATATCTTCAATATGCTCAAGCAGATTAATATATACCAGGCCGTATTTCTCAGCGTATGCCTCTACCTGCTCCTCATATTCATCATGCCAGATCGGATACAGCGTCGGAGCCTTCATCAGAACGAACTGAATATCGTTTTCTTCACAGAGAACACGCATTTTATCAAGGTATTCTATTACCAGGTCTGAGAATGTATAGTCAGCCAGCGGCATGTCATGATACTCGCCTTCTACAGGTACAACACCGGTCTTCATCAGATAACCATTATCAGATACCTGATCCCTGTGGAACAGATACTGCCAGTCCTCAGCTGATACTTCATCCCATCTGGAATGGAATCTCAGAAGTGGGAAAATGTATGACCATGCGCCGCCGTTTTCTCTCTCTTCGTCAGTCATGGAAACCTGGATGCAGTCCCACTTGGCCTTAGACCATCTCATGCCATCAATTGACATACGGTTGTATGCCTCTCTCTCGGCCTTGGTGCCTGCTTCCTTCCATGAGCCGTATTTCATAGCCAGAACATTGAAAATAATAACCTTTGGTTTCTCATACTTCAGCATGTCCTCAAGCAGATAATATGACTGCCAGGTCAGCTGCTGTGCGCTGCCGCGGATATAAGAAGTAATGCCGTACTCCTCCCACAATGTGATAGGAGAAACATTCTCGTATACTTCGCAGTCACCTACGAACAGTACGTCATTATCACCGGCATTATCGTAGTATTCAGCGATCAAAGCACCTTCCTTGAAGGCCTCGCCCATATACTTAGGCACCAGCAGTGCCTGGAAAAACAACAGCGCTGCGGCGACTATGATGACCGTTATAGCAATTATTGCAATTAGTTTCTTCTTCATAGTCCCACCTTAAATCTTTCCGTAAATGAAATTGCCGGATTCAAATCCGATTCCATAATAACCAAATACAATAATAATGATCAGGAACGCGCCAAGGATAATATATCTGACAACCCTTGGGATTGACTGCATGTTCTCCCTGACGGACTTGCCAGTCTTCTCCTGGATCAGGCTGACGATAAACATTATAATTACACCGCACAGAACTATCAGATAGTCCGCAGTGGTGATGCCGATCTTGCCCAGTGTGCCATCAGTCAAAATGTGGAAGTTGAAATTCCAGCAAAGTGAGCCGATATTCTTGAAATACAGGCCTACATTTTCAAACAGGTCTGTGGACCTGATCAGGTTCATCATCAGGAATGTCCTGATAATCTGGAATACAGCGTAGCCCTTGTGGTCTCTGAGATGAGTTTTGTTATGGAATTTGTCATATACCGGGCTGAGCTCTTCAGAAGCAACGATAACGATGCAGTTGATGAGTCCCCATACTATGAATTTCCAGTTAAAGCCATGCCATACACCAGTACCCAGCCATGTCAGGAGCGCACCTATATAAACCGGCAGCCTCATTCCCAGACGGCCTATCTTGGCCCTGGCCTTGAGTGACAGCTTCAGCATCGGTCCAGAAACATTGATCGGATAAAAGATGTATGTCTTCATCCACTCATTCAGGGTGATGTGCCATCTGCGCCAGTAATCAGCGATATTCATTGAAAAATACGGACGTATGAAGTTCTCAGGCATCTTGATTCCCAGCGTCTCGCCGATACCGATAGCAATATCGATACCGCCGGAGAAATCGGCATAAAGCTGAATAGAATAGAAAATGGTCATTACAAAGAAAGCCACGCCGGTCTGTTCTGTAGCTCTGAGACCGCCGATAGCGATAGCCATTCTGTCGGCTATTACCATCTTCTTGAAGAAGCCCCACATCATCCTCTGCATACCGAAAGCTACAGCCTGCCTGTCAAATCTGTGCTCAGAGAACAGAGACTCCTTCAACTGTTCGAACTTGCTGATAGGGCCCTGAACCAGCTGCGGGAAGAATGCGGTAAATAAAGCTACTTTGAAAGGATTTCTGAGTGCTTCAGCCTTCTCCCTGTATACGTCAATAACATATCCCATGGACTGGAACATGTAGAATGACATACCCATAGGCAGGCCTATTGACAGAAATGAAATACCAGGTGTACCGGCCGCCCATGTGTTAAATGGCTCAATTAAAAGGAGCTTACAGAAAAACAGGATGCCGAAGTTCACAGCGATAGTGATCACGAACCATAATCTGTTTTTCTTCTTTACTTTCTGTTTATATTCTTTCTTCTCTTCTCTGGACATCTCGGCCTTATGCTCGGCCATATACGCGTCCTTGGCCTTGTTGTTCCGGTCCATATACGTGGTAACCAGATAGGTAGTGATCGTGGTAAACAAAATAAAAGCGAAGTATTTTACTCCGGCGAAGAAATAAAATACATAGCTTGCAGCAAGAAGAACTATCCACTGTATCTTTTTCGGCAGTGCATAGTATAAAACGATCAGTATTCCTAAAAACAGAAGAAAACTAATTGATGTGAAACTCATTATTCATCCATTAATTTCTCAATCAATGCCCATAAAGCACTGGCTGAGTTGAAATTCTCCGGAATCATTTCCTCAGCGGGAATGGCTACGTCGTATTCAGCATTAACTTCAGCAACAATAGTTACAATATCAAATGAATCCAGAATCTTACCGTCGATCAGAGTATCGCAGGTTGAAAAATCTACTTCCGGATGTAATCCCTGTAAAATATCTAATAAAGCTTCCATGTAAAGTCTCCTTATTTACTGTTATATTTCTCTTTCAGTGCTACTCTATTAATTTTGCCGTTCGGTGTCAATGGCATATGGTCAAGTTTTTGAACAAAATTCGGGACCATGTATCTTGGCAGCTTTTCTTTAATATAAACAACCATTTCTGCCTCTGAAGCATCACCGACATAATAGAGGATAATCTTCTTTTTAACATCATCAAACAGGCAGCATGCCCTCTCTATTCCGTCCCTGCCATGAACAACGGCCTCAATCTCGCCCAGCTCGATCCTGTGGCCCATGTGCTTAATCTGGAAGTCCTTTCTGGACATAAATACCAGATTGCCATTCTCATCATATTTGCCCATGTCGCCGGTACGGTAGATCAGTTCCGGATACTTGTCATTCAGCGGATTCTGAACGAAAGCGGCTGCTGTTTTCTCAGCGTTTCCGTAATAGCCAAGCGCCAGGCATGTTCCTCTGACACAGATTTCACCGATCTCGCCTGGAGCGGCCAGTTTATTGTCATCGTTCAGCAGCAGGATCTCCGTATTCTTAAGAGCCTTGCCGACAGGAATGACTTCATCAACTCCGTACTCCCTGTCCACAACGAAGTAGCAGCAGACACCTGTAATCTCTGTCGGTCCATACAGGTTAACATACTTAACATCCGGCAGTGCCTTTCTCCATATGTTCAGCTGTTTGACCGGGAAAACTTCGCCAACGAAAGTAACTGTATGTACATATTCCGGTTTGACTTTCTCGAACGTGTTGAAAACTGCCACAATGCTGAGCGCTGAAACAACCCAGCAGATGGTGTTGATCCTGTGCTCGTTCAGGTACTCAATGAGCTTGATCGGGAACATGAACAATGACTTAGGGATCATGTATGTAGTGGCGCCATGCTTGATAGTCTGATAAAGCTCTTTCATGCTGGCGTCAAAGTACAGCGGCGCCTGATTGCCAAAAACTGAATCTTCGTTGAATCCGATGGCATCTGAAAGGCTCTCAATATAGTCGATCAATGAACGGTGTCCTGCGATAACACCCTTTGGAACACCTGTGGATCCTGATGTGAAAATAATATAAACAGGATCAGTGTCAATATGGCGCGCGCGTACAGAGGCCAGGCCAGACTCGTTGATCGCATGAGATGCGATATCATCGTAAAGATAGATGTTACCGCCGAATTCGTACTGCTCAGCTAAAGCTTTAGTGTGCTCATCACAGATTAAAGCATGAGAATTAAGGGCTTCAAAAATCAGTTTAATCCTGTGCTCAGGCATCTCTGCATCGATAGGCACATATGAATTACCGGCATAAATTGAACCGAAAAAGGCCGCTACAGTCTTCGGGTTTTTCTCCATGAAAACAACAACCGGAGATTTGGTAATACCCTGCTCATACAGGAAGCTGCCTACTGCCTTGGACTGATCCATCAATGTCTTAAAGCTAAAAACTGTATCATCATCAGCGAAGGCTGTCTTCTCAGGCAGTCTGGCTGCGGTATCTTCTAAATATTCAAGCACATTAGTCTTCTGCATTTTCGTCTACCTCATTGTTATATTCAATCTCATCATTTCTGGCCTTGGCATCCCATGCCTGCTGTATGTATTCGTCAGAAAATCGAACAAAATCGTTATTAATATCATAGCTGCCGTAATGTTCCTTAGGCGTAGCCGGATAAAGGTCTTCTACCCAGTCATGTGAGTAGAAATCATGGGAATAAGAGAACGCCACCAGGAAATCATCCGTTACCATAAACAGTAAGCCGTCAGAATCGTTCCAGTTCCATCCGCAGGGATCGAAGTGATACCATGTCTCTCCGCCGTCTACGCTGACCAGATTCCAGAAATGTCTTAATTTGGCATGATCGCGGTTCTGAACATCGATGGTCATATATCCCATTCTCTCCAGAAGCAGCCTGGATGCCGCATAATAGCAGTGGCAGTTGCCGGCTCTCTTCTCCAGGAAGTAATACGCGTTATCAACGTAATTATCACTGTAAGTAATATCTGTATATGGAATCCTGTGAAGATATATCCATACCGCGTAAAGACGTTCCTCTTCAGTCATCTCATCTGTAAGGATTTCTTCGAGAACCTTATCAGCCATTTCATATGCCTGATCCAGCCCAATGAGGCTCCTCGGCATAATGGTAACTGTAGTCTCGGCAGAAGCGCTGTTTCCGCTGGAGTCAACAGCCTCATATATTACCTGATAAACACCCTCGCGGGACAGATCAACGCCGCTGGCATCAACAGTCAGTATCGGATAATCATCCATATCGTCTGTAGCCACAACGCCTGTTTTATATGAAATAGAATCACCGAGAGTAACGATGATCGGAGTAACGCCCTGTATTACCGGTGCAACGGTGTCGGCTAATTCTGTGTCATCAACTTCTTCCGGTTCTGATCCCGCATTATTGGAATCGCATCCTGCGGCGATCAGTATAAGAGCCAATATTAAAATGAAAATCAAATACTTTTTCATTCTTCTGGTTCTGCTGCTTCTTCTATGTAAATACCCATTGATTCCAAATCATCCTCAGTCCAGAGGTCTTCCGTAGGTGTCGCAGGATATTTGGATTTGTCAAAATTATATAAACCGTCATGCCTGTCGGAGATTTCCATGAAAACCTTATCGGTTACCATACAGATAGGGATTTCTCTTCTTCTCCATACCCAGATAGCGGAATCATAGTGATACCATGTTTCTCCGCCGTCAATGCTGACCATGTTCCAGTAATGATGCTCATCCATATAGTCCATGTCTCCGCCTTCAACGAAGATGCTTTCAAATCCGAGCCTTTCAAGCAGCAGCTTTGAAACGCAGACATTGCCATAGCAGTTATCATAACCTGTGGTCATCATCTTGTATGCTTCCTGCTTGTACTCCCACTTGGATTCATTCGGAACATATTCAAATGAATCCCTGGCGTAGAAGAATACAGCGAATACCTTTTCCAGGTCTGTCATCTCATCATCAATGATTTCAGCCAATACCTGATCAGCAAGTTCATAGATCACATCTTCATCGACATGAGCCTCTTCTGCAGGGCCTACGATTACAGGAACGTCCACTTCAGTAGCGTTGCCCGCAGCGTCAGTAACCTTGTAATGAACTACATAGTCGCCTTCAGCACTAAGGTCTACATCGCTGTTGTCCACCTCAATGGTCGGATAGTCATCATGGTCATCGTTAACAACGATATATGATTTGTAGGCAACAGAATCGCCCAAGCTTATATAAATATAAGTTGGGGCTGTAACCTGTGGTGCCTGTGAGTCTTCATAACCCAGATCTTCCGTAGTGCTGTCTTCAGCAGTAGTCTCGGTATTGTCTGTTGAAGGATTAACAGGATTTTTCTTTTTCTTTCCAAAAACAATGAACACAAGAACAACAACCACGATTATTACCAGCAAAACTAATGCCAGGATAATGCGGTTTCTCATTACTCTTCTGCGTCTATGTGCTCTTGATTCTCTCTTTGCCAAATATATATCTCCGTCACGTTGTTAACTAAAATATTTTACTATTTGAATATCAACGTGTCAAATTCTAACACTTAATTGTGACATTTAATTGTCTTAATTAAAACCTGTGGGGTTTTTGTTCCCCTGAACTCATTTACTCCCGGGTAATAAGTGAATGAAATCTTCTCTGCCCCGTCTATTTCCTCAGCTGTTCTCTTTACTTCATCTTCGCTGCCGAACATGACTCCGTCTATTACGAAGCCGTTTTCATTCTGGAGTTTCAATTTGAGAACATTCCTGTTTTTGCCCAGGATGTTATGATAAATTACCTTAATATCTTTCTCAGCGAACAGCGGCTTTTCATTCTTGATGCCAAAAGGCTCGATGAGCTTCAGTTCTTCAACGAATTCGTCGGTAACATATTCAAATGGGAGCTGCATATCTATCCAGATTTTTTTAACCAAGTCGTCATCACATAAGCTGCAGCTGCTGTTCAGTGCGTCTGAAAGCTCCTGCGGAGTGCATTTGAGCGTAAATCCTGCTGCTTTGGCATGCCCGCCATAACGGATAAACAGCTCCGGGAATCTGCTGATCTCTGAAATCATATCATATGCATCGATAGATCTGGCTGAACCCTTCATCCCATCTTCAGACTTAGTAATAACAATAACAGGATGATTATATATATCTTTTATCTTACCGGCTATAATTCCGGCAACGCTTTCGTGCGCGTCTTCCAGATAAAGCACAATGACCTTTGGCAGGCCTTCACTGCTCTGTGCCATCTCATTGACCATGCTTTCGGCAACGGCAGACTGCTCTATGGTCAGGCTCTTGCGCTCTTCGTTAAGTTCAGAGAGTACATGTGCCAGACGTTCAGCCTCTTCAGGCGTTTCGCATTCGAACAGATTATAAGCTATTTCGGCGTTTTTCAGACGACCGGCTGAATTAATACATGGACCCAGAATAAATCCAATATGGTATGTGGACAGGTTCTCCTGCTCCACTCCTCTTTCGTTCATAAGGGCTTTCAGGCCGATATTGTCAGAGCGGCGCAGTCTTTCTATACCTTCTTTGGCGAAAATCCTGTTTTCGCCGACCATTGGAACTATATCAGCTACTGTAGCCATGCCCGCGAACTGCAGCAGGTCATCCAGCAGTTCATCAGATTCATGTTTCCTGCTCTCATCAATGTTTTTAGAAAGGGCAGCAACTAATTTGTATGCGACAGCACCTCCGCAGATATCCTTGAACGGATAGCCGCAGTCAGGCTGTTTAGGATCGATAATAATATTTGCCGGCGGCAGCTGCTTAGGAATCTCGTGGTGGTCTGTGATCAGCACGTCGATGCCCAGCTCTCTGGCTCTGGCAACAGCGTCATATGAGGATACGCCATTATCACATGTAATGATCAGGGAAATGCCGTCCTGGCTGGCTTCATCAGCCATAGAAACATTCATTCCATAACCTTCAAGTATTCTGTCAGGCAGTCTGACGTCTGCTTTCGCGCCGTAGAAAGTCAGATATGTGCGCAGGATATAGCTGGCGCAGACACCGTCCACGTCATAGTCTCCAATAATACGTATCTTCTTCCCTGCCTTAACAGCGTCATCAACAAGAGCCACAGCCTGGTCCATTCCCTTAAGCAGGAAAGGATCATGCATGTCGCGCTTACTGCCATTTAAGTACTCATCTATCTGATCATCTTCACAGATATCCCTGTTTCTGATGATACGGGCAAGCATAGGCGTAATATTAAATTTTTGGGATATTGCAGCGAAATCAGCTTTCTTGCAATATAAGTACCACTTTTCCAAAAATACAGACCTCTTGTCCTAAAGTTACATTACAAACTGGAATGCTACGAATGCTGCATAAATCAGCAGCAGCACTATTCCCTGTGATCTGAGTAATTTGCCTGAGATCAAAGACGGAACAGTCATTATCAGCATTACTATGGCCATCAGAGGCAGATCAATTATCAGAGAAGCATTCAACCCTCCAACCAGCTTGCTAGCAGGCACCTGGAATGGTGAAATGGTAATTGACAGACCGCTGACCAATACCAGGTTAAACAGATTGGCTCCGCAGATATTGCCAACTGAGATAGCTCCGTGTCCCTTAACAAGTGATGTGATGGCGGTAACGAGTTCCGGAAGGCTTGTGCCCAGAGCTACAAATGTGAGGGCGACAACTGACTCAGGAACGCCCAGTCCCAGAGCGATAATGGTTCCGTTATCAACCAGGAGTCTGGCGCCAACAGCTATTAATGCGGCACCTACAACCAGCAGCAGGATGTCTTTCCAGAGCGGGGTGTGTTTAATAACTTCTTCTTCAACAATTTCTTCCTCGTTGGTAACATCCGGCATGGTATTTACCGCGACAGCATCTTTGACGCAGATGATCATATATACAACAAAGATTGCCAGCAGGATTATGCCTGACCAAATGGAAAACTCATGGATGATATATGCGAAAACCATATATACAGCCGCCGCAATAAAGAAGAATATTACAGGAACCCTAAGGCTTTTCTTATCAACAGCACCGGGTTTAATCGCAAAAGTAATAGCTGCAATAAGCGCTGCGTTGCAGATAATAGAGCCGATCGCGTTTCCATATGCTATTTCGCCGTGTCCTATCGCAGCTGATGTGGCTGATACCATAACCTCCGGAAGCGTCGTTCCGATTGATACAATGGTTGCTCCGATCAGCAGCTCAGGAACCTTAAACTTATGAGCCAAACCTACTGCGCCGTCTACAAACCAGTCTCCGCCGAAGATCAGACACAGCAGACCTAATATGAATAACAATATTGGAACCAGCATGGATTAACCGTCCTCCAAAAATATAACTGACAAAAGCCCGGAAGATTTCCGGGCTTGTTGTTATTACTGTTTACGTTTCTTTTTCTTTTTCCTGTTCGGATTTGCTGTTATCTTGACTGTCTCTGCTTCTTCGACAATCTCTTCTGCAGCCTCCAGTGGAACAGCTTCAGTTACGGCGTCGCCGTACTTCTCGAATTTCTTAGCCCTTGATTCATCGTATCTGTCAGACTTCTTGTTCAGTACGTAGTAAAGGCATCCTGAAATGAATACAGATGAGTAAGCACCTGCAACAATACCTATTGCCAACGGAATAGCGAAGGCCTGCATTGATTCAACGCCCATGAAGATAAGGAGCAGAACCATTACAAAGGTGGTAGCGGATGTCAGAATACTTCTGGACAATGTCTGCTGGATACTGGCATTAACAACCTTCTTGAGGTCATAATTAATTCTCGGATCCTTCTGATTCTCTCTGATCCTGTCGAAGATAACGATCGTGGCATTGATTGAGTAACCAACGATAGTCAGTACACAGGCGATGAAGGAGTTGCCGGCTGTCAGTCTGAAAATTGCATATCCTGTCAGCAGGATAAGAACGTCATGCAGCAGCGCGATAACTGAAGAGATCGCGAATTTGAACTTGCGGAATCTGATCCAGATATAGATCAGCATAAGTACTGTAGCAATGGCCAGTGATATGAATGCCTTTCTGACCATCTCTCCGCTGATGGATGAGCCGATATGCTCATATACAACGTTCTCAGCATCTGCGCCATGTTCGCTGACCAGCATATCTTTGATCTCGTTCCATGTCTCCAGATCGATCTCAGGAGTCTTGATCACAAACTGGTTAGAGCCTGTGGTCTTCTGACCTTCAATATCTGTGGATCCGATAATGTCGGCAATAGCCGGCTTGATCTCATTGTTGAACTCTTCAATAGAGATATCATGATCAAAATCAACTGTTGTTGAATAACCGCCTACGAACTCAATACTGTAATTGAGTGCTCTCTTGGAGCTGGCACCATTAACAATCATAGTTCCGATACCAGCTAAGATAATAACTGCTGCAATAATGAACCATACGATCTTCTTGCCAACGAAGTCGAAGATTTTCTTCTTCTTGGCGCTTACGTGTGCGTAGTTGGTCTGCTTTCTGAAGCCCATACCATACAGTACATATACATACAGTCTGGATACGAGCAATGATGTAATAACACTGAGGACAATACCGATTGCCAGAGTCATACCGAAGCCTTTGATCGTACCATCGCTGAAGATCAGCAGAACGATAGCTACGATAAGTGTTGTGATATTACCGTCCAGGATAGCTGACGTGGATTTCTTGAAACCGAACTTAATAGCTTCATCCACGCTTCTGCCCAGTTCAAGTTCTTCCTTGATACGGGCATTGATAATAACATTACCGTCAACCGCCATACCAATGGAAAGTATGATACCGGCGATGCCGGAAACGGTCAGCGAAAGATCAAACGCGTTAAGAAGCAGGAGCATTGCTGCAGTGTAGAATACCATTGACAGCGCTGCTGCTAAACCAGGAACCCTGAAGTAAATGATCATGAAGATCATTATAAGCAGGATACCGATGAGGCCTGCAAGGAGTGATGTTGAAACTGCGTTATCACCGAGCTTTGCAGATACAACCTTGGAGGAAATCTCCTGAAGGTTTAATGAAAGTGAACCGATACGGATGGTGGAAGCCAGTGTGGCTGCCTCTTCGTAACCGTCCATGCCTTCAATGATAGCGTTGCCGCCGGTGATAGCTGATTTAACTACCGGGCTGCTGACAACTTCGCCGTCATATACGATATAGATGATCTTGCCAACATGTGATGAAGTAGCCTCAGCGAATTTAGCTGTGCCTTCTTCATTAAGAACCAGCTGAACTACGAAATCAGATGTACCTGTAGTGGAGTTCTGCTGTGTGCCTGCCTGCGCATCCTGTACGTCAGCACCTGTGATCCATACTGTAGGCTGAGTATAGTCAACTACGCCATTCTCATCGACAGCGTCATAGGTGATGAACTGCAGAGAGCCCGGACGGCCCAGTTCTTCAATAACCTTCTGGGTATCATAAACGCCCGGTATTTCAACTGAAATACGGTTAGTACCTTCCTGATAAACACTGGCATCGGTGCTGTATTCCTGCACTCTGAGACCCAGTTTGTAGATGGTGTCGTCCAGATCAGTCTGAGTGAATTCCTCATCCTGAACCTCATAGGTAATGCTGACACCACCGCGCAGGTCCAGTCCTAATGTAATGTTTTTTGCCGCGCCCTTGCCTTCAGGGCCAATGCCTATCCAAGCCACGACACAGCAAAGGGCTGTAAGTACGATAGCTATGCAGAAGACAATTACGGCTGTGCTTTTTCTCTTCATTTCTATCCTCTCTTTTGAAAGCTTTAAGTCTTTCGCGTAAAAACGTCGCAAAAAATTATATCACTATTAGCTTCTCAAGTCTATATCTTTTTCTTTCAGCTTAGATACGATCTTTTCCATAACAGGACTGATCTCATCATCTGAAAGTGTATGGTCTTTGGCCCTGAAACTGATGGTAAACGCCAGTGACTTAAGACCCTCCGCAATGCGGTCTCCCTCGTATACGTCAAACAGTTCCAGATGTTCCATGATCCTTCCCGCGTTCTTGGAAATGATAGACTCAACAAGACCGGCTGAAACGTCCTTAGTCATTACCAGACTGAGGTCTCTGTTGACTGCCGGGAACTTAGGAATCTCTGTAAACTTCTTGTCAAACCTTGCCAGTTCTCCTAACAGTTTCACATCGAGGCATGCTATATATACCTTTGTGCCGATACCGTAATTCTTGGCTGTTACCGGATGTACCTCGCCGAGATAACCAACCGGCTTCTTATTCTGGAGAACTGTTGCCTGACGTCCCGGATGCAGGAACGGCTTAAGTTCATCTGCAGAATACTCTCTGAGGCCCTTCAGTCCCATACCGTCGAGGATTTCCTCAACTACGCCCTTCATTGTGAAGAAGTCGCCTTCGCCGTAGAAGCCCAGAGCCAGAGTCATACGCTCATCAGGCAGCTTAGTAAGAGGAAGCTCTTCCGGAATGTAAATATTACCCAGTTCAAATAAAGCTGCGGTTTTATTTCTTCTGTTATAGTTTGTTGAAAGAGATGTGAGCAGTCCGTTCAGAAGGCTCGTTCTCATAATACTGAAGTCTTCACCCAGCGGATTGCTGATAACAATAGCCTTTCTGAGCTCGTCTTCCTCGCTCAGCTGGAGTTTGTCAAATACCTTCGGGCTCTCGAATGAGTATGTCATTGACTCTGAGAATCCGTAAGCCTTAACAATCTCTTTTACTTTATTATTGATCACGAATCCATATGACAGACCGCCGTGTGCCTCAGCATTGGAAGGAAGCGTAGATGGGATATTGGCATACCCATAGAATCTGGCAACTTCCTCCGCAATATCTGCCTCTCTGAGCAGATCCTGACGGAATGTAGGGATTGTGAGCATTTCAGTCTTCTCATCGTACTCAATTCCGAGCGGCGGGAAGTACTCTAACTGCTTCTCTTTTGGAATATCTGTACCGAGGAATTCATTGATCTGGTCAGCGTTGAAAGGAATCTGCTTAGGCTGAACAGGATTCGGATAAATATCGATCATTCCGCCAACCACTTCACCGGCGCCGAGTTCTTCAATGAGCTGGCATGCTCTTTCGATTGCCGGCAGAGCGTTCTCCGGATCCAGACCCTTCTCGAACTTGCCTGAAGCGTCTGTTCTGAGGCCCAGTCTCTTAGATGACAGACGGTTGTTAGTGCCATCAAATGTAGCTGCTTCGAAAACAAGAGTCTGAACGTCGTCAGTGATCTTGGAATCTTCACCGCCCATAATGCCTGCAATGCCGATAGGCTTCTCTGCGTCGCAGATCATCAGTATGTCTTTATCCAGATTACGGACCTGTCCGTCAAGTGTCTGGAATGTATCTCCGTCATTGGCGCGCTTAACAACGATCTTTTTGCCTGCGATAGCATCATAATTGAACGCATGCATAGGCTGGCCGTATTCTTCCATTACGTAGTTGGTGATATCAACAACGTTGTTGATCGGACGTATGCCGTTGCTGGCCAGTCTTCTCTGGAGCCACTTTGGTGACGGAGCGATGTGGATATTCTTAACCATTCTGGCGATATATCTTGGGCAAAGGTCCGGATCAGCCACTTCGACTTCCAGATAATCCCTGATATCTCCGCTCTCTTTGGTAACTTTTGGATCTACATCGTGGAATTCTTTGCCAAATGTAGCTGCAGCCTCTCTGGCGATTCCAAGAACTGAATAGCAGTCAACTCTGTTAGATGTGATCTCAAACTCGAAATTAGCATCATGAAGTCCCAGGTACTCTACTGCGTCTTCGCCTACAGGAGCATCCTCAGGAAGAATGTACAGACCGTCTTCAGCTGCGTCAGGATACATTTCCTTAGTGGTGCCCAGTTCTTCAATTGAGCACATCATGCCATAAGAGTCGATGCCTCTGAGCTTGCCCTTCTTGATCTTAATGCCTTCTTCAGGCATAGGGCTGCCGTCATGTCCGCCGGCTACCTTGCCGCCGTCCAGAACTGTAGGAACCTTGTCCCCAACCTTCATATTGTGGGCACCGGTAACGATCTGAACAGTCTCACTGCCTACGTCGACCTGACAGATAACCAGCTTGTCAGCGTCCGGATGAGGAGCGATCTCTTTGATCTGTCCAATTACTATGTTTTCAAGATTTTTATCAAATGCGTCATAATTCTCAACCTTGGTTCCGGAGAGAGTCATGGCGTCGCGGAACTCCTGGTTAGTAACATCCAGGCCCGGAACATATGCTTTAATCCATGATAATGAAGCGTTCATTTATGTCTCTCCTTTCTTTAGAACTGTTTTAAGAACCTGAGGTCGTTCTCATATAATAATCTCATGTCGTCGATTTCATACTTCAGCAGTGTCAGTCTCTCAAGACCTACGCCGAAAGCGAAACCTGTATATTCATTCGGATCGATTCCAACCATCTCAAGAACATGCGGATGAACCATGCCGCAGCCGAGGATCTCGATCCAGCCTTCACCTTTGCAGAATCTGCAGCCTTTGCCGCCGCACTTAAAGCAGCTGACGTCAACCTCTGCTGAAGGCTCAGTGAACGGGAAGTGATGCGGACGGAATTTGGTCCTGACATCCTTGCCGAAAAACAGCTTGCAGAACTCATCCAGTGTGCCCTTAAGGTCAGCGAATGTGATACCCTTGTCCACAACGAGTCCCTCGATCTGATGGAAGCTCGGTGAATGAGTAGCGTCCACTTCGTCAGCCCTGAATACACGGCCGGGAGCGATCATTCTGATCGGCAGAACGCCCTTCTCCATCTCTCTGATCTGAACAGAAGATGTCTGGGTTCTGAGCAAAATCTCGCTGTTAATGTAGAATGTGTCCTGTTCATCCTTAGCAGGATGGTTTGCAGGAATATTTAATGCTTCGAAGTTGTAGTGGTCATATTCGATTTCCGGACCGGATACTACTTCATATCCCATGCCGATAAATATGTCTTCAACCTCTTTTAATATAAGATTGCATGGATGCTCGTGTCCGAGGACTCTTCTGGTGCCCGGCAGCGTAACATCGATGACTTCTTTTTTAAGTTTTTCGTTAATGAGGGCTTCTTCCATAGTTTTCTTCATGGAATCAAAGCACTCCTCCAGCTCTTTCCTGGTGTCATTAACCATCTGACCGATTTTTGGCCTGTCTTCAGGCGCAACGTCCTTCATGGATTTCAGAACGTCTGTCAGCTGTCCCTTCTTGCCAAGGAACGCTACCCTGAGGTCATTTAAGGCGTCCATTGAATCAACGGATCTGATTTTTCCGAGAGCCTCTTCTCTGATCTTTTCAAGTTTTTCTCTCATTATATTTTCCTTCCTCTATTAGAAATGCACATAATAAGGCATTTTAAAACATACAAAGTAATTTTTAACACAACTGGTGTGTACTGTCAATAATTCAGAGTGCATTATAAAACTCCGCGGGATATTTCCTGCGGAGTTAACAGATATTTGAGCGAAAAGCTTATTTTATGGAATCTTTTTTGCGCTGATCCAGAGGATTCCTCCGACCACGAGTTCACCGGCCATGATCATCAACGTAGCCGGATAACCCAGGAACTGAACAAGATATCCCACAATAATAATATTGATTACCGAACCCAGCTGCACTATAGTCTGTTTGATCGAATTCACAATAGGTATATCCAGCGGAAGCTCAGCAATATCTGCGGCAGAAGCATTTGTAAGCGGACCGATCGATCTTGGAATCGAACTGTAAATTACAACATATATATAAATAAGATTTGCCGGAATGAATGCAAGCATTGCAGTTGCTATCACCGCGATAAAGTATCCGGCTATTACGATCTTTCTCTTTGTCCCCAGTTTATCTGCCATGATACCGGTTAACAGCATCGATACCGCTCCGATAATGGTCATGACACTGTAAGCGGTTGTGGCCTGATTCATGGTCAGGCCTTTAATTACAAAATATCTGATAACATAAGCTATAAATCCAACAGAGACGGTATTCCATGCAATATTAGCAATTGAGATCTTCCAGTTTGTGGCATTCTTAAATACCCTGCGTGTCTGCTCACGGGTCGGTTTAGTTGCATCCGAAATACCGTTTACTCTCAGTGACTTAGGAATAACGAGCACTGCAATTATAACTGCAAGGATGTACATTCCTAATATCAGATAAAAAACGCTCCTGAAGTCGAGACCTGTCTTTGCCATCAGAACAGGGGCAGTTTTAGAAATGATTGCCTGTGTAATGATGACCGTGACAATATATATGCTGCTCCACATTCCTCTTTTATTAGGTGCGACAAGTGTCAGCATAAGTGTGGTTGCAGTCAGCTGTAAGAATCCGAGGCCTGCACCTTCCATAGTCCTTCCGATAACAAACAAGGCATAATTTGTGGTAAGGACCTGTACAATCGATCCCAGCATTGCCGCTCCGAATCCCATTACAAATCCCCATTTGCAGGGAACCTTTCTTGCAAGATAGCCAAAAGGTACAGAGCAAACGATCAGCAGCCAGTTCTGCGCAGACGTCAGGATTCCATATGCTCCTTCATTTATTCCGAAAAACGTCTGTATATCCTGCTGCATCGGGATAAATTTATAACTACCGAAGCCTTGAATAAAAACACATACCAGCAAAGCTGCCAGCATTATGTTAACTTTTGATTTACTATAAGTTTCCATTTCATACTCTCTGAATGTTCAATTTTTTTAATTGTATGATTATAGCACTAACGCCATTTATTAAAAGGCACTATTTTTGTTTTTTCGTTAATCCTTGATTTTATAGGCAAAATCTAATATAATCTGTTCGCGATGTTTACAGACGTTCGTTTATTTGTTAAAAGTTTTTTACAGAAGATTCAGAGAGACAGAATTTATAATTTCTCGGCGTCATCCGCCTTCTTTATTATACTTTCTATCTTTCCTTTTTTAATTTTGCTCTTAACCATCGTTCAGTTCACCCCGCTTACAGAAGAATTCCTGCTCAAAAGGATTGAATTCATATCTCCTGCAGCGCTTTTTCCGCTGCTCAAGCAGATCGTTATAGAAATCTACACCACTACGCACAATGTGCCTCTCATCCTCTTCTCCGCTATCGGCGGTATCTGGTCAGCTTCCAAGGGCATCATGGCCATGATCAGGGGTGTCAACGTATGTTTCAACATCGATGACCGCAGAAACTATTTCAGGGTCAGGATACTTTCATGCATCTATACGCTGATCTTTATTGTCGCGACAGTATTCCTGCTCATCCTGTTGGTATTTGGTTCTGTATTTTACAGCTATCTGCAGGAGAATTTCTTCGAAGTATACTCATTCCTGAAATTCATCATCGAAGAACGAATACTGATCTCGCTTGTTATCATGACGCTGTTCCTCATGCTCATATACAAGTTCCTGCCCGCGCGCAACAACAAGTTCCTGCTCATGTTCCCGGGTGCTGTTGTTGGTGCAGGCGCACTTATTGGTCTGTCAGAACTGGCATCGCTTTACGTCAGGGCATTCCCTAACTTTTCATACACATATGGATCGTTGACATCGTTCATCCTGCTGATGATTTTCCTGTACTTCACGATGTATATCATATTCATATGTGCTGAGATCAACTTCTTCTTTAAGTCCTGGGTGGAAAAAGTTTCCGCACGGCGCAAACGCAAAAAGGCCCTCAAATATGAAGAAAAAAATGAACGCAAAATGATGAAGGCACAGAGCCGTGAAGGCGCACAGGAAGCCCCACCGTCGCCGGACAATCCGGAAGATACCAAGATATACAAAAATTAAAAAGAACTGTTGCAATCAAAGCAACAGTTCTATCTTTAATGTTCACCCAAAACCAGCGGACCAATTTTGATTCCTAGCTCACAGCTAGGTGGGTGACCGCACTTTAGCTTCTGAAGTCCAATTCTAAGAAAGGCATGTCATCTACTAAAAAATATAGGAATCCCGTTTCAATCGATGTAGGTTCAAAATTATGGAACGCCACGTCTTGGGTATCCTTAATATACCATAGAAACGGCTGTTTTTCAATTATCTTTCGCCTAAAACATTGACAAGTTTGAGGCAAATTATTCAGGCAGAAATTCAGCCAGCACGATATTGCTCACATCAATTCCCTTTTCAGTCAGAGACACAAAACTGTCGCCTGAGTCACTTATGGTCAGTTTCATCAGCCCATCGTCAATCAGCTTGGCTGTAGTCAATCCATAAGTGAAATCATAGTCCTGTCCAAAGGTTTCAAAAAACTTCTCCTTCGAAATGCCCTCCGTCATTCTCAGTCCCAGGAACATAAACTCTGCCATCCGGTCAGCCCTGCTCAGTCTTTCTTCTTCCTGCCTGGTCCTTTCGCCATTGATGTACTCATTCATGTCGGATGTGTTTTTCCATCTGACGTTATCAACCATGGAAGATGCTCCGAGTCCCAGTCCCAGATAATTTTCCCTTTTCCAGTATCCGGTGTTATGCCTGCATTCTTTACCTGGCAAAGCATAATTGGATATCTCATATCTCTTATATCCGACAGGCTCCAGGAATTCTCTGGTCGCGTGGTATATAGCTCTCTCTTCGTCCTCATCCGGCAGCGCCAGCGGGAATTCTCCGTGCATCCTGTCGTAAAACGGTGTACCCTCTTCAATGATCAGCGAGTATGCGCTGATATGCTCCGGCTTTAAGGCCACAACTTCCGCCATAGTCTTTCTCCATGACTGAAGAGTCTGGAGCGGAACAGCCTGCATCAGATCAACGTTTATATTCTTAAAACCTTTACTCCTGGCCAGAACAAATGTGTCAACAAATTCCTGGAATGTATGGATTCTGCCAAGTTCTTTTAATTCATTGTCAGCTGCGGATTGCAGTCCTATGCTCAGGCGGTTTACACCCATTGCGCTCATCATTTCCAGTTTGTCAACACTAAGTGTGCCGGGATTGCATTCTACTGAGAACTCAATTGAGGGAGGCACTTCTTTCTTTCTGAAAAAGCCTTTTTCCTTGCCTTTCAGGCCTGACAGATCAAACGCTGACCGAAGCGCTTCGCAGATCTTTCTGAACTGTTCGGGCATCAGAATGGACGGCGTGCCCCCACCAATGAAAATGGTCTTGATATTGCAGCCTGAATAGATTTCGCCGGCCTTCAGGATTTCTTCTGAAAGCGCGGCGATATATCTGTCTTTATCCTCGTCCGACGCCGCAAATGACAGGAAATCACAATAGTTGCATTTTTTGACGCAGAAAGGAATATGTATATACAGTTCCAGGTTTTTAACTTCGCTCATGAATTATTTATCATCCAGTTTAAGAACGCTCATGAATGCCTTCTGCGGCACTTCAACGTTTCCTATCTGGCGCATTCTCTTCTTGCCTTCCTTCTGTTTCTCAAGAAGTTTCCTCTTTCTGGTTATGTCTCCGCCGTAGCACTTAGCCAGAACGTCTTTTCTGAGTGCCTTTACAGTCTCTCTGGCGATAACCTTGCTGCCGATAGCAGCCTGGATAGGAATCTCGAACAGGTGCCTTGGAATCTCTTCTTTCAGCTTCTCGCACATCTTGCGTCCGCGCTCATAAGCAGTTGCGGAATGAACTATGAATGACAGAGCGTCCACTTCTTCCCTGTTTATGAGAATATCCAATTTGACGAGGTCTGATTTCTGGTAACCCTTCAGGTCATAATCCAATGAAGCATAACCGCGTGAACGGCTCTTCAAAGCATCAAAGAAATCATAAATTATCTCGTTAAGAGGCAGATCATATCTCAAGATAGCTCTAGTAGCCTCAATGTATTCAATCTCTTTATAAACTCCTCGTCTTTCCTGACAGAGTTCCATGATCGGCCCGATGAATTCTGAAGTAACCATGATTTCAGCTGCTACCATCGGCTCTTCCATGTATTCGATTTCAGTAACGTCCGGCAGATTGGTCGGGTTGGTCAGATCTATGACCGTACCGTCAGTCTTATGGACTTTATAAATAACAGATGGCGCTGTGGTTACCAGGTCCAGATTGTATTCTCTTTCAAGACGTTCCTCAATGATCTCCAGATGAAGAAGTCCCAGAAAGCCGCATCTGAAACCAAATCCCAGAGCAACTGATGTCTCAGGTTCATAATTAAGAGAAGCATCGTTCAGCTGGAGTTTCTCAAGCGCGTCCCTCAGGTCTCCGTAGTGAGCGCCGTCAGCAGGATACATTCCGCAGTAAACCATGGAATTTACTTTCTTGTATCCGGGCAGAGGCTCATTACAAGGTCTCTGATTGTCAGTAACTGTATCACCGACCATGGTATCGCGCACATTCTTGATAGACGCGGTAAAATAACCAACCATGCCGGCCTGCAGCTCGTCGCATGGAATAAAAGTGCCCGGTCCGAAGTAGCCGACTTCAACTATATTATAGACAGCCTTGGTCGCCATCATGCGTACCTGTGTACCTACTCTGATCGTGCCTTCCTTAATCCTGCAGAAAACGATAACGCCCTTGTATGAATCATAAATTGAGTCAAATATCAGAGCCTTCAGAGGAGCCTCAGGATCGCCTTCAGGAGGCGGAAGCAGCTCAACTATCTGTTCCAGCACCTCATCTATATTAATGTCATTTTTGGCCGAAATCAGCGGCGCATTCTGAGCTTCCAGGCCTATAACATCCTCGATTTCCTCAATAACCCTCTGCGGCTCAGCGCTGGGCAGGTCAATCTTATTGATTACCGGGATGATTTCAAGGTCATGGTCCAGTGCCATATAAACATTGGCGAGGGTCTGGGCTTCAATTCCCTGGGCGGCATCCACAACCAGCACAGCTCCGTCGCAGGCTGCCAAAGCGCGGGAAACTTCGTAATTGAAGTCAACGTGTCCCGGAGTGTCGATGAGGTTAAAGGTATATTCCTGGCCGTCCTTCGCGTTGTAAATAATACGAACGGTCTGAGCCTTAATAGTAATGCCTCTTTCCCTCTCCAG
>JAFRYA010000025.1 GCA_017441295.1 Lachnospiraceae bacterium
AGCATTTTGTTAAATGACGCGGAAATAGTCTCTACCTCAGTGCAGCCTTTCAGGTTTATCTCTTCTGTCATATGGCCCTGATCGATTTTCTCGATCGTCTCATTGATGTTCCTGAACGGTTTGACCAGCTGATATGACGACAGCAGCGAATACGCTATCGCAATTATTACGAATATAACAATGCACGCTATGACGATCAGCTCAATGGAATCCATGGCGCTGTATATGTCGGAAATAGATGATGTGCCGAACATTACATAAATAATATTCTCGCCGGAATAGTCCTTTATGGCCTGGACCATGACAATGCACTGGTTCTGCTTGTCAGTATAGACCGAGTTGGTGCCGTTAAAGCATCTGTTAACGTCCTGGGAAACGCACATCTTGCCTTTGTTGATCTCATAAGTATCGGTAACGATTTTGAAATTCCTGTCGATCAGCTGGATACGGCTCATGAACATGCCCGCTATATCATCAGCCATGATATCAAAATCCCTGTCCGTCATTTCTTTTTTATTTAATTGCTGTGAAAAATATGCGCTGAGCATAGTATACTGCGCATTGACATTTTTCATTCTCGTGGAAACAACGGTGTTCTCCGCCAGGTTCATGAAAACGAATTCCAGAATGATAAGAGGAAGAATTCCTCCAACCAGAAGAATGAGAAGTATTCGAAATCTAAGGCTTCCTACGAACCCCTTGCTATGCTTTGAAATAATAACCCACTCCCCACTTAGTGTTTACATATTTAGGTTCTTTCGGATTGTCTTCGATCTTCTCTCTGAGCCTTCTTACATGCACATCAACAGTTCTGGCATCGCCCGGATAGTCATATCCCCAAACGATGCTGAGCAATTGATCTCTGCTGTAAACTTTATTTGGATTATTGACCAGCAGCTCAAGGAGGTCGAACTCCTTGGCTGTCAGGTCGATTTCTTTAGAATTGATAAAGACTCTGCGCGCATCAGAATCAAGCTTCAGTCCGCCTCTTTCAATAACAGAGGTATTCTCGGATGAACGCTTGCTGCGTCTGAACAGAGCCTTTATTCTGGCCTTGACTTCCAGAATGTTGAAAGGTTTGGTAATGTAATCGTCTGCACCGTATTCCAGTCCCAGGATCTTGTCCATGTCGCTGTCCTTGGCTGTAAGCATGATGATAGGCATGTTCGAAAATTCTCTGATGGATCTGCATACCTCAAAGCCGTCCAGCTTGGGCAGCATGACATCCAGCAGCACCACGTCATACTCAGTCTGGCGTGCCATTTCAAGGGCTTCCTCGCCATCGTAGGCGCATTCCACCTCCATGTCGTCCTGCTCAAGTGAAAACTTGATGCCCTTAACTATGAGTTTCTCATCATCAACTACTAATACCTTGTTCATACCGTGACTAAACCTTTATATAATCTTTGATCTTCTCATACAGGCTGTCCTTAATGCCCGCGACATTCTTAATGTCCTCTATGGAAGCAAATGACGCGATGTTCTCCCTGTATGAAACAATAGCCTCTGCTTTTATATCACCGATACCGGGGATGGACTTAAGCTCCTCGGCGGATGCTGTATTGATATTGACCAGTCCGTCATCAGCCTCATATGGCGGAGTGAATCCGCCGGATGTCACCTCTTCGGTATCGGGTATATATATCTGCTGCCCGTCTGAAATGACCTGTGCCAGATTAATATATTCATCTGCCGCATTGTCCAGAAGACCTCCTGCCATGTCCACTGCCTCGTGAATCCTCGATCCTTCCTCCAGGTAATATACACCGGGTGATGTTACCGCCCCGCATATATGCACGCATACCTGTCCTCGGGAGGTCTCTGCTTCTATGGCTTCGGTCTCTGTCTGCACAGCGCTCTCAGGCTCATTTCCGTCAGTGGTCTTAGTCTTAGCCGTACAGCTGTAGATGATCCCGGCTGCAACCACAGCCAAAACCACCAATAGTATCTTAATGGTTTTCTTACCCTTCATGTTCTCCTCCTGTTTCAGGAAAAGAACCTCTGACTCACGCCCATTTTACAAAATTTTGCCTATTTCTGCAATGGTTTATTCCACGACATGAAGTCACAGTCCGGATATCCGGAGCATGAGTAATATGAACGGCCACGTTTGGTTTTGCGTATTACAAGGTCCTTGCCGCACTTAGGACATTTAGCATTTGCCTTTACAATGAGTGGTTTAGTATTGCGGCATGACGGGAATCCCGGGCATGCGAGGAACTTGCCGTGCGGTCCCATCTTAACAACCATCTTACGGCCGCACTTCTCGCAGACAACGTCTGTTTCCTCATCTTTGACCTTCAGCTTCTCCAGTTTGGATCTGGCTGTGCTGATGGAATGCTCGAGGTCAGGATAAAAGTCCCTGATGACTTTCTTCCATTCGACTTCACCGTCTTCGATCTTGTCCAGCTCATCCTCAATCTTAGCTGTAAACTTAATATCTACTATGTCAGGGAAAGCAGGCACCATAACGTCGTTATTTACGACCTTGCCCAGTTCTGTAGCACAGATGTTCTTGCCTTCTTTCTTGACATAATGTCTGGCCAGAATCGTGGTAATGGTCGGCGCGTAGGTACTTGGTCTGCCGATGCCCTGCTCCTCCAGTGCCTTTACCAGGCTGGCTTCTGTATAATGTACAGGCGGCTGTGTGAAATGCTGCTCGCCAGCGTATTCAACTTTAGTAATCTCAGCGTCCTTTGAAAGATTGGAGATAATGCTGTTCTTCTCTTCCTTCTCTTCATCAGACTGGGTGTATACCTTCCTGTATCCGTCGAAGATCTGCTTGGAAGCTGCTGCCTTGAAGATATATCCTGCGCTCAGGAAGTCGATAGATGTAACCTCATACTTGGCATCGGTCATCCTGCTGGCTACGAAACGCTTCCAGATCAGCTGATACAGCCTGAATTCGTCCTTGTCCAGCTTGTCCTTGAGTTTATCAGGCTCAGCATTGATATCTGTAGGCCTGATGGCTTCATGAGCGTCCTGTACTTTGCTGGTGCTCTTGCCCTTAGGAACTGAGAAGCTGACGTATTCCTTGCCATATTTGTCAGCGATATAGCCCTTAGCTGCATTCAGTGCATCATCAGAGATACGGATTGAGTCAGTTCTGAGGTAGGTTATATAACCGCCTTCATAGAGCTGCTGTGCGAAACGCATCGTCTTGGATGTGGAGAAGTTCAGAACCCTGGATGCCTCCTGCTGCAGTGTACTGGTAACGAACGGCAGCGGAGCCTTCTTGATCCTGTCGGTCTTCTTGACACTGTCAATGGTCATTGTCTGACCGTCCAGTGCTGCCAGGATCTTATCCAGCTGCTCCTTATTCTCTATCTCAATCTTCTTACTGCGGTCTCCATAGAATTTGGCTGTAATAGGTTTCTTCTCATTCTTAAGATATACCTCAGCTTCAAGTACCCAGAATTCTTCCGGTATAAATCTCTCGATTTCGCCGTCGCGGTCACATACCAGACGCAGAGCTGCTGACTGGACACGGCCTGCGCTGAGGCCCTTCTTGACCTTTTCCCACAGGATCGGGCTGATGCCGTAACCGACCAGCCTGTCCAGAACACGGCGGGCCTGCTGGGCATTAACCAGATTCATGTCGATTTCCCTTGGATTCTTGATGGAATTAGCAACTGCCTGCTTGGTAATCTCGTTAAATGTAATCCTGTATTCTTTCTTCTTATCCAGATTGAGAGCGCGTGAAAGATGCCAGCTGATGGCCTCTCCTTCGCGGTCAGGGTCAGTTGCGAGAAATACCTTGTCGGCTTCTTTGGACTGCTTCCTAAGGTCAGACAGAACGTCTCCCTTGCCTCTTATTGTAATATAGTTCGGCTCGAAGTCATTAGCCACGTCAATGCCCAGAGTACTCTTGGGCAGATCGCAGATATGACCCTTTGATGCTACGACACTATAATTGCTTCCTAAATACTTTTTAATAGTCTTAACCTTTGCAGGTGACTCAACAATAACTAAATTTTTAGACATGCTTAATCCTCCAAGTACTTATAAATAACATTGAGGATATTGGTCTGTCAATGATTTTTTATTTTGTCCCAACGTATACACCCCTTGATATTTCCTTCGTCAATCCTTTTAATTCAAGCTCTGTAAGGGCTGCCGCAACATCCTCCAAAGGCCTGCCTGCCTTGGCCGCGATATCATTAATATCCATCCCGTCCCTGTCCAAAAGCAGGTAAATAACCTTTATATCCTGCTCATCTTCCGCGAATATTATTTCAGCCTTTTCCCTGCTCCCGGGAGCGTACCTGCCCAGAAAATCTTCGATCAAGTACTCAGGGCTCAGCAGCACCCCTGCTCCGTCCGCGATCATTTTATTGCAGCCTTCGCTTAAAGGGTCATCCACCCTGCCGGGGAGCGCATAAACATCCTTGCCCTGGTCTAACGCAAATCCTGCCGTTATCAGCGTGCCGCTCTTCTTCCGGGCTTCCATTACCAACAGGATATCTGAAAGCCCCGAAATCAGCCTGTTTCTGTGCGGAAACTGCCATCCCAGCGGTGGAGTGTCCAGCGGGTATTCGGAAATAATGCCTCCGCCCTTCAAAATTATCTCATAATATAGTTCTATGTTCTCCCTGGGGTAAATCACGTTTAATCCGCTGCCCAGCACTGCGAAAGTGCGTCCTCCCGCATCCAGGGCAGCTCTGGCGCTGATTGAGTCAATACCGTGAGCCATTCCGCTGATTATATCCACGCCCCTGACTGCCAGTTCCTTAGTAAACACTTCAGTCATCTCTCTGCCGTAACGGCTGCATGAACGCGCGCCGACCACACCGGCGGCATGACGGTCGTTATCAGGGAGCTGTCCCTTAACATATAATGAATAAGGACAGCCTTCTATTATTTTTAATCTTTCCGGGAAATCACTGCTTTCTTTATGAACAAAGCGTATTCCTTCCTTATATAGTTTATTTAGCTTCTCAACAATCTTCTTTTCATTGCGCGACCTGTATAGCGCTTTTATCTGGTCCGCAGTCAGTATTTTCAGTTCTTTAAGCTGATAAGGCTGTACCTTGTATATCTCTTCCGGACTGTCAAATATACTGAACAGCCTGTCTAAATCCTGCTGCCATACATTTTCTATATTGCATAACCAATACCAGTATTCGTCTGTTGTCATATATCCCCCTTAATAAATATTTCTGTAGCTGATGGCCTCGAGCAGGTGATTCTTCTGAATATCACGGCTTTCCTCGAGGTCCGCTATGGTCCGTGCCACTTTAAGCACCTTGTAATACCCTCTTGCTGTCATATTGAATTTCTTATAAGCCTTGTTCAGCAGGTCTTTCAGTGGATCCTTTAGCGGGCAGAATATGTCTATGTCCTCCTGCCTGATCTGTGAATTGTATGAGATGCCAACATCCCTGAACCTTTCTCTCTGAATGCTTTGAGCGGCAGCTATTCTGCCTCGCATATATTCAGAAGTCATGCCGTCCATCTCTTCCGAAAGTCTGGATGCCTCCACCCGGGCTGTACCCGCGCATATATCAATCCTGTCCATTATCGGCCCCTTGATTTTGCTCATATAATGAGCTACATCCGCGTCAGTACATCTGCACAGCCTCCTGTCAGGGTAAAACCCGCATTTGCATGGATTGGTAGCCAGCACCAGCATACAGTCCGCAGGCATCCTGGCCTGCCTTGAAACTCTGGATATTACGATACTTTTCTGCTCAATCGGTATTCGGAGACTTTCTATCACGTCTCTTTTGAATTCACCTACTTCGTCCAGGAACAGGACGCCTTTATGCGCCAGCGTGATCTCGCCGGGCCGGGGATTGGACCCGCCTCCTATCAGCGCGGTGTCTGTAGTGGTATGGTGCGGCGCACGGAAGGGCCTATGAAGGACCATTGAATTATCCTTTAGCTTGCCGATGACGCTGTAAATACGCGATACTTCCAGACATTCCTCCACACTCATCCTGTTAAGTATGGTCGGAATACATCTGGCCATCATGCTCTTGCCTGAGCCCGGCGCTCCTATATATAAGAGATTGTGAAAGCCTGCCACAGCTACCATTGTCGCGCGCTTGGCCTTCTCCTGCCCCTTAACCAGACCATAGTCCAGGCTGCTCTCGGTATAAGCCCGGTCAAGTACAGGCCCCAGATCAATTTTACTGACAGGGTTTAAGCTGTCCTTATTTAGGCTCTCTATCAGCTCTGACAATGTGCCTGCGCTGTAAACCTCCAGTCCATTAACAACTGAGCCTTCAAAGGCATTGTCCTTTGGCACGATCACGCTCTTAAAACCCTGCTGCCTGGCCATCATGCATATGGGCAGTACGCCGTTTACCTTGTTAATGCTGCCATCCAGGCTCAGTTCGCCTATAAAGAGCCTCCCCTCTGTCTTTTCCATATTAATAATGCCCAGCGCTGACAGCAGCGCTACGGCTATGGGCAGGTCGAAACCCGAGCCTTGTTTTCTGAGACTGGCAGGTGACAGATTGATCGTGACCCTCCTGGGCGGAATATCAATCTGAGAATTAGTTATGGCACGGATCACACGGTCTCTGGCCTCACGGATTTCCGAAGACAAGAGGCCAACCATATTAAAGGAAGGCAGGCCTCCGGACACATCTGCCTCAACGCAGATCGGATAGGCGTCGACACCACATATGTCCGCGCTAAAAACTTTGCTGAACATATACTTCTCCTTTCAGCCTGCCTCAATTCAAATTAATTCAGTGAAAAAATGCCGAAACGGCAAAGAAAAAATCCTGTGCCAATATGTTAGCACAGGATTTCTCAAAAAACAATGTATCTTAGAAATTAAAAACTTCTCCGGTCTTTGCTTTAACTGCTGCTCTGACAACGTGTGAGCACATGATGGTGTTGGTAACTGCGCCAACGCCTCCCGGAACCGGTGTGATCTTGCCCATGTACGGCTCGACCTCATCAAATGCCATGTCGCCGCACATCTTGCCGTCCACAAAGTTCATTCCTACGTCGATAGCGACGCAGCCCTCTGCAACGCCCTCGGCGATTTTCTTATCAACGATACCTGCAACGCCGCATGCGCTGACAAGAATCTCAGCGTCCTTGCAGGCTTCCGCCAGATCTCTGGTCCTTGAATGGCACCATGTAAGGGTCGCACTCTTTGAAAGCAGCATAAGTCCTACCGGCTTTCCGATAACCTGGCTTCTTCCGATAACGACTGCCTTTGCGCCTGAAATCTTAACATTCGCAAACTGAAGGATCTGCATAACAGCCTCAGCCGTGCATGGGAAGTATCCTGAATTGTCACCCATGGCCAGTTTAGCCCAGTTATACGGACACATGCAGTCCATATCCTTGTCCGGATCGATCATTGCGATAACCGGCTTGTCGTCAAGTGTTGGCGGCAGCGGACGGAATAACAGAATTCCGTGGTTTGCCGGGTCGTCGTTAACTTCCTTGAATCTGGCCTCAAAATCCGCCTGTGAAATGTCCTCAGGAAGCTCCACAACGTTTAAGCTGATGCCTATAGACTCGCAGGTCTTCTTTACACCTCTTTCGTATGCGAGATCGCTGTCATTTGCGCCTACACGTACGATAGCCAGCTGAGGAGTAACCCCTGTCTCCTCCATTTTCTTCTTCATCTGTTCGATAAGATTAGCCTTTACTTCTGCTCCCTTAATAATCTCTGCCATATTCTTCTCCTTTATACTGCACTTAAAATGTGCATATTTCTTATATTTGCATCCATGATGCTGTCGTTCACGCTGTACGCATGCTTCTCCAGATCATGGCATGTTGCCTGTGTTAATTCCTGTTCTTTAAGAACTTCTATTATCCTGTCTGCCACTCCTTCAATTATGCCAGTTTTGTCCTCGCCAATCAATCCCTCATTATCAGTTGTTAACAGATAATGGAATGTATCAGCCAGTTCGCTGAGCATTGGCAGCTGGGACAGTGCCCTGAAACTCCATTTATAGAAAGGCATATACTTTCTGTTCAGCAGGAAAACGGTCTGCATTGCGCTCTTGACAAACTCAAATACAGCCATCTGGGCCGCTGCCTGCTCGCCGTGCATAAGGATGCGGGGGAAATTGTACTGGCCTGCCTGAGCCATCAGCAAAATGTGTCCTGCCAGCTTCTTTCTTCTGATATCCTCCGGCATGTTAGACAGCTGGTTCCTGATATTTGTTACCTCGCCGTAATTGTCCAGGAAAATCCTGCCATTTACAGCCTCAGCCAGAGCATAATCCGGAATGGTCATCCAGTCCCTTTCTGTTATTATCAGGCTGCCTGTGCCTTCCATTTCCAGGCCGGTCTTTTCACGGAAGAATTCATCGGTTCTGATAACTCCGTGACGGCTGCCGCCAACCGGAGCAATCTGGCTTCTTTTGACGCCTTCAAACTCTTTAGGAAGCTTGGCATAGGCTCTTTCCAGCGCGAAAGCCTGTTTCCTGTCTATAATATCCTCACCCGGAATAAAAATACAGAATCCGGGTTCAAAATCATGATCTCTGGAGATTTCGTCATCAAACCCGAAGCACTCGCTCCCGCTGCCTGTCAGTCCGACAGCTATAAATGGAAGCAGGTCCTGGAAATTCTCCTCCAGCATTGGCCTGCCGAAGCTCTCAAAATACTTTTCTGACAGTTCCAGTCCTTTCACTTCTCTTCTCCCTTATATATCTCGTCAGCTCTCTTCTGCAGTTCTTCCGAATAGTCGAACATTCCATAGCAGCTGTACGCGCTGGCGCATGACTCACAGACGAATGCGTAATATCCGTCGCGCTTGACATCCGGATCGTTAAACATGCGAGCTGCTTCATAAAGCAGTTCCCTGATGTCATTTTCAGCCTCAATAATGCCGCGTTCAATAGCTATGGCGTCTGCCATATTCAGATATGTAATGGCCTGTTCCAGCTGAGTTCCCTGGTTGAGCTTAAGTATCTTAAGAGCCTTGCGGAAGAGCTCAT
>JAFRYA010000001.1 GCA_017441295.1 Lachnospiraceae bacterium
AGAATGGTAAATACGGAATACATACTATAAGCTCCACTATACTTCAAATTCAATCATCAATATTTCTAAATCTGACTAGTTCTTCCTGCAGATATTTTCTAATTTCCATGTTGGTAATTCGGTTTATCAGCGCTTCTCCTCTTTTGATACAATTTAGCTTATAATGTATACGAATCGCCTCACTTAGTATGATGATCATGCCTTCACATTCACGAATGAAATCAGCAGTTACATCAAACCATATTCTTCTTTATACACAACTCGAAGTTATAATCATAACGGCACTAATTCGAAGTCATTGCTGGTTTTCCTGCCATTCTGCGCCTATTCTTCTTAGATCACTTATAATGTATTTATTGCCTCCCTTCGCAGCCGTCACATAATATTCCTTTGCTGTTTTCAGGTCCTTTTCTACGCCTCGGCCGTTTTCATACATTCTGCCTAAATGGGCCATGGCATAAATATTCCCCTGTTCCGCTGCATTCCGATACCATTCGCAGGCGCTCACATAATCCTGATCGACGCCGTACCCGTTTTCATACATTAAGCCGAGGTTATCCATGGCATAAGTATTCCCTTGTTCCGCCGCCTTTCGGTACCATTTACAGGCTGCAGTGTAGTCCAGTTCCACGCCTTGTCCATATTCATACATCCGGCCGAGGCTGTTCTGGGCATACATGTAGCCGAGCTCAGCTCCTCTGCGGTACCACTCACATGCTGTCGTGTAATCCTGCTCGACTCCCTGCCCGAGTTCATATAATCTGCCCAGGCTATACTGAGCATATGTATCATTCTGTTCTGCCGCCTTTCGAAACCACTCACATGCCTTCGTATAGTCCTGCGATACTCCCTGTCCGTTTTCAAACATTCTGCCGAGTGCACTCTGTGCGCTGACATCTCCGCTCTCTGCCCGTCTCAGAAAAAAAATATACTCTGTATTCTCAATCTTTGGCTCACCCTCCGGGCTTTTCTGTTCTTCCACTATTCCTGTTATCGCTTTTATCTGGTTCAGCACCTTAATAAAATCAGCGTTATTCCTGTCCAATTGCTTCACCGGGACGATTTGCTGATTGCCCAGATAAAACTCAAAATTGTCATTCAGCCGAACATCCTCAAGCGCAATCGGGATTACCATCTTATTGTATGTTAGTGCCCGTTCGACCTCTCTGTCGACCCATTTTGAATTCTGCGCATGATCTGTCAGCAATAAAACGAGGCAGTCGGAACCCTTCAATGCATTTGTGATGACTCCGGCATATGAATTGCCTGCCGGAATATCGCCTGGCGCCATCCAGGTTTTAATGCCAAGATCTGTACAGACCTTATGCATCGTCTGTGCATACTCATAATCCTGTGAACTATAGCTGATAAACGCATATCCCATAAGTACAATTCCCTTTCGCACTTCTGTTTCCTGTTTTATTACTGAGTTTCTGACCCACTTTCCAAAATTCTCTGCGCTTTGGCCAACTTCTCCAATGACTTCCGCTCATCTTCTATATGCTTCAATGCTTTTTCATTTCCAGCGCTTTTCGCGTATCCCTCTGCTTTGTCAAGATAATACACCGCTTTCTGGTAACGTTTCTGCCATTCATCAGCGTCAACCGTATTTTCCAGGATATAACGCTGAAGAGTTGCTTCATAACGTGAAATGAGAGCCAGTGTATCAGTTTCCACACCGGGTATATCAAGGGCTTTTTCCAGTTCATCCTGTTCATCGGTATTTACCGGAACATTAAAAGTCTGCATAAGCAGGGCTCTTTTCTGTTCCCTTGTATATGCATTATACTTGCGTTCACATGCAGCCAAAGGAACCATATATGTATAATGGAATTCGGAAATCGGCGTGCTGTAGCTTTCACGAGTAATCCTGCTGTATTCTCTTTGCTCCTTCGCCTGATCAATTACCTTCCTGAATTCTTGTATCCAGGCTTTTACAGACATCAGCTGTCCTTCCCGGTTCCGGAATTCCGGTACAATTTCCTCACTTTCATAACGCTTCTTCCATTCTGAAGGAGATGCCGGTTTTCCTTTGCTGCTAACATACGTATTTACCGCATTTATTATATCTTCAGCCTGTGCCCGAAATACATTAACATAATTGAGCTGCTGATTTGCGATTCCCGGCATGTAATGAATACTCCGATACTCTTTTTCTGCCGTACTGTTCAGCCTTTCTGCTTCATACTGTTCCTCCAGACTTGCGTTTCTTTCGTTATAAGTCACTCCCTGTAAATTGATAACATGCGCCCGCAGATATGACGCCGCATTATTCATCCCCAGCTGATCCAGGCACCATTGGTATCCTTCATTATCAAGGCATTTGATCGCCAGGTCACAATATTTCAGGCTCTCCTCAAAATTTCCTGATCCCTTGCGTTTCCTTTCCAGTTCTGACTGTTTGGAGTAGAGGACTGCAAGAGATTCTGTTACAAATACCATCTGTTCTTCAGTTAACTCGCCTCCCTCAAACAGAAGTATCATATCCTGACAATTTTTTTCAACCTGAGCCAGAATATTCCGGTTAGCCTCCAGTGTTCCGTATAAGCTTTCATAAAAGGCGCATGCGATCTGATAACGTATCTGCAGCATCTTGGTATCATTGCCTTTATTCTGACGCATCAGGCGCTCAATACCAAACCGCATTTCCCTTAACCTGTCTCCCACCCCATGATGATCACCCAGCGCAATCAGGATAAGCTCCCGGTCAATCGCACCCATCTGCTTCTCAATTTGAGATGCCTGGCTGAATGGTCCGCACAGATCTTCAGACAGTTCCGTAAAAATATCCCGATCACGGCTTACATAACCATAATACCAGGCTGCCGCCCGAAGCACGCGATAATAGTCCTTATCATTTTTTGACTTTGCTTTTACGATTTCGTGAAACGCCAGAAAGTGCTGCATCATAGCATCCGGATCAGCAAATGTCTGGGTTCCGTAATATGAAAACGGATGAACCTTCGATAGAAAATACCTGATAATCACCTTTTTCATATTTTTACATTCATCCATGATTACCAGCTCATTCAGTTCATGCTGAAAAACCCGGTGGATCGTCATTTCGTCCCGCCGATCCTGATCCACGTAATTCAACAGTGTCAACCGGGAATCAAAGGAACTCATACAATGCAAAAATTGTTCATCCGAGCAGTCGCTCCATTGTACAGCCAGTTCGCACAATTGGTGAACCCGAAGAGCATCACCATCCAAAAAGGATGCCAGCTTCAGGATTTCCGCGAAAAGTCTGCTCGTGACATTTTCGTGAGAGAGTTTATTCACCATCGTGAAAACCAGTTCACTCAGTTCCTGCATTGAACCATTAGTTCGTGTTACGCGGTCATAACCTCCGAATTGTATGGCCGCATTTTTGATTGCAACGCATGAAATAGCAGGAATACTCCATTTCCCGGTCTTATGATCCTGCATGCCATAAGCATGTACTAAACGACATACAGTGTCCTTATTGAACGAACCTTTATAATTCTTTTTCAGATATTCGAGCGCCTGTTCCTCAGTAAAATCACCAACGTAAATCATTTCTGTCGGCTCATAAAGAACATGCTTCAGGCGTGTCGTAACAAGAATGTCTATATTAGGTTTCTCTCCAAATTCAGTTATGACACTGCTCATGCGCTTATCGAACTGTTCAAACTGCGCACCACGGTCATAGCTGAGATTATCGATCATAATCAGTGCTTTGTCTTCGCTGTTATCCAATGCTTTATCTAATTCTCTTTGGATAGCTTTACGTATAACATATTCATATTCACCTATCGTTTCTGATTCCTGAATGCCCAGATCCTTCATCACATCCTGCATAGTTTCAGCATTGATAAACAGTACTTCTTTATATGATTCACGATGATTCTGATACCAGCTTTTCGCAAGACTGCTTTTTCCCATACCGCCTTCGCCATAAAGCGTGCAAATCTTGCCTGCTGCCAGAATCTCGTCAATTCGCTGTTCCTGTTCTCTTGATACATAATCTTCAGGGACCTCCAACTGTGCCTGAACAGCCGCACGGCGTAATGTTAAATATGACCAGTCTTTCCAGTCATTTCCGAGAATTATATCAGATATTTCTCTTATCAGCCCTGCTTCATCATTTGAATGACAATTATATATATGTGTATTTGATAAACGAAATCGGAGTTCGTTATTCAGAATAAAATCACCAATGCGAAATACAACCATTCTCAAATTGCTTTCATCGGCGATATTCACTTCGTCTAAAACATATTTAGAACTATTTGCATTTTTACTCAGCAGTAAAAGAAAGGCCCCCGATTGTTCTTTGATGCCTTTCTCTATGGCTGCCGGCCAGGGTTCACCATACTTTATGCTCTCAGGTGCAATCCAGCAGTTGTGTCCCTGTTCTTTTAACCGATTGTATATTTCATGCGCTAAATATTGATCTATGCTGGAATGACTGATAAAGAAACTGCTCATATTATTGCTCCTCTGACTTAAATCTCTTCTGCCAAAAGATCATACGGCGGTCTTCCATAGCCAGCGATTCTGGAATCGGATAAAGAATAGCTCTTGTATACTACAGCACCACCATGCAAGGCTTCCTGTTCTTCTTCTTTACCATTTTCATAGGTGTTTCCTTCAATTGTATACAAGCTCTTCTTTGTGACTTTCATTACAATTCCCGTATGGCAGATTCTCTTTTCATTTCGGAAAAACACCTGATCCCCC
>JAFRYA010000026.1 GCA_017441295.1 Lachnospiraceae bacterium
AAATTCCAGTTTCGTACTATGTAAGTGTAGATGTAAGTGATACATCTGCACTTATTTTTTATAATTAAGGGGATAGCGGCCTGACGTAATTCCAGTAGGGACATAGTAGGTGCTCCCGTTCGACAAACAGTCAGCCGCCCCCCTTATTGTATGTATTCGGTTAAGCAGGTTGTAACCTAAATAGTTCAGGATTACGTGTCACCAACGAAAATGAGTCTCAATAAGTGTGGGTGGTCGTCAGCTATGAAAAAACTAAGGAGGGAAGATTTATTGATTAGTGTAGGTGTAGATGTATCAAAAGGAAAAAGTACGATTTGTATTTTAAAACCGTATGGGGAAGTGATAATGTCCCCCAGAGATTACGAACACACACAAAGTGATCTTAAAAAGCTTGCAGATCAGCTGGATGGTTTTGAAGAAGAGGTCCATGTAACTATGGAGGCTACCGGTAATTATCATTTTCCAATTGCAACATATTTGAAGAAAAAGGATTATGATGTACGAATTATAAATCCACTTGAGATGAAGCGTTACCGCTGCCAGGGGATAAGAAATCCAAAGACCGACAGCATTGATGCTACTATGATTGCTCAGTATGGCATAGACTCTTGGTTTCGCCCTTTTCATGATTGCGTTGAAGATAATGAACGAATTGAATTAAAAGCTTTGGGTATGCAGTACTTTAAAACCATGAAAACCAGACAAGATAGATGCCTTGTACTGGAGAGTGTCATTGATCGAACATTGCCGGGAATCGGAGGCATTTTGAACGATTATGATAAACATACGGGAAAAGACAAAAAAAGTGACTTTGTTTATGATTTTTATCATGCGGATAAGATCACTGTGTATTCTGAAAACAGATTCTGCGACAGGTATGCATCATGGTCAAAGAAGAAGGGATACCGGTATAGAGAAAAAGAAGCCCGCCAGCTTTACTTTATCGCCAAAGACAGTATCCCAACACTTCCTCCGTCTGAGAACACAAAGCTGATTGTTCAAGACGCAGTAAAAATACTGAGAGAAGTTGATGCTTCTCTGTATGATATTCTAACCCGTATGAATGAAATAGCCAAGGGCTTACCAGAGTACGCAACCGTAATGGAGATGAAAGGCGTCGGAATATCAATAGGCCCGCGACTGATTGCAGAGATAGGAGATCCAAGAAGGTTTCATAACGCCAAAGCACTGATTGCATTTGCTGGGATTGATGCGCCACCATATCAATCCGGGAAATTTATGGGAACGGAAAGACATATGTCGAAAAGGGGATCAAGAGTAATGAGAAAAATAGGCTATGAATTAATGGATACTATCAATAAGCATCAGAAACTATACGCAGGAGATCCTGTGTGCGATTATTTTTTGACAAAGCGTGCTGAAGGGAAAAAATATCGAGTTGCAATGTTTGCAGCCTACAATAAGTTCCTACGAATATATCACTCAAAGGTATCTAGCGTTTTGAACGAGAGAGATATATAAAGCTCAAAAATCTACAACTACGAAGAAACAGATATTAGATAACTCAGGAGCAGTATTTGCTGGTCTTATTTCCTGTGTTAAAATATCGGAAGAATTTAAAAATAATGAAATAATCAAAAAAATACTTGCAAAATATTAGCAGGTTTGACGAGTTGAGCCATGCCGACAGGTTCGCAGCAGAGCTGCTCATTGTCGCGGCTTCGCCGTATGCATCTGCTTCAATGCATACGCGCTTGAGAGCAAGCTCTCGCGCGACGCATCTCGCATCTGCGCATGGCTCATGCATACGCGCAAATTCAGATTTGCGGAGACAGATATGGAAGGACTTGAATTTATAACATTGAGGGAAAAACCAACACTTAAAGACGCGGCTGCAGAATGGTTCCACAGTAAGTGGAGCGTACCAAAAGACGCATATTTAGAGTGCATGGAAAGATATCTGAAGAACGAAACGGAATATGGATGGTACCTGTGCATGGACGGAACTAAAATTGTCGGTGGAATGGGTGTTATTGAAAATGACTTTCATGACAGAAAAGATTTAAGCCCGAATGTCTGCGCCGTGTATACAGAAGAAGATTACCGATGTAAAGGTATTGCGGGACACTTACTGGATATGACAGTAAATGATCTCAAAGCCAAAGGCATCACTCCTGTATATCTGTTAACAGATCATACCGGTTTTTATGAAAGATATGGCTGGGAGTTTTTCTGCATGGTTCAGGGAGACGGTGAGCTATATATGTCGAGGATGTATATTCACCGATGAAAGAAGATTATAGAAACCCTGGAAAAAGACGTGCTCATCCCCCCAGGCGAAAAGGAACTGATTCGCTTAGAAAAGCATAAATAAAAGCAATGAACTATAAGTAACAAATGAAAGGGGGCAAGGAAATATGATTGTCACAATTATACTTCAAGCAGCGCTGTGGCTATGGTTTCTTGGTTGTACAACAACCTATCGAATCGGCAAATATACGCTTGTCGAGGGAATGGGAATCAAGAGTGCTGAGTTTGTTACCCTTTGCGTGTATAGTATTGGATTGATTCTTTTTTATCTACTGCCAGTGGGGAAATGGATTCTGCTGGCTATACTGATTTTTTGGTTCGTTGTACAGTTTTTCTGCCACTGGTATTACACAATCTTTGGCGCTACCGAACGGAAATCAAAGGGCTACAATGATTGTTTTCGCAATACGGTCCATATTTTCCCAATAAGCGAAACTAGAATCATCCCTGATTTATATCACATCGTTCAACATACACTGATACTGCTGAATATTATTGTTTGTTTGACGCATTAGAAAAAGAAAAGAAAAACGTTTTTAGAGATAAAAAACATATGAACTATAAAGTTGTTGATAAGGAAAAATATTACAGAAAAGGCGTTTTCAGGCATTTCACCGAAGACTGCAAATGTTCGTCCTCTATGACGGCCAGAATCGACGTCACCGGGTTGGTCAATTTTTCTAAAGAATCAGGCACAAAGTTCTATCTGAACTTTTTGTATATCCTTTCAAAGGTATTGAATTCGCGCGAAGATTACAGAATGGATTATTTATATAATACGGATGAACTGATATGTTATGACGTTATCAATCCGACACATTACGTGTTTCATGAGGACACAGAAACATGCACAACTGTTCACTCAAAATATTACGAGGACTATAAAACGTTCTATGCGAACGCTCTTAGTGATCTGGAAGAGGCGAAGAAGACCAGAGAGTATGAGTATGATGATAAGAAATACCCGAACTGGTTTGACGCCTCGTACATATCCTGGCTTTCTTATGATTCAATGAATATTGAACTGCCGGACGGTTATTTGTATTTCCCGCCGATTGTAAATTGGGGCAGATACCATGTTGAAGGCGGCAGGCTGTTAATGCCTGTAACCGTTCGCCTTAATCACGCGATTGCGGATGGATATCTGGTTGCAAACGTATTTCGGCTGCTGCAGCAGGAGATCAATAATTTTCTGATTGATTAGTCTGCATGTTTTATTATATCCTTAAGATAGCAATAGCGATATCTGACATTATAAAGAAGCCCGATCATGTTCGGAGCTATGAGCCGCCTCTGGCAGGCATTATCACAGGAGGTACAAAATGGGATTATTTGGTTCAAGCAAAAAACAGGAAGCAGCAACAGTAAAGATCGATTACTTCTTCACACCGGAAGCTTTGGCTCAGGTAAGACAGGTCCTGGAGTCTAAGTTCTCCACAGGTGCGTATGGCATCAGATTTTCTGATGAAGCAAAATATCTGCTGGAAGCCACGAAAGACCCTGACAGGATCTACGACAAAAAGGAAGTGAGGAAGCTGATTTATTCAGCCGGCGTCATGACGAAGGTGGAGCCTTCGATCGAGCCGGCCCTTCAGACAGCAATAGATAAATTCAAAGCCACAAAGAATATGTTCTAAAGCGAGGAATGTCCTATGGTTTATTATTGCAAATACTGCGGAAAAGAACTGCAGGATGGCGCGGCATTCTGTGCCGGCTGTGGCAAACCGGTGCCTCAGGAAGTACTGGACGCAAGGGCAGCAGCTGCTGCTCAGCAGGCGTCTTCGCAGCCGGTGAAAGCAAAGCGGGGATTCTTTGCGGATTTTAAGGATGAACTGACCGATCTCTTCAAACACCCGGTCAGGCTGATTCCAGCTGCCGTTCTGACAGTTATATGGATTTTGTTCTCCTTGCTCAGCTCACTGGTCAAGGATACCGCGATCATGCGGGTGATCAATACTATCACATTCTCTAACGCCGGCATGTACGGCGGGGTCATAGGCAGCATAGGCGGCATCTTCGGCAAGGCCTGTTTCGCTGCTATTATTACCGCACTGGTAACATCACTTATTCAGAAAAAGAACCCGTTCAAGGCTGGCGGCGTAAAGACAGGTTTCAAAAGCGCTGCGTTCAGCGGCCTGAGATCAGTTGCACCGTTCCTGATAGGAGGAGGCATAGGCCTGATCCTGTACTGGTTCTTTAACATTACATCAACCCCGAGAAACCTGATGGTCGCTGTTGCAGGTGCAGCTGCGGCTGTCATTGCCGTGATCAGCGGACACGGTCTGCTGTTTTCACTTCTCTCAGGGATAGTTAATAAAATCTCCAAAGGCAAGATTCCGACCGGAGCGCTGATCCGCCGTCTGTTGACAGGCTTCGCGGCAGGCTTCGCAGTGGGCATCCCGGTGACTTTTGCGAGGATTCCATGGGTGATCGTAGCTGCGGGCGGATTGTTCCTGATCGTGGGCATCATTTTCATGCTGATCGGAAAGAACGGCGCGAAGCGTATTGCTGCCGCTGTGGCAGTTATCCTGATCGCCGGTAGCCTGATAATGCCGTTTGCGGGCATAGCCAGGGCCGATACTGAGAACGAGACCAATGCGCTGGCAGGAAAGTATTCCGGCATGGTCAGAATGATTTACGGAGAGGTTACTGACGAAGGTTTCAAAAACTACAGCGAAGGGAAGATGGGACTGGACACCTTTGTGAAATCATACATGGGTGCCAAGGACAAACTCTCCAAGGAGGAACTGGATGAGAAACTGGCCGATCTGATCTGGGATTCAGATATAGAGGCCGGCGAGTCCGGCATGCGCATTGAAGTGACTGACGCTGCCAAGGGCAAATGCAGCATTACGTTCTCACTCACAGCCGCAAACCACGAATGGAAGTCCAACGAAGACGCTTTCAATCTGGGCGCCAACAGCATTGAAGTCACCCTGAAGGGTGTATATAAGAACGGTGTGATCACTGTTTCATCAGCCACTGGAGACGTAACCCGGGCTGCGGGCACGATCGACGTTTTATCAGGAGGCGGCAAAGTATATCTGCAATCTTCCGACATGACCATCGAAGTGGCAAACGGCGGCATACCGCTTTATTTGGGCCTCGTATCAATCGACGCTGAAATGGACAGCGACCAGGCAGGTGTTTTCAAAAAGGCACCGGATATAAACGAACCTATCACGATCGATGATATCGTGGGCTATTACAAGTACACAGGCATGAACTACGAAACGGGCGAAGTAATGGACGCCTATTTCAAGATAGAAAAAGTGAGTGGCTCTTCATTCAGATTCTCAAGCCTGGAACCTGTGGCAGAGATCGAGACCATTGATTGGAGTTCGTTTTACGAGGAAGATGAAAATACAACAATCACCACATGGGATAATAATGTGGACCTGACTTTATTCAATTACAACCAGTCACAGGCCACAGGCCAGACTGAGGAGAGTATTAATGGCATGAAAGCTGTTGAATACTATCCTGAACTGGGAGTTTCCACTGAAATCTTTAACTCTGAGGATAAAGCGTACTGTGACTTCGCTTTCAGCAGGACTGAGAGCGGAGGCATCCATGCGGTTTATGAAAACCATATGGATTTCGGAGCAGGCTACAATATTATGGACCACTGGGAAATGGACAAGGTAAAATATCTGCCGGGCGAGGGAATACTGACTGAACTGCCGGAGAATACGCCTGAGGAGACGACTCCTGAAGAGACTATTCCGGAGCCTGAGACCGACGAGACAGAGCCGGCATCTGCCGAGCCTGAAACGGATGAGCCTGAGCAGGCTACTCCTGAAAGAGAAACCGGGATTTTTCCTGAGGATTATGACGACGACTATTACAGGGAGTCTATATACGACCCGGATTACGGCGATCTGCCTCATACTAAAGGAGGCGTGATTGCTGATTCCGTGGCAACGGCACTCATAGGCGGAGGCGTTGGCGCGATCATTGGAGGACTTGCCGGAGCCGGCGGTGACGGTGGTGACGGCGGCGACGGTGGTTCCGGAGGAGAAGGCCCTGGCGGCGGAGGAGACTGGAATGTGGACAGCGAAGGCAATGTCAGCTTCACAGATCCATCAACCGGCAAGACTGTAAAATATGAGCAGACCGGATACGATCCGGATACCGGGGAGCCCGTTTACCACAATTCTGAGTCCTGGGGTCAGGAATACAAGATAGATGACCTGAAGGAAATGTTTGACCGTACCAGCCGCGAAAGTGATTATTACAAGAATATCCGCGACACTTACGATCAGACCCAGAAAGAGCAGAGAGAAGATAACCAGGATCTTTCCTGTGAGGCTAAGGACTGGGAACGTGAAAAGAAAGATATCGCGGAGCAGGAGCGTATACAGGACGTACGTAATCAGATTGCCTATAAACACGGCGTCTACGACGGCAACGTCAATGAGGTCAAGAAGGATATCCTGAGGGATAGGAACGAGGAATACAAGAAGCAGGCTGAGCATGAAGCCAGGGCAGAGTATATGAATGCCGGATTCCAGACAGCCCAGAACATCCAGAAGGGCGCGGACGTAGCAATCGCGGTGGGTGAAAAGATAGCTTCTTATACGCCTGCAGCACCTATTGCCAAGGTCATCAAGAAGACATACATAGTGGGCAAGAATGCTGCATCCAACATAGGCAGTTACACCGCTGGTACTAAGAGCTTCGGTCAGGCTGTAGGCGATACTTTCGTCAGCTCGGCCGGAGACCTGGTCAAGGATTCCGCCGACGGATTCGGCCAGAAGCTCCTGTACAATACAACTATGGAAGGCGGCAAGACTGTTTTCCAGGGTCTGATCGACGGTAAATCCGCAGAGAAAATCCGCGACGAGACCTTACAGAAGATGGAAAAAGGCATGAACGACACAATAAATGAAGGTGTTAATACATTCATTTTAGGCGATACGCCTCTTGGCACGCTGATGACAGAACTTGATAATATGGAACCGAATGAGGAATAATAATCAGAGGAGTTAAACAATATGGAAGTTTACAAGAAACTGACTGAAGCAATAAACAGCATTGATCCTAATATCATTTACTGGGAATGTCCCGGCGCAGATGACGTTTACGACCGTAACGCGCTGCTGAATGTAGCGGACCAGCTGGAGCCGATCTTCGATCCGGAGGGCCTTAACTACTATATGCCATTCCAGGACGGCGAGATAAAACTGCTGCTGATGAGAGAGGGCCAGATAATGACGATATTTACACCTTTCGACATGCCTGAGAACTGGCAGCCAAAGGCGCCTGAAACAGTTCAGGAAGAAGCAGCAGCTGAACCAGAGGCTGAGCCTGCACCGGCAGCAGTGCAGAATTCTGAGGTTTTGCAGTACAGGTTCTGTCCGAAATGCGGAACACCTATCACTCCGGGAGCAGTCTTCTGCAGCAAATGCGGCAACAAACTGAAATAAAACGAAGTAAATAAAAAAGAGACAGGCTAGCCCTGTCTCTTTTTTGTTTTTGAAATTATTTGTTTTCTGCTATTACTTTCGCAGATCCGGTAGCTGTTTCAACAACGCTGACTATTTCCTAAATATTCAAACCTTGAGATTTTATCTCAAAAAAGAAAAAAGTCTAGGAAGGATTAATTGTATTTGGACATATTTTCCGGAGAATGCGTTATAATAATATAAATATGATTTCGAAGGACATACTATGAAAAAAATAATAAATATAATACTTGTGTCTCTGGTCATTTTTCTGCTAAGTGCCTGCAGTCAACAGGATAAGGAAACAACACCGGACAGCGGCGCCGCACCAGAGACTGAAACGCCTCCGGAAACAACCACAGATATGGAAACACAGTCAGAAAAAAGCTTGATAATGACTATAGCCGGTACAGAAGTGGCTGTTCAATGGGAAGATAATGAATCTGTTGATGCACTGAAAGAGTATGTTAAAGACAGGCCGCTGACCATAGAAATGTCTATGTACGGAGGATTCGAACAGGTCGGAGAACTGGGAACTGAATTGCCAAGAGATGACGTGCAGATAACCACGGACGCAGGTGACATAGTTCTGTATTCGGGGGATAATATTGTTGTCTTCTATGGATCAAACTCCTGGGCATATACCCGGCTGGGACATATCGCCGGTCTGTCTGAAGAAGAGCTGGCAGTATTACTTGGAGAGCATGACGTAACAATAACACTGGAGATGAGATAATGGACTTGAAAGAATTACTGGAGCATTTTAATAATGGTGATACAGTCGGTGAAGACTGGGAAGTGATCGAACTGATGCGCTATTACAGCCGCGAGGCGCAGAAGATTACCATGGAGATAAACACCAGGTATCATGAGCCGGAGGAACTGGCAGAGCTGTTCTCAAAGCTTATCGGCAAGCCTGTAGGCAAAATGTTCGGGCTGTTTCCGCCATTCTACACAGACTTTGGCAAGAATATAACGGTCGGAGATAATGTGTTCATTAACGCTGACTGCAAGTTCCAGGACCAGGGCGGAATATTCATTGATGACGGCGCATTGATAGGACATGGCGTCGTGCTAGCCACACTGGATCATGATCTGGATCCGGACAAAAGGCAGCAGCTGCATCCCGCGCCGATCCATATAGGCAAGCGCGTGTGGGTCGGAGCCAATGCCACGATAACAAAAGGAGTAACAATAGGGGACAATGCAGTTATAGCGGCCGGAGCTGTCGTGAACAAAGATGTGGAGGCAAATACAATTGTCGGAGGTGTTCCGGCAAAGTTCATCAAGTATATAGAGGAGAATTAAAATGTACGTTTACAAAACAGAAATATTAAAAGTCGGCATGAAGTTGTTTTCAGATAAAGCCAATGAGTCAGACGTTGAAGAACTCGATGAGCTTATCAACAGGAGAGTTTCAGAGGGCTGGGAGTTTGTCAACTATAACTACATGGCTACATCTTCACAGATTAAGGGTGCTTTCCTGGTAACATTCAGGAAAGAGCAATAAGCATTGGCTATAGTTTCTTTGACAGAAAAATCCATAGGGATTATAATTTAACTGAAATAGTAAAATAATATAGAAAGGGCACAAAGATAATGAGCAATATTGATTTAACAAAGTATGGAATCACCGGAACCACAGAGATTGTTTACAATCCGTCCTTTGAGCAGCTCTTTGAAGAAGAGACAAAGGAAGGCCTGACCGGTTATGAAGTTGGACAGGTAACCGAACTGGATGCCGTTAATGTTATGACAGGCAAGTTCACCGGCCGTTCTCCAAAAGATAAATATATTGTAATGGATGCCAATTCCAAAGATACTGTTTGGTGGACATCTGACGAATATCCTAATGACAACCATCCTATGAGCGAGGAAGTCTGGGATAAGGTTAAAGACATTGCCAAGAAAGAGCTTTCAAATAAGAGACTCTTTGTAATGGACGCTTTCTGCGGAGCTAATAAAGATACCCGCATGGCCATCCGTTTTATCGTTGAAGTTGCATGGCAGGCACACTTCGTAAAGAACATGTTCATTATTCCGACCGAGGAAGAACTGGCAGCATTCGAACCGGATTTCGTTATCTACAATGCTTCAAAGGCTGTAGTTGCTAACTATGAAGAGCTCGGACTCAGATCAGAGACCTGCGTAGCATTCAATATTACCAGCCGTGAGCAGGTAATCATCAACACATGGTACGGCGGCGAAATGAAAAAGGGTATGTTCTCAATGATGAACTATTACCTGCCTCTTAAGGGCATCGCTTCAATGCACTGCTCAGCAAATACTGACATGAACGGCGAGAATACAGCTATTTTCTTCGGACTGTCAGGCACAGGCAAGACCACCCTTTCAACAGATCCTAAGAGACTGCTGATCGGCGATGATGAGCATGGCTGGGATGACAAGGGCGTATTCAACTTTGAAGGCGGCTGCTATGCCAAGGTTATCAACCTGGACAAGGAATCAGAGCCTGACATCTACAACGCTATTAAGAGAAATGCCCTTCTGGAGAATGTTACTGTAGACGCTGATGGCAAGATTGATTTCGCTGACAAGAGCGTAACTGAGAACACCAGAGTTTCATATCCTATCGGACATATCAAGAATATCGTAAGACCTGTTTCTTCAGCACCTGAAGCTAAGAGCGTTATCTTCCTTTCAGCTGACGCTTTCGGAGTACTGCCGCCGGTTTCAATCCTGACTCCTGAGCAGACCAAGTATTATTTCCTTTCAGGATTTACTGCTAAGCTGGCAGGCACAGAGCTTGGAATCACTGAGCCGACACCTACATTCTCAGCATGCTTCGGACAGGCATTCTTGGAGCTGCCACCTACCAAGTACGGCGAAGAACTGGTTAAGAGAATGGAGAAGAGCGGCGCTAAGGCTTATCTTGTAAACACAGGATGGAACGGCACAGGCAAGAGAATTTCCATTAAAGATACCAGAGGTATTATCGATGCTATCCTGAACGGAGACATCAAGACTGCACCGACCAAGAATATTCCGATTTTCAACCTTGAGGTTCCTACAGAACTGACAGGAGTTGATCCTGCAATCCTTGACCCGAGAGACACATACGCTGACGCTTCCGAGTGGGAAGAGAAAGCAAAGGATCTGGCAAACAGATTCATCAAGAACTTCGTTAAGTATGAAGGCAATGAGGCAGGCAAGGCACTGGTAGCAGCAGGCCCTCAGCTGTAAAGATTAATTAAAAGAGCCCGTGGAGAAATCCACGGGCTTTTGTTTTATTTCCAGAAGACGCCATGTTCCTTGAACATCAGCATCATTTCATTTGTCAGACTGAAAGAGTCAGGCTGCAGCTCTATTTCTTCGGGCAGCCGCCACTGCGCCAGACGCAGTTCATTTCTGTCTAAAACTATTTCATCATTGCCGTCGGCTTCGCAGTAAAAGCCTGTCAGGATATCGTTTTCGGTGCCCCATGGCTGAGATTTATAGTAAGTAATATTCTTCACTTTCAGGCCTGTCTCTTCCATGACCTCACGGGCGACAGTCTCTTCTAATGTTTCACCGATTTCCACAAAGCCAGCTATAAGGGCGAAGAAGCCGCGGTGCTCTCTGTATTGTGTCACCAGCAGCCTTTCTCCGTCAGTTACACCAACGATGACAGCTGGCATAATGCGCGGATAGATATTGCGGTTGCAGTGTGGACAGTGCATAGCGCGCTCATGGTCGTTATGTATGGCCTTGCCGCCGCATCTTCCGCAAAAGGCATTGTCTTTGTACCAGGAAGCAAGGTGATAACCGGTGAACATGATCATGCCATAGACGTTTCCGGCGCCGCGCCTCAGCTCGAACAGGTCGCGGTATTCAAAACCTTCCAGAGAGGGAACATTGCCGCTGATGTCCAGAAAGTATTCCGTCTCATCAACAGCGAAAGCGAAGACAAGGCCTTCAGGCCCTCCCAGCTGAGCATAGGTTGGGAAGATGAAGGCACCTTCGGTCAGCTTAACAAGCATTTTCCGTCCATCAAAACAAAGGACCGGTGATTCATCTACCGGAGCCGCGTCTGATCTGAATTCATTATGAAATTTATGTGGTGCTATATCCTGGATCATTTCATTTCCAAGGATACATTTTTTGCAGTGATAAGGCAAGAAAAAGTTCATTGACAAGAGCCTGCACAGGTGACAAGATTTTTTTCAAAGCAATAAGGGAGTTGTAGAAAATGATAGTTTCACTGGTGGGGGAGCCTTAAAGAACGCCTCATGAATAAGACCATAGATTAAATGCATTTTAAAATTATATATTTATTAAATATAATAATGCTAAATGAGATTTATAGTTTAGAAAGGTTATTATCATGAATGAAGCAAGTAAAAATCCGGAAGAGGTAACTTACAGCCAGGCCAGGATCAATGCTATGCTTATTGCGCTTATTGTCGTTTCACTCATTCATGGCTTCGGACAATTCAAGCTTATTCCAATGCAGGAAGCCATTCAGACTTTTTTCAACATCAATGAAGGCGCATACGGAATTATGGGTTCAGCGCAGAACTGGATGATGATCGCGCTGTCTATTCCGCTTGCATATGTTGCCAGAAAGGTTCCATGTAAATGGGGCTTTGCTATTGGTTACAGCATTTCAATCGTAGGAATGCTGGTCCAGATCACCGCATTGAGTTTCCCGTTATTTGTTATCGGAAGAATGCTGGAAGGCGGCGGTTTTGGTTTCGTAAATCTGACAACCGGCGCGCTTATTGTAACGCTTGTTAAGCCTAACAGAAGGGCGCTGTGGGCGAGCTTAAGCGTTGTTGCGTCCGTATTGCCGCAGGTTATCATCAGCAGATTGGGTGCCAAACTGCTGGCCGAGACAGGCATGACATTTCAGCAGATATTCATCTTTATCACAGTTCTGTATGCAGTCGGAGTTGTGATCTGGCTTATTATTGTTCCGCGTACAGTCCGTGTTCACGGCATTGCGGATTCCACCAAGCCGACCAAAGAGCAGACCATGCGTGTTTACAAGAACTCCAACAACTGGCTCATCGGTCTGGCATTTGTCGCTTATAACGCAGTATCCGTAGGATTCACGTCTTACGTAGTAAAATACATCAGCACAAAGGGCATGAGCCTGACAGAAGCCGCGAATATTTACAGCTACACCACGTTGATCGGTATGGTATCAATGGTTATTTTCGGACTCCTCGCTGACAAACTGGGAACAAAGCGTAAGATCGTTATTCTCGGATATTTTGTCTGCGCGCTCGCACTTATTTCACTGGTAGTGCTTCCGACAAATCTTATATTCATCTATGTTGTGCTTTACGGAACATTCCCAAGATCGATCGTTGGTCTGACCAACGCATCTTCACCTGACCTGGTAGAGCTGCCTACCGATATTCCTATCGCAAACTCAGTCAGAAATATGATCACGCAGATCGGATCAGTTCTCATGACTATTCTGATGGGATTCCTTATTCAGTTCCTCGGCTATGAAGTAACGGTTTATATTCTGGCCGGTGAATGTCTGATAGGCGCCTTCCTGTGGTTCATGGCTAAGAAAATACCATAATAAAAAGAGGTGTTGAGAAATGGGTAACCCGCTCGCAACAGAAAAAATCGGCAAACTGATGGCGAGGTTCTGCATACCAGCCGTTATCGGCATGGTTGTCACGGCTTTGTACAATTTCGTCGACCAGATATTCATTGGTCAGGGCGTAGGTATTTTTGGAAATGCTGCTACTAATGTTGTTTTCCCAATTAATACCGTAACAATAGCCCTGAGCCTGTTGGTAGGCGTTGGTACAGCTACGTATTTCAACCTGTGTTCAGGACGTGGAGAAAGAGACAAGGCGGTCAGATCAATCGGAAACGGAATGGCGATAGTTGTGATCATCGGTGTGATCATTATGGCGATCACGCTGATATTCTTAAGGCCGCTCCTTACCGCGCTGGGCGCGACACCGGAAATCCTGCCATACGCGGTTGATTACGCATGGGTAGTAGCTTTGGGATTCCCGGCATATATGTTTGGATTCGCCAGCTCCCATTTTGTCCGTTCAGACGGATCTCCATCCATGGCAATGTGGACGAATATTTCCGGAGCTATCCTGAACCTGATTCTGGACCCAATTTTCATCTTTGTGTTCCACTGGGGCATGAAGGGAGCTGCCTTTGCGACAATACTGGGACAGTTCCTGACAGCAGCCATAGCTATCTACTACTTCACAAGAAAAGCAAAGATGAGGCTTAAGAAGAGCTATTTCATTCCTGACATCAGGCTGACCTTAACAACCATGAAGCTGGGTCTGCCGGCCAGCGTTCACAATATAGCTATTGCCATAACCCAGATAGTTATCAACAATGTTATCCGTAAATATGGCGTGTTCTCCCCTTATGGAGTAGAAATCCCGCTGGCGGTAGTCGGTGTTACGAATAAGATCCTGCAGATCTATACATCCATTTATATGGGTATACATCAAGGCTGTCTGCCAATATATGGCTTTAACTATGGCGCGAAGAATTACGAGCGCGTAATGAAGGCATATAAAGTTGGTGTCGGAATTGTACTTGTAATAGGTATCGTTTTCACTCTCGCGTTTGAGATCTTCCCGAAACAGATTCTGTCGGTATTCGGAACAGGAAGCGACGTTTATTATGAATATGCAATCCGCTTCTTCAGGATATATATGGGACTGACCATTTTCGTCGGAATCTTCCACTATACTTCCGGATTCTTCACAGGTATCGGTAAGACCATCAAAGGCCTTATCCCGCCTATTACCAAGCAGATCATTACAATGATCCCGCTGGCCCTGATACTGCCTATCTTTATGGGACTGGACGGCATCACATGGACCGGACCGATCTCGGACGTTATCGTAGGTATCATGGCTATAATCTTTGTTAAGATCGAATTTGACGATATGAAAAAGAAGATTGCAGAAAAAGGTTTGTAGAACCAGGCTTAAAAAAGTTTTCAATATGGTAACGATTTGAAGGGGCAGCTAATATTATAGCTGCCCTTTCAGAAATAATTTCTTTTAGTCTAATTGTTTTATATTGTCACATTTTATACATCAGAATATGCATCAGTTATACTATTAAACACTTTATTTCCTTCTAAAAGCATTCGGTCAATTAAAGCTGAATAAAGATGTTCGTCAGATACAAGCAGCATTGATTGTGTTTTTTTGTTAATGATTGCATATCCATATGTAGAGTTTACCAAAACCCAATCATTTTTTTCTGAAGTCCATAAATAATTATAATCGTTTATACTAATCATTATTTTGTATTCCTTTCTTTGTGAATTTAACAACATCTTTGCCAATAGGAAGTATGCTTGATACTTTTTGGGGAGACCCGGCAGCAGATAATAATTCCATTACAATTAAGTCTCTTGCACTGGGGCCTGCGGTTCCTCCAGGATGTGTATGGTTAATCAAAATAATTCTACTGTTAATTGGTATTATAACAGAATTATTATTCCCAGAGAATAAATAGTATTTTCCACCTCTGCCATTTTTCCCTTGTCCAAGTTGATAAACCTGGGCAAATTCAACACCATATTTATTAGTTAAAAACATCATTTGAATGTCGGTTAATCTTTTTTTAATTGGGAGACCTACTGAACCTGGGAGATAAGAAATGTTAACTGAATCATCTCCTTGGAGAGTTGTGCCAATAGTTAAAAATTCTCCAAGTGCAGTTTGATAGCCTTTGGTATTAATGAACAAACCACTGAACTTTTACTCATGTTTTTTTCTCCCTTCAAAAATTTTTGCTGTTCTGCTTGGATAAGATATAATGTTTATTCCCATGGAACTTAAAAGACTAAAGCAATCGGCACTTGCAGAACCGTAGATCAATATTGTTCTTGGGTTTAATAATTCAACCATTTTGTATAAACCATTTTCAAACCTTTTGCGGTCAATAATTCTTCTAGGGCTACCACCAACGGTTCCTATTGCAACAACAGAGTTTTTTTCAATTCCATCAAAACAATATTGAAAAGTTTCTTTGCTGCCCCAACGAACATTGTTAACGACTTCAAGACCATGTCTTCCTGCCCAAAAGCCAAAGGTACGCATACGATATGTGTTATACAGTTTGATTGGATAAGGGAAATCCTGATATGTTGAAAAATCAGGGGTTATGATTCCTTTGAAATGCTTTAATATTTTTAAGGTATTTATAGGATTATTCCAAATTCCTTTATATTGTCCATCAAATTTATAATCATCAATGTAAAAACAGACAAAAGCGTTGTAAAAGTATTCTTTATTCAATTTAGAAAGATTATTGTGTAGTTGTTTTGCTTCTGTAAAAGTTATCAACTCTTTAGGTATCGAAGTCAGAATTGTTGGGCATATTGGTATATCATTATCAGTAAAGGATGCACCATCGCACATAAAAGAATTCCATACATCTCTGCAGCCACTACGGTTTTTGATAAAATTATTAATTTCTTTTCTCTCCATTATGTTCACCTCATGTTTTTTTTATTATGATCCTGAAAAAACATGTAAAATAGTTCTCTATTATTTCAATGAAACTATTGAAATTAAAGTAATACGATGATACAAACATAATTAGACGAAGAACTAACAAATGTTTAACGAGCGTTTAATGTTATATGTTTAGTTCGGATAGCATAGAATACTTGTATAAAGAGAGGAAATATATGTCTTATAACGAAGAAATAATTGGAAAAAATATACGTGAAGTAAGAAAACAAAAGGGCTATTCTCAGGAAAAATTAGCTACCTTATGCGGATTTTCAAATACAACACTTAGTGCTTATGAATATTCAAAAAAAATCCCCAATTTAATCACGATAGCAAAGATAGCGCATTCTTTAAATGTTAGTATTGAACGATTGTTTTACGGAGATGATAGTAAAGCATTTATTGAAGCTGAATCTGACTTGGGGAGAAAAATTGTTAATTGTATCTTCTTTTTGTGGGAACTTGGAATAATCGACTATTATGAAAATTACAGATACGGAACTCCGGGTGAGTATTATGATGAAGCAGAAATAGTAGGTATATTTTTGCATATAAAACGGTTTTCAAAGTCAATAAAGAGACTGCTATATTCACTTAATGATTATAAAGAAAAATATCAAACATATGATAGTCCGGAACAATATTTAGAAATTATACTGTCATCTGTAGCTAAAGAGATTAATGACGCTATATTATAATTATTATAAAAATAGATAAGAAAGGAGAAAACAATGCCGCTGCCTAAATTTGACCCATTGCTGCAATTCCGCAGCCCATATAACTTTGAACTCGCCGGAAGGAATTACCATCTGGTAATGGATGATGGAAATGAGTATTCCGTGCGTTTCCTGGACGGAGAGAACCTCCAGTGGTCTGAGAATAAAGGACCATATGAGTGGAGAAGATACGAGTGCCTTAAGGCTGATGCTGACCTGTATTTCGCACATGTTATTGTGTCCACTGAGGCAGGGAAAGAAGTCCACCACAGCCTGATATTAGACCTGGCGCAGGACCTGGTAACGCTGGTTATTACTGAGGAGGGCCTGCTCGCTGAGGCCGACCGTCTGGTGCGCGTTACACCGGTATTCGGCGCGATCAAATATCCTGGCAAGCCGCTGACAGAAAAGAGGCATTTCTTCACTGACCGCATGGTAGGACGCAGGATATTCTGGCAGTACAGCTCTGGCTTCGGCAAGCTCCATATTTATTTCAAACCAACTCTGTACAGGCTGCCATTCGTTGATACAGAGAGTTTCAGGCGCAGATACGAGGCAGAGAAGGATCCTGCCGAGAAAGAACGCCTGAAGGGCTTTGTAGACAGATTTGACAGAACGAAGGATACTTATCCGTTCTGCGAGGAGCCATGCTTCCACATCACCATCAATGATCGCTTCAACCTGTTCTGCTTCTGCGAAGAGAATGAGACCCTGGCCGACCCTGAGAAGGCAATCGGCGGTGGCGGAATCATACTGTTGCAGGATCTGGACCGCCTGATCCAGAACGGCCTCGGATATTCGCTGGGCAGCTATAACATGACCACGGCTTACGGCAGAGAAGTCTTCGTGCCAGACGAGGTGGAGTCGCTGGACGTACCTTATGACGAGACTAAATTAAAGACGATACCATGCATTTACGACATCAAATTTTGACAAGTTTGATAATAAATAAACAATGATAGATTTAAAAATCCAAGTGTTATATATTTACTAAAACACTTGGATTTTTAATACAATCTGGAAAGGAGACAGATATTATGAAAGGTTGGGAATTTACCGGTACACATCAGCCGCTTAAAATCGTTGAGAAACCGGATCCACACGCAAAACCGGGATATGTTGTTTTGAAGACACTGGCAGGCGGACTCTGCCATTCAGATGTCAGCGCATTAGATATTGAGTCCTGGATGGGCAGCTTCAATGTACCTGTTATCATGGGCCATGAAGTCTGTGGTGAGATCGTAGAGATCGGCGAAGGCGTAGAAGGATACGAGATCGGCGACATTGTAGCCGTTTGCCCTCTTTACGCTAAAGACGGCACCACCCCGGGCTACACCCGTGACGGCGGATACGGCACCATGACCACAGCTCCTGTTGAGCAGCTCGTTAAAGTACCAGCCGGCCTTTCACCAGCCAAGGCTGCTGCAGCGACAGACGCAGGCGCTACTTCATATCATGCAGTATGCACAGTAGGCGGTGTTAAGCCGGGCATGAAGGTAGGCATCATAGGTGTTGGCGGACTGGGACAGTTCGCGGTCAGGATCGCTGTTCTGAAAGGAGCAGAAGTATACGTAGGCACCAGGAAGCCGTCAGCGCAGGAGAGAGCTCTTGCACTGGGCGCTACAGAGGTTAAGCCGAGCATTACAGATTTCGCTGACAAGAATCTGGACGTTATCATTGACTTCGCCGGAGCAGGCAAGACTACAGCCGATGCTCTTAACACAGTTAAGCAGTACGGCAAGGTTGTTCTGGTAGGCATGGCCAGCGATAAATCAGAGATTTATACATACTCCATGATTTTCAAAGAGCTGACATTCATGGGTTCACAGGGCAGCACCACAGAAGACCTGCGCGGATGCCTTGAACTGCTGGCCAGCGGAGAACTGGATCCGAAGATTAATATCTGTTCATTTGACGAAATAGGCGAAGGCATTGACAGACTCCGCAGAGGTGAGATTGATGGAAGACTTGTCTGCGTATACGATTGAGACCAGGCTGATATACGGTTTCACGGGCGCCGGGAAAACTTACTATATCCAGGACGCAATTCTGAATGATTTCTTCTATAAAGACGGAACGACTCTGGTCCTCTGTTTTGAGGAAGGAATGGAGAAGTATGATGAAGATGCCCTCCTGGAGAAGAGAGCGCATGTGGCGTATTATGATGAAGAAGAGACTATAGAGGAATTCTGCAACAAGCAGATTGAAAAGTTCCATCCGGATCGGATTTACGTGGAGATGAACGTCAAGTATATCATGACGGATGAGATGTTCTCAGAATTAATGGACGTTACTACGGTTGTGACGCTCATTGAATGGTCGACCTTCGATTTGCTGTTCGATTACTTCAAACAGCTCTTCTATATAATGGTTTCAGAGTCACAGCAGATAATATTCCGCGGATGTCCATCCAAGGAATTGCTGGCTCCGTACGCTCAGGAATTCAAGCTCATGAACTTCAGGGCTTCTTACCTGAGGCAGGACCCTATGGGTTATCACGAGAAGGCTTTTGACCTGTTCGTTCCGTATTCGCTGGATGGAGACGAAATCGACATTTCATCTAACGATTATCTGGTATTCTGGCTGGATGCTTATGAACATCCTGAACATTATGAGGACAAACTCCTGCGTTTTACAGATCCGATTGAGATACGTGTAGACGAAGAGGGCTGGTTCGCAGGCCGTGTGGTAATGACATGCTGCATGTCGGACCTGCAGTATATGTCCTTCGAACTGACAGGACCTGTTACTGAAAACCTGCGTGCCGGATGGGCCACTATTGAAGCTTACGGACGTCTCGCAGAAGGCAGCCATGGCCAGCAGATTCTGACGGTAGAGGTCAAATCGCTCTCACGGGCACCTGCTCCGACAGAAGATCTCGTCCTGCAGGCACAAAGAATACAGAATTAAATTCTTATAAATACATTACAAGGAGACCTAAAATGAAAACCTATGAATTGATCATTGTGCGTCAGCAGCCAACCTGTGGCGGCAGAACTCCGACCAAGAGCGAGATCAAAACAGTGACTACGGATGATCCTGTAGCATACGTTCAAAAGCTTGACCCGACAGGTAAACTGAAAGTGGAGAACAAGGAAAACGGAGTCATCCTGATAACAGCTGAACAGGGAGACGGAATGCTCTGCAGGTATGAGTTTACAGAAGACTAAATTTGTAAATAAAAAAGGCGTCTTATGACGCCTTTTTTGTTTGTTTATTTTCCGGCTACTGTCAGCAGGTCTACAGCTCCGGCATGGCCCTGCCCACCGATGATCTGTGGCTTGCCCGGGGCAAATTCCATATCGCGGTATCCATGAGTATGGCCGCAGATTATTGCCCTGACTGCATCGCATGACTCGCACAGCTCGAGGAACTCACGGGCATTTTCATCCGCAGTTCCCTTCTCAATATAGAAGTACTCATCGAAGGACTTCATTATTTCCTTGCAGAGCGGAGTGCAGATAGGTACGTGGCAGAGAATAATGACAGGAATGCCTTCAGCGCATACGGCTTTCAGCGCCGCCAGATCTTCGCCCGTAACGGTCTTTCTGCTGTTATCTACAGCCACAATCCTGAATCCGTCGAAATCTATAGTATGAACGCCAGCTTCCCATACACCTGCGCAGGATGGATCTTCGTGATTGCCCGGGACAGCGATGAACCTGCCCTTGTATTCACCCATTCGTTTAGCCAGATAACGCTCACCTGCAGGATGCATATTGTCGAGGTTGTCTCCTGACATCAGCAGTACCTCTGGCTGCAGCTCTTCAGCCAGAGCAATCTGCTTGTCAAATGCTTCGCGTGTGGAAATCATCTGAGGCTCGCCGTAAGGCTCGCCGCTCTTATCCGCGAAAATCTTTTTATACTTAGCCCAGAGTTCTTCCTGATATTCCACTTTGGCTATTTCTTCCACTGTGCTGAGCTCATCGATCGCGTCCAGATGAGTGTCTGTGATGTGGACGAAAAAGTGCTCTTCCTTCACACCCGGAATGACTATACGGTTCTCTTTGAACCAGAAAAATGGATCGTTCTTCATATCAATCTCCTTTAATGCTTATCTCCAGCCATGCGGTAGCCTTCCGGATCCACATGAACGCAATACTTATTAATGATCGGAGTGCCGGGTTCAACGTCAGGTTTTTCCAGCTTCCAGATCTTAGGTTTATTGCCCTCCATTGCTTTCGTCCTGTGCAGTTTGACACCGTTATCCTCCAATATCTTCTGGAGCTTCCTGATATCCACCTGCTGAACAGTGCATTCATCTTTAACAGCGAGGGCAGCAGCGGTGCCGGCAGCTTCGCCGGTCAGTACGCATGCAGGGATAAAACGCATGATGGCCCAGCCTCTGCCTGAGGCGGAAACCATTCTGCCTGCCGCGAATACGTTGGAGAGCTTATCGGTAATCAGGCCCTCGTAAGGGAACTCATAGACGGTTGCCGGCTTATCTAATGATGAGATAACGCAGCCGATAGAGGAGTCAATGTAATACTCATCATCATATTTGAGTTCGTCATTGCCGACGAGTCTCCTGGTCATACGGAACTGAGGAGTGAACGGCAGGGAGATCATCGCGAAATCGTCTCTCCTGTTCTTCTTCAGGAAATCCAGTGCCAGCCCCCTGGACAGGCGGATATATTCATTAACACCTTCAGTCGTGGTGCCGTCGCATGTGAGGTCTTCCTTTTCATCTCCTGCGCCTCCGCTAGGAACCAGTCCCAGCCAGCGCATAGGTACTGCCCTAAGCATATCGCCTTCTTCAATGCCGCGTTTCATGATATCGAAATCCAGCTCGTGGAACCAGTGAGAAACAATAGTCTTCAAAGTCTCGGTATCAGCACCCGCACGGTAAACGAGGTCAGCATCGCCGGAAGCGTCAATGAACATCTTGGCCATATATGCTGTGCGTCCGGACTTGCTCTCAACGATGATGCCTTTAACGGTATTGCCTTCCATAATAGGCTCGCTGAAGACAGAGTCGAATACGACGTCCACACCCTCCTGAGCAGTGAATTCATCTAATGAAAGGACCGCTGCGGGGATGTTGAAATTGGTCATGTAGCGCTCGCTGTCAGCAGGCGCGGTATCAGGTTTACTTCTCCATACTTCAGGCAGATTGTCCTGGCTGTAGCGGATGCAGACGTGGAGCAGATCTTCTGCCAGGCCGCCGTAAACCTTATTGCCATTGCCGTCATCAATCGGCAGATAAACGCATACATGTCCGGAAGTAGCTAAGCCACCGAGTACTATGCTTTTCTCGATCAGAGTGACTTTCACGCCCTGTCTGGCGGCAGCCACAGCTGCGGCAATACCCGCAACACCACCGCCTATAACTAAGACGTCAGTTTCCTTAACTACAGGCACTTCTTTCTCTGGGATTCTGATGTGCTGTTCCATGATTACCTCTCCTTAAATCATTTATGGATTGATTATAACATAAATAAACTTTTCAATTCATCAGAAAGAGTGTATTCTTAATTCAAATATAGTAGGAGGTATTTCATATGGCGGATTATGTAATGAATAAAGAAGGCAAGTATGGTTATCTGTTCGTACAGGACCTGAGCGGAGCTCCTGCGGACAAGACTTCACCTGAGGCAATGGCCAGATACAGGACATTCGGCGAGAGACAACTTTGGATCGACGGCAACTGCGTCCCAGGCTCATTCCAGATGAACACATGCTTCTGGATGAAACCGAACGCTGAACTGATCAAAAGCAGTGCCCAGGTAGGCAAACCTCATTCACATCCATATCCGGAAATCATTGGATTCGTAGGAACAGATCCAGAGAATCCTTTGGAACTGGGCGGAACAGTTGAGTTCTGGGTAGACGGCGAATGCCACCATCTTACCAAGTCAACGATGGTATTCCTGCCTCCAAACCTGCCGCATTGCCCGCTGATGACAGTAGAGCAGGGCGATAAGCCGATCCTGCATTTCTCGGTTGTTATGAATGAAACATACGGGTACGAGCGCAAGGAAGAAGATAAATAAATGGAAGCCGTTTAGACTTCAGGAGAAATAACATATAGCAAGACAAGAGTCAGGCTTATGCTCTTTGCCGTTGTTTTTGTTACGCTGATCCATGGATTCGGACAGTTCAAGCTGATACCGATGCAGGACGCGATCCAGACATTCTTCGGCATCAGTGAAGGAGCATACGGTATCATGGGCTCAGTCCAGAATTGGCTGATGACCGCACTGTCCATCCCGTTGGGCCTTCTGGCCAGATAGATTCCATGCAAATGGAGCTTTTCCATGGGATATGTAGTTGCCATCGGCGGTATGCTGATGCAGATTTTCGCCCGGAACTTCGTCATATTTGTCATCCGCGGAGTGTCCACGTTCATGGCATTGCGGATTCTACGAAGCCCACGAAAGAGCAGACGCTGCGTGTTTATAAGAACAAGACCGTGTGGCTGGTTTCAATCGCGTTTTGTGCTTACAGCACTGTATCCGTCGGATTCACCTCGTTTGTTATTAAGGTGCTATGCAATAGCGGAAGTGCCAACCGAAATTCCGGTAGTCAGCTCCGTCAGGACCACGATCACCAAGATCGGATCAGTTGTTATGACAATTCTGATGGGCTTCCTGATCCAGCATCTGGGTTACGAAGTCACACTCTTTATCATAGCAGGCGAATGCGTGATAGCTGCTGTACTTTGGTTCTTCGCTAAGAAAATTCCATAATATAACTAATAAAACGGGGCTGCTGATGGCAGCCTCTTTTTTATTTGTGAAAATGAATAAAAAAAAGTTGGAATTTTGTTGATTATGATAATTGTCTGTTGAAAAACCACATGATAATATTAAGAAAACACACAATAACGGACACAAAACCACACAAACGGAAACGGAGGATATATTATGAAGCTTGGTTTTTTTACTGCTAACTTTACTGAAAAACCGCTGGAAGAGGTCATTAAACTGATCGAACCCTACGGATATGAAACATTGGAAATTCCGGCTTATGAAGGCAACGGACAGCTGGAGACCGCAGATGTGATCAAGGGAAATAAGGCGGCTGAGGTTAAAAAGCTGGCAGCTGATCATGGAATGACGCTGCAGGCCCTCAGCAATCATGCAGACTCTTTCCTGATCATGGGACCTCCGGGCAAAGAAACGGACTTCATTTATAAGGGCACACCGGAAGAAAAGATCGCTCATGGCACAGAAAGTCTGATCCGCACAGCCCAGGCAGCCAATGCGCTGGAGATTCCTATTGTTGTTGGATATCCGGGCGTTGAGAACTGGGGCAGGTTTTTCTTCTTCCCTTATGGACAGGGTTGGGCTGAGTACGAAGAGCAGTTCAAGGAACGCTTCACACCTATCCTGGACAGATTCAAAGAATACGGCGTTAAATTCGCCATCGAAATCCATCCAAACAGCTTTGTTTATGACATCCACACAGCGGAGAAGGCACTGGAACTGGTAGATTATCATCCGGCACTGGGCTACAACCTGGATCCTGCTAACATTCTTTACCTACAGATCGATCCGTGTGTTGCCATTGACCGCCTGAAAGACCGTATCTTCCACGTTCATGCCAAAGATGCCGAGCTGGCCCGTCACAATCTGGCACTCGGCGGCAGCCTGATGCATGGAGATATGAAGGCACTCGATCATACCTACAGATTCCGTATCCCGGGCTGGGGCGAAGTTGAATGGAAGCGCCTGATCACTGAATTGTCCATGGTCGGATATCAGGGATCACTCAGCTACGAGCACGAAGACGTAACAATGAGCCGTATGGACGGCGTTAAGAAGACCGCGGCTTTCCTTAAGCCTCTCATTATTGAAGACCCATACGAAGGCCGTCAGGACAAACTGTTTAGCGGAGACTGATAAATTATGTACAGCGAAGAGCGTAAAGCGGAAATAATAAGAATACTGGATGAGAATGGCAAGGTTTCGGTCGAGGAACTGGCTGATAAATACCAGACTTCACGAGAGACGATCCGCAGGGACCTGAAGGATCTGGAGGCTAAGGGCGCACTCACACGCACCCATGGCGGAGCAGTTCCCCGTAAGGTGTACGACGAAATCAACGGAGCTGTAATACAGGAATACCCGCAGCAGATCAGAGGAGTGCGAAACCCGGAGGAGAAGGAGAGGATCTGCAGAAAGGCAGCTTCATTTATCTGCGACAATGACACAGTGTTTATCGACAACAGCACTACGTGTCTCTATATTGTCCAGAACCTGCCGCCGGAAATGCATGTGACAATCCTCACCAATTCGCTGAGGCTCCTGACAGAGGCAGCTCAGTATGACTGCGCGAATAAAACGTTTTACTGTCTGGGAGGCAGCTTCAATCCGAGGAACCTTTCCACGTATAACGACTCTATGCTCCTGAAGGACCAGTTTGAATTCTTCCCGAACAAGTGCATCCTGTCCTGCGCCGGAATCAGCGGGAGCAGGAAGATCACTGACGGCAGCATATTCGAAGTGGCCACGAAGCAGATGTTTATGGAGAAGTCAACGGAAGTCTTCCTGCTGGCGGACCATACGAAGTTCGGCTATGAGGGACAGTTCTTCCTGGATGACGGGTCAAATGTTGATTATCTGATCACCGACAGAGAGCCGTTCGAGAACCCTCTGGAAGAGAACGTGCAGCTGATCATAGCTGATTAAAAGAAAAGTTATGGCAAGAATACATACAATAACATTAAATCCGGCAATCGACCGGATACTATATCTCGATAAATACAGACCGGAAGTGACCAACCGCTTGAAGGACTCTACGGACGGCCTGGGAGGCAAGGGCACCCATGTATCCATCAACCTGAGCCAGATGGGCGTGCCAAGTGAAGCGCTGGGCATTGCCTATGGAGAGAACGGCAGGAAGATCATTGAACTGCTCTCGCAGGATCTGATAGATGTTAACTTCCAGTACTTCCCGGAGCAGGAGTCACGCGTAAATTATCTGATCATCGAGGACGACGGTAAGTGTACCTGCCTGTCTTCGAAAGGCATCCAGCTCTCGGACTCAGATATCGATTCATTTATTGAATTCATTGCGCCGGGAATAGGCACAGGTGACTATCTGGTGTTTTCAGGCGATGCGTCGAACTGCCCGGATCCGTATGTTTACAACAAGATCATGCGCGCTTTCGAGGCCCGGGATCTGAAGGTATTCATGGATGCCAGCGGTGATACGCTGAAAAAGTGCATCGAAGAACATCCGTATCTGATCAAGCCTAATCAGGACGAACTGTCATACCTGTGCGGAAGGGAACTGCATACATTAGAAGATATTAAAGAGGGAATTAAATCCCTGGAACCTTATGACATTCCGGTGATAGCGGTTTCGCTTGGAAATGAAGGTTCACTGGTGTACGCAGACGGCACATTCTACAGAGTGATCTCTCCTGAAGTGAATGTGAACAACACCATCGGATGCGGAGACTGTTTCCTGGCAGGACTGATCGAAGGTATCTACAGGGGCAGGTCAATAGAGGACACGCTTGCGCATGCCGCGGCGGTATCCTCGGCATGTGCTGAATCGGTGCTCTCGGTAGGTTTTGATGCCGGACGTGCTGAAGAACTGATAAAAGACGTAGAAATAATCAAACTATAGAAAATGGAGTAACTCAATGGAATATTCATACTATGACATGCGTGTGGAAATGAGCAAGATCGCTCACTATATGTGGGACCGCCGGCTGACCAATGCCGCGGGCGGTAATTTCTCAGTAAAGGTGGACGACAACAGGATTCTGCTGTCGCCATCTATGATGTCTGAAGACAGACACTGCGAGATGCGTCCGGAGGATTTCCTGCTGATCGACTACGACCAGAACATCCTCGAAGGCTCAGGCAAGCTGTCACGCGAAACACTGATGCATGTACTGATATTAAAGAACTTTGACAAGATAGGAGCGGTCATCCATGCGCACCCATTTTACTGCATGCCCTATGTGGCATTCGGTCATGAAATCCCGAATGTTACTGAGGCTACTATGGGCAGGGGCGTGGTAGGCGTGATTCCATGGACCCAAGCTTTTACCGAGGCTCTTTCAGAAAATGTATACAAATACTGGGAAGAGCACAGGGAACTGGCGGAGAGGAAACCTATCGGAGCGATTATGCAATATCATGGAGTGGTCTGCTCAGGTGACACAATCTTCAAAGCATACAGCATGTTAGAGCGCATTGAATGCGACGCATTCTGCAATCTGGCTAAAGGCGCTGTGGAAGCAACGGGCACATACACTATTCCAACATTGAAATGATTATGAATTATCTGGCATTTGATCTGGGAGGCAGCAGCGGCAAGCTGATGCTGGGAACATATGAAGACGGCAGGCTTTCGCTGAAGAGGATCCACCGGTTTGACAACAGCCCTTTAGAGGTGGATGGCTCCTTATATTGGGATATTGACCGCATTGTTGATGAGCTGCGCATCGGTATGGCTAAGGCTGAAGAAGAGACCGGAGGCTGCATTGATGGAATCGGCTTCGACAGTTTCTGCAATGACTTTGTGCTGATTAACGAAGGCGGCGAAAGGATGGCGCCTGTCTACTGTTACCGCGACGCGCGCACTCTACGTAATCAGGATGAAATGTACAGGGTGATGTCTAAAGAATCCCTGTACGCTGTCAACGGCAACCAGATTGCACCGTTCAATACATTGAATCAGCTGCATGCAATGAAGGCAGAAGGCCGGCAGGAACTGCTGGAAAAGGCTGACAAAGCGCTGTTTGTTTCGGACTATTTTATTTACCTTCTGACAGGGGTCAAACAGACTGAATATACGACGGCATCTGTGACGCAGATGTATGACTATGGAGAGGGCACGTGGTCCGCGAAAATCCTGGAAAGGTATGGGATCGACAGCAGGCTCTTTGCCCCGCTCGCTTATCCCGAAACACTGGCTGGGTACACCAATAAAGGTATCCCTGTATACACAGTCTGCCAGCATGATACAGGCAGCGCGTTTCTGGCGTCACAGGGCGGAGCAAATACAGGCATAATCAGCACCGGCACCTGGTGTATCGCAGGAATTGAGACAGATGGTCCGGTAATCAGGCCTGAAGGTTTTGCAATCAACGCAGCCAATGAAGGAGGTTTCCCGGGACCGCATCACAGACTCCTGAAAAATGTTATGGGCACCTGGATCATCCAGGAAATGCTCCGTGAACTGAACGAGCAGGGTGATTCCTTGACATATGGCAATCTGGAGGAAATGGCACAGCGCTCTGTCGGGGCTGAAGGATATATTGATGTGGACGCTCCGCAGTTTTACCAGCCTGGCGAGATGATCCGGAAGGTTCAGGAGAATCTAAAGGAAATGACCGGCAGAACGGAAGACAACAAGGGCACTTTGGTCTATATAGTTTACAAGAGCCTGGCTTTCAAGTACCGCATGATTTTTGAACAGCTGGAGGAACTGACAGGAAAACGGATTGACAGGATCAACATGATCGGCGGAGGTATCCAAAGCGGCCTGATGTGCCGTCTGACTGCACAGATTACCGGCAGGCAGGTGCAGGCCGGACCTGAAGATGCCACAGCCATCGGCAACATCCTGGCGCAGATGAAAGCCTCAGGAGCGATCAGCTCAATAGAAGAAGGCAGACAGGTGATCAGAGAAAGCTTTCCGGTGGAGACGTATATGCCGGAACCGGATGAAATTATTGAAGCTGAGTACAGGGATTTTTCAAAAGCTTTAAGAGATACAGAAAGATAAAGAGGTGAAACAATGAAAAAGTATCGGGCAGGTATTGTTGGAGTGGGATTTGTCGGCAAGATCCACCTGGAAACAGTCCGTCGTCTGGGCTGCGTGGAGGTGGTCGCCATCGCGGACAAATTCCTGGCAAAAGAAGTAGCTGAGCAGTGGGGCGTGCCAAACTATTTCGAGGATTATAAAGAGATGATCGACACCATGGATCTGGATATGGTTCATGTGTGCACCCCTAACAGCTCCCACTATGAGGTTTCAATGTACGCGCTGGAGCACGGCGTAAATGTGATTCAGGAAAAGCCGATGGCACTTAATGTGCAGCAGGCTGAGGAGATGCGTGACAAGGCCCGGGAGAAAGGTCTGGTGGCAGCAGTCAACTTCCACAACAGATTCTATCCGATGACGAATCATCTTATGAACATAATCAAGGACGGCGAGCTGGGCAATATTTTCTCTGTTACAGGCGAATATACTCAGGACTGGCTGCTGTATGATACCGATTACAGCTGGCGTCTGGAAAGCTCCATTTCAGGAGATACCAGGTGCGTAGCGGATATCGGCTCACATTGGATGGACCTGGCAGAGTTCGTAACCGGACTTAAGATAACTCAGGTTTTCGCAGACTTCCAGACCATTCATCCATATCACAAAAAGCCGAAGAGGAACGTACTGGCATTTGAAGAGAAAAAAGACGGCGAAGAAGAGTACGAGCTGGTTCCCATCGACACAGAGGATAATGCGTGCGTTATGTTCAGGTTCAACAACGGCGCCAAGGGCTGCGCATTCTTTTCACAGGTTATCGCAGGCAAATCAGTTGATATTGACCTGCTGATCGGCGGATACAAGAAGTCAGCCAACTGGAACAGCGCCGCAGTCAACAGCCTGACAATAGGCAACCGCGACAGTTTCAATGAGGTACTGGAGAAGGGTATCAATACAGTTCATCCTGAGACCAAGCCGCTGATCGCTTATCCGTTCGGACATATGGAAGGCTTCGTAGACGCTTTCAAACAGTGCTTCCGTGAGGTTTATGAGAGCATTGATAACAAAGATAAAAAATATAATTACGCCACCTTTGATGACGGTGTGCATGAAATGATCCTGTGCGACAGGATTTTCCAGAGCAGCAAAGAACAGCGTTGGATCGACGTAGAGAAATAAAGGAGGAGAATAAAAAATGGCATATGAGAAATTATTGGAGCCTATAAAGTGCGGCCCAAGGACATTGCAGAACAGGTTTTTCATTCAGGCGATGGAGACAAATATGGAAGACCCTACAGGCAACCCGTCAGAGAACACAACACAGCGTTATATTGACCTGGCGCAGGGCGAGGCCGGATTGATCACGCTGGAGGCTATTTCCGTAACACGTGAGAGCAGAGCCAGAGACAATCAGCTGATGATCATGCCTCAGAACCTGAAGCCACTGACCGCGTTCATGGATAAAGTTCACGCAGCTAATCCTAAATCAGTTGTTGTATTCCAGCTGACCCATTCAGGAGAACTGTCCAGTCCGGACTTCTCCAGAAGAGTTACTCCGAACCCGCTGCCTGGCTATGGCGGAGAGCTTCTTTCTGAAGATGATATGGACCACATCATGGATGAGTTCGTGACCTCAGCTAAGATCGCTTATGACTGCGGCGCTGATGGCATTGACCTGAAACTGTGCCACGGCTATCTGGGTTCACAGATGATCCGTCCGCATAATGACAGAAAGTGGAAATACGGCGGCAGCTGGGAGAACCGTACACGATTCCCATATGAGCTGATGGAGCGCATCCGCAAAGAGATTCCGGACAAGAACTTCCTGCTCGGTTCCAAGATTTCCGCATGGGAAGGCTTCCCGGGCGGCTTCGGAACAGAAGGACCTCATTCTCCTGTAATGGATCTGACTGAGCCGTTAGACCTGATTAAAGGTCTGGAAGAGAGAGGCGCCAGCTACATCGTTCAGTCTGCAGGCAGCCCTGGCATTACTGTCAGCCTGACTCAGTGCGACAAGCACGTGCCATACTTCTCATACCTGCATCAGTATTGGGCAAAAGAATTCCGTAAGGTGCTGAAACCGGAGACGGTTGTGATCGGATCCAACTTCTCACCATTCCGCAGCGGCAAGAACGGTCTGTGCGCTGTAACCGAAGAAGAGAGCAGCCTCCTGAACTACGGCGAGTGGTGCATCAATGACGGCGTTTGCGACATGATCGCACTCGGACGCCAGTCACTGGCTGATCCATACCTGCCAAAGAAAGTACGCGAAGGCAAACTGGATGAAATCCATTACTGCCAGCTGTGCGACCTGTGCTTAGAGCTGCTGATCCAGCAGAGCCCTGTAGGATGCGTTGTCCACAATCCAAACGCAACAGAGTGGCTTAAGAAGACCAGAGCAGAGAAAGGCAGACTGACTGTTCATCATACTTGATGCAATTGAATAAATAGCTATTGTTGTTTGCAATTAAGGCCTCTTCCCGGCAATGCAGGGGAGAGGCTGTTTTTATGTCTAATAAAAAGATACAAAAGCCAATCCATGTGTTATCATAAACAATAGGAGGTGGCAAATATGCTCTCTGCTTATATTATGCCGCATGCCCCGATTTCCAGACCTCTGGTGGGACGCGGAGAAGAAAAAAAGATACAGAACACCCTGGACGGCTACCGCGCAGCTTCAGCGAAGATCGCGAAAGAGCAGCCGGAGACCATTATTGTGATATCACCACATAACGTGATGTACAGGGACGCGTTTTATATTTCACCGGGCGATGTATATACTGACAGCCTGGCTGCTTTCAGATGCCCTGAAGAGAAGGTCAGACATGAATATGATACTGAGCTGATTGATGAGATACTGCTCCTGTGCGCTCAGGAAGATCTTCCGGTCAGTACAGATCCAAGGTATGCCGGCGAGCCGGACCATGGCACATGCGTGCCGCTGCTGTTCGTGGACGAGCAGTACCGGGATTATAAAGTCGTACGCATAGCCCCGTCACTGCTGCCGAATGAAGACCTGCTGAAAATGGGCAGGGTCCTTGAGAGAGCTATAGCCCATGTGGGCAGGAAGGTTTCAATCCTGGCCAGCGGAGACCTCTCGCACAAGCTGACTCAGGACGGGCCATACGGTTTTGCGAAAGAAGGCCCGGAGTTTGACAGACAGGTAACTGAGCAGATGAAGCGCGCTGATTTCAAAGGCTTTCTGGAATACGACCCGCGTTTTCTGGACAGGGCTGCGGAATGCGGCCTGCCGGGATTTATCATACTCTCCGGAGCCTTGGAAAACTGCATTGTTCAGCCGCATTTTCATTCGTATGAAGGACCGTTCGGAGTAGGCTACGCGGTCTGCGACTTTGATATAGAAGATTACTGCCCGCATCTGGCACAGGAGTCTCTTGAAGCATATGTACGGGATGGCAGAAAGATAGAAATACCAGAGAATCTGCCGGATTGGATGCTGAAAGATAAGGCAGGTGTATTCGTTTCCCTGCATAAGAACGGAGAACTCCGCGGATGCATCGGAACTATTTCACCTTGGACGGACAGCGTGGCTCAGGAGATAATTGAATTGGCCATAGAGGCAGGAACCAGGGATCCGAGATTCCCTGCAGTCAGGCCGGATGAACTGGGCGAACTGGAATACAGCGTGGACGTTCTGTCCCCGTCTGAGCCTTGTGAAATGAAGGACCTGGATGCCAGGCGCTACGGCGTTATTGTAACTAATGGATATAGGCGCGGCCTGTTACTCCCGAATCTGGAGGGTGTGGATACGCCGGCGCAGCAGATATATATTTCCCTGCAGAAGGCAGGAATCAGAGCCGGAGAAGATTATCAGATTGAACGGTTTACCGTGGAAAGGCATTGCAGATGAAATGTAATATCTGCCCGAATGGCTGCGATATAAAGGAAGGCCTGACCGGACTGTGCAGAGCCAGGACCTGTTCCAGAGGTGAGATAGTCAGTCTGAATTATGGTGAGATCACTTCGCTGGCGCTGGACCCTATTGAGAAGAAGCCTCTGGCCAGGTTTTATCCGGGCACCAGAATACTGTCGCTGGGTTCATGGGGCTGCAATCTGGACTGCCCGTGGTGCCAGAACGACAGCATTTCCAGAGGCCCTGCGGAGCATATAACAGTTAGTCCTGAGGACATTGTTGGAAAGGCCATAGAACTGAAAGACAGGGGCAATATCGGCATAGCTTATACATATAATGAGCCCGGTATCTGTCCTGAATTCATTGCGGACACATCCACTCTGGCGCACGCGGAAGGCTTAAAGAACGTGATGGTAACTAACGGGATGATCACCCGTGAGGCCCACGAGAGTTTTATTGATTATATTGACGCATATAATATTGATCTGAAAACATCGTCTGCAGAAAAATACCGTTCGATCCGGGGCAATCTGCAGGCGGTTCAGGAGACAATCCAAAGAGCGTCCGAAAAGGCGCATGTTGAAGTGACCGCTTTGGTCGTTCCGGGTTTTAATGATACTGAAGATGAGATCCGCGCCATTGCGGGATTTATTGCAGACATTGATAAGGATATTCCTCTGCACGTATCGAGGTTCCACCCGGCGGGCAGGATGATGGATACTCCGCCGACAGACGTTCGTCTGGTTTACCATTTCGCTGAATTGGCGAGGGAATATCTTACTTATGTATATACAGGCAACTGCTGAAGAATAAAAGGGAGAGGTAAAATGGACAGAAAATTTGATTTTATGGACAATCAGGTGTTTGATGACCGTTTCAGTGAATTCGCCAAGTCTAAGGCGCAGGCTCTGCCGGGCAAGGCATTCTTTGAATACGCGCCGATTGATACCGGATACAGAGTGCTGGAAAACGGTGACGTATACATTGGATATTATGCGCCGGAGGCCAGAGACGTAGCTATTTATTTTGGTCTCAGGCCGGATGCGCCTGTTAAACTTGAAAAGGGTGAGGATGGAATCTGGAGGACGACACTTAAATACGACTCGAATTTTGTCGGCCCGAAAGCATTTACTTTCAGAGTTGATGGAGCTGAGACAGTCAGCCCGTTCATACCTGTTTACTTCTGCTACAATTCAATTGTTAACTACGTGGAAATACCTGACCCGAACGCGGAGTTTATTCTGATGAGAGACGTGCCGCACGGGTCAGTGGTTACGGATTATTATTGGTCAGATGTTCTGGAAGATTGGGAGAGATGCCTCATTTATCTGCCGCCCGGATATGAGAAGGGCGGAGAGTATCCGGTGCTTTATCTGCAGCACGGATACAGCGAGAATGAGACCTCCTGGATTTACAACGCCAAGATCAACCACATCATGGACAACCTGATCGCGGATGGACTGGCTGAGCCTTTCATCATTGTTATGAACAATGGAATGTTCCATGGCAAATATGTATTCGCTGATTTTCAGGACGTTTTCGAGAAGTCTCTGATCGAGTGCGCCATTCCGTTCATCGAGGGCAAATACAGGGTTATCAAAGACAAATGGCACCGTGGCATTGCCGGCTTTTCAATGGGCTCGATGCAGGCAGCGCTGTTCAGCCTTAAGCATATGGACGTGTTCGCATACGCAGGCCTTTTGAGCGGATTCATGCGCCGCGTGGGAGGGCCTGAAAGAGACGTGGATAAATCCTTAGAACTCAACAGCCACCTGCTGAATATGTTCGACAGGGGGAAGTTCGAGCGGGAAATCAAACTGTTTTTCCGCGGAATAGGCTCGCTCGACGCAACCAAGCTGGCGTTTGATGTTGACGATGAACTGTTGGCTGAGCATGGCATGACAGACTGCCCGAATATAGTCAGATATATTGCTGAGGGCTATCCGCATGACTGGTCAACTATGAGGATACTCTTCCACGAATTCGCCCAAAGGGTTTTCAAATAGGCCGTGAATAACCTCATAGGTTTTTTCTATTTCAAAAAACAAAGCTTTTGAAATAGAATAGCAAGGCAAGTTAAAAAGAAGAGGTAATTATGAGTCAAACAGAGAGTCAAACCAAATACAGTAAAACAAGAATCGGCTTTATGATCGCCGCTGTACTGGTGTGCATGGTATTCACCGGTTTCGGTAATTATAAGCTGGTGCCGATGAAGGCAGCCATCCAGGGATTCTTTATGGTTACTGACGGAGCGTACGGCATCCTGAACACCGCTTCAGGATGGCTGACAGTTGCCCTGTCTATCCCTATGGGCTTTCTGGTCAGGAAACTGCGCTGCAATATCAGCGTAATCATAGGATTTTCAGTCGCTATCCTGGGCATTCTGATCCAGGTCACAACGACCAGCTTCCCGCTGTTTGTTGCCGGCCGAATGGTTGAAGGCGCGGGTGTAGGAATGGTAGGACTGGTAACAGGTACGCTGATCCTTACTCTGGTTGACAGGAACCATATGTCATTCTGGAGCGGCATGATGATATTCGCGGGAGTAATACCGTCTGTTCTTATGAGCAAGGGCGGCACGATGCTTCTTCTGAGGCTCAATCTGACATTCCAGAGGATATTCCTGATCATTGCTATCCTTTACGCTGTATTTATTGTTGTATGGTGCGTTATGGTACCATTTTCACTTAAGGTGCATGGCGTTTCCAGCGCAATCAAACCGACCAGAGAGCAGACAATGAGAGTTGTCAAAAACAAATCCAACTGGCTGGTAGCTCTGGCAAATATAGCATTCACAGGCGCGTCCATCACCTTTATGGCGTATATCATTCCGTTCCTGATGACGAAGGGCATTCCTCAGGAGCAGGCCGCCGACCTGTACAGCTACAATACAGTACTGGGCCTGATCTCAATGATCGCCTTTGGATTTATTTCTGATAAGCTCCATACCAAGAGAAAGATTGCTATCGTATCCTTCTTCGCAGGCGCGGTTGCTTACACGCTGCTGGCTGTATTGCCATCCGGATTCATGTTCATCTGGGTAATCCTGTGGGGCACATTGCCTCGCTCGATCGCCGGCATGACCTCCGCTTCGGCAGCAGATATAGCAGAGACACCATCGGATATACCGATTGCGAACTCAGTTAAGAACACAATCTCACAGATCGGTACGATTCTCATCGGCATCCTGTACGGATTCACGATCCAGTGGTTCGGATACGAAGTCACGGCCATCATCATTGCCGTCGAGCTGGTGCTGGGAGGCATCTGCTGGATATTCGCAAAGAAGATACCTTAATTTTTTAGATAATGTAGTCAGCCATAATTTGCAGGTTATGGGCGGAAAAACGCCCCTAACCTGCATTTTTTGTCCCATATAAGCAGAAAAACGCCCATAAGCTGTAAAACGTGGCTGGGGGAAAACCAAAACGCCCATAAATTGAATTTCATGGCTGCAAAAAAGCTGCCGCAAAAAACTGCGGCAGCTTTGTAATAATTGGAATATTACCACTGGCGGTACTTCTTGAATTCTTCCGGATCTGCTGCGGCTTTCTTGGCCATCTCGGTGTAAAGTCCCCAGTTGTTTGCTTCGCAAACTTCGGTGAGCTCAGGATCAACGTCCTTGCGCCTTGGCAGAGGAACGTCCTGAGCGACCAGAATATCCTGGACTTTCTTGATATTAACAGTGTGAACGGTAGAACCGTCTTCAAGGGCAACTGCGGCTGCAATGCCGGCTGCCTGGCCTGTACCGATGCACTGAGGGATCAGGCTGACCCAGTCGATGGCAACGTTGTCTGCGGACAGGTGACGTCCCGGTGCCAGCAGGTTCTCAACTCCGACAGGAAGGATTGTCCTGTATGGAATCTCGATAGGTGCTGAGTCGTTGATCTTGCAGACTGTGCTGTGCCATGCGATGACGTCGTCGAACTCATTATGGAACGCAAAGTCGAACGGTGTCAGGTAGTATTCGCCTTTCAGGCGGCGAGAGCAGCGGTTGCCGGTCTGAGGTGCGATGTCGTACAGGAACGCGTTTTCGAAGCCTGCAACGTTTTCACGCAGGAAATCCATGACGCCGCGGATTTTGTCGCGTGAATCCATTTCAGTGGCTGTCAGGTCTTTGATATCGGTGCAGAGCATTGGTCCGATCCAGTTGTTGAACCAGACAATGTCATTGCGCGGGGTCGGAAGTGGTATGCAGCGGTGGCCGAATGTCTCTCCGAGGCCTTTGAATACCTTCATCATGCTTTCCGGATTCTGCATGCTGCTGCGGAAGAACTTTTCAAAATCACAGCCGCCTGCACGCCATACAAGAGCAGTGTTGGCGCAGCGGGTATTCTTGTCCATGATCTCTTCGTATGCAGCGCCTGCCTGTGAAAAGATGTCGCCGTCGCCGGTAGCGTCGATGACGACTTTGGCGAGGATGGCTTTGCGGCCTTCTTTGCTCTCAAATACAACACCCTTGATGAGGTCGCCTTCCATAATAGGCCTGGTAGCCCATGTGTGGCAGTAAACCCTGATGCGGTCTCTTTCTTCAAAGAGCATTTTGTCCATCTCAATCTTCAGCTGGTTCGGCTCAAAATATACAGACCTTACGACTCTCTTAGGAGAGTCCGGACAGCTGCTGACAGCGTCAAAGATCGGCGCCCACTTATAAATGTCTTCAGGCTTTTCACTGCCGACTTCCTTGCCTTCCGGTCCCAGAACCGCGCCAGGAATATTAGCCATTCTGGTAAACCATTCTTCCTGAATGCCGCGGACGAATGATTTGTCTTTGTAGGACAGGCTGGGCACCATGATTACATATCCGCCTGTTACGTCGCCGCCCATATATCCGTAGCGCTCCAGCAGGATAATGTTCTTAGCGCCTGCTCTGGCAGCAGCGATAGCAGCAGAATGTCCTGCGCTGCCTCCGCCGACTACCAGGATGTCGCATTCATCAAATATTTCAATGTTTCGTTCAGGTTCTAACCAGTATTTTCCCATTTTGTTCTCCTTCTCCTTTTAGACAAACAATACTGTTTCAAACACATTATAGTTATGATTGCTTTTATAGTCCATTTCAAAAAAATTATGATGTCATTCAGGGCAAATAAAAAAGAGGCTGCTTTAAGCAGCCTCTTCTATGGCAATTATTAAACTTCGAATCCGCCGTCTACTTTGATTACCTGGCCGTCGATGAATGAAGAATCATCTGTTGCAAGGAACAGAGCAACAGTAGCGATATCCTCAGGCTGTCCGACACGTTTCATCGGGCATCCGTCAACCATGAACTGAAGGACGTCAACGCCGCCGATGGAGTCAACCATAGCCGTGTGGATGCATCCAGGAGCGATAGCGTTTACACGAACCTCAGGACCCAGTTCCCATGCCATTGACTTGGACAGGCCGGCCATTGCATGCTTTGAAGAAATATAAGCTGCGAAGCCATGATGTGCTGCGAAGGAAGCAACAGAAGCGATGTTGACGATAACGCCTTTGCCCTTTGCTTTCATGATAGGAGCAACCAGCTGTGCCAGACGGAGTGCGGCGGTAACGTTAACGTCGAAAACGTTCTTCCACTCTTCGATGGAAACATCCTGCAGCGTGGACATGCTGAGCATGCCGGCGTTATTAACGAGAACGTCTACTGTGCCGTATGCTTCAACTGTTTTGGCAACAATCTCTTCGCAGAAAGCAAGATTTGCGGCGTCACCGAGTACATACATAGCCTCGCCGCCTGCTGCCTTGATCTGGTCTACGACTTCCTGGGCTCTCTTCTCATTTCTGCCGGTAACAACGACTTTTGCACCTTCTTTAGCGAAAAGAACTGCGGTTGCGCGGCCCATGCCTGAAGTAGCACCTGTAACGATAGCAACTTTGTCCTGTAATTTCATACAATAACCTCCTTGAAGTAATAATTATCTGCTGAATACATTATATCTTGCCCCGAAAAAATAAACAATGTCGATACGTCATAAGATATTGTATAATATTAGAAACAAAGGAGGCATGGATATGGGCAGAAACCACGAAGTAACGAATATACAGCCGCTATTGGATGGGGGGAATCTCCGCGAGCCTGGCTGGTCACGTTCGCTGGTGCAGCGCTATGACCGCAGCCAGATAAAGGCTCCCAAGATGCGTATCAAGGAGTGGGATTATTATCTGGTTCTGAGCGATGGCTTCGCAGGCGCGTTTACCATATCAGACGATGGCTATATAGGGCTTCAGTCAGTGTCACTGCTTGTTTTTGGCGAACAGCCTTGGGAGCATACAGAGACAGTCTTAAACGCTTTTCCGATGGGCAAGCTGAAGCTCCCTTCTGACTCATCCTCAGGCATTACGGAGTATAGTGATAAAAGGCTGCAGATGAAGTTCACGGCGGAAGATGGAGGCCGGCATATTACCTGCCATTTTGAGAAGTTCCATGAAGGCAAAGCTTTTGACTGTGATATAGTTCTGGCGCAGCCCGAGATGGACTCGATGGTTATTGCTACGCCTTGGGATAAGAAACACAGATTCTATTACAACCAGAAGATTAACTGCATGCGCGCGTCCGGATATATGGAGTATGACGGCGTGAGATACGAGTTCAATCCGCAGGCTGACTTCGGTACCCTGGATTGGGGCAGGGGGGTATGGACGTATGACAACACCTGGTTCTGGGGTTCAGGCAACGCTGACATTGATGGTAATACCTTCGGATTTAACATCGGATATGGATTCGGCAATACCAAAGCTGCATCCGAAAATATACTTTTTTATAACGGCAAGGCTCATAAACTGGACGATGTGACATTCCATATCCCTGAAAGCGGATACATGGATCCGTGGAAATTTACTTCTTCTGACGGACGCTTTGAGATGGATTTCATGCCTGTACTGGACCGTGCTGCCAAGCTGGATTTCAAATTGCTGGTATCCGACCAGCATCAGGTGTTTGGACGGATGAGCGGAAGGGCAGTGCTGGACGATGGTCGGGAAGTCATTTTGAAGGACGTCATGTGCTTTGCGGAGAAGGTACACAACAGATATTAAAAGGTGATTGAAATGAGAAAGATCAGAATAATAATATTAATGTTGTTAGGAGTGACGATGATGATTTCATTATTTGGGTGCGGCGGGCAGAAATACAAGCTGAACTTTGACGGCTCAGGATTTGAGTCCAGGAAGACAGAGTATCCTGCCGGAGCAAAGGTTACAGTGCGCTATGACATGATCGCTACTGATACGGATTATTCATTTTCCATCGATGATGATGTGGAAATGAAGACGGACTTCGACGGCGGATATGTATTTACGTTTATTATGCCTGAACATGATGTAACGATGCATGTTTCTTCGAGAAACAGCATGGAATATATTCCTGATTACGATCCGGCAGATTAATAGAATTTGAAAGAGGTGGATTATGGCAGTTACGGTTAATATTTACTACACCGGTACAAATGGCAGCGCGCGCAGATTCGCGCAGGAGATGGAAGAGAGCGGCACTGCTCACAAAATAAGGACAATAGAGGGGAACATCTGCTATGAATACTATTTCCCGATGAATGATCCGGAAACAGTTATGCTGAAGGACAGCTGGACCAGTCAGGCGGCAATAGACGAGCTGCATGCATCTCCGATGATGGATGTGATAACTGAGCTGAGAGAAAAATACGACCTTCATATGAAGGTCGAGAGATACGTAAGCGACAGCGGACCAGTCGATGAGAAGTTTATCAGGAAATAAGGCTCTTAAGCAGTCCGGCGCAGCCGGCTGTCAGATCTTTGTAAGTTGTTTCGAAATCATGTGTATACCAGGGGTCGGATACGTCATGGGCGGATCCGTCCCTTTTCTTATACTCGCTGTCTTCAGCGTATTCCAGCATCATATGGACTTTGCCTTCAGGGTCAGAAGGAATAATGCGCTTAAGCCCCCATTCATTCTCGGTGTCCATAATGATGATCAGGTCGTATTCATCATATTCCCTGCGTGTGATCTGTCTGGCAAAGTGTCTGCCGCAGGCAATGCCGTGCTCCTTTAATTTGACCACGGTCCTTCTGTCCACCGGATTGCCGATCTCTTCCCGGCTGGTGGCAGCAGAATCAATGTAGAAATCATCCCCGCCATTTTCGTATACACCATCAGAGGCACCGGAGATACCGAGGCCTGCCTGAGATACCATATTCTTAAAGATGAACTCCGCCATGGTCGAGCGGCAAATATTGCCGTGGCAGATGAATAGTATTCGTAACATTTTTTATTTCACCTCATAAATTAGTTTATTCCCTCTTTAATAATACATTTGAAATGCGGCCTATAATAAACCGATATGCTCTTGTGATCGGTTCATTCCCAAACAGAAGACAAACAGCCACAGAGAAAACAGCCGCGAAGGCAATACTTACAAGACCATTATTAATCTTGATAGCAGAAATCTTCATTATGGCGCGTATAATTCCAGAGTGTACTAAGTAGATTAGAATACTGTTCTTTCCAATTATTGAGACAATGCTGTGCTTTTCTGAGATGATCGAAATAAAACCACCTATGCATAGAAAACCTGTGAGTAAAATAAGAAGCCTCATTCCAATGGAGGCAATTCCTGACATACCATTATACGGCACTGACATATAAAGCGCAGAAATACCGACACCAAGCTTTTGAATCACCAGCAAAGAAACCACTGCAAGCGCAAAAGCAAAACAGGCATATATTTTTTTCATGCTTCGGACTTTCTCTACATATTGCTCTGGAAGCAAATAACCTGCCAAAAAATATGGTAAAAAACTAAACGTTCTTGCCAATGCTAAAAAGCCTCCCAGTTTAGTAAATCCAACATACAAAGACAATAAAATAGAGAGGTAGAAAGCGCCTTTGATCATTGAAACAGGTTTGATTAATACTCTCCATAGAAATAGGCTCAGCAAAAACCAAAGTGTCCACTGAGGATATGTAAACCCCAAAAGACTGCCCCAAATATCCCCTCTGGAACCTATCAAACAATAAATAAAATTAAACAGGATATAGGGTATGAGACAGTTGCCTATTGTATTCTTATAGTATCTCTCAGAATCATTCTTTTTTGAAAAGTAGCCAGAGATGAATATGAAAACGGGCATATGAAAAAGATAAATAAAATAATACAAGTACCTTGTGATCACATCATCCTGCCATGAGGCGTACATTTTTTCAATAAAATGGCAGAACAAAACCAGAAAAATCATTAAGCCCTTTATATTATCAAATCTATTGTCTCGTATCATCTGATTCATGATGTTCTTTGCTCTGATAATCTCTATGCCCTTCCGGCCAACGACGAATCAGCACAGACACTGAACCGTCTTTGTTATTGTGTTTATATGTTAATGCAAAACATCTTCATAAGATGAATTGTAAAACAAATCCAGATTATCGTGTAGATGCTTTTATACATTTTTACATTGATGATCAAAAGTTCGATGGTCCACAAAGTAGTATATGGCTTATATGATTTACAAGTTGCATCAACCTGAAACAGCGTTGACTGTTTTTTTTATAAAATATATAATCAACTATTAATAAAACAAAAGAATAATCAGTTTTTTAAGGCGTGAACTAAATGAGCGAACTGAAGACAAATGCATGGATCGCTGCTGGCGTTTAGAACCAGCGACAGAACGATTGTATCCACCACTAATAATAATCTGCTTAGTTTAACAATAGATGAGCTGGGGATATCAATAGACGATCTGGCTGACATGGCTGAAGATCCGACCGTTATTAAAAAGCTTAAAATTGACGGCAAGTCTTTTTATGCAACAATGCTGCCGCTCATTCAGGAAAAGCTTTCTGCTGAGCTGAATGTGCCCGTTAACGGACCTAATTACATGGGCGTTGAGGAATTCCTGGAGAACAACGTAGTTCTCAAATTCTCGGCGATCAGTGAGGGAAGATATTATGCATGGCTCCGCAGAAATGTAAACCGCGAACTCAAGCTGATGTGTGAACGCAACGACATCAAGCTGGCAGTGACACGCGTGGTTATCACCTCTGCTGACGAGCTTGTAAAAATAGATAAATAAAAAGGTCTCCTGTTTGGCGGCAGGAGAGAAAGGGAACAGTTATGAAAATAATAATTGTAGGCGGCACAGGATTCCTGGGGTATTACGCAACACAGGCAGGACTTAAGAGAGGACATGAGCTGGCATCATTTTCATTGGATGATGTTAACCTTGAAGGATGGTGGCCGAAAGAAGTTCCGACCAGTTTTGGTGATGTATTTGAGATGAGTGAAGATGAGCTCGTGCCTGTATTTGAAGGCTTCGATGCGATGATCTACTCAGTAGGTCCGGACGACCGTATTACTCCTAAGGCTCCGTCATATGAATTTTTCCACAAGCATTTAGTAACTGACGCATCCAAAGTGTTCAGAGCAGCCAGACGCGCAGGCGTCAAGAGAGCAGCGGTTAACAACTCTTACTTTGCATACTTTGACCGTCTCTTCCCTGAGAAAGGCCTGGCCAAGTATCATCCATACGTCAGAAGCCGCGTAGAACAGGCTCAGACTCTTTTCGAAGAATCAGGCGGCGGCGCAGCAAACGGCGGAATGGACGTAATGGTTCTGGAGCTTCCGTACATCTTCGGCGCTATGCCGGAGCGTATGCCTATCTGGAAGGACGTTTATATTGAGAGATTCTTCCATTATCCTGCAATTTTCTTCCCGAAGGGCGGTACGTCAATGATCGCTGTAGAGCATGTTGGCGAAGCAATGATCGGCGCGATCGAGAACGGCAAACACGGAGAGCGATACCCTGTAGCTGACGTTAATCAGACCTTTAGATGGATGATCCAGGAGTTTGAAAAGGGTCTTCAGATCAAGAAACCTATCATCCAGCCTGGCGGCTCGATCTGTGCTATGGGCGCTAACAGCCTGGCTAAGAAAGAAGCAAAGAAGGGCAACGAGGCAGGCCTTGATCTCGGCCGCATGATGACAGACGTAATGTCTTATGAGGTTTATATTCCGGAGGAGGTCATTGCAGAGAACTCCAGGATACTTGGATTCGGCCGCGGCGGACTGGAAGAAGCTATTGAGAAGACTATGAAACGCTGCTATCCGAACGGATTTGGAAAATAAATGAAGACAGTACTGATAACCGGCGTGTCCGGAGGAATGGGTTTTCAGACAGCTAAACGGCTGACAGAAAACGGTTATAAAGTATATGGCATTGATATAAAAGCTCCCGGGGAGATGCTCCCCGGGCTTAGCTTTGTTCAGGCGGACCTGACGGACGAGGCATCTGTTAGCGCGGCTTTTCAGCAAATTCGCTTAGAAACTGCTGAATTGGACGGTATTATCCATATGGCCGGAATGTATGACCTGAATTCTTTAGTGGAGATGAGTGATGATGAATTCACACGCATTTTTCAGATCAATCTGTTTGGGATGTTCCGCGTGAACAAGGCGTTTCTGCCTGCCATGAAAAAGGGCAGCAGGATAATCATTGTCTCCAGTGAGCTGGCGCCTCTTGACCCGCTGCCTTTTACAGGCATTTATGGAATCACCAAAACTGCCGTGGAGCAATATGCGTTCTCGTTGCGTAAGGAGCTGCAGCTGCTGGATATTAAAGTAATAGTACTGCGTCCCGGCGCGGTAGATACCGGGCTCCTGAACGTGTCTACAAACAGGCTGACCGACTTCTGTAACAATACACAGTTGTATTCGTATAATGCCAAGAGATTCCGTAATATCGTGGACCATGTGGAATCGCGCAAGATTCTGCCGGAGCGGATGGCGGGGCTGGCAATGAAAGCCCTGACATCAAAAAGACCCCGGCTGATCTATAAGATCAACCGGAATCCTCTATTGATTCTATTAAATATACTGCCTGACAGGCTCCAGGATTATATCCTGAAAAAGATTTTAACTGTTAAATAATTCTATGGCGCGGCTGATCACCTGGTCAGCCGTTCCTTTATGTTCGGCCAGAGAATGTCCCTCGTCCGGGAATATTATTATCGGAATATTGAAAAGCTCAGCAAATCTTTTAGCCGCATCAGGATCAATGACCTGGTCTTTTTCACCATGAGCCATAATGATCTGATGTTGACCGAAACGGTCAGGATTAAAATCTCTGAACAGGTCAGTCTCCATAAAATCCTGGAACAATCCTTTGGTTATCCTGACAGATGCATCCAGATCCATATCTGTATCGAAGTATCCCTTTGTCTCGAGGTCTCTCAAATATTGCTTTTCCAGTTCGGTAGGATTTTCTTTTATGAACAGTTCAGGCATATTGACGGCTGCGCTGCGGAAGAAAGCCTTCCGTCCATTATGCTCACGCTGACTGATGTAAAGTCCGGTCAGCCATGCGCCAAAGCTGGATGCGAAGTAACAGATCTTTACATCAGGATAGTTCGCGGTTACGTACTTTTCGGCAGCCTCAATGCTGTCAATTGCATCTCCTACCCGCAGGAGTTCCCTGGCAGATTCTTCCGTGCCGTGCCCCGGCAGGTCTATTGCAATCATGCCATAGCCCGCAGCCGGGAGTCTTTCCAGCAGCAGCTGATAAGTGGAACCTTCCTTGCTGCTGGAAAAGCCGTGCACAGCTATTACAATCCCATTAGGTCCTTCAGGGACTTCGATAATGCTTGAAACTATATGTGAATTGCTTTTGACCAGTTTCAGTTTTTCCATGTTTTTATTCTATACCAGTCAGATCAAAGTTTTCAAGCCATTTGGTTGCGGTCATGCATACACCCCTCAGGCATTCCTCGTCAAATGGTGTGGTCAGGCCCGCATTCTTGAGAAGGTCAACAAATGTATGGCTGCCGCCCTGTTTGGTGTAGGCCATGTAATGTTTCCAGGCATCCTCAGGATCCTTCTGGATCATAGCCCAGAATTCCAGAGAAACTGTCTGCGCCAGGCAGTAATCTATGTAGTAGAACGGAGACTCATATATGTGGCTCTGACGCTGCCATCCCTCACCTTCAGAGAAGAAAGGTATTTCTCCGTCGAGCTTAAGCCATGGCTGATATATGCCTAGCAGCTTCTTCCACTCTGCATGACGCTCAGCAGGTGTCATTTCAGGTTTTTCATAAACAATATGCTGGAAATGATCGACCATCGTGCCGTACGGAATAAAGGTCAGCGCTGCAGCCAGATGGCTGTACATAAACTTCTTTGCATCTGATCCGAAGAATCCTTCCGCATTTCTCCATCCGAAGAACTCCATGCTCATAGAGTGAACTTCACAGGCCTCATCAGTTGGATCTGTGTAATCGCTCGGAATGCGGTCTCTGTTCATCCAATAGGCGAAGGCGTGGCCTGCCTCATGTGTTACAACTTCCACATCGCCCTGTGTGCCGTTGAAATTTGCGAAGATGAACGGACGCTCATACTGCTCAAGGGTTGTACAGTATCCGCCGCCCTCCTTGCCTTCGGTGGAAAGCACGTCGAGAAGCTCTTCGTCAAGCATGGTACGGAAGAACTCGCTTGTTTCAGGTGAAAGCTCGTCATAGAACTTCTGACCCTGCGCCAGAATATCGTCCGGTGTGCCTACAGGACGAGGGTTGCCGCTCCTGAAGCTCAGCAGATCGTCTGCATAAGACAATGGATAGGATTTACCGATCCTCTTAGCTTGAGCGCGCTTGATGGAGTCTGCGACAGGAACGATGTATTTCTGCACAGCTGCGCGGAATTTCTCAACGTCTTCTTTCGAATAGCAGTTGCGCAGCTGACGGTAGTATCCTAGTTTGATATAGCCGTCATAACCAAGCTTTCTGCCCATGGCATCACGCACTTTTACCAGATCGTCATAGAGTTTGTCGAGCTGCGGTTGATTATCCTTAAACCACTGGCCTTTGGCCTTCCAGGCAGCCAGGCGGCGCTCATCATCACTGCCCACTTGGAATGGTTCCATCTGTGAAAGAGTATAAGTGCCTCCCTCAAACGGGACCTGCGCGGAGGCAATCAGCTTGTCATACTCGGTAACAAGCTCATTTTCTTTCTGCAGGTCTGAAATGATTTCAGGGGAGAAAGTTTTCTTCACCATCTCTGCATTAACAAACAGCAGATCGCCGTATTTGGCTTCGAAGTCTTTGCGGAAAGGTGATTCAAGCATTGCGTTAATCCACGCCTGCTCGTATTCCTCAAGTTCAGGACCGATTTCATCCCAAAAATCAATCTCTCCATCGTAAAACTCATCACGGGTATCGATTGAATGGCGCACATATGCCAGAGTAGATACAGTATCGACCAACTTTTCCTCTTTTTCATATTCAAGGAAAACATCATGAGCTTCTTCAAATGTTTTGGCGTTTTTGAAACGCTCAGTCAGGTCCTGGGTCTTTTTGATGATTTCTTCAGGATCCGGCCTCTTATAAGGCATTTCAGAAAATTTCATAGTAACAATCCCTTTCTTATAACTAGTTTATCTTTTTGCATGTAATACCATTAATCGTCAGACAGTCCTTGCCGAAGACCAGCTTCGTAAAGCCACCCTTGCGGCCGAAGGTTTTCTTGCCGATGGGATACAGCTGACTGGTAAAAACATCACCATCTTCCATGTCAATGAACTTCCCGAACAGTTTCCCATCCTGCATGAAAACTTCATCTATGCAGAAATCGGCGTTCTCAGGATGCTCATATTTGCCGCACCATGCTTTCCAACTCCGTTTGTCAGGCTCCCCTGCAAAGTCTTCTTCAATAGTCTGGAACAGCTCGATCGCGGTTCTCGACTGCGTCCAATCCAATTCATCTGTAGACCGATTGAACATGCTGGCTACGCACAGGTCTTCCCGCAGCGAGAAGAGCCACTCCGTCACGAAACCTTCGTTCCAGCCGTCGTGCTCGGCGATGTCGCCTCTGAGATTTACTATACAAAGACCACAGTTGTCCATGACAGGTGTCAGCATACGTCTCGCGGTCTCTTTTTTGAGCAGACCGCCTTCCCTATAGCTTTTTGAGATAGCAAGACCGATTTTGACCAGCTCTGTTGGTGTGGACCAAAGACCTGCTGCGGCGTGCTCCGGATAATAGTGATAGCCGTGCTCAGCATCTTCCTTCTCGGCAAGTCTGCCTCCGAATGCCGCATTGGCAATCAGCTCATCATCCAGTGGCTGGAAATAGCCTGTACGCTTTAGTCCCAAAGGCTCAGCAACCTCTTTTTGGAAAGCATCCCGCAGGGTCATACCGGTAATCCGTGTGAAGGCGAGTTCTGCCAGTGTGATGCCGCCGCCGGAATACATATATTGTTTGCCGTAAGGACGGATCCTTCTAAGCTTTGGTGTAATGCCCTTTCCGTTCAGCACGTCTTCGAGCGAAAGCAGTTCATGATCCGCCCGGTAGCCAGGGAAGCCGTGCAGGTTGAAACCTGCCGTATGGCTGAGCAGGGCGGCAAAGGTCATAGGGCCCTTCTTGACATATTCCGGCACGACTCCTGAGATGTCCGCATCCAGATCGATGATACCTTTGTCTACATAGCGCAGGAGAGTCAGAGCAAACATAGGCTTGCTGACAGATCCAGCCTGGAACAGCATATCCGGATTCACCGGAAAATCCTGGCCGAAGCGTCCGCTGCCGGAACAATAAGTGTCAAGGTCCTCTCCGTCGAAAACCGCAATGCTTATGCCATAGCCTTTTTTTCCTTTGATTCGCATGCGTTCGTTCACGTTGACGCCGTAAAACTCTTTGATCGTCTTGTTCGGACCCTTCAGCATCCGCATCAGAACAGCCTCATCTTCGCTGATCATGCCGGTCTCCCGGAAGCCTGCCTTGTGGTATATGTGGAGGCCTCTTTCGTTTTCCGGTTCCGTGGACAGGTAAAGTCTGTCCGCGCCGTTATCGCGGAAATACTTTATGATTTTCTGCAATGCGGCCTGACCATAACCCTTGCCCTGTTCATTTTTGTCGATCATGAATCTCCAGAGCCAGTACCGGTCCTCAGCGTCTCTCTCCTCAGGGTCAAAAGCAAACATGCAGAATCCCACCAGCTTATCGTCTGCATAAATCGCAAATGGACGCGCAACACCAGTTTTTTCTTCATCAGCTTCCGCAGCCTGCCTTAGCGAGACCTCATTTTTTGCGACGAACGGCTGATCTTCACGCACGGAAAGTGACAGAACAGCCTCGCGGTTTGTATTGTCAATATTTCTCAGTGTAATATTCATTTTTATTCTCTCCCAAGTCATTGTTCTGATTTTTTTGTTAATTGAGTTTCTTGCAGGTTATATCACCAAACATCAGGCATCCATCCCCAAATTTCAGTTTGAGCATGCCGCCCTTTCTGCCGAACTCGTTCTCGCCGATAGGGTAGAGCCTGTATTCATAAGTTACCTCATATCCGGGGACCTTTGCATATAATTCTCCAGCTTTCATGAATATTTCGTCAATAACGAAATCATCATCTTCCGGATGCTCGTATTTACCGCAGAAAGATTCCCACTGGGACTTATCCGGGTCCTTGACCGCTATGTCTTCAATCGTTATAAGCGGCTCAGGATCCTCGCCTCTTGCGATGGCGCGCAGGGCAGAGAAGAAACCGCTGTGTACACGTGCGTCCTGCTCTTCACGGTTGCAGAGGATTACAAGAACTTTGTCTTTATCCACAAAACGCTCATACCATGTGTGAACACCAGGCATGCCTCCGCTGTGGCTGACAACGAGCCCTGTTTCAGGATCATTTGCGGGTGCCCATCCGAATCCGTAACCATCTCCATCTTCATCAGCAAAGGCACTGCCGTTATTAAGTCTGACAGGTGTATACATGAGCTGCTGTTCCTGGGGAGTGAGTATCCTGCCCTCACGCAGCACTCTGTCCCATTTGAGCATGTCAAAGATGTTGGTATAAACATAGTCGTCACCGTTCAGCCCATCAAAGGCTGCTACACTATCGTACTCAATGGAGTCAATATCAGCAACGTATTTGCCATCCTCAATAACTGTTGCACGGGCATAGTTATCAAACGGAACGCCATCCCTGCGGATATGGCAGCAGCGGGTGGAAGTCAATCTGGCTGGTTCAAAAATGTTCCTCTGCAGGAATTCTTCGTATGGGGTTTCTGAGAGGCGCTCTACCAACAACGCCAGCAGGTTGTAGCCGGTGTTAGAGTATTGAAAGTTCTCACCCGGAGCGAAGTATGGTTTGGCTTCGGTTTCGCAGAGGAAGCGCAGGATTTCATCATTGCCTGGAACCCTTTTTTCTTCCTTCCAGATATTGATGAACCAGTCTTCATCGTCAAAATAATCCGGAACGCCTCCTGTGTGAGTCAGAAGATGTTGGATCGTTACACCCGGATATGGGATTTCCGGAAAGTACTTTGTAATCTCGTCCTGCAGACTGAGTTTGCCCTCTCTTAAAAGGAGCATTACAGCCGTTGCCGTGAACTGCTTGGAAACTGAAGCCAGCTGAAAAATGGTGTCCTCCGTAATCGGCAAAGTGTCTTCAGGGTCACGAAAACCCACGGCACCTTTTGATATTATATTGCCGTTCTCTGCAAGCAGCCAGGTGCCGTTGAAACTGCCTTTTTCATATGCTTCATTGGCGTATTTTTCTATTAATTCTTTTTTATTCATAAGTCATTCCTCTTTCTGCTTTTTAAATCCATTTGATGTTAATTCATAAATAGTGCCGCATACCTCATTCATAAACTTCCTGTCGTGCGAAACGCTGATGATCGCGCCGGGGTAGTTCCTCAGTGCCTGCCTGACAACCGGCCCGGACAGAGGAGAGAGGTTGCGCGTAGGCTCGTCCAGGATCAGAACATTGGCATCTGACATGCTGAGCTTCAGCAGAATCAGCTTGGCCTTTTGCCCGCCAGATAATTCAGCAATCCTGTGGTCCATTTCATCTGCAGTATACTTCATCGAGCCCAGGTAAGTGCGTATGCGGGTCTGCTCCTCTTTGTCAAACGTGACGCTCAGGAAATCTACAGGAGTCAGACGGTCATCTATGATGTCTGAGTAGTTCTGAGGCATGTACATGGCGCGCAGATCCGCGCGGCTCAGCAGCATATCTGCTATCACTTTGATCAAAGTGCTTTTGCCCGTGCCGTTCTCTCCGATGACGCAGACCTTTTCGCTGCCGCGGATGAACAGGTTAATGCCTTTTGCCAGCACGCGTGTTCCGTCAGGACACATCAGCTGGTCAATAGACAAGTCCAGAACGGTCTTTTCGGCAGGTATGGCGGAACTGCCGCCAAAACGGATGTACATTGCCTCTTCCAGATCCGGGATTTCAGCCATTTCTTCTTTTTCGCGCTCGTAACGGTGCTCCAACGATTTGGCAGCGTGCATCTTCTTTTTGAGTAGCCGACCGCTGTGTGGATCCTGCCTGGAAACGTTATTTTGTGCGGATTCAATCTTCTGGTAGATCCTGCGGAATTTCTCCTCCTGGATTTTGGCCTCGCGCCTTTGGTTCAGGGCTATTATTTCCTGATTTCGCAGATTAGCATTCCGAATGGAAACATACTCTGCAAAGGTGGTACGTTTCACTGTGCATCTGCTGACAGTCTTGCGCCTGACCTGTTCAATATGGATCACTACATTTGCCGTGCGCTCGATCAGCACCTCATCATGCGAGATGAAAAGGACGATTCCCGGGAAGCTGTTGATGAAGTCTTCCAGCCATTCAAGTGTCTTCAGGTCGATGTCATTGGAAGGCTCGTCCAGTAGCAATACAGTGGGCTCATCAAGTAATAGCCTCAGCAGCTGTACTTTTATCTTCTCGCCGCCTGACAATGAGGCCATGACCTGACCGCTGTAATATATGTCCGCATCCAGCGACAGCTGTGCGGCCAGACGGTTCAGATCCTTCGGGCTCTTATCAGAAAACAGATTGCTCTCCATGAAAAACTCACAGACAGTTTTATCCTTATCCGCATCTGAAAGTTCTTGCGGGAGATATCCCAAGCGTTCATTGTGAATGATCCGCTCGCCGGAACAATCCGAATAATCTTCGACAATCTCCGGATCATATATCCATTTGAGCAGCGTGCTTTTGCCGTTGCCTTCCTCGCCGATGATGACGGCTTTGTCGCCGGGATTAAGGACGAAAGAGAAGTCATCGATCAGAGTCTTCAGGTCTTTATTGTGTGTTATGGAAAGATTCTTTATCTGGAGCATAAAACCACCCCTTTCTATAGCAAAGCGGCCTGCCTCATACCGAAGCAGACCGCACACATAAAGAATCTATTTTATGCCACAAAAATAAGGCGGCAAAAACAGCTTCCAGGTGGAACGATAGTCTAATCCGGCATACGCAAACAAGCCCTTTACAGGCCAAATAAACTGTTTGAAGTAAACCAAATTGAACTATCTAATAACCATTTTCTCACCGTTCGCTATTCAAGCGCCTTTCTTAAAATCGTATTTATCATATCACGCGAAGATATGGATAACAAGCACTTTATTCCAATTCTGAAAGCATCTGCGCAGGATTCTCAGCCGCCTTTACTTTATCAAAGGCCTTTATGATGATTCCATTTTCATCAATCAGATATGTTGTCCTGAGAACACCCATGGAGACTTTACCGTAGTTTTTCTTTTCCTTCCAGACATCGTATGCCTGGATAACTTCCTTGTCAGAGTCTGAAAGCAGAGTGAAAGGAAGGCCGTATTTCTCTTCAAACTTCTTATGTGATGCTGCGGTGTCTTTGCTTACGCCCAGAACTACAGCACCTTTTTCGAGGAACTGCGGATACAGCTCCGCAAAGCCGCAGGCTTGTTTAGTGCAGCCTGAAGTCATGTCCTTTGAATAAAAGTACAATATTACTTTCTGGCCCAGATAATCTGAAAGCTTTCTCATCTCACCGTTCTGATCCGGCAGGCTAAAAACAGGTGCTTTTGTTCCAATCTCTAACATATGTTTTCCTCCATTCAGTGCTTTTCCAAAAGTATAGCATATAAAAATATTTTTGAGAAAATATGTGAAAATATAATTCCGACACATCAGCGCCGTCAATTGCATGTGGTATAATAAAAAAAGAAATAATAATGGAGGTTGTGTTATGAGACCTGATCAACATACCGGAACGCTGTCCGTTTATCGTCCTCCACTGTGCTTCGAATTGACAGGCAGAGAGTTTTTCATGGAGTTCGATGACGGTTATGATCGCATCCTGACATTCAGGGACCGCAAAACTCTCACTTTCGGACCGGAAGGCGAAGAGAAAGAATTCAGCTACGAATGTCTGAAAATCGCGGACAAGTGTTATTATGTAAACTTCGAGGATCCTGCTATGCAGCCAAGGACAGTATTTACCCTGGTAGTGGATCTGCAGACGTATCTTGTCACGATGGCCATCGGGCGTATGGGAATGAATCCGAAATACCCGGGCGTCCCATCCCTGGATTACGTATTCGGTGCTATCCGCCGTTCGGATGGGAGCATTTCTCATACCCGCCACGGATACACGACAGATCTGGTGGGCAAGTCCATCAGCTGGAATTATGGTGCCTTTGATATTGCGCACGTTTACGCTACAGAGCATTACTACCGCATAACGTTCAGCCCACGCGGCCTTGCACGGGTTTTCAAGGGCAGGCCTGATATGCGCGGCGGTTCAAATATGCGTTACGTTGAGCCGGGTGATACCTATGAGGACTACTTCACGCCGATCAAAATCCGCGACCGCATTTATCTGGTAGGCATTCTTGAAACTGTCAAGGCCAGAAAGATAGGTAACGGCAACAGCATTCTGGTGCTGATGAATCTTGACGAAATGCATGACGTGGGACGTTCTTTCGGTTCTAATGCCGAGGGCGGCACAGGCAATAATACGCTGGGTGCTTTCGGCGTATTCGTGGACGCATCGGATTTACTGGCGAAGAAGAGTTCACTTTTCATTCGATAGAAGGTGGTTGATCATGAAGAAAACATTATTTGATTATATATCCAACGATGGCAGCAGCGTTGTTTTCGGACTGCCATATACAGAAGAATTGATTGGCAGAGAGGCTCAGCTGCCGAACGGAGAGAGGGTAAGTTTTGGGAATGAGCCTGCAATCAAATGCGACGATGAACTGTTTCTGGTTGACATGGAAGAAAGGATCCTGCTGGTAGAGGAGATGGAAGACCTGAGCCTTAATGCATTGGACGCAGAGAAGGCAGCCAGAGGTTATAACGAGATTCCGGAGGACCTGGAAGGCTGGGAGACCGACCTCAGCTTTGCTTCAGGATTTGTGCTGACTGCGCTTTTCGCAGAAGGCAAATTGAATCTGAAGCCGTCGCCGGAACCGGAAATCCCGGCAACATATGCAGAGGGCAGAAAAGCGTCTCCGACGTTGACGCAGATAATACTGCAGGACCCGATAACATATGCATTGGAAATTGTAACTATCGGCGACAAAAGATATTTATTACATTTCCCGGAAACCGGTGAAATGGTATTCTTTGACGCACGCAGATTCCTGCTTTATGCATTAATGGGAGGACGCGCAGTCACGGGGTTCGTAGAGATACCGCCGAAGGAATGATGCAGAGCAATACTGGCCTGTTTTGCATGGAGACAAAATATTTTTACCAAATCCGGTATTATTCAGGCACCGGATTTCATTCACTTGGGATAATATTCTCACTATTTAATTATTGACCCAATATTTACGCTGCTTTTCGCTGAATTATTGGGTTTAAAACTCATTTTTCATAGTATTAGGCCAACATTTCGAACTAAACACTTCAAAAACAATGGGTCAATATCTTAAAAGACAGAAATTAACCCCAATGAACCAAATCCACGGTGCAATTCGCTCCCTCCTGATTCGAGTCCATTATTACCATACAGAATAAAAAACAGACCACCTTACGATGGTCTGCCTTTTATTCTGGGCACTAAGGGACTCCCACCGGCGCCTTAGGCGCCTTTCAGGCCGCGTCGGCGTCGAAGGTCCACTGGACCTTCTCCTTCCGCTCACTTCGTTCGCTCCCTCCTGGTTCGAGTCCCTTATTACCAGAACATAACAAAACAGGACACCTTTCGGCGTCCTGTTTCGTTATGGGCACTAAGGGACTCGAACCCCTGACCCCTTCCACGTCAAGGAAGTGCGCTCCCAGCTGCGCTAAGTGCCCGGATATAAGTGGAGCATAAGGGACTTGAACCCTCGACCTCTTGAATGCCATTCAAGCGCGCTCCCAACTGCGCCAATGCCCCGTGCGTTATTTATTATAAATAAAAATCGGCAGAAAGCAACCTGAATTTGAAAAAGCCCTTCCCGCCGGCAGTCGGAGGGGAGGGCAGATTTTTTCTTTTACCAGTTGTCTTTTTCTTCTGCGTATAGTGCAGGCAGGATGTCAGCCAGATTGGTGAATTCGAAGAAATTGTGCTGCTGAAGATTTTCAATAATAGGCTTCAGCTCTTCTATCATTGCAGGCGGAGCCGCCAGCGTGCCTCTGCCGTCAACGATATGATAACCCATCCAGAAACGGCTTCTCAGCTCGCAGCCCTGCTCAGTATCTCTGGCCATGTGGAGCATTACTACAGGGAAGTTCGGAACTCCCTCCGGAGTGATGATGTCTACATTCGCAGTAACGATAAATGAGCATGCGTTAGTGCCGATTTTTGATGCGTCGTATCCCAGAATGGCAGGGTCGGTAAAACCGATTTTCAGAAGACCAGGCTCTGTGCCCGGAATCAGTGATTCATCTACATAGTGGTTTACGCCCTGGCATTTCTGGAGCAGGGTGGTCTCCGGGTTCAGGATCCATGCGCGCTCCTCATCGGTTATGGTAAGTCCATAATGATCATATGGATCCCAGATGGTGTAGCGGAAAGGATCCAGCGGATGCCAACCGAAATACCATTGCAGCATTTCGCCGGTAGAACCTTCAAAAACAGTGTTGTTGCTGAGAACATATCCTCCGGAAGCCAGCTTGCGGATGCCGCCCCATTCGTCTGGCAGGTAGCCCGGTTCGAAAATGCGGTTGCGGTCTTCAATCTCCAGTCCTTCGCCCGGCTGGTTGTAAATATCCTTCAGCATTTCCAGCTTCTTTTCCGGAATAGGCTTTAACTCCCGCTCATAAAAATGGTAATAGCTTTTATCTTTATCTTCAGGCCTGATAGGAGCCTTCTGTGCATCGATCATGTTACCTTCTCCTTTCTTTGTGTTTTTAATAATAATATATAAATAGGCACTTATCAATATAATAGAAAAAGTGATATCATACAAATGATAGCTTGAAAAGGAGCAGTCAGATATTTAGCAATTGGAGGAGAAAAATGAAGATCTGTAACATTCTTGTGAATAATGAAATACATCCCGCTGTTGTGACTGAACGCGGTGTGATAGATGCCGCAGCTTCAGGACTGACAATTGACGAGATAATCGCAGGCGCGGACCGCACGCCGTTTGAGAAGCTGGCTGCAGATACATCCCTGCCGGTAGTAGAGAACCCTGTGTACGGCAATGTAGTTGACCGGACAGGCAAACTCATCTGTGTAGGACTTAATTACCGACAGCATGCGATCAATACAAATATGCCGATTCCTGAGTATCCAATACTTTTTTCTAAATTTGCCAACGCGCTGGTTCCTGCTGGAACAGAGGTGGAGCTGCCCGAATGGGAAGACAGTTATGATTATGAAGCTGAGCTGGTAATCGTTATGGGCAAAAGCGCATGGGGAGTCAGCGAGGAAGAGGCGAAGGATTATATTTTTGGCTACACCTGCGGCAACGATTTCAGCTGCAGGGATCCGCAGATGCGCTCAGGACAATGGCTGATCGGCAAGACGATGCCTGGATTCGGACCATGCGGTCCATGTATTGTTACCGCGGATGAATTCGATCCGGATAAGCCGCATTTCATCCAGAGCTACGTCAACGGCGAGAAGCGCCAGGACAGTGACGTAACGGATGTGATCTTCTCAGCCGCTCAGGTGGTCAGCTACGCGTCCAAATATATGCGTCTTGAGCCCGGAGACCTGATCTATACAGGTACACCGAGCGGAGTTGCGCTGGAGGGCACCGTCAATAAATTCGGCTGGCTGAAGAAAGGCGATACCGTTGAAGTTCGTATAGAAGGCATCGGAAGCCTTATTAATAAAATGAAATGATCTGTGACTGCTGCGCTGAATGTGCAGCAGTTTCTTTATGTGAGAATACAGCCGCATGTTCGACTAAACCGACGTGGAGAACAGGCGGCTGTATTTTCATATAAAAAGAAACTGACACAAATATATGCGCCAGTTTCACACAAATCATTTCATTTTTTTAACAGGTCTTTCAAAGTCTTGCTATAGAAGAAGTCATGGACCAGCTGGTCGTATTCTTCCCACATCGGCAGGGTGTGGCATTCAAAGCGCCGCGGGCAGTCATTTTTATTATCTGCCAGGCAGGCTACAGAGGAGAGTGTACCCTCCATCAGTTCTAAAATCTCACCGACCGGATACTCTTCAGGCTTGCGGCTCAGCTTGTAGCCGCCGCCCTTGCCGCTGGCACCGGTCAAAAGACCGCCGTTAACGAGATCCTTAACGATGATCTCAAGATATTTCTTTGACAGTTCCTGTCTGGCAGCGATGTCCTTCAGCGGAATATATCCTCCGTTGTCATTCTCAGCCAGATCTATCATGACGCGGATAGCGTAACGTCCCTTAGTAGAAATCATAGCAAGCCCCTTTCAATCGTTTTGCCTATTATACTATAGGGTGAATAGGCAAATCAAGCATTATTTAACCTATTGACACAGTAGGTAAATAGGATTATAATCCAAACGAACAAATGAAAGGAGATTAACGTAGTGATTTATACTGATAATGCCGCAACAACCAAGATGAGCGAAGCGGCTGTAAATAAAATGTTTTCCCTGATCAATACCACATGGGGTAATCCTTCCAGCCTTTACAGTGTAGGACAGGAAGCTAAGGAGGCGCTTGAGAAGGCACGGGAAGAAGTGGCTGCCATCATTGGGGCCAGACCGCAGGAAATAATATTTACTTCAGGCGGCAGCGAGGCAGACAATCAGGCAATACTGTCCGCAGCAAAGCTGGGCGAGAGGAAGGGCAAAAGGCACATCATCTCATCCGCGTTTGAGCATCACGCAGTCCTGCATACTTTGGAAAAGCTCAGAAAGGAAGGATTTGAAATAACACTGCTGGACGTTCACAGTGACGGTCTGGTACGTCCTGAGGAGGTTGAGACAGCTATACGTGAAGACACCTGCTTGGTAACAATAATGTTTGCCAACAATGAGATCGGCACCATCCAGCCTATACGCGAGATCGGAGCCATTTGCAGAGAAAAGGGAGTATTATTCCACACCGACGCTGTGCAGGCAATAGGACATGTTCCGGTGAATGTCGTTGATGATAATATCGACATGCTCTCTGCTTCAGCTCATAAATTCCATGGACCAAAGGGCGTGGGATTCCTCTATGTCAAGAGAGGCATACTGCTCACTAACCTGATAGAAGGCGGTGCCCAGGAAAAGGGCAAACGCGCGGGCACGGAGAACGTTCCGGGCATTGCAGCGATGGCGGAAGCGCTCAAGGAAGCCAATGAAAAGATGGCAGATAATGCGGCGCATATGACAGCTGAGCGTGACAGGCTGATAGCAGGACTTAAAGAAATATCACATTCCGCATTAAACGGAGATGCCCTGAAGAGGCTGCCTGGCAACGTCAACTTCTGCTTTGAGGGAATCGAAGGCGAATCGCTTCTCCTGCTGCTGGATGACAAGGGCATTCAGGCATCTTCAGGCAGCGCGTGCACATCAGGATCTCTGGATCCGAGCCATGTACTGCTGGCTATCGGCAGGGTACATGACGTGGCTCACGGTTCGCTTAGACTGAGCATTGGAGAAGATATCACGGACGAAGAAGTGGATTATATTATTAAGTCCGTTAAGGAAGTTGTGGAATACCTGAGGGGCTTCTCACCGATATGGAGAGACCTGATGACAGGCAAGAAAGAATTTATTCTGTAAGGAGGCTTAAAATGGCTTTATATAGTGAAAAGGTAATGGATCATTTCAGAAACCCTCGCAATGTGGGTGTTATAGAGAACGCTGACGGCGTAGGCGAGGTCGGTAATGCCAAGTGCGGAGACATCATGACAATGTATCTGAAAATTGACAATGACGTGATCTCTGATGTCAAGTTTGAAACATTTGGCTGCGGCAGCGCTATAGCGTCATCTTCAATGGCAACAGAGCTGATCAAGGGAAAGCCTGTATCAGAGGCCCTCAAACTGACAAACAAGGCAGTTGCTGAGGCCTTGGACGGTCTGCCGGCATACAAGATGCATTGCAGCGTACTGGCGGAAGAAGCCATCAAGTCAGCGCTTAAGGATTACTATGATAAGAACGGTATAGCCTATGACGCGGACCTGCTAGGAGGAGAGCATGACTGCGAGCACTGCTGCGAATGATCAGAAGGAGAATGAAGTGGGAATTATCAGAGGCATCTGCATAAGTGAAGAAAAGGGCACTCAGAAACACGAAATCCCCGAGGCTGAGTTAGTGGAAGACTGGGGTATCAAAGGAGATGCACACGCAGGCAAATGGCACAGGCAGGTCAGCCTGCTCGGGCTGGAACAGATTGAAGAGTTCCGTGCCAGAGGAGCAGATGTGCAGTTCGGCGCGTTTGGAGAAAACCTCATAGTTGAGGGATTTCATTTCCGCACACTTCCGGTTGGCACAGTCTTTCAGGTGGGCGATGCAGTTCTGGAAATGACCCAGATCGGCAAGGAATGCCACAGCCACTGTCAGATATATAAAGTGATGGGCGACTGCATTATGCCGCGTGAAGGAGTGTTCGCAAAAGTCCTGCGCGGAGGCATGATAAAAAAAGGTGATGAAATTGTAACAAAACCTATTGACATAGTAGGTTAGTAGTGATATATTAACGGAAAATTTTCAAGAGGAGATGAAAATGATGTTCAGAAGCAACAGCATGTGTTGGCGAATGTTTAACTCCCGGGCATATACTATGGCCGGGGCGTTTAGATGCTTGCCTAATCGCCTCGAAATAACACGATGTTGATGCTATAGAATAAACATATGCCATTTGCCCGGGAGCCTATCCGCAAGCCCTCGGGCTTTTAATTTAAAGCCCATACAAAAACCATAAAGGAGAAAAAATATGAGCGAATACAGATTTGAAACATTGCAGCTGCACGTTGGACAGGAGCAGGCAGACCCTGCTACAGATGCCCGCGCAGTACCTATATACCAGACAACCTCCTATGTTTTCCATAGCAGCCAGCATGCGGCAGACCGCTTCGGTCTGGCTGATGCCGGAAACATTTACGGCAGGCTGACCAACTCTACCCAGGAAGTCCTGGAGAAGAGGCTGGCGGCTCTGGAAGGCGGCAGCGCGGCCCTCGCGCTTTCATCAGGGGCGGCGGCTATCACATATACTATTGAGGCACTGGCCGCGAATGGAGGACACATCGTAGCCCAGAAGACTATTTATGGCGGCAGTTTCAACCTGCTGGCTCACACCCTGCCGCAGTACGGCATTGAAACGACATTCGTGGATGCGCATAATCTTCAGGAAATAGAAGACGCGATCAAAGACAACACCAGAGCCGTTTATCTGGAGACGCTGGGCAATCCTAACAGTGACATTCCTGATATAGACGCGATTTCCGAGATAGCTCATAGGCATGGTCTGCCGGTTGTTGTGGACAATACATTTGGAACTCCGTTCCTGATCAGGCCGTTTGAACATGGAGCAGATATTGTCGTCCATTCCGCAACGAAATTTATCGGCGGACACGGTACGACGCTGGGAGGCATTATTGTTGAGGCAGGCAGGTTCAACTGGAAGGCCAGCGGCAAATATCCGAATATAGCAGAGCCGAACCCAAGTTATCACGGCGTTTCATTCTATGACGCGGTTGGCCCTGCAGCATTCGTAACATTTATCAGGGCGATACTGCTGAGGGATACAGGCGCTTGTATTTCGCCGTTCAACGCATTCCTGCTCCTGCAGGGTGTGGAAACAATATCACTGAGGCTGGAAAGACATGCCGAAAATACCAAAAAGGTGGTAGAATATCTAAGTAAGCATCCTCAGGTTGAACATGTAAGTCATCCATCGCTCCCGGATCATCCGGACCACGCGCTGTTTGAGAGGTACTTCCCGAACGGCGGTGCGTCGATCTTCACATTCGAGATCAAAGGCGGACAGGAGGAAGCATGGAAATTCATTGACAACCTGCAGATATTCTCGCTGCTGGCCAATGTGGCTGATGTTAAGAGCCTCGTGATCCATCCGGCATCCACCACACATTCGCAGCTGACCGAAGAGGAACTGCTGGATCAGGGCATCAAGCCGAATACGATCAGGCTCTCGATCGGAACTGAACATATTGATGATATTATCGCGGATCTCGAAAGAGGATTTGCGGCTGTAAAATAAAAAGGAAGGTATGAAAAATGGCAAATATTTATAAAGGAACTTTAGGACTTATAGGAAACACACCTCTCGTAGAGGTAACAAACATTGAGAAAGAGCTGGGCCTCGAGGCTACCGTTCTGGTCAAGCTGGAGTACTTCAACCCGGCAGGCAGTGTTAAGGACCGTATCGCCAAGGCGATGATCGAAGACGCAGAAGAGAAGGGCATCCTGAAAGAGGGCTCTGTTATCATCGAGCCGACCAGCGGCAACACAGGCATCGGCCTGGCTTCCATTGCAGCAGCAAAGGGATACCGCATCATCCTCACAATGCCTGAGACAATGAGCGTTGAGAGAAGAAACATTCTGAAAGCATACGGCGCTGAACTGGTTCTGACAGAAGGCGCGAAGGGTATGAAAGGCGCTATTGCCAAGGCTGAGGAACTGGCAGCAGAGATTCCGAACAGCTTCATTCCGGGCCAGTTCGTGAACCCGGCTAACCCGGCCATCCACAAAGCGACTACCGGTCCTGAAATCTGGAAAGATACTGACGGCAAGGTAGACATATTCATCGCAGGCGTTGGCACAGGCGGCACTGTTACAGGTACAGGCGAATATCTGAAAGAGCAGAATCCTGATATTAAAGTGGTAGCTCTCGAGCCGGATGATTCACCGGTTCTGTCAGAGGGCAGGGCAGGCAGCCATAAGATCCAGGGCATCGGCGCAGGCTTCGTTCCTGATGTACTGAATACCAAGGTTTATGATGAGGTCTTCAGGGCAGCTAATCAGGATGCTTTTGAGACAGCCAAGCTCCTCGCCAGAAAGGAAGGCATTTCTGTAGGTATCTCCTCAGGAGCCGCTCTGTTCGGAGCCATCCAGCTGGCCAAGAGACCTGAGAATAAGGGCAAAGTGATAGTGGCACTTCTGCCTGACAGCGGAGACAGATATTATTCCACCGCACTGTTTACTGAATAAAATTATACTTAATGACTGCCCTGATATCTTCTATGTTGAGAGGGTGCAGGGCAGTTTCTATTGTAATAATAAGGCCATTCCCTATAACCACTCCGCGGCTGGCATATTTTCGGAGTCTTTCAATAACTTCATTGCGGTATTCTTCGTAATCCATCAGGCCGATATGCTCCCATCTTACAACCTGGCGGTCACTTATCCTCAAGGCTGAAAAGTCCGGATGAAGCACACCGCCTTCAACTTTGAATGGTAATTCATATAGATATGGAAGCCCTGCCGTTGATAGTTCATTTGCAATCATAACTTCTGATTTGCTTCTGACCCGTTCGCCTTTCTGTGTATAGTGCTCAGGTGTGCCCAGAGCAAAACCTTTTTTATTATACTCCTGGGCCAGCCAGGCAGCAGCATATTCCTCATCAGACAAAATGGCAGGAGTTATAATAGGTTTCATCTTCTCGCCTGAGGTCAGATAGACGTTTTCCAAAGCGTCTGCATCATATTTGGACAAAAAAGAATTTATTGCTTTTAATTGTTCGTTTGCGGTTTTGATGAGATGCAGATCGTACTTTTTTTAGGCAAGTGCATACGCAGTTCTCTTTTTTGAGGAGGGAATATACTTGCCGCTTGGATCGCTCGGATCAAGTCTGTTATAAAACTGTATTCCTCCATTATGCGATGATATTCTCAAAGTTCCTTCAGGAGCTTTGGAAATGCGTTTTTCGGCATTGATGATGATTTTTTCAAGGTATTCCTTTTCATCAATGAGCTTTTTGATTATTTCGTGGTTCTTTTGCATGATTGTTCCTTTCATATTAGATGTATGTTTAGTAGATGGGCGCATAGATTTGTAGTTTTCTTTATTTAGACGCCCATAAATAATGATTTGCGAAGGCCAGGGCGTATAGAATGAAGGAAAATGGATTTTTAGACGCCTTTACAGGTGCTGTGATTTTAGTAAAGGCGTATAGATTTTGACTATACGGGATTATAGACGCCTTGTGCCTGGGCATTCTTGAAAACATGGGCGTAAATATTGTAGAAACTTCGAATTCTAGACGCCACTGAAGAAAAAAGAGTAATATAATAGGCGTATAGACTTTACAATAATTGATATTTAGACGCCCATAGGAAAAATAAGAAAGAATATAGGCGTATAGATTTAAGAACTGCTTGATTCTTGACGCCTTTTTCTCAGATTTGAGTAGAATACTCATATGTATTTATACATGTTGTGTTTTTTATTGTCAATTATTGCGGAGTCCTATACAATAAAAAAAGGAGAAAACAGTTATGAGCAATATTTTAGTAGCATATTTCAGCGCGAGTAATGTAACGGCCAAGCTGGCGGAGCGTCTGGCCGGAGCTATCAGAGCTGATCTGTATGAAATTAAACCAGAGGTGCCGTACACAAAAGCGGATCTGAACTGGATGGATAAGAAGAGCCGCAGCACTGTAGAAATGAATGACAGAAGCTGCAGACCGGCCATCGCTGACAAGGTGGAAAACATGGCGCAGTATGATACAGTTTTCGTGGGCTTCCCTGTATGGTGGTACCGCGAGCCTTCCATCATTGATACATTTATGGAAAGCTATGATTTCGGCGGCAAGACAGTTATTCCGTTTGCAACATCAGGCGGCAGTGATATAGGCGATTCCGGACAGAACATGCAGGCGTTGGTCAAAGGGGCCAAGGTTGAGAAAGGTAAGAAATTTGCTGCCAGGGCTTCAGCTGATGAACTGAAGAAGTGGGCTGAGGCATGGCTGTAATATAAAAAGAAAGGGTGATAATTATGGGAAATAAATACGAAGGAACACAGACTGAGAAGAATCTGGCCGCTGCATTCGCAGGCGAGTCACAGGCCAGAAATAAGTATACTTACTTTGCTTCAAAGGCAAAGAAGGAAGGCTACGAGCAGATTTCAGCTCTCTTCCTGAAGACAGCTGAAAATGAGAAAGAGCATGCCAAGATGTGGTTCAAGGAACTGGACGGCATCGGTTCCACAGCAGAGAATCTGCTGGCTGCAGCTGAAGGCGAAAACTATGAGTGGACTGATATGTACGAAGGTTTCGCTAAGACAGCCGAAGAGGAAGGCTTTGCTGACCTGGCTGAGAAATTCCGCCTTGTAGCAGCAATCGAGAAGCACCATGAGGAGCGTTACCGCGCTCTGCTCAAGAATGTTGAGACAGCTCAGGTATTTGAAAAGAGTGAGGTTAAAATCTGGGAATGCCGCAACTGCGGACATATCGTGATCGGTACAAAGGCACCTGAAATCTGCCCGACATGCGCTCATCCACAAGCATACTTCGAAGTAAACTGCGAAAATTATTAATCTGTGTAAAAAGGAGGTCTACGGACCTCCTTTTTTTATTGTGGAAAAATAAAGCCAAATAATGTACTATAATGGCAGTGTTTTTTTCTTAGGAGGTAGGACATGAGTAAACCAATAGTTATTACTACAGACAGCACAGCGGATCTTTCACAGGAATTAAAGGAAAGATACGGAATCAAAACGATCCCGCTGATTGTTAATATTGGTGAAGACAGCTATTATGACGGAATAGATATTAAACCGGATGAATTATATAAACTTTACAGAGAGAAGGGGCTCCTTCCCAAGACTTCAGCACCAAGTATCGATGAGATGATCGATTTCTTCAAAGAATTCACGGATCAGGGCTGTGAAGTCATTCATTTTGACATCAGTTCAGAACTTTCCAATTCTTTCAACGCGGCTTCTTATGCCGCCGGACTGACTGAAGGAGTGTATCCGATAGACAGCCGTATGCTGTCCACAGGCATTGCGCTGCTGGCTATTGAGGCAGCTGAGTGCAGAGACAAGGGCATGAGCGCCAAAGAAATCGTTGAGCATGTTGAGGCACTTAAGGAAAAGGTTTCCACCAGCTTTGTAGTTGACACTCTGGAATTCCTGTGGAAAGGCGGACGCTGCTCAGGCGTTACTGCTTTTGGTGCAAATCTCATGAAGATCAAACCACAGCTCGAACTCATTGACGGCAAGATCGAAGTAACCAAGAAGTTCCGCGGCAAGATAGAGAGAGTATATCGTAAGTACATCGAAGAGCAGCTGGAAGGTAAGAAAGTCCGTCCGGGTCATGTATTTATTACTGAATCAGGCGAGATTGAGCCTGCAGTGATCGAAGAACTCATGCAGCTGGTCAAGGAAAAGACAGGCTGCAGTGAAGTACATCACACTGAAGCAGGCTGCACAGTATGCTCACACTGCGGTCCTAAGACCCTGGGTGTTCTTTTCATCGAAGAATAATTTTAAAGTTCATTTAATGTTCGGCTTTTAATATATGGGAAACATAGATAAGGAGCATAAAGCAGATGCGTATATTACTTGCTGAAGATGAAAAGGCTCTGGCAAGAGCAGTAGCTAAAATATTTGAGAAAAATAATTATTCCGCAGACGTCGTATATAACGGGGAGGATGCACTGGATTACATCATTTCCGGTAATTATGACGCTGCGGTTCTTGATATTATGATGCCAAAAATGGATGGCATCACCGTCCTGAAAAAGGTCAGGGAGTCGGGCAGTCAGATACCTATCCTTATGCTGACTGCTAAGGCGGAAATCGATGACAAGGTATTGGGTCTGGACAGCGGAGCTAATGATTATCTGGCTAAACCGTTTGATTCCAGAGAACTCCTGGCCAGACTCCGCAGCATTACCCGTACCAGGACGGAAGTTGACACCAAGCTGTCGATGGGCAATATCACTCTGGACCGTGCCACATTTGAGCTGTCGTCTCCGACGGGCAGTTTCAAGCTGGCTAACAAAGAGTACCAGATGATGGAATTCTTTATGTCCAATCCGCATCATATCATTTCCACGGAGAGGTTCATGGAGAAGATATGGGGCTATGACAGCGATGCCGAGATCAATGTGGTATGGGTTTATATCTCATATCTGCGCAAGAAGCTGACGGCGCTGGGAGCTAATGTCCAGATCAAAGCTTCCAGAAATGCAGGATACTCGCTGGAGGACGCAAATGATTAAGAAACTGAAAAAGAAATTCATCATTCTCGCCACGGTATCCATGCTGGCCCTGATGGCGGTGCTGATCCTGGTCATGAACCTGATCAACTATAGCACAGTTGTAGCTGAGAGCGACAAAGTCATAGAGGTGCTCCCGCGCTCAATGGAGCCTTTCGACGGTGATGACCACCCGATCGGGCCGAGGGAGGACCATGACGATGATTTCTGGGATGATGACGATTTCCCGCGTGGAATGTCGCCGGAGGTCATGTACGAGGCCAGATACTTCGCAGCGGTCGTATCATCAGATGGTACGATCAAAGATATAGATATATCCAGGATTATTTCAGTCGACAGAACCACCGCGGAAGAATACGTTCAGAAGGCATTGTCTGGCAGCAGGAGCAAAGGCTTCATAGGGCAGTTCCGTTATATGAAAATGCAGGACGGAGATGACACGAGAATAGTGTTCCTGGACTGCGGACGCAGGCTGGAGGCATTTAATAAATTCATGTTGATCAGCATTCTGATCGGCGTGGCCGGGTGTGTGATAGTATTCCTTGTTTTCCTGTTTGCCGCGGGACGCATCATCAGACCTATCTCAGAAAGCTACGAGAAGCAGAAACGCTTCATAACTGACGCAGGACATGAGATCAAAACCCCGCTGACAATAATCGCTGCCAATGTGGATCTACTCAGGGAAGACATAGGCGAAAACGAAAGCCTCGATGATATCAGCAGCCAGACAAAGAGACTGGCAGGTCTGACAAATGACCTTGTATATCTTTCCAAGATGGAAGAGGCAGACAGGCAGCTGGTCAAAGTGGACTTCCCGGTTTCAGATCTGATTTCGGAGACAGCGGGCTCATTCCAGGCAGTAGCCGCATCGCAGAAGAAAGATTACCGGATCAATGTTCAGCCAGGCCTCACAATGAACGCGGCGCCGGAAGAAATTGAACGACTCGCTTCCATTCTTATAGAAAACGCTATGAAATATTCACCTGAGGGCGGCAATGTAACCATTGACCTGCAGCAGCAGAAAAAGAATATAGTGCTGTCAGTGTCCAACACCACAGGCGAAGAAATGTCACAGAAAGACCTGTCGCATCTGTTCGACAGATTCTACAGGACGGACAAGTCCAGAAACTCAGAAACCGGCGGCCACGGCATCGGCTTATCAATAGCCCAGGCCATAACTGAAGCCCACGGCGGCAGAATTACAGCAGCAGTTGATAATGATTCTGTATTCAATATAACAGCCGTTATTCCACAATAAAACAAACATATAATATAAAAGAGTTGTCGAAATATTTGACAGCTCTTTTTTTATGTTTGTGTTTCTGCCCTTTCCTCACACGGCTCGAAAGTACTAAGGCTCATTGTGTGATTGAAAGGGCAGAAACACAGACATAAATAATAGCCTGAAAAAATATTCGAAAAACTTTTTATCTTTTAAGGTTCGTTTAAGAAATGGGCATTATACTTCGGTCAAACCTAAGGAAAAGGAGGCAAAATATTATGAAGAAAAAGGTGATAACAATTGCGGCGGCTTTAATGCTTTCAGCTTCGCTGGCAGCGTGCGGCGCGGCAAATAACAACAATACAAATACTGATACTCAGATTGCATCTCAGGAGCAGCAGGTAACAACTATTGAAAATACAAATGCTGAGGACACTGCAGCAACAGAGTATACCGCAGAGGCTACTATCGTTAACGTCAGCACAGACGGCGCAATCGACACTTCTGATCTGTTCACAGAGAGAGATCTCACACAGACTGCGGATCTCAGCGAAGCGGTTTATCTGACACTGGAGGACAGCAGCGATATTGAGATCAATGGAGCAGGCGTTTACGTCATCTCCGGTGAGGCACAGAATTCAACAATCATTGTTGAAGCAGGCGATGAAGACAAGGTTCAGATAGTGCTGGACGGAGCAAGCATTACCAATACTGATTTCCCATGCATTTATGTAAAGAACGCAGACAAGGTATTCGTAACAACAGCTGAAGGCACAGTAAATAATCTGACTGTTACAGGAACCTTCACTGCAGATGATACGACCAACACAGATGCAGTAATCTTCTCAAAAGATGATCTGGTACTGAATGGCCTCGGCACACTTAACATAACATCAAGTGATAATGGAGTTGCAGGCAAGGACGACCTGAAGGTAACCGGAGGCACGATCAACATTACTTGCGAAGACTGCGCATTTGAGGCAAATGACTCAATCTGTGTAGCAGACGGAACCATAAACATCCAGTCAGTCAATGACGGACTCCACGCAGAATATGATGAGGATGACAGCGTTGGATTCATTTATATCTGCGGCGGAACTATCAATATCAATTCAGACGATGATGGAATTCACGCTACAACCATCTGTCAGATTGACGGCGGAACAATTGTCATAGATGCTGCAGAAGCCATCGAGGCAACTCAGGTGCAGATCAATGACGGAACCGTTGATATTAAAGCTACTGACGATGGCATTAACGGATCTCAAAAATCCAGCGCTTACACAATCTTTGTAGAGATCAACGGCGGTGACATCAGCATCGATATGGGCCAGGGAGATACAGACGCGATCGATTCAAACGGAGATCTCTATATTAACGGAGGAACACTCAATATTACAGCCCAGTCCGCATTCGATTATGACGGAACAGGACAGTACAACGGAGGAACCATTTACGTAAATGGAACCCAGGTCAATACTCTTTCCAATCAGATGATGGGCGGAATGCCCGGCGGTGATATGGGCGGACAGCCTGGTGGACAGCCTGGCGGAGTCCCTGGAGGCAGACCTTAAAAATGTAAGAAGGTGACAGAAATGAAAGCAAACATTGTTGAAAATCCAATAACTGTAATGAAGCGCCACGAGATGAAATATCTCCTGAACGCTGAACAGACAGAATATCTCAGAAGCGCTCTGGAAGGATATATGGAAATTGATGAATTCGGACGTACGTCCATAGCATCCCTATATTACGACACTCCGGACTACAGGCTGATCAGAACCAGTCTGGAGAGACCGGCCTTCAAAGAGAAAATCAGACTGCGTTCATATGGGATTGCGTCAGAAAGTTCTCCGGTCTATCTGGAACTTAAGCGAAAAGCCGATCACGTAGTGTACAAGAGAAGGATCCAGAGCACGGTCGGCAGCACTGAGAGATTTTTCGAAGGCGATGAGAATGTTTTCAGCAAAGGGCAGATCAGCAGTGAAATAGCAGCTTTCAGGGATCATTACAAAAATCTGGCTCCGGCGTGTCTGATCATTTACGACAGAACAGCTTATTATGAGCCCGGAGGCAGCCTTCGTCTCACGATAGATGAGAATCCGCGCTACCGCATGAAGGATCTGACGCTGACCAAGTCGATGGAGGGGACATTGCTCCTGCCTGAGGGCTGGACAATCCTGGAGATAAAAGTGCAGGACGCTATGCCGCTGTGGCTGGCAGACATCCTGGATCATGGCGAAATATACAAAACGAGTTTCTCTAAATACGGGGAAGCATACAAAAGAGAGGTGAAGACAGATGTTCAATTCAATATACTCAGCAGCCGTAACACCAACACAGTTTTTCATAATGGCTGGAGCGGCTATAGTAACAGGACTGATTTACGCGTGGCTTATGAGCTTTCGCATTAAATCCACCAGAAGGTTTTTCGTGGTAACAGCGGTGCTGCCGTTCATCGTAGGAGCAGTTATCACATTCGTTAACGGAAACATCGGAGCCGGCGTGGCAGTCGGAGGCGCATTCGGTCTTATCAGATTCAGGAGTGCACCGGGCAGCGCAGACGAGATTGCAGCCATCCTGTTTTCAATGGGATCCGGCATTGCCTTCGGAATGGGCTACATTGGATACGGTGTAGTTATCCTGTTAGGATTGGCTCTGCTTTATCTGATATTCGCGGCACTCGGAATATTCGACCACAAGCAGCTGGCAGCAGAGCAGATGCTCAAGATAACAATCCCCGAGTCATTGGAGTACAACGGAGTATTTGATGAAATATTCAGCCGTTACCTCACAAAATCTGAATCTATGGGTGTAAAGACGACAGGAATGGGCTCGATGTTCCGCCTGACCTACAAAATTCAGATGAAAGACCAGAAAGAAGAGAAGGCGTTCATTGATGAACTCCGCACCAGAAACGGAAATCTGGAGATTTCGATCCTGCCTTATTCAGAAAAGGATAAGCAGTTATAATAAAAAAGGAGCTGTGTTCCCACAGCTCCTTTTCATTCTGATTAATTTACAGCTTCCCTTCAACTTTCACAAATTCTTTGGCTTCCTCTTCACCTCTCAGGACTCTCAGGGCTCCGAGTACGAGTGACTGCATTTCATTCTCGCCCGGATAAACAGTAACCGGAGCGATGAAACCGACTCTCTCTTTGATCATGCCTGTGAACATCTCTGAATGCGCGATGCCGCCTGTTACGATAATAGTGTCTACACGTCCGCAGGCTGTAGCCGCGCAGGCTGCGATGTGCTTGGAAACGCCGAGTGCCATGGCTTCATATACGAGCTTGGCGTTTTCATCGCCGTTTTTGATCATTTCCTCAACCTTGCGGGTGTCGTTTGTGCCGAGGTGGTCGATGACACCGCCTTTTCTCTTGACACGGTTCATCAGGGTTTTCTGTGTATATTCGCCTGAGAAGGCCATATCGATTACCTGGAAGATAGGCAGGCCGCCTGTACGCTCCGGTGAGAACGGGCCTTCCTCATCGCTGACGAAGTCGATGATCCTGCCGTTTGAATGCAGGGCAACTGAGATGCCTCCGCCCAGATGAACGGTGATCAATGTGGATTCATTGTACTTTTTGCCGGATTCTTTTTCCCATCTTTTGGCAGCGGCCCTCATGTTCAGGTTGTGGCCGAGAGCCTTTCTGCGCATATGCTTGAAGCCGGTGATCTTGGTCAGCGGGATCATTTCATCAACGGTAACGCCGTCATATACAAAGGCAGGAATGCCGAGCTCTTTGCTGAATGAGTAGGCTATCGGGGCGCCCAGGTTGGACGGATGCTCGTTCTGCGGGTTGTTCTTGAGCTGCCAGCACATGTCCTCGTTGATCTTGTATGCGCCGGCTGAAACAGGCGGAAGGAGTCCTCCGCGGCTGACTATGGCTGTCAGGTCTTTGAGTTCTACACCGTGCCTTTTCAGACTGTCGGTGATGGTGTCCTTGCGGAATTCATACTGGTCGAAGATCTCTTCGAAACGGCCGGTCTCTTCGCTGCTGTGCTCGATGCTTTCAACGAATACCGGATTCTCGTCTTCATAAACCGCAATCTTGGTGGATGTGCTGCCGGGATTTAATACTAGTATTTTCTCCATCTGCTTTCTCCTGTTCAATTATTATTCATAGATAAAATAATTATACGTCATTGAATAAACAGCGTCCAGCGATTATAATAATTCTGTTATAAAAGGAGGGAATATGATGGACAAAAAAGCGATGTACAAACTCAGCTATGGCCTGTTTGTTCTGACTGCTAAGGAAGGCAACAAGGACAACGGCTGCATCATCAATACAGCGATCCAGGCCGCATCCACGCCGAATCAGGTGAGCATCTGCGTTAATAAGGCAAATTACACCCATGATATGGTAATGCGCACTGGAGTATTTACTGTATCAATTATCAGTCAGGAGGCTGATTTCGGACTGTTTGAGCATTTCGGATTCCAGAGCGGCAGGGAAGTTAATAAGTTTGATGGCTTTACAGACGCTAAAAGGGGCGAAAACGGGCTTTTATATGTGACAAAAGGTACAAATGCATATATTTCAGTTAAAGTCGAAAAATGCGAGGATCTGGGCTCACATACGATGTTCGTAGGCGAGGTTACAGACATGGAGGTCTTAAGCGATGCTCCGTCAGTAACTTATGAGTACTATATGGACAATATCAAGCCAAAGCCTGAAGACACAGGCAAGACCGTGAACGGCCAGACAGTATGGCGCTGCAAGATATGTGGTTATGAATATGTTGGAGAGGAGCTGCCAGAGGACTTCGTATGTCCATGGTGCAAGCATCCGGCATCTGATTTTGAGAAAGTTATTAAATAGAAAGGTGGATTATTATGCAGTTTTTAAGATGTGAGAAATGTGGCAACTTTATGGGTGTCGTTAAGAAGACAGCATGCACTCCGATGTGCTGCGGCGAGACCATGACTATTATCGAGCCTAATACAACAGACGCTGCAGGCGAGAAGCACGTTCCTGTTGTTACAGTAGACGGCTGCAAGGTATCTGTAGCTGTCGGCTCAGTAGAGCATCCGATGACACCGGAGCACTTCATTGAGTGGATCGCTATTAAGACTAAGAAAGGTGCGCAGAGAAAGGTTCTGACTCCTGCTGACGCTCCGAAGGCAGTATTTGCGCTTACTGAAGACGATGAGTTTGAAGAGGCTTATGCATACTGCAACCTTCACAGCCTCTGGAAATCAGAATAAGGACAGACGAGATGACAATAACAAATGACATCAGATACGTTGGCGTAAACGATCACGACATAGATCTTTTCGAGGGCCAGTACATCGTTCCTAACGGCATGGCATATAATTCATACGTCATCCTGGATGACAAGACCGCTGTTATGGATTCAGTAGAGGTTCGCTTTGAGAAGGAATGGCTCGCGAATATCGAGGGCGTTCTGGCAGGCAGAGAGCCGGATTACCTGATAGTTCAGCACATGGAGCCTGACCATTCCTCAAATATAGTGAACTTCCTGAAGAAGTACCCGAAAGCCGATGTGGTCGGAAATGCCAAGACATTTACACTTTTAAGCCAGTTCTATCCGGAATGCCCGGAGTTTAAGAAACTGGAGGTAAAGGACCGCGAGACGCTGTCTCTCGGAAAGCATGAGTTGACATTTGTGTTTGCACCGATGGTCCACTGGCCTGAGGTAATGGTTACCTATGACAGCACAGACAAGGTGCTGTTCTCAGCCGATGCTTTCGGTAAGTTCGGAGCACTGGATGTGGATGAAGACTGGGACTGCGAGGCGCGCCGTTATTATTTCGGTATCGTTGGCAAATATGGCCCTCAGGTACAGAAACTTCTCGGTGTGGCTAATGGACTGGATATTCGGATTATTTGCCCGCTGCACGGACCTGTGCTGACGGAAGATCTGGAACATTATATCGGTCAGTACAACACATGGTCTTCATATGAGGCAGAGAACGAAGGCGTATTCATTGCGTATGCTTCCATTTATGGACATACGAAAGAAGCCGCTGAGCTGCTGGCTGCTAAGCTGGAAGAGAAGGGCTGTCCGAGAGTCGCCATCGCAGATCTCGCCAGGGAAGACATGGCAGAGTGTGTAGAGGATGCCTTCAGGCATGACCGTCTGGTGCTGGCATGTTCCACATATAATATGGACATCCTGCCATTTATGAAGACTTTCATTGAGAACCTTCTCGAGCGAAACTATCAGAAGCGCAAAGTAGGCTTCATCGAGAACGGCAGCTGGTCACCGGCGGCCAGGAAGGTTATGCAGGGCATGTTTGAAAAGAGCAAGGATTTGACATTCTTTGAGAACAGCGTAACAATCAAGTCAGCCATGAATGCTGACACTGAGGCGGCCCTGGAGGCTATGGCAGAGGAAATCTGCGGCCAGGACAAAGCTGCTGATACAGAAGAAAAACAAGGAGAAGAGAATATGGATAAATATGTATGTGACGTATGCGGATATGTTTATGATCCTGCTGAGCACGACGGAGTAGCATTTGAAGACCTTCCTGATGATTGGGAGTGCCCACTCTGCGGAGTTGGTAAAGACAGCTTTTCAAAGGCTTGATCGGATTGACTGAAGGCCCGGGCTGCGTGCCCGGGTCTTTTTGTATGATTTGGGCAATTACGGATAAACAAGCCTTGACAAGACTCACATGAGTTAATATCTTCAGTTCAGGGAGACGATTATGCTGAACAAATTATTGAATGAGCTCCGCGGCTGCGCGGACGAAGAGAACAGGATATGGTACAGCTGGCTGTTTGAAGGCACCTGCGCTGACATTGATATCCCGCTGTGGGAGTCCGCGTACGCCGGTGAGAAAGACGTGCTAATTAACAGCACGACCTTAGATGTACTCAAATGCTATTTTGATGAGCATCTGGCGCCGCGCGATAAAAGCATGCCCGCGGACTATATCGGAAATGAGATTGAGTTTTATCTGATCCTCCAAAGCCGCGGCAGGCGAAAAGAGGCGGAAGATTTTTATAACATGCACTTAAAGCCGCTGGCGGAGAATGTTTTCGGCAGGGTCTTAAAATACAGCGGAAGCGCACATTATACAGATCTGGCAGGCAGAGCCCTGGAGCTGTTCGAAGAGGACAAGGCTCCGGCGGGAGAGATGCCTGAAAAGTCAGCCTTTGAGGAGGTTTCAGACGAATATATCAATGAGCAGTTGCAGGTGAAGAATTATTATATATCTGGACTTTCCAACTGCGGAGGCAAATGCCAGCTGGAGGCTGACGTGGCAGCAGGATGCGTGTTGGATATTCACGAGGCCAGAAGGCCTGATCCGCTGACCATACAGCCATGCGCGAGAGGCAGGCATTACCGGAGCACATATCTGAACACCGGCAGGATCCGTTATCCAATGATCCGCGTCGGCGAAAGAGGCGAGGGCAGGTTCAAAAGGATCAGCTGGCAGGAGGCTCTGGAACTGATGCGCGACAAGCTGACTGCGCTGACGGCCAAATACGGGCCGGGCTGCAGATTCGTGCCTTACGCAACAGGCGTTACTTCCGAGATCAGCGGAGCGTCAGTCATGAGGAGAATGCTGGTCTTAAACGGCGGCTGCCTGACACATTTCAACAGCTATAGCTCCGCGTGCATTACATATACGCTGCCATATATTTACGGAACCACACTTACAGGATCATCGCTGGCATCATTCGATGACACTAACCTGATGATATTCTGGGGCAACAACCCGATAGTGACTGAATACTGCGACGAAGTCATCCGCCTGATCAGGGTGCTGAGAGAGAAAGGCACCAGGGTAATCGTGATCGATCCTCATTACAATGAAACCGCCAAGGCACTGAAGGCGGAGTGGATCCCGATCAGGCCGGATACGGACGCGGCTCTGGCTGCGGCCATGGCTTACGTGCTGTGGGATGAGAACCTCTGTGACCAGGCATTTATGGACAGATGCTGCCTGGGCTTTGATAAAGATCACATGCCGGAAGGCATGGAGGACGAGGAGTCCTATCATGATTATGTTTTCGGAACGAGGGACAGAATAGCGAAGACGCCTGAATGGGCGGCGGGTATTACCGGCATTCCTGCAGAACGTATACGCACTTTGGCCCGCGAATTCGCATTAGCACAGCCTGCCGCAATAATGGCCGGCAGGGGATGCCAGAGAGTGGCCAGCGGTGAGCAGAATATCAGAAGCATTGCCATGCTGCCGTGCATGATGGGATACGTCGGCGTCAAAGGCGGCGGCACGGGATACAACTGTTTCGCCCCGAGACACGCTGCTCCGGCTATTTCAGCGGCGCAGAATCCGTATAAGGGCAAGATTCCTTCATTTATGTGGACGGACGCCATACTGGACGGACATAACATGACTAGAGAGAAAGACCACATTATGGGTCTGGAAAAACTGGACAGCGATATAAAGATAATATTTAACATCGGCGGCAACTGCCTGATCAACCAGCACAGCGACATCAACAGGACTGCGCGGATCCTGAAGGATGAGACCAAATGCGAATTCATCGTGGTCTCGGACATCTTTATGACATCCAGCGCCAGATTTGCAGACCTGCTGCTTCCGTCCGCGGGCATGTTCGAGACATCATATATCTGCAGGCCCTGGGGCGAGGGCAATTATCTGCTGTACTCGCAGCAGGCCATTCAGCCGCTTTTCGAGTGCCGCTCCGATGCGGAGTGGATCCTGGAACTGGAGAAAATGCTCGGGGGCAGCGGCACGTCCGAAGGCGCGTCCGGTATTGAAGATTGGTATCGCTTAATATATGAGCGCGCGAGGAAGACAGAGCCTGAGCTGCCGGACTATGAGACGTTCAAAAAGAACGGAGGATACAGGTATCAGAATAACAAGGTCCATACAGCTTTTGAACAAGAGGCCAGGGATCCCGCCGCACATCCGTTCCCAACGGACAGCGGCCTGATTGAAATCTTTTCAGGCAAGTTAAAGGCGTGGAATGATCCGGACATTCCTGCAATTCCTAAATATATCGGGGGATTCGAAGGTGTGTCAGACCCGCGCATGGAGCAATTCCCTCTGCAGCTCATCGGCTGGCACACGAAGAGAAGGGCACATTCAGTGGGTGATAACGACAGTAAGCTGGAAAGCGTTGAACCGCACAGACTGTGGATCAATCCGGCAGACGCCGCGGAGCGAGGCATTGAAGACGGAGATATGGTCAGGGTATTTAACGACAGAGGCGTGGTGAAAATCACAGCTCATGTTACTGCAGACATTATGCAGGGTGTCATCTGCATTCCACAGGGAGCATGGTACACACCGGATGAAGACAGCGTGGACGTAAGGGGATGCATCAATACGCTCACGACCCCGCAGCCGACTGCGCTGGCGAAGGCCAATCCGCAGCATTCCTGCCTGGCAGAAGTGGAGCTTGAGTAAATGAAGTCGCGGTTTTACTTCATTTCTTAGAGTTGGAGCGTTTTATGAGGGTCTGATGCCGTAAAATGCAGTTTGTGCGCACTGACATTAATCGGCCAGAACCGAATTAGAGATGTTTTTAGTGCAAAGTGCTTAATTGTTAAATGGATTAATATACAAAACACACAAGAAAAAAGGCGGTCACCGCCTTTTTTTGCTTTTAAAGACAGAACAAATTGCGCATAACCTGCAAAATACGGACTTAGCCCTAAAACAATGCGCATAACCTGCAAAATGCGGATCCAACTCTAAAACAATGCGCACGCTGCTCCACTACATTAATATGCACAAAAATCAATAAATTATGCAAATATTATGAAACAATATGCAAAAATATCGCATTTTTATGCAAAATTTATGTTGACCAATGAATAAAAGGGGTCTAAAATATGGACTTATATTAGGGATGAGAGGCGAAAACTATGACAAAGGTTTTTATCGATGGCAGCGCCGGCACAACCGGACTGAGAATATACGACAGACTGACAGGGCGGAAGGATATCGAACTGATAATTCTTTCTGATGAGTTCAGAAAAGACCCGGCGAAGAGAAAGGAAGCCCTGAATGAGGCGGATATTGCGTTCCTCTGCCTGCCTGATGACGCGGCCATTGAAGCTGTGGGACTGGCTGAAGGAGCAGATACAGTTATCATCGACACTTCCACGGCTCATAGAACCTCTGAACAGTTCATATACGGATTTCCGGAGATCGTTGGCAATAGCATGATACAAAACTCCAAACGAATTGCTAACCCCGGCTGTCATGCCAGCGGCTTTGTCGCACTCATATACCCGCTGGTAAAGGCCGGGCTGATCTCCGGAGACGAAAAACTGACATGCTTTTCGCTCACAGGCTACTCAGGAGGCGGCAAGAAGATGATCGCCGATTACGAATCAGCAGACAGATCAGAGCTGCTTAAAGGTCCGAGACAATATGGTCTGACCCAGCAGCACAAGCATCTGAAAGAAATGAAGCATGTATGCGGTCTGACATACAACCCGCTTTTCAGTCCGATAGTTGCTGACTTCTACAGCGGTATGGAGGTGTCGGTACCGATCTTCGCGGACAGTGTCAAAGGCACCATCGAAAATATCAAGGAAATCTATAAGGAGTTCTACCAGGGACCGATGGTACATTTCGATGAAGACGCTGACGAGGCAGGATTCCTCTCAGCAGCGGCATTCTCAATGAGAGACGACATGCAGATCTGCGTACATGGAAATGACGAAAGAATAATTCTCACATCGCGTTTTGACAATCTCGGCAAAGGGGCTTCAGGCTCTGCGATACAGAACATGAACATTGTGCTGGGGCTGGATGAAACGACAGGTCTTGTGACCGGAGGTAAATAGATGAAGATGATCAATGGCGGCGTTTGTGCCGCAAAAGGATTTAAGGCAAACGGAATACACTGCGGTATCAGGAAGAGCCAGACCAAAAGGGACCTGGCACTCATATTCAGCGATGTTCCTGCATCCGCGGCTGCGGTTTATACGACCAATCTGGTAAAAGGCGCGCCGATAGCGGTTACCAAAGAGCATATCGCAGACGGCATAGCGCAGGCGCTCATCTGCAACAGCGGCAACGCCAACACCTGCAACGCCAACGGCATCGAGATCGCTGAGCAGATGTCACAGCTCGCGGCGCTGAAACTCGGCATCGGAGCAGAAGATGTGATCGTAGCATCCACCGGTGTTATCGGACAGCCCCTGGACATTGAGCCAATTGCCAACGGAATAGATGAACTGGCCGACGGCCTTTCCTGCGATGGCAATGATTTCGCGGCTGAGGCGATTATGACTACTGACACCAAGAAGAAGGAAGTAGCTGTCGAATTTGAAATCGGCGGACAGACCTGCCACATGGGCGGCATGGCCAAGGGCAGCGGAATGATCCACCCGAACATGGCGACCATGCTGGTATTCATTACAACAGACGCGGCTATTTCACCCAAGATGCTCCAGAAGGCTCTTTCCACAGACATTCAGGACACATTTAATATGACCAGCGTGGACGGCGACACATCCACCAATGATATGGTTTCAATCATGGCTAACGGCCTGGCAGGCAATGAAGAGATCACAGACGACGGAGAGTCATTCGCAGTATTTATGAAGGCGCTCAACACCATTACTGTTCACCTGTGCAGAATGATCGCGGGAGACGGCGAAGGCGCAACCAAGCTGCTGGAGTGCAAGGTGGCCGGGGCTAAAGACATCCAGACTGCTAAGATAACAGCCAAAAGCGTTATCTGCTCATCTCTCGTCAAGGCGGCAATGTTCGGCGCGGATGCCAACTGGGGACGTATACTTTGCGCGATAGGCTATTCAGGAGCTGATGTGGACGTTAACAAAGTGGACGTTGTTTTCCAGTCCAAGGCAGGAGAGATCAGCGTCTGCGAAAACGGCGCCAGCGTGGATTTCTCAGAAGAGAAGGCCAAACAGATACTGCTGGAAGATGAGATAGACATACTCATTAACTTAAACGACGGCGACGCACAGGCAACTGCATGGGGATGCGACCTCACATATGATTATGTGAAGATCAACGGTGATTACAGGACCTGATCGGAGGACGAAATGATAGATAATTTCCAAAGGGCAGAAATACTGACACAGGCACTGCCATATATTAAAAAATACACGGGACAGACGATCGTTATCAAGTACGGCGGCAACGCGATGGTCAGCGAAGAACTGAAGCAGGAAGTCATGGAAGACATAGTGCTGCTGTGGCTGATCGGAATCAAAGTGGTGCTGGTGCACGGCGGAGGCCCGGACATCAATGAAATGATGGATAAGCTGGGCATGGAGCCCAAGTTCATCGACGGCCTCAGAGTCACAGATGAAGATACGATTTCAGTAGTTCAGATGGTTCTCGCCGGCAAGGTGAATAAGACCCTCGTGAACCTGATCGAGAAGCACGGCGGCAACGCCATGGGCATCTCAGGAATGGACGGACGTCTGATCGAGGCGGATTTCAAGGATGAGAAGCTGGGCTACGTCGGCGATATCAAGAAGATCAACATTGCTCCGGTCACAGACCTGCTGGAGAAGGGATACATTCCCGTTATTTCCACGATAGGCTGCGACAAGGAAGGAAATGTATATAACATTAACGGCGACACGGCAGCAGCACACATAGCAGGCAGCCTCAAGGCCAAGAGATTCATAGCGATGACAGACATCGCAGGCCTCTTAAAAGACAAAGACGATCCGACAACGCTGATTTCTGAGATCAGCACGGACCAGATTCCGGCGCTGCTTGCAGACGGCACGATCAGCGGAGGCATGATTCCTAAAGTCAAATGCTGCGTGGACGCGATCAACATGGGAGTCGACAAGGTTATCATAATGGACGGACGCGTTCATCACTCCATTCTGATGGAGCTGCTGACGGACGAAGGTGCCGGCACAATGGTAAGGGGGAAATGATCATGACAGATATTCAGGCATTGGATAAACAGTATGTGGCGAATACGTACGGAAGATTTCCGGTGGAGATCGTAAGCGGCAAGGGCTCCATCGTCACAGACGTTAATGGAAAAGAATATATAGACATGGGCACGGGCATCGCCGTTAATACGTTCGGTATCGCGGACGATGAATGGATAGCCGCGGTTACTGCTCAGCTGGGCAAGGTTTCCCACACCTCGAACCTTTACTATACGGAGCCCGGCGTAATGCTGGCCAAGACTCTGTGCGAGCGGACAGGCATGAAGAAAGTGTTCTTCGGAAACTCAGGCGCGGAAGCCAACGAATGCGCGATCAAGGTAGCCAGAAAATACGCCGCAGATAAAAAGGGCGAGGATTTTTATACGATCGTAACCCTGGAAAACAGCTTCCACGGCAGAACTCTCACAACCCTGGCGGCAACCGGACAGGAGGCCTTCCACAGCCTGTTCAAACCGCTGACTCCGGGCTTTGTGCATACACCTGCGAACGATATTGAAAAGCTTAAGGAAACAGTAGCTGCCAACAAAGTGGCAGGCATCCTGATAGAGTGCGTGCAGGGCGAGGGCGGAGTAAATGCTCTCAGCCAGGAGTTCGTTCAGGCTGTTGCTGATATCTGTCAGGCTGAAGACATCGTCTTCATGGTTGATGAAGTGCAGACCGGCAACGGACGCTGCGGCGAACTGTATTCATATATGCATTTCGGAGTTCAGCCGGATGTCATATCTACCGCGAAGGGCATTGGCGGCGGACTGCCTCTGGGCGTGTGCATTATGGGCGAAAAGACTGAAAACGTCCTGCAGGCCGGTGACCACGGCTCAACATTCGGAATGAATCCGGTATGCTGCGCAGGCGCTCTGAGCATCATCAACAGGATCGATGATAAGCTCCTGGGTGAAGTGAAGGCAAAGAGCAAATATATATTCGACGCCTTTGAAGGAGCAACGGGTGTGGAGAGCGTTTCAGGACTCGGTTTTATGATTGGCATCAAGACAGTTAAACCTGCCAAAGACGTTGTTATGGAGTGCATTGAAAAGGGCGTTCTCTGCCTGACAGCTAAGGACAAAGTAAGGCTTCTGCCGGCTCTGAACATACCGATGTCAGATCTCGAAAAAGCAGTAGAGATCATAAAAGGAGTGATCGCGTAATGCCGAAAGATAACAGTATTAAAAAGGTTTTAATGATAGGCTCCGGACCGATCGTTATCGGTCAGGCGGCGGAATTTGACTACGCGGGGGCTCAGGCATGCCGCGTTCTTAAAGATGAGGGCATAAATGTAGTCCTGGTCAATTCCAATCCAGCCACGATAATGACTGACAAGCACCTCGCGGATGAGATTTATCTGGAACCGCTGAATCTGGAGACTGTCACCAGGATAATTGAGAAAGAACGGCCTGACGGCCTGCTGGCTGGCCTGGGAGGACAGACCGGACTGACTCTTGCCATGCAGCTGACCAGGGCAGGCGTTCTGGAAAAGTACGGCGTCAAATTGCTGGGCACAGATATTGAAGCCATAGACAAGGCCGAAGACAGGGAACTATTCAGAGAGGCCATGGAGGCCATTGGCCAGCCATGCGTGCCTTCAGATATAGCCCAAACACCTGAGGAGGCGCTCGAAATTGCCTCAAAAATCGGTTTTCCTATAATTATCAGGCCAGCGTTTACCTTAGGCGGAACAGGCGGCGGAATCGCCGAAAATGAAGCCGAGCTCCTGACTATTGCCAAGAACGGTCTGGACCTGTCTCCGATCACCCAGGTGCTCGTAGAGAAATGCATTTCCGGATGGAAGGAAATAGAATTCGAGACCATGCGAGACGCGTCGGGCGAAGCTGTCATTGTATGTTCCATGGAGAATGTGGATCCTGTTGGTATTCATACCGGAGATTCCATAGTCGCGGCCCCGGCATTGACTCTGACTGACGGTGAGATGGAAATGCTTAAAAAGGCGGCTCTGGATATTGTTACATCTATCGGCATTATCGGCGGATGCAACTGTCAGTTCGCGCTCAAGGCCGACGGCAGCGAGTATGCCGTTATAGAGGTAAACCCGAGAGTGTCCAGGTCATCGGCACTGGCATCCAAGGCTACAGGCTATCCGATCGCCAAGATCACGACCAAGCTGGCGCTCGGATACAATCTGTCAGAGATAAAGAATGAAGAGACCGGAGCGAGCCTTAAAGGTTTCGAGCCGGCAGTTGATTATATAGTTCTCAAATTCCCGAAGTGGCCGTTTGAGAAATTCCACACTTCCAGCCGCAAGCTCGGCACCCAGATGAAGGCCACGGGCGAGGTCATGTCCATCGCGCCTACATTTGAAGAGGCACTGATCAAGGCTGTGCGCGGCGCGGAAATAGGCGCTGATACGCTGAACATGCCGCCGCTGGACGCACGCCCTGTCAAAGAAAGGCTGGCAGATCAGGACGACAGAAGGATTTTCACGGTTTACGAAGCCATCAAGAGCGGAGTAAGCGACGATGAAATATATGAGATTACCAAGATTGACAAATACTTCCTGGCAAAGATCAGGAATATCGCAGAGCATGAGGCGGCATTCTATGCCAAGGACAGGCCTCTGAGCTTCAAAATCGTGCGCACCTGCGAAGCAATCTTCGGCAAGGATCATCCGTATTTTTATTCATATTACGGTGAAGACTGCGAGGCACGGAGCTTCAAGAGGACAGGCAAACCGGTCATTATGGTAATAGGTTCCGGTCCGATCAGGATCGGACAGGGAATCGAATTTGACTATTCATCAGTTCACTGTGTATGGACGCTCAGGGAAATGGGTTATGACGTAGTCATCGTCAACAACAATCCGGAGACTGTATCGACTGACTATGACACGGCTGACAGGCTGTATTTCGAGCCGCTGACTGAGGAATATGTCAAAGGCATTATTGAAGTGGAAAAGCCGATAGGAGTAGTCGTAGCTTTCGGCGGACAGACCGCTATCAAGCTGACCAAATTCCTGGACGAGTTAGGCATACAGATTCTGGGCACATCCGCGGAGGGCATTGACATAGCAGAGGACAGGGCACGCTTTGACGCCCTGCTGGAAAACTATGGCATTAAAAGGCCTCACGGACATGGCGTAAACACCATGGAAGAGGCCTTGGCAGCAGCTGAGGACCTGGGTTATCCTGTGCTGCTGCGTCCGAGCTATGTAATCGGAGGTCAGAACATGACCATCTCCCACAATGCCGAAAAGACCAGAAAATATATGGAGACCATCCTGTCAGGCGGCATTGATAATCCGGTGCTCATTGACAAATACATGCCGGGCACAGAACTGGAAGTGGATGTAATATCCGACGGCAGGGATGTGCTGATCCCGGGCATTATGGAGCATATCGAGCGTGCCGGCGTGCATTCAGGAGACTCCATCGCGGTTTATCCGCCTTACAATCTGACCGATAGGGAACTGGATAAAGTATGCGAATGTTCAGAGCAGCTGGCCTTGGCTCTGGGAACGAAGGGCCTGGTAAATATCCAGTATCTGATCTATGAAAACGAGCTTTACGTAATAGAGGTCAACCCGCGTGCGTCACGTACCGTGCCTTATATAAGCAAGGTTACGGATATTCCTATGGTTGACATTGCGTCTAAAGTTATGCTTGGCGAGAGCCTGGCAGACCTCGGGTATGGAACCGGTCTGCATGAGAATCCGCCTTACTGCGCGGTCAAAGTGCCTGTATTTTCATTTGAAAAGCTGAACGACGCGGACTCTATACTGGGTCCGGAAATGAAGTCAACAGGCGAAGTACTGGGCCTTGGGCGTACTGAGGCAGAGGCTTTGTTCAAGGGTCTGACATCTGCAGGATTCTCGGTGCCTACAGTGCGTGACAAAAAGGATGCCGGTGTGCTGATCTCGGTAGAGGATGAGGACCACAGGGACGCCATCGCGCTGGCAAGGCATTTCTATGACATCGGCATTAAGATATACGCGACTCCTGACACGGCAGCAGCCATAAACAAAGCAGGCATCAAGGCTCAGCGTGTTGAAAATGTTTTCGTCAATAACGACATTTACGACCTGATCGACGGGCACAAAGTAGACTATGTGGTTTACACAGGAGCAGTGAAAGATGATACGGTAGGAGATTACAGGGTTCTCCACAGAAAGGCCATGTACGCAGGCATTCCGTGCCTGACGTCTATCGATACTGCAGATGCGCTGACGGATATTATTGCCAGCCGCTACAATCTGGATAATACAGAACTGGTAGACATAAACAATATGTGATATTATTTACTGGTATTTTTTGAAAAAAGAGGACAGTTAAATGAAAATCACGTTTTTAGGAACCACAACGCTGCTGTTTGATGACGGAACAGATCAGATTCTGTTTGACGCGCATGTCACCAGACCATCACTGAAGAAATATATTTTTGGCAGGGAACTGCCAAAGACAGCCATGGCGGATGAGATGATCAGACTTCACAGGATTGACCGCCTGAAAGCAATCTTTGTTTCGCACTCTCACCATGACCATGTGATGGACGCGCCTTATATTGCTAAGAAGTGCGGAGCTGTTATTTACGGCTCTTCATCAGCACTGAATGTAGCCAGAGGCGGCGGTGTACCGGAGGAACAGCTCGTAGAATTTAAGGCTGAAGAGACCTTTACGGTTGGCAATTACACAATCAAGGTCATCGCGTCGATCCATTCCAAGCCGACGATCCTGAACAACGATCTGGGACAGACCATTGACAGCCCGCTGGATCCGAACTCCAAGCTCAGGGCTTATAAAGAAGGAGGCTCATATGACTTCTTTGTTGAGACTCCTGACAAGAAATACATGATCCGTCCGAGCTTCAATTATCTCGAGGGACAGATGGATGGCTACAAGGCAGACGTGCTGTTCCTGGGAGTGGCAGGGTTGGCTAAGGCCGATGAAGCTACAGAGAAGAAGTTCTTTGAAGAGACCGTGGCAAAGGTGGAACCTTCACTGGTTGTACCGCTGCACTGGGACAATTTCTTCTCAGGACTGGACAAGCCTGTACGCGGAATGCCGCGTCTGGTAGAGAAAACTGAAGTCGTATTTTTCAAGCTGGGCAGATACTGCGAAGCACATGACATCCCTTGCCTGATCCAGATACCAAGGACCAGCATAGAGGTGTAGTATGAAAATAACACAGGTCAAAGGCAATACATATGTTATTGAGGCCAACCAGATAATCCCGATATATAAGACGGATGAGACTCATTTTATCCTGCTGGACACAGGCCTCTATATGCAGAGAGATAAAATAGAAGAGGCTTTTACAGAGGCAGGGCTGACGCCGATAGGCATACTGGGCAGCCATGCGCATGTGGACCATTCCGGAAACCACGCGTACTTCAAGAGAAAGTATAATATACCTATCTGCATGTCGCTCGGCGAAGCGGGAATGTCCGTCAATGAGAGCGCGCTCAAGCTGAATTACAGCCAGTTCAATCTGGAGCATCTCCGGAAGGAACCGCGCTTTCACGAACTGATTTTTGATACGGATGTCATTATAATGTCTGAAGCAGAAGAAATAGAGTTCTGCGGAGCCTGCTTCAAAATAATCCATGTACCCGGGCATACAATAGACCAGATTGCAGTCATTACGCCTGACAACGTCATGTATGTGGCAGACGCGTGCCTGTCCAAGACAGAGCTGGATGTGATCAAAATCCCTTACAATCTCTGCGTGGAGCAGGTGGTTGAGTCGATGGAGAAACTGAAAGAATATAAATGCGATAAATATATTTTCGCGCATTATGACGTCAAGGATGAGATCTGCCCTGTAGTAGATTATTACATGCAGAGGATCAGGCAGATCATCGATGACATATTCAGTCTGGTTGAGGGAGAGATGACGGAAGAAGAGCTGATGAAGGCGCTCTGCGTCAAATACGGAATGCTTTCATCAAGGCCTGACCGTGTGCCGCTGTATCAGAGGTTTGCACACAGTTACTTTGAATACCTGCTGGATCTGGGCAGGCTGGAGATGACCGCCCACGAAGGCATCAGCTATTATCGCAAAGCATAATAAAAAAGCCTGAGCTTTAAGCTCAGGCTCTATAATCTCCCCAGAAATACAGCGCCACGGTTCCCGGGCCTGTGTGGCTTCCGATAACTGTTCCGACATTGAAGATCTGAACAGGATTCGGAAGTTTTTTAAATGCTTCTTCAATTTTATCAGCGACTGCCTTCGCGTCTTCGAAACATGCTGAATGGCTCATATAACATCTGCCGGCGTAATCCAGACCGTTAAGCGCACGTTCTTTCATTTTCTCAACGATAGCATTGATGACTTTCTTCTTTGAGCGGATCTTCTCCATAGGAATCAGTCGGCCCAGCTCATCTACATGAAGGAGAGGGCATATTCCAAGTGCGCTTCCGAAGAAACCGGATGCCTTGGAAATCCTGCCGCCCTTTACATAGTACTTAAGAGTGGTGGAGAAGAACCAGTGATGAAGGTTCAGTCTGTTGTCCAGAATCCATTTCTCAAGTTCATTTATGCTGAGGCCCTCGCCACGCTTATCAGCGGCTGCATCCATGAGCATGCCATAGCCTGAAGAGGCTGCCAGTGAGTCAATTATGATCAGCTGCCTGTCAGGATATTTCGGCTTGAGGTTTTCTGCAGCTGCCAGCGCGGAGTTCAGGGTTCCTGAAATACCGCTTGAAAGAGTTAAATGGATAACATCTTTACCTTCATCCAGGAAAGAAGAAAAGTATTCCTCATACTCTGAAATATTAACCTGGCTGGTGCTGGTCTCAGCACCTTCATCCATAGCATGGTAAAAGTCCGGAATAGATATGGTGGTTCCGAAATCATCGATATGTTACACACCATTGATGTAATAGTGGAAACTGATAAACTTAATATCTCTCTCTTCGAGATGCTCTTTGGTCAGGTCACATGTGGAACAACAACTTAAAATATAATCTGACATAAAAATAAAAATCCTTTCGGCAATTTGTCGACAAGTGTTGAAAAACTCTCTGCGCATTATTATAATTTGTAATAGATATAAAAAGCAAGCAACAACAGACAGTAACGGGGGAAAATCAACGCTTTTAATCACTGTGTTGATTATTTTTGACTATGAAAACAGATGCAAGGGTTATTTATACAAAAAAAGTTTTAAGAGAGGCTCTTTTCGATAGTCTCAAGACAGAATCGATCAACCATGTCAGGGTTAAAGAGATATGCGACAAGGCCGGACTTAACCGCGCCACTTTTTACAAGCATTACCGGGATTGTTACGATATGATCGAGCAGCTGCAGAAAGAACTTCTCGATGAATTTGAACAGGTTTTTATCAATAACAAGAAATTCGGAAAGAAGCTGTCCGGTGACATCCTGACGCTGCTTGAAAAGTACAGCGACCTGAACGAAGCAGCAGTTAATGGCAAAGTTGCTGATGGATTAAAGAACAACATGATAATGATAGCCAGAAAGTACTGCATTGATGAGTGGAGAGCTGCAATGCCAAAGGCTTCTGAAGAAGAGGTGGAGCTGCTGTTCACCGCGGTATGTGCCTTCCTTTTCCAGGTGGCTATCTGCGAGAGCGGCATGCATGACAAAGAACAGACAGTCAACTTCGTCCATCTGATGCTTTGGGAGTGTATGAAGACATATGTCTGAAATCAGGAAATGGTCATCTCCGTGAAAACTATATCAAGATAGTAATCCATCTTTTCATGGATATTAAATTCAAATCTGGTCCACAGGAGCAGAGTGGACTGCATTATGGTAAGAAGGATCTGCGTGTATTCATCCGCAGGTCTTTTTTTATTTAATGTGCCCCTCTCCTGGCAGGCCTGGATAAAGGAGCAGAGGCTTTCTGTGGAAGCTGTGTCTATGAAACGCCCGGTACTGTCATTGTATACGTTAATCATTGACTTGCCCATATGCTTTACCAGACCGGGGCCGAACATTTCAAAGAAATCCGCATATCTGTGCATGAGTTCTCCGACTGTCCCTCTGGGATCATTCAGCTTATCTTCCCATGAAGCATTCTTAACAATAACGTATGCTCCGGGCTCTTTGATCGCGGTGGTCAGTATGCCTTCCTTGGAACCGAAGAAATGATAAATTGAGCCGACGCTGGTGTTGGTGGCTTTTGAAATATCAGCTATGGTAGTGTTCTCATATCCTTTAAATCTGAACATGGAAATGGCTGTGTCACATATATTTTTCTTCTTGACGTCTGACAGGAATTCGCGGCGTCCTTTCTGGGTTATAGGCATATAAAACCTCCGAAATTAGAATATTTCCGCCTCAAATTATAGCATTTGGCGTTTTCTATATCAATATCGTGAATGTTTCATAAATTGTATTGACAAAAATACAAAATGTTTTACAATTTTAATAACAAAACTAGAATGCATTCTAGTTTTAACAAATCTATTGAAAGGAGCAGCATATGATAACAACTTATGATGTTTTTGTACCACCTACAATGGGCTATGGTGCATCAAAGCGTATCGGCATTGACCTGGCCAAGGGCGGACATAAGAAAGCATTTATGGTTTATGACAAAGGCATGTGGGATTTCGGCATCGCACAGCCTATCATAGAGAATCTTAAAGCTGCCGGCATGGAAGTAGTAACATTTGACAAAGTTCTCCCTGATCCACCTGATGAGATGGTAGAAGAGGCAGCAGAACTCGCCCGCAGCTCAGGATGCGACTGCATCGTTGGACTTGGAGGAGGCTCCTCCATGGATACTGCCAAGGGCGTTAACGTTCTGATGAAGAACCCGCCTCCTATCAGACAGTACTTTGGCGTTAGATACGATCTTCAGCCGGGTGTTCCGCTGATCTTCATTCCTACCACAGCAGGTACAGGCTCAGAGACAACTAACATGTGCGTTATTTCCTGCGTGTCACAGGGCAATAAAGCCAGCGTTGTTTCCGCAGCTACTATCGGCACACACTGCTATCTTGACCCTGCACTGACTCTCGGTCTTCCAAAGGGCCTGACATCAGCCACCGGTCTGGATGCACTGGCACATTGCGTTGAATCTCTTACAGGAGGTCAGCAGAATCCTCTGTCAGACGCTATCGGCAGCGAAGCCATCAGGCTCATCCACAAATATCTTCCGATAGCTGTAGCTGACGGCAAGAACAAAGAAGCCAGAGAGAACCTCATGTATGCTTCATATTTTGCAGGCATGACTTTCACCAACGCTCTGGTTCATGCAGGGCATGCTCTGGCTCATACAATGGGCGCGCATTTCCATACACCGCACGGTATCGCATGCGCGATCATGCTTCCGGGTGTTACCGAGTGGACAGCTCTGAACGAGTCCAAGAAGGTCCGCAAGGTCTGCGAGTGCATGGGCGTTACCATTCCGGAGGATGCGGACTATAAAGAAGTCGGACGTATTGCAAAGGAAACTCTTCGCGGCTTTGCTAAATCCGTTGGCAACCCAAGTCCTAAGGATCTGGGAATCTCTCTTGAGGACTTCCTGTCCATTATCCCTGCAGCAATGAATGACACTGGACTGGCACTTTGCCCGTATAGAATGACAGCTGCCGATGTAAAAGAAATTTTCATCGATGCTTATGATGCTTAAGAAGGAGGTTAGATTATGTGGTCAGAATTATTTATTAATATCGCTGATTCTCAGATAGAGAAAAGACCTATACCTGAAGCATTTAAAGAGTTTGGCGGCAGGTCATATGTAACAAATTATCTTATGGCACTTGTTATGGGCGGCAAGATGGATCCTAAGTGTGACCCGATGGGACCTCAGAATCCTCTGATCTTCTGTAACGGTATATTCTCCGGCACTGCGTTCTCAACAGATCACAGACTGTCAGTAGGCGGCAAGAGCCCTCTGACCGGTACTATCAAAGAGGCCAGCGCAGGCGGAACAGTTGCTAAGTACATGGCAGATCACGGCCTCAGGTCAGTGACTGTACACGGACTGCCAACTGACGGCAAGTTAAAATACATTCATATTCTTCCTGACGGCAGCGCTGTTCTGGAAGATGCTGAAGAATACAGACTGATGGGCAACTACGCATTTGGCGATGCTATGCGCGCTAAATACGGCAAGAACGTTGCTATAGCCAGCATCGGACCTGCAGGTGAGAGACTGTGCAAGGCAGCTTCCATCCAGGTTACTGAGTTCGGCGAGGGATATCCATCCAGAGCTGCAGCCCGCGGCGGCATCGGAGCTCTCATGGGTGTCAAAGGCATCAAGGCTCTCGTAATAGAGAAGGCTGAGAAAGTTTACAAAGTTGAATATGCTAACGAAGAGCTCTTCAAGCAGAGCGTGGCAGCTATCAACAAACTGATGCATGAGAAGGGCAGCCAGAGCCATTACCACAAGGTAGGCACCATTTCAATCATCGACGGTACCGCACGTAACGGTATCCTGCCGGTACATAACTTCGGCGGCAAGATGATGTACGATGCTCCTGAGAAGGTCGGCGCTGTTCCATTCATGACAAACAACGCTCAGCGCGGCGGCTGCAACGGCAAGCCTTGCCAGCCTGGCTGCGTTGTACAGTGCTCAAATGTTTACAATGACAAAGACGGCAACTACCTGACATCAGGCTTCGAGTATGAGACAGTAGCTCTCTTCGGACCAAACTGCATGATCACTGACCTGGATCAGATCGCCCGTCTGGACCGCATGTGTGATGATATCGGTCTTGACACAATTGAAATGGGCGACGCTGCAGCAGTAGCAATGGAATCAGGCAAGATCGAGTGGGGCGACGGCAAAGCTGTTGAAGGACTTCTGAATGAAGTTAAAGAAGGCACCGAGTTCGGTCTTATCATGGGCAATGGCTGCGAGGCTGTCGGTCTGGCACTCGGCTGCGAGCACATTCCTGCAGTTAAGCACCAGTCACTTTCAGGCTATGATCCGCGTAATACCAAGGGCACAGGTATCACATATGCCAAGAGCCCACAGGGCGCTGACCATACAGCAGCATGTACAGTAGGCTTCACATCATTCGGCGATTATCCGCGTGATACAGCTCTGTACGTATCCAACAAGCTGCAGGTAGCCATCACATTCTCTGACTCCATGATGTGCCTGTTCGCATTCTCACAGATCTCATCCAGACTGGATCTGCTTCTGGGAATGTATGTAGGCTTATTCGGAGGAGAGATGGATATCACCAGGATTACCATTGGCCTCGGCGTTAAGGTTCTGCTGACAGAAGTTAAGTTCAACGAGTTGGCAGGATTCACGACAGAAGATGACAGACTTCCAAGATTCTTCTATGAAGAAATGCATGAAGGCACAGGTGAAGTATTCGACATCGGTGATATCGAGCTGGATTCAGTATTTAGGTTCTAATGATCAAGATAGACGGCAAAGAATTTGAATATGTTGAAGGATTGACCGTAAGCGGGGCATACCGCCTCGCTTGCGGCGATTCGAAACTGGAGCACATCGCCAGCCTTAACGGAACACTGGTGCTTCGTTCCCTGTGGGACGAAACAGTTATTCCGGACGGCTCGGACATGGTCTTCATCCCGATTGCTTCAGGCGGTTGATAAAAAAAAGGGAGGACACCTGTTATGATGAAATTTTTTCAGAAATCAGACAAGACGACATTCCTGATCAAATTTGTCGCCTTTCTGTGGATCCTGCTTTGTAATGTTATTGTACTGCTGCTTCATGAGCCGCTGCTCAGCATTGGTGTGCCCAGCTGGACCATTTTCCTGGCGAACGTCCTGTTCTTCATAAAGGACAACAAGAACCAGAAGGAAGGCCTGCTGGAGAATGCGCTCGGAGGCATTTTCGGACTGGTATGCGCTTATGGTCTGGTAGCATTTAAGATGCTGACAATGCCTAAAGGAATGTCGGACTTTGTTTCAACCTTTATCCCGGTTGCAATCTTCCTGTTCCTGACTATCGCGCTCAGCTCATATGTGCCGTATGTATTCAACAATATCGCACTGTGCTTCTTCCTGGTTGCGCTCATTACTTCTTCAGTATATGGACAGCTGCCGGGACACATCCTGGGCGTTATCATCGGCAACGTGATCGTAAACCTCGGTCTGGTACTCATTATCGGAGCAATGATCAAGAGTGCCACCAAAAAGGCGATGGCGAAAGCCGCAGCAGCAAAGAAAACAGAAGAATAAAATCCTTACTTATATTGTAGAAGGGTCCCGGCCATGTGCCGGGATCTTTTCTTTATATGCCGCGCCACGAAATGACGTTTCTGGGTGCATAATCGCCGTAAAAACACCCACAATCGTAATTTTTGTGGCTAAAAATGACTTAAAAACACCCAGAAACGTAAATCTGTGGCAACAGACATTGCAAAACAATGTAAACAGAAATATAATAATTCCTTGAATACAAGTTTGAAGGAGAATAGATATGTACTGTACAAATTGCGGAAAAGAATTAAAAGAAGGTATGAAGTTCTGTACTGAATGCGGCGCTCCTGCACCTGAATCAGCAGCTCCTGCTGCGCAGGCACCGACATTTGTTGCACCGCCATACACAGGCCCGACAGATCCTGCAGGCCTGAATGCAGAACTGGCACAGGCTAACGCAGCTTATGCAGCAGCCAAGTCCATGTTCAGAACAGGACTTATCCTGACAATAATTGCCGGAGTGTTGCTGACATTGACTGGCGTTCTTTCAGGAATTATTGAAGCAAATGCTTGGGAGTACGCGATCCGAGGAACCACAACCGGTATGATCATTCTGCTGATAGGTGTTTTGGTAGTTGGTCTGGCACTGCTCGTACCGGGACTTATCAACCTGATCAAAGGCATTATACGCAGAAATATCGCTACACGTAAGATCAATCAGATCAAAGCTCAGATGAATCTAAGATAATCGTAAACGGACCGTCATTTGTGAGAGACACTTTCATGTCTGCTCCGAAAATACCGGACTCGATACGCATTCCCGGCCTGCCCTCGCGGCAGGCTTTTTTTATGTATTCATAGAGTTCATTGGCGCGGGCAGGATCGCCGGCGCGGGAAAAGCCGGGACGGTAACCCTTCTTACAATCGGCATAAAGAGTAAACTGCGATACGAGAAGAAGACTGCCGCCTACGTCGTCCAGCGACAGATTCGTCTTGCCGTTTTCATCCTCGAAGATGCGCAGGCCCAGCATCTTTTTAACCAGTTTGTCCGCTGTCTGCTCAGTGTCCCCTTCGCATACGCCGATCAGGACCAGGAATCCCTTGTCTATCTGTCCGACAATCTCATTATCTACTTTTACGTCAGCCGCGCTGACACGCTGAATTAAGAATCTCATGCTGAAAGTATAGAATGACCAAAAGGAAATAGCAAGGCAGGGGGAGGATGTGGTATAATAAAATTATGAAAAAGTTATTAGCTTTAATAATTATATTTGTCTTTGCGCTTATGCTGGCGGGCTGTGAGGAGAAAGAACCCGAGCCGGAAACGACCCGTGAAATAGCGGAGGCAGAGAAATATGTTGATTATATCCGCTTTGAGCAGACTGATGCAGATGGTCAGCTTTATATTTACGCATACTATTCTGCAGATCATTGCGTGATCTACCTGACTGAGCCTGACGGCGGGCAGAGGCTGTATTATACGGACAGCCAGGTACTCTATGACCTGAAGGATTATATTACAGAAGAGGACCTGGGCAATTGGTATACTATAGGGCCGGGTACGCCTGAACTTGATAAAGAAGTGCAGGTCAGGGTGGAGTACCGGATATTTGGCAAGGTACATGATTTCGGCACCGATCACATGCCGGACCCGGATTATTTCGAAAAAATTGATCATGTCCGCAGCATGCTGTTTGCAGTAATGACTGAAGAAGCTGAGATACAGCCTTTCACTGTGGAGATAAAGGGCAAGGAGTACCATACAATCCGCGGCACAGGCAATATCGTGGGCGTTGGAGCAATTATTGATTTCGGCGATGATAAATGGTGGCAGGTGGAGAACTTCGTAGGTCATTATGAGCTGACTGATGAGGACAGTGGGTATGACCATGCATCTCTTGACATACTGGAAGACGGCACCTTCCATATTATCGTGGATGACACGGATATTGAATGTACAGTGAGTGAAACGAGAGGCTATATGGTCTGGGCAGAAGCCGGCGGCGTCTATTTCACATTTGAGGATGCAGAAGAGAACCTGCTGCGTGTCCAGATGGCAGGAGAACCATACCCGGGAACTTTCCCCGGATTTGACTTGATATTAGAACGCATAAATTGAGAGAGGGAAAAAATGACAATTAAAAGAATGATCTATGCAGCGCTGATGACAGTGCTCATCTGCGTATGCTCCTGGCTCACAATTCCGTTCGCGGTACCGTTTACGATGCAGACATTTGCGGTGTTCTGCGCAGTGCTCCTTATTGGGGGCAAATACGGCCTTTTATCGATAGGGCTTTATATTATCCTTGGAGCGGCCGGAGTACCCGTATTTTCGGGATTTCAGGGCGGAATAGGGCATATTCTGGGGCCTACAGGCGGATACATCGTGGGATTCCTGTTCATGGGCCTTGTTTACCTGCTCATGGAGCCGCTGATCAGGAACAGATTCTGGATGAAACTTATTGTGCTGACGATAGGGCTTTTGCTCTGCTACCTGGTCGGCACGCTGTGGTTTTCGGTAGTCATGTCCGGACGCGGCAATGATTATAATTTATGGACCATTGTTACGATATGTGTACTGCCGTATATTATTCCTGATATGGCCAAGATGATGCTGGCAATATTCATCTGCGGCCGTGTCAGAAAGCTGATCAAGATAGATTGAGGTAAAAAATGAAAAAACTGGGATTTGGCCTGATGAGGCTGCCGCTGCTGGACGGCGCAGACGCAAAATCCATTGATATAGAAACAGCCAAGCAGATGGTTGACATGTTCCTGGACAGGGGCTTCACGTATTTTGATACTGCATGGATGTATCATAATTTTATGAGCGAGCCGGCGGTAAAGGAACTGCTGATCAGCCGTCATCCGAGGGAGAGCTTCACGCTTGCAACCAAGCTGCATGCGGATTTCTTTGACAGCAAAGAAGAAATCGAGGAAATATTCAATTCCCAGCTGGAAAAGACCGGAGCGGGCTATTTCGATTATTATCTGCTGCACGATTCCAATAATGTTTATTATGAAAAATATAAAGAGTATGGCTGCTTTGAGTGGCTTAAGGCTAAGAAAGAGGCAGGTCTGATAAAGCATGCGGGCTTTTCGTTTCATGATACGCCTGACGTGCTGGACAGGATACTGACGGAGCACCCTGAAATGGAATTCGTCCAGCTTCAGATCAACTATCTGGACTGGGAGAGCCAGGGCGTGCAGTCGCGCAGATGCTACGAAGTGGCCAGAGCTCACGACAAGCCGGTGATCATCATGGAACCTGTCAAAGGAGGACTCCTGGCCATGCCTCCTGATGAGGCCGCCAGGCTTATGAAGGAAAAGCATCCTGACTGGTCCAGTGCTGAATGGGCGCTGAAATTCGCCGCCGGTCTGGACGGAGTCATGGTGGTGCTTTCAGGCATGAGCAGCCTGGAGCAGGTGGACGATAATACATCATTCATGTCAGACGCTGAACCGCTGAATGAAGAAGAGAAAGAGATACTCTTCAGCGTTGTAGACATCATAAACAAAGACGTCGCGATTCTATGCACCGGATGCAGCTATTGTACAGACGGCTGCGCTGCGCAGATCCCGATCCCGAGCTATTTCGCGTTGTATAATGCGGATCACAAACCGGGAGCTGGCGGAAAATCCTCAATGCAGAGGTATTATTACAAAACAATTTCCACGGACAAACCCGCGGCCAGTGCATGCGTGGAATGCGGTCAGTGTGAGCTGATTTGCCCGCAGCACCTGCCGGTGATCAAATACTTGAAAGAAGTAGCAGAATACTTTGAGGAGAAATGATAATGGGCGAAAAATATGTTAAAGAAATAGAAATAGTTCCAAGCAGAGCGGACGCGTCAGGCAAGATGGGCTTCGCAGACTGCTTCGATATGTTCATGGACATGGCATCCGAGCATGCCGGCAGCCTGGGCGTGGGCCTGAATGACCTGGGCAGAATGGGACAGTTCTGGCTGACCGTCAAGAGCAAGGTGATATTCAAGAGAAGGCCAATGATCTCAGAGAAGGTCACCATCTCCACATGGCCGGAGTCAAACAACGGAGGCAAGGTCTACAGATGCTATGAGATTGCCAGAGGCTCTGAAACACTGGCACTGGGCAAGACAGAGTGGGCAGTGTTTGACCTGAACACAGGCCGCCCGGTAGTGGTCGACGATCTGTATCCGCAGGAATATAACGTAATAGATGACAGGACTGTGGGAATGACATTTAACCGCATCACAGGAGAATTCCCTGAGGAAGCCTTTGCCACATACAAGGTCAACGCAAACGACATTGACCTGGGACAGCACATGAACAACGTGGCATACATCCGCGCGCTCCAGAGCCTATACACAGTAGATGAATGGAAGAGGATCAGTCCGCTGGAGATTGAGATCCAGTACAGAAAGCCATGTTTCGAGGGCGAAACGATTGAATTCAGAAAGAAGATCGAAGGCGACAGCCTGATAGTACAGGGCAGAGTCGGAGATAAGGTCGTGGCGCTGTATAAGCTGGTAATCTGCTAAGCTGTAGTTAAAATACTTGACACAGATTTAAGGCTGTGAGTGTTTTATGGAAGATTATTGACACGGATTTAAGGCTGTGAGTGTTATTTGAGTAAAAAAACACACATAGCCTTATTTTTGTGTCAAGGCTAATTGAAAAACACACACAGCCTTATTTTTGTGTCATGGCTAATTGAAAAACACGCATAGCCTTAAATACGTGTCCTGCCGTTGAACAAAAAAAGACTGCCGCTCTAAAAAACGGCAGTCTCAAAATAGTTAATTTAGAACGGATCTTTGAAGAGGCGATACTGTTCCTGTCCGGTGAGGACACGGTAGATGCCCTTGGCGAGGGCTTCCATTTCCATGCTGCCCGGGATGACAACTACAGGAGCAATGAAGCTGATCTTCTCAGTCATGGCGTCTACAAACTTCTTGGAATATGCGATGCCGCCTGTTAATACGCAGGCATCAACTTTGCCGCCTACAACTGCTGCGAGGCCGCCGAAGTCCTTGATGTGCTCATAGATGAATGCGTCATAAACAAGTGCTGCGTATTCATCGCCGTCAGCGATCATCTGCTCAACTTCACGCAGGTCTGCTGTGTGCAGATGTCCGGAGAAGCCTGAGCCGCTGCCGAGGAGCTTCTTCATCTCTGCAGGGCCATAACCTTCTTTGAAAATCTTATCCATGATAATGTTGGATCCAACACGGCCTGCTCTGGTAGGTGAGAAACCGCCGTCCTGGCTGGATGTGTCCATAAGTCTGCCGTTTACGAACAGACTGGATGAACATCCGCCGCCGAAGTGACCAACTACGATGGTGCTTTCCTCGAATTTCTTGCCGATCTGCTCAGCTGCGCGTCTGGCTGCAGCTCGTGAGTTCAGTGTGTGGCATGAGCATGGACGGTCAGCTCCCGGGATTGCAGTCATATGTGCAACAGGAGGAGCCTCATCAACGCCTACAACGTCGTAGTTCCATGCAGGAATGCCGTATTTCTCAACGAATTCGTATGCGAGAACAGGACCGATGTTCATCGGGTGTGATCCTCTGACGCTCTTGGAAGCAGCAACCATGTCAGCGTCTACTTTGTAAGCGCCTGAATGGTAACGGATACCTGTGGTCGGGCCGCCGCGGGCTGCGATAGCATCGAGGTCTTCAGGTTTGATATTGTTCTCTTTGAGGAAGTCGTAAATAGCTTCCTTACGCATATCAATCTGATCCAGGGCGTCAGGGAACTTCCTGCAGAGCTCAGGATCATGATTCAGAGTAACGTCGTACTCTAATTCTTCGTTGTTGTAGATAGCAATCTTAGTACTGGTGGAACCGGTATTGATGCAAAGAATCTTATAAACTTTATCTGCCATATGAACCTCCGATCAGTCAGCGATAATCTCGCCTTCGGACCACATTGGAAGATCTGCTGCGTTGCCTTCGTCCGTATCAAGATGAACAAGTGCCTTGTCGCCGTCGCCGCCGATACGAGCGATAACATCGTCAAAAACAAGACTGCGCTCGTCGGTTTCAACTTTGAGTTTAACTACCTGGCCCTGGGAGATGCCGTGTGCTTCAGCGAATTTCTTGCCAATATGAACATGGCGCTTAGCAACGATGACACCTTCCTCAAGGTGGATCTCGCCCTTAGGTCCTCTGATGATAACGTCACCTGCGCTGCCTGCGAGGTCGCCGCTCATTCTGATAGGAGCCTTAAGGCCCAGAGCGAAAGCATCAGTCTTGGAAATCTCAACCTGTGTCTGATCACGGGTCGGGCAGATGATGCCCATCTTAGGGAATGATGATTTAGGAGCGATCAGCTCAACACGTTCCTGAACAGCCCACTGGCCCTTTGGCTCAACGCCCGGCTTCGGGGTGAATTCGTAATCTTTACCAAAAAGGATGTCAGCATGTTCTTTGCTTAAGTGAACGTGACGTGCTGAAATACCGATTGTGCAATTATTAGACATATTAACTCTCTCCTTTAAACAAAAATATTCTTGTGTAAAATTATAACATAGTATGGTAAAAATAAAATAGCAGACATTTGAATAATTATCCCAAAATAATAGTAAGAAATAAAAGGTGGTTTTAAAATGTTCACAAAAGATGATAACAAAGTATTTGACGAGATCATAAAAGCCAGATGGACCTGCAGGTCATTTACTGATGAAGTACCGACAAAAGAAGAGATTGAAGCCATTATCGAAGCCGGCAAGGCGGCGCCGTATGCTTCCATCGCGTCGAAGGACGTCGTTCCTTTCAGACATTTCTTCGTAATGTTCAAGGACGATCCCAGACTGGAAACCATTAGGCGCCTTACCGCAGAACAGAGTGCTGCAGACCTCGAATGGCTCCTGAAAGAAGAAGAAAAAGACGCATTTTTAAGAGAAAACGCCAGAGGTCTTGAGACACTGTGGGGCCACGTTGCCGAATCAGGAGCTCCTGTTACCAAGGCACCGTGCCTGATAGTCATGGCTGAATGGAGGGGCGCGAGAAGGGCAGAGCGCCAGAGCCTGGCACACATGCTGGAGAATATGTGGCTCAAAGCTACAGCCCTGAATCTGGACGTTATGATCCTCTCCATTATTGAGAGTATGGTGGACAACAAAGAATTCTGCGATCTGTTCGGTCTGCCTGTGGGCATGTATGGATTCCACGCCTGCATTATCGGGCATCACAAAGGTGAAGGCAAAGTGGCAAAGCCATGTACGGCAGAGATTCATTGGCTGTAAAGGAGGCAAAATGGAACTGAACATCACAAGAGAGCAGGCGCTGGGCCTGCTGAAAAAATATAACAAAGAGCCGTTCCACATGGAGCATGCCTTTACAGTAGAAGGCGTTATGAGATACTTTGCCAAAGAACTGGGATATGGCGATGAAGAGGATTTCTGGGGCATGGCAGGACTCCTTCATGACGTGGACTTTGAAAAGTATCCTGAAGAGCATTTGAAATATTCTGCTGACATTCTGGCAGAAATCAATGCTTCTGATGACATTGTTCACGCGGTTCTCTGTCATGGATATGAAATCTGCTCTGATGTGGAGCCGGTTCATGAAATGGAAAAAATCCTGTTCGCCACAGACGAGCTGACAGGGCTTATCTGGGCAGCAGCCAAGATGAGGCCTTCGAAGAGCTGCCAGGACATGGAACTCAAGAGCCTTAAGAAAAAATATAAAGACAAAAGATTTGCGGCCGGATGCTCACGTGACATTATTGCAAAAGGCGCGGAGAGACTGGGATGGGAGCTGGACGAGCTTCTGGACAGGACTATTATGGCAATGAGGAGCTGCGAAGACACAGTCAGGGCAGAAATGGAAGAGTTATAAATGGAGACTGTTGGAGACAAATGGATAATGCATGGGGTGCCGGACAGTGACCCGAAATGCATTCATAATTTTGACGAATTAGTTGCGTTCATTGATAAAGTTGGCTTCATGCCTCTGTTTGAGAATGAAATAAAAGGCTTTTCAATTGAGGAACATGCCAATCCGGACTTTTGGTGGTCAGAAAACCAGGAAAGGGATCCGTGGGAGTGGAGAATACTGGCGGCCAGAAGCCGCCGCCTGGTGTATGGCAAATTCTTTAAGGGCAAAGCCGGGTTCATCTCACTGGACTGGCTGCCTGTATTTGCAAATGCCAGAAGGGACGGCTATGATTTCGATGCGCTCTGGGATGATGAGAAGGCCTCACGCAGACAGAAACTGATTATGGACTGCTTCGAAAATGAAAAGGAAATCTTTTCCAATAAACTGAAGGAAATGGCCGGATTCGGACCTCATGGAGAAAAGAATTTTGAAGGAACACTTACATCCCTTCAGGATAAAATGTATCTGGTTGTAACGGACTTCAGGCGGAGAATAAACAAAAAAGGCCAGGAGTACGGATGGCATGTGGCTGTTTATTCCAAACCGGAAGATATATGGGGATACGACCTGGTCACATCGGCCTACAAAGAAGAGCCGCAAATAAGCCAGATTAAAATCGAAGAAAAACTTAAGACTATATTTTAATAATTCCGGTGGCAAAAACCACCGGAATTTATTAAAATGAAATATTATAAAAGATGTGAGGGATGTGTTATGGCAAAGATGAGCTTAGAAGAAAGCCGTGCTGAACGGCGAAGAAGGATGCTGGAGGATTCTGTATTAAAGATTCTTCCGGTTTTGGCGATCCCTATGATTATAGCCATGCTTATCGATTCTCTCTATAATCTCGCTGACACCTATTTTGTAAGCCAGCTGGGCAAGGCAGCCACTGCCGCGGTAGGCGTAAATGACTCGCTGATGCATTTCATGCGTTCCATTGCGATGGGCTTTGGAATGGGTGCTTCCAGCTACATTTCCAGGCTGATGGGCGCCAAGAGGGAAGACGAGGCGTGCAGGGTTGCCATAACCACGCTCATTACTTCCATGATCACGCTGTCAGTTCTGGCTGCAATCGGATTCGCTTTTATGGATCCTCTTTCGACGCTCCTGGGAGCAACCGAAACGTCCAAACCGTTTACCATGCAGTACGCATCTTTCATCTTCCTGTCAGCACCATTTACGGCGGGCGAGGTGGCGCTCAGCCAGCTCCTCAGATCAGAGGGAAGCACGCACTATTCGATGATCGGTATGGTTTCAGGATGTGTACTTAATGTTGCTCTGGATCCGCTGTGCATCTATACATTCGGATGGGGCGTTTCAGGCGCTGCCATTGCCACATCGTTTTCCAAGATGATCAGCTTCTTTATCCTGCTGATACCATTCCTAAGAAAGAAAACCATGCTGGAGCTCAAGATACGCAACTTTACTCCTAAAGCAAGGATCTACAAAGAAGTTGCCCGAATGGGTATTCCGACGTTCCTGCGCTCGAGCATGATGTCAATATCTTCAGTTGTAACCAACAACTTCGCCGGCAGCTTCGGAGACAGCGCACTGGCAGCAGTTTCAGTAGCCAATAAATGTACACGTACTGTCGGCTCAGCGATCCTTGGATTCGGCCAGGGCTTCCAGCCGCTCTCAGGATATTGCTGGGGCGCGAAGAGATATCACCGTGTGCGTGAAGCATTCTGGAAGACCTCTGCGGTCGGAGCATCATTCTCAATCATACTGGGAGCAATCATGGCAATCTTTGCTCCGCAGCTTGTTTCAGTCTTTGCATCCAGCGATGCTGAGATAATCCGCATCGGCACATTAATGATCAGGACACAGTGCCTGACAATGATCCCGCACACATGGGTTATGGTCTGCAACGGTCTGTTCCAATCTATAGGCAGGGCTTTGCAGGCGACCATTCTGGGTCTTTCCAGACAGGTTATCTGTCTTATTCCGCTGGTTATTCTGTTGTCGTTGATATTTGGTGTTAATGGACTGGCCTGCGCTCAGGCCGGAGCCGATGTACTGAGTATGGCCATAGCCATTCCGATGATGATCAGGATGTCCAAAGAACTGAAGCGGCTGGGCGATCAGGAAGACCGGGGCTTCTCAGACGAGGATAAAATGCTAGAGGCAGAATAATGCTTAAAACAGAGAAAAAAGTTGAATATCTGGAACTGGTATACGACCTGATCTTCGTTTATGTCATCGGCAGGAATAACACGCTCCTGCACGACGTTGAAAACGGTTTTGTCAGTCCGTCAGTGTTCTTTACATTTCTGATTTTTGGATTCGCAGTTATCCAGATCTGGAACTTTTCCACGTTTTATACAAATCTCTACGGCAGAAACAGTGTCAGGGATCACATCTTTGTGTTCATCAATATGTTTCTGCTGTATTTTATTGGGGACGGCACGCGCTCTGACTGGGCTGCCTACCGTACGAAGTATCACATTGCGTGGGCTTTGATACTGATCAATATAGCTGTCCAATATCTGATTGAATACAGGAAACACAAGGACAGCCTGCTGGAGATGAAAGCCATCAGGGGCATGCTCCTGGTGCTGTTCGGAGAGACCGTTCTGGTCCTTTCATCCATAATTGCTTTCAACACCTTTACGATCATTCTTTCAGTGTTAGGCATCCTTTTTGGAATAGTCCTGACATTTGTATTCGCTGACAAGAAAAAGGCCGTACATATCGATTTTCCGCATCTTACGGAGAGGGCAATGCTGTTCGTGGTATTTACTTTCGGCGAGATAATAATAGCCATCGCCCCATACTTCGCGGTGGAAATTACGGCATCATCCATATTCTTCTGCATAATGTGCTTCCTGCTCGTAGTCGGGCTTTTCCTGTGTTATGAGGCACTGTATGACCATATTATTGACAGGCATATGGAGAGCTCGGGCAGGGCATATATGACGATCCATATTTTCCTGATTTTCGGCCTGAGTCTGATCACTGCGGCGCTGGTATTTATGAGAGATCCGGAAATTTATATCTGGCCTAAAGTTGTGATGCTGGTAGGCGCGTTCCTGCTGACATATCTGTGCATGTTCATGCTGCTGAGGTTCGCCAAGCCGGAAATGAAAAGATGCAGGAAAGTTGTAATAAGGACGATAGCCCTGTCAGTTGTATTTGCAGCATTGATGCTCCTGCTAAGGGAAAATATGACATTGGGTATACTGGTTTCGGTGTTGTATGTTTATGGACAGTACGGTCTAATATGGTTTTTCAGGAGACAGAAAGGGATTTTGTAAGGTTTGATCTCCTTTTTCGTGATAAATAATTGATTGTTACGAACTACCTTGGCAGATAATAGCAGTGTAGTTCGTATTTTTCTTGTTCGTTAATTTGCTATTACGAACTACTATGTAAATATTGCTGGGTGTAGTACGTAAATTTTAACTGATATGGATCCGGTAATACGAACTACATAAGCGAAAAAGTAGGATGCAGTTCGTAATTCTATAAAAATAATCAGAAAAACCTACGAACTACCTATGAAAAAAACAGAAAATAGTACGTAAAGGGAAGAGCAGTGTTTCAGGATTTACGTACTGAAAATTGTAAAAAGTAGTTGGTGGTTCGTAAAAAGACAAAAAAGGCCGCCACATTTGTGGCGGCCTGATTAGTTATGGATTACTGCTGATCCATTCTTGTTCCATCAGGGTTGAGAATGTGCTCATCACTCATTTCTGTGAGCATACCGCAATTGTCAACTACATAGTGTGCAATTGACGGATGTCCAACGGATACGATAACGCCCATTCTGTTTCTGGCATCCTTAACCCACTCAGTCCATCCGAGACGGTCAGTCATACTGAAGTCGATATGCTTGATACCGATATTGTTCTCGAAGTCATACAGGTTGAACGGCTGAGCTTCCGGAGTCTCGATCATAACCAGTTTAACATGGTTGCACTCTGTAACACCGATTCTTGGATAGCCTTCCTTGCGAGGAAGAATCTCAAGTCCTTCGTAACCGAAGATCTCGCCGTACCAGTCAGCTGTCTCTTCGATATTCTGGCAGGTGATCTTAACGCCGCTTACACGGATGCCCCAACGGCCGCGCATGCAAACATCCTCAGGAAGAGTATCTCTGTTAACCTCATGAAGGATATCTGAAGGGTCTTTGATAACTGCTTTTTCTTTACCAGGAGTATTGTCTTCGTAAACGAATTCAACACCTAAATCCTGAGCATTCTTCTTCCAGCCTTCCCAGTCAATAACTGACAGTTCAGCCATTCTGACACCGATGGTGTTCTCATAATCATCATATGAGTATGGAAGAGGATTACGTACTTCGTAAACTTCATACTGGAAGTCACCCAGTGTATGGAATGCCGATCTTGGGAAATGACCGATTGGCAGACCGATTCTATATGAAAATTCAAAATCTAAAACGTCATGGATCCACTTTGTTTCTTCTTCTAAGTGATAAACATGAAGACCGACATGATCAGGACGTGTACCAAAATCTAATGCGTTCATTGCTTTCTCTCCTTTCTCTTATTTACGCTCTTCGAGCTCTTTTAATGTGCGCTGGAAAATCGGGAAAGCGCCATATTTGTTCTGATAGCTGTCATTGACACGATAGCCCTTAACTGTTAAAGGACCCATGCTGCTCTCAGCAATAGCTTCAAGTTCATCACCTTTTACAGTGCCTTTAACGCGCAGTACATACTGCTGGCATGCTGTGTTGAAAGGTGCTTCAAATTCAAAGTTATCTCCGTCGATTTTGCCGCCGCAGAAATATGATGGCATCCAGAAGAAGGTTCCAATCATACATCCTCTTAATTCGCCGTCCTGCTCATAAAGCTCGACGATGCCTTCTCTTGTAAGGTTAAATGCCTGAGGAAGGCAGTTTAATTCGCAATAATAGCTTCCTGCTACCATGATTAAATCCTCCTTTGATTATTCAGTGCGTGTGCCGCACAGTGTGTATTCTTTGCCAAGACATTTTGCTGTGCCGGTGACCTTGTCACCATCTACTTCGCCGCAAACATCCATGGAATAGCTCTGGCAGGCTGTTCCCCAGTGTGCTGTGAAGCAGAATTTGTTGCCGTCAATCTTACCATTGCGGAAAGCAGCTTCAGCCCAGAATTCCCCGGCAGGGAACATCTTGCCGGAAAGGGTATCGCCATCTTCACGTAATGTTAAAGTTCCACGGTGAATTGTGTAACCTTCTGTGAGTTCACAATAAAATTTTCCGTTCATAATGTTTTTAACACTCCTTCTCTATTTTGTAATAATAATTACAGATAAAATGTATCACATTTATGTGTTTTTTTAAACAAATAGTTGTTTGTTTTTTGTTTTTCAAAAAAAGGAGAGAGGAGAGAGGCGCGCTCTGACGGAAGGGCAGTTTTGCCAGGAAAATCCGGGCTGCAGAAAAACAGGCGGAGAGGAAACTCCTGCGGTCTGACGGAATGGCTCAAAATGGGGTTTTTGCAAAAATAAAAAATCAGGTGAAAAGGAAACTCTTTCACTCTGACGCCGGAGCCGTTTTTGCCGGATCCTCTGTATCGCGTTTTAAGATCATGAAGGGCAGGATTTATACGTTTGGTCTCCCGAAAATCGCATTTTAAAACCGGGCTTCTAAGAGGCACAAAATGGGCAGCCAGAGCCTCGAAAACGGGCAAAAAACGGTCGTTTTTATGCGTCTAAAGAAGTATAAGTGTTAAAAACTGCATAAATATACTTCCAAAGAAGTAGAAAAATGGCTAAAAATGCCCCAAATTAGCACTTTTGTGTGCAAAAGTCTTATAGTATAATTTGAGCAGAATAAAGATTGCAGGGTGAAATTAGCATGAAATATATCAAAATTAAGCCATTTGAAGACACAAATCTGGTCAAAACTGTTGTCACAACGAACGAAAATACGAACTGGGCGCAGGGAAATGAGGCTGCGTTGGAGAATTATAAGGCTCTGGGAGCCGAATTTAGCATTACTCCGGCACAGATGGTACGTACCTGGCAGGTACATTCTGCGGGCGTCAGAGCAGTTACAAAGGAGCAGGGCGGAGACTTTATTTTAAATGATATTACTGCCCCTGAAACGGACGGTCTGATCACTAACGAAAGAGGTCTGATGCTGTGCACTCTCCAGGCAGATTGCGTGCCTGTTTTTCTGCTTGACCCTGTGAAGAAAGTTATCGGAATGATCCACAGCGGCTGGAAGGGAACGAACAAGAAAATTTCGGCGAATGCTGTGAAACTTATGAATGAAAAATATGGCACTGATCCGGCTGATGTTTTGGCAGCGATGGGGCCATGCATCTGCGGCAGAGATTACGAGGTCAGCGCAGACCTGAAAGAAGCTTTTCTTGAGAACTATCCTAAGGATGCAGTCGAGGACTTTTTTGAGCCAAAGGATAACGGGAAATATTTCCTTTATTTAGACAGGGCCATCAGATATGCCTTAAAGGAGGCAGGACTTAAGGACGAAAATATCTATGATCCTGAATACTGCACTGTACACTCAGGACTTTTCCCTTCATACAGAGCCAGCGGAGGTACGAATGAGCGCATGCTGACGGGCATTATGTTAATATAGAAGTAATCTTGAATAACATTTTTGCTGATGATAATATTATAAAAACAATTGTAATAAACCCAGAAGGAGGACACATATGAAGATTACACAAGTTGACCTGATCAAACTTAAAAGATTTGCGGCCGGCTCACAGACACCGGTTCTTTGCAGGATCTGGACTGACGAAGGCATTTATGGCTATGGAGAGGCCGGAGTGTCTATTATGGACTTTTCCATCGGCAGTTACGAGATCATGAGACTTTTCGCACCAATGATCATCGGCATGGATCCATTTGACAATGATTATATTTATAGGAAACTTGCCGGCACATTCTGGGCACAGGGCAATGGAGGCGTTATTATGGCAGCCATCAGCGCCATTGATACCGCGCTCTGGGATATCAAGGGCAAGGCTCTGAACATGCCTGTATGTAAGCTCCTGGGCGGCAAGCACAGAAGCAAACTCCGTGCTTATGCCAGCCAGCTGCAGTTTGGTTGGAAAGATCCTAACTCACGCAATTCACCTGGCGACCTCGGATATTTAAGAGAAGCATGCCAGAAGGCTATAGATGACGGCTTTGACGCTGTTAAGCTCGATGTTATCCAGAAGAATCTGGACGGCACAGGTGTTGACCGTCTGGAGATGAAGAATTTCATTCCTAAGAGAATCATGAACGAAGTAGTTCAGAAGATGGACGTTATCCGCGACACCATCGGACCGGACGTTGACCTGATCATCGAGAATCACTGCATTACGTCAGCTAACACTGCTATCCAGCTGGGACAGGTTATCGAGGACTACGATATCATGTTCTATGAGGAGCCTTGTGTACCATTCAATGTAGACGACTACAGAAGAGTATACGAGAGAGTTAATATCCCTCTGGCTACAGGCGAACGTACATACATGGTAGCCGGATTTAAGCCGCTGATTGACAGCTGCACACTGCAGGTTATCCAGCCTGATCTGGGTAACTGCGGCGGACTCACCGAAGGCAGAAAGATCTGCGATTACGCTGATGCCAACGGTATTACTGTTCAGACCCATACATGCAACACGCCTATCAGCGTTGCTGCTTCACTGCAGTTTGAGGCAGCTATCCCGAACTTCATCATCCACGAGCTGCATACTCATAATACACTCGAGGCAGTTACCGAGACCTGTATCTATGATTATCAGCCGGTTAACGGATACTATGAAGTTCCAGACCTGCCGGGCATCGGCAATGAGCTGAGTGAGAAGGCCCTGGCTGAGGCTACCATTGAAGTGATCAAATAGTAATTTACGCATAAAACCGCCAGCTTTAAGCGCCGGCGGTTTTGTATGTGAAGCAATTGAAAGAGATTCTAAATAATGATAATTATATTACATAGAATAATATCCGGAGGTATTTTATGAAGGTTTTAGGAATCAGTGCCGGCAGACCTGAAGGCAACAGCGAGATACTCCTTAAGGAAGCGCTCAAAGTCTGCGAGGCTAATGGCCAGGAAGTAACATTTATCAGACTGCATGACTACTATATCAAGCCATGTATCGGCTGCGAATTCTGCACAACTCTTCTTTCCAGCGGCAAACCGCCACGCTGCAAATATGATTGGAGTGAGGATGATATCAGATTCCTGATGGATCAGATCCAGGCTTCAGACGGCGTTATCATCGCTGCTCCTGCATATCAGCTGATGCCGCCTGGAATCATAACTGTAGTGCTTAACAGAATCCACAGCTGCGGTGCTGACAACCATACAGCACGTGCTAATGAAGGTAAGAATAAGACAGTATGCGCAACCATCGGTGTTGGCGGATCTGACTGGGTCAGCCTGCTTCTGCCTCTGCTTAACCTGATGACCACTGAGCTCATCGGCAGCCAGATGCGTCTCGTTGACCAGATGGAAGTTCACGGCATTCCTCTGAAGGGAATGGCAGCTCTGATGCCTAAGGGACTTGAGAGAGCCAGACTGCTCGGCGAGAACGTATGCGCAGAGCTTGGCAAGCCACAGCATACATATCATGGCACTCAGGTTGAGGTTTGTCCTATCTGCCACTCCAATCTGCTTGAGTACCGCAAGAACGGCCGCGTAGCATGCCCGTTCTGTGATGTTGAGGGTGATGTAATCGTAGAAGATGGCAAGATGACCGGCGTTAAATGGGACGGCGGCATTGAGGTTTCTCGTTGGTCTAAGCATGGTACAGCTCATCACGACAATGAGATGGAGCAGGGCACCGGTATTAAGAGACTTCCGGGCCACAGATTCGAATTCTCAGATGAGCACAAGAAGACAATGTCAGCTGCTATCGAGAACGTAAGAAATACATATCAGCCACTCAAACCTCCTGCAAGAGGATAATAGAGAAAAACTAAGGGCTGCCTGATGGCAGCCCTTTTAATTTGGCCCTGGATGCTTATTTGCGCGGGAAAAAGGGATTTGTGACAGTTACATGCGTTTAGAGTGTTGGAAAGTGATAAAAAAATGGATTTGTGGCATAAAATCAAGCGAAAGGCATCAGCTTTTGTGCCACAAGTCCATTTTCTTTGCTAAACAAGGCTCACTGCTGGTAGATTACTGCCACAAATCCATTTTTTCTGCTATAATGCGATTCAATAAATTAGACTCTATTTTCCTTTTTTGCCATTATCTTTCCGCCGGGATCAAGCTTGCCAACTACCAGATAACATATGATAGAGATTGCCAGACCGCCGAAGATATCAATGAAGTAATGCTGCTTCGTGAATACTGTTGACAGGCAGATCAGGATGGTCATTACCAGGCTGTAAATCCTGAATCCTTTGGAGATTTCAGGCTGTTTGCGTACGCCCAGATAGCAGTAAAGGCTGATCAGGCAGTGATATGACGGGAAGAGGTTAAACGCCAGCCCACTTCCGTCCGCGCCATAGATAATACCGAGCAGTTTGTTAAATATACCCGGCTGAGCGGCAATGGCCATAAGCCCTTCGGCGTTTCTGTCCATATAAGTAGGCATAAGCACAAAAATCAGGAAACCGATCAGATAAGCCGCGCTCAGTCCGATGATGTAATTAATGAAGTTGCTTCTCTTCGTGAGCGAAACCGCGATAGGCCCGCAGATCCAAAAGATATAAGAAAACAGGTAAATTACAGCGAAAATCGCGATGACCGGGATGAGGTCATCAACGGCCGCAATCTTAGGGCACAGAGCCCTGTCAATAGTGCCGAAGACTCTGCTGAGCAGGTCCGCCAGACGGTACATTCCGTACTGCAGGCCGAAATAAACTATTCCCAAAACCCAGCCCCACCAGGGGATTTTCTTTAAGAAACTCATTATGCTGTCCCTCACAGTATAGATTATTACCGCTTTTAGTATCCCAAAAAAAGGCAGTGAAAGCAATATGATTTTAACACTGACGCCCATCTGTTTAGAGAAAATGGGTTTGTGGCACCTACTCGTATTGGAAAGTTGGCGAATGCTGAAAAATTGGATTTGTGGCATATTTTCAGGTTGTAAAGCATGATTTTTGTGCCAAAAGTCCATTTTCTCTGCAAAACAAAGCCTGCCACAGGCAGATTATTGCCACAACTCCATTTTTCCTGCGCAGATGCGGTCCAAGAAGGACTTAAACGCCAGGAAAAGTGATAAACTAAAATGGTATAGTGTTTCTTCAAAAATAAAGGCACGGCATAGCCGTGTTTTTTAAACTAAATGAAAGGGGTTATTCTATGCTGATTAACTGGATCAAGCCAGTAAAATAGAAATTGATCAGGAGTATTTAAGGTTTTCAATTATCCTTACGGGGTTTTTTGGCTTCACATCATGTTCATGCTCGCATTTTTAAGCTGTTTTTTGTCATACTGGCGTATAAAAATCAGAATAATGCAAATCTATACGCCACGATTGCCAACTATTCGGTGACCATGGCCGTTTGATCCCTGCAAAAGATGGCTAAAATCACCTAAAATCAGCAAAACTAGGAATTTATACGCCCGGAAACAAGAGCCAGGAAGCAATAGAAAACAAAAGACGGTACAAGATGGCGTCTAGATTTTAAGAAACAGAAATCTATACGCCACGGCCAGAAAAATGGAAATAAAAATGAGGGAAAAAGAAAAGGCACGGCCGAAGCCGTGCCTTCATTATTTCTTATTCATACCTCAGCGCATCTATCGGATTCAGCTTCGATGCCTTGATCGCCGGCACGAGGCCGAAGACGATGCCGATGACCATCGAGAAGACGACGGCCACGATGCAGGCCGGGACGCTGATAGATACCGGCGTGCCCATGACGCTCGAGAGCAGGAGCGAGAGGCCGATGCCGAAGATAACGCCCAGAACGCCGCCGATGGAGGTCAGCGCTGCCGCTTCAGTCAGGAACTGGATGCGGATGCGGCGCTGCTTGGCGCCGATGGCAATCTTGAGGCCGATCTCTTTAGTACGTTCGGTGACGGAGACGAGCATGATGTTCATGACGCCTATGCCGCCGACGAGGAGTGAGATCAGCGCGATCCAGATCAGCTGTGAGTTGGTGGCATTGGAGAGCTCCTGAAGGGCTGCTGCCTGCTCAAGCAGGTTTTCAGCCTTGTACTGGTATGGACTCTCGGAATTCTCGATTACGCGTTCGTTCAGGTAGTTGGATACGCTGTCGCCTGCTGTGGCCATGCTGTCGGTGTTGACCGCCTTGATGGCGACGGACTGCGGCTCGTCATATTTGTATACGATGTCCCAGCAGCTGATCGGAATGTAGATGGTGCCTGATGAGGTATCCATGTACATGTAGTAATCCTGCAGGTTGTTGATAACCGGCTCGCTGGTGGTGTCCGGAGCGCAGATGCCGACGACTACGAATGGCTCGCCTTTGATCTCGATAATGCTGCCTACTGCGCTGTTTCCTGCGAAGAGCGAGGATGCTGCCTTGGCATCTACGATGGCAATCTTGTGATGCTCGTAGAGGTCTTCCTCGGCGAAGCCGCGGCCGTCAGTGATGTGCATGCTGTTGACCTGCATGAAATGCGCATCAGTGCCGTAGATATTGCCATTGAATGAAGTATCTTTGTAATATACTCCGTCAACCCACTGGCGCTTCCTGAAGAGGGAAACGCTGTCCACGCCCTTGAGGGTCTCCATGTAAACACGGTCTTCCTCGGTGATGGCGTGCACTCCGTCAGGGATGCTGGAGTAGGAAAAGTCATATACGTAACCGTTTTGGGTCAGGTTAACGTTAATGACGTTGGTGCCTGAACCGATGAGGTTTTCTTTGATCTGCTGGTTCGTTCCGTTAATGGTCGCGACGATGGTGATCAGCGACGCGATACCGATGATGATGCCGAGCATTGTCAGGAAGGATCTCAGCTTGTGCCCCCAAATACCCTGGAAGGCTAGGGAAATATTTTCTGCCATGTCAATCCTCCTTTAATAGTTGTACAGCTCTTCGATACCGGCGTCGTTGGTCTTGGCGCCATCGAATACATTCTTGCCATATGGGAACGCGATACGGTCATCCATGGTGATGCCGTCCTTGATCTCATAGTATGAACCCCAGATAACGGCGCCCAGCTGGACGTATCGTTTTTCGAGCAGGCCGTTCTCGCCTTTGACGTAGACGTAAGCCTTGTCGGCATCAAAGCGGATGAACATGGACTCGAGGTACCATTTGTCCGCACTCTCGTCGAAACTGTTCATGGTCATGCCAACATAGTCGCCCTCTGTCAGGACGTCATCTGTCAGTATATGGACCTTGAACGGATACCAGGTAATGTTGTTGTTGCCGTTGCTGTAGCCCTGATTTTCGGTCGCAGGAATGGTGCTGATCTCGGTGACTTCACCTTCATATGTCATGCCAGTAAACCATGACTGCACCTGTACGCTCTGACCGATTTTCAAATCCTGCAGCTGGAATTCACCAATAGTTCCCTGCACATAGTAGCCGCCGCCTGCGGATACTTCCATAATAGGCAGGCTCTGCATGGTGGCCTCTTCTTCGCTGCGCACTATAGTGACCACGCCGTCCATATTGGCGTAAATATTGCCGTCAGCTACTTCAGCCATCTTCTGGCGGTAATCCAGTTCAGCCTTTCTGACCATAATGTCCTGGGTCTGGATGGCCTTGTACTGCTCGTCGCGCATGCGCAGGAGCTCAGCCTTGGAAAATGAGCTGCCGAGCAGGTTCTGAACGTCTTCAATCTGTCTCTCCAGATCTCTGATCTTATCTGTCACAACTGCCTCAGATGGACTCAGGGGCTCTGCGTCAAAGAATCCGAAGGAAGTTGAATAAATAATGATCGGATCAGGCTTAACAATCTCAGTGGTCTCCGGCTCTGTGGTTTCAGGTTCAGTAGTTGTTTCAGGCTCAGTAGTTTCGCCCTCAGATGTTTCCGGCTCTGAAGTCTCAGGTTCAGAAGTCTCAGGCTCAGTCGGCTTATCCGGCTGGGTAGGGATTTCCGGTTCAATAATGGTGGCCGTGCGGGTGAAATGCATGCCCTTATAGTTCACATAATCTTCGCCTTCTACAGTAACGAATACCACAAAAATATCGTCGCGGCCGGCTTTCTCGAATGCCGCATCAATGCTGAAATTATCAGGATCTTCCGTATAATATGGATCGTCTCTGGTGTAGCTGCCGAGCGGCAGGGCCGGCATTTCAGGATCTGAGCCCGGGGTTATTGCCTTTTCTCTAGCCAGGGCATTCTCCAGTTCATTCAATCTGGCTTCCAGGGCTTCTGAACTCTGCGCAGACTCAAGAGATGACAGGTATTCTCTCATCTTTTTCAGCTCTATCTTCTGGCGCTCATATTCGATTTCCGCCTTGTCTACATCCAGCTGTTCGAGTGAGGTGTCGAACGTCATGAGCAGGTCGCCCTTTTTGACTTCCTGCCCCTCGGTTACCTTGATATCTGCAACCGTCTGGGTAGGGGAGAGCATTACCTTCTGGATATTGTCTGAGTATACGCTGCCGTATGTTTCCGACCCGCCGATATACATGCCGGACTGGGCTACTTCACTAACGGCGTATACGTTGACAGGCTTTCGGTTCAGGTTCTTTACGAGTGTCAGGATGCCCCAGACCGCGCCGCAGCCAACTACTACGGCTATGATTATTATCAGTGTTTTACGGAGTTTCTTATTCATACAGAGCACCTCCTGTCAAAACACCATCGTAAATGTATTTTACGTTCTCAGCATGGTCAGCAATCTTCTGATCATGAGTGATCATGATGATAGTGCTGCCTGCCTCATGGAGCTGTGCGAAGAGCTCCATGACCTGCTTGCCGCTCGCGGAATCCAGCGCGCCTGTAGGCTCATCAGCCAGGAGAAGCTTAGGCTTGCCGACAATGGCTCTGGCGATGGCAACCCTCTGGCACTGTCCGCCTGAGAGCTGGTCAGGCCTGAAATCAACCCTGTCCTCCAGACCAACGGTCTTCAGTGCCTCAAAGGCCATTTCGAGTCTTTCGGCCTTTCTGACTCCGCCGTAGAGCAGAGGCAGAGCGGCATTCTCCAGCGCGCTGAGTTTAGGCAGCAGATGGAAGGTCTGGAATACAAATCCCAGATCCTTATTGCGGATGTCTGCCAGCTCGTTCGGGCTGCATGACGGAATGTCATGTCCATTGAATACATAGCTGCCGCTGGTAGGCACATCCAGGCAGCCGATCAGGTTCATGAGAGTGGTCTTACCTGAACCTGACGGGCCCATGATGGCCAGATATTCATTTTCATCTACAGTCAGATCGATATTCTTGAGGATGTGCACGATGGAGCCGCCCATGGTGTAATCCTTACAGATATCGTGCATTTCCAAAATCATTCGTGTGTCTCTCCCTCCGGGATAGTTTCGCCTTCGATGAAATCTCCTTCCGGTACATCAGCACCGTCAAAGATCACTCCGTCGTCAATGTATTCTTCTCCGCCATCAATGATATCATCTCCGTAGTACTCATCTATGGCATAATCTTCATAGTTATAGTCGATGAGATCAGAAGCCTGTGTAGGTCCGATATATACATGCTGGCCCATCAGCAGGCCGTCGCTGGAGTCGAGCTCAACATAGAACGGATACTTGCTGGATGTGCCTGTATTCTCTCCTGATTCCCAGTCAACATAGTAGTTATCGTTGTTTTGCGCAGGGCTCTCGGTGTCAATCTTGGTGATGCTGCCTGTCCATGAGGAATCGTCAATCCTGGAAAGGATAACGACTTCCATTCCGATGTAGAGCTCAGAGATATTCGTCTCATTCACATAGCCCATAACGACCAGATTCTCGGATTCGCTGATGGTCATGAACGGGGCAGTATAATTATTCTCATCGGTGTTGATGCTCTTGACCTTGCCGCTGACAGGGCTGGTAACTGAGCTGTCCTTATAAACCTTGTTCAGCTGCTCGAGCTCCTGCTGCTTCATCTTGATGCTGTAGCTGGTCTCAAGCATCTCAGCCTCTGTTTCCTTGATCTCGAGTGAATACTCCAGCTGCATGTCTTCTGAAGCGTTTGCCTTCTGTCTCTGCAGGTCTGCCTTGGTGTTCTCAAGATTGGTATATGTGTTGTTCAGCTGTTCCAGCTCGAGCTGGGCTCTCTCTATGTTCAGGCCCACTTGCGAAACGTCATAAGTAAAGAGAACGTCGCCCTTTTTAACGGAATCGCCCACTTCGACCTTGATCTCTTCGATCACATATTCAGAGTTCTTTTCAATCTTGACCTCGCCTGCTGTGGTGACCACGCCGGCATAGAGATTGTACGATCCAATACCTTCAGGATCGTATTCCCCCGTGGGTTCTTCGGTCTTCTTGCCGGAGCAGGCCGCAAGCGCTGCTGCCATCAGACAAACCAGTAATACTGCAAGTAATTTTTTCATTTTCCACCTCTGTCTAAAAAGGGATATCAAAAGCCCAATATCCCTTATTAATCTGTTATGAATCACTATACCTTATAATTGTTACAAAAAGGTGACAGCTTATCCAATAACTCTCTTATAAAGATTAAGTACGTTTTTATAGAAGATTGCTTCAACTTCATCAGAAGAAAATCCTTCTTTGAAGAGAGCATCTGCCAGCTGCTGCATTCCGTGGCATCCGCCGAACTCGATGGCGTTGTCGATGCCGTCAAAATCAGTGCCGAGGCCGATGATGCCGATGCCTGCCTTGTCACGGATGTATTTGATATGAGCGACCATATCAGCGATAGTGCTCATATTGTCATGCCTGTCATTCAGGAAATCTGAAGAGAAGTTGATGCCACAGACACCGCCTCTGTCAGCGATGGCTTTCAGCATTTCATCCGTCAGGTTGCGCGGATGACCTGTTACAGCGCGCGCATTGGAATGGCTGGCCATGATCGGGGTATCCTTTTTAGTAACGTCAAAGAGGTCCCAGATGCCCTTATCGCCCAGGTGGCTTACGTCCATGATGACACCCAGCTCTTCGCAGGCACGGGCGAATTCAACGCCTGTTTCCTTAAGGCCTGCCTCAGTGTTGGCTTCATTCCAGAGCTTGGTGAACTTGGTGTGTGTAATGAACGGAATAGGCTCATGCAGGCTGTCATGTACGGCGCCGTCCGGAGTCTCCCATTTGATAAAATTAGGGTAGGCCAGAGCGTTTTCAAAGTTCCAGGTCAGTGTGGTCATGCGCACGCCTTTGTCATACATAATTTTAAGATTCTTAATGCACTCATCGGTCAGCTCGGAAGTGCTGATGCCTTCCTTTCTCCAGAGCGCGCCCTCATAAACAGCTCCTTCTTCAATGGTCTTGAGCGCTGACATATATCCTTCAGCGAAGTTTTTCTCGATCTCGGTGCCGGTGCGTACCGGTCTGACGATGTCGGAGTTCTGGCCGATCTGTTCATCAAAGAGGTCTGACAGGGCAGTGACGAACTCCATCAGATTCATATCAGCATATGGACCCTGTCCGCCCATCCAATGTCCCAGGAATGTGAAGAGCGCGAAGTTCTGGCACATATATCCGGCTTCTTTCATGCGGACGAGATCAATGTGTTTGGCGTTTTCTCTTATCACAAATCCCTTGCCGGCATCGGTTTCTTCCTTCATTTTGGAAAAGCTGTCGCAGTGCATATCGATTACAGGTATCATTATTTCCTCCATTCCGGGCGGACGCCCAATTAACTTTAAGTATATTGTACTTATAAACGCAAATACTTCAATACAATTTGCTTGATTAAGAAAAAACATAATAGTATAATTTTTGCATTATGACTTGGTTTATATTTGCACTTATCTGTGTTCTCGGCTGGGGTTTCGCAGACCTGTTCTATAAGCGTTCATCAGATGCCGACGACAGATACTCACATCTTAAAATAGCCGTATGGGTTGGACTGGTAATGGGCGTGTGCGCCATAGCGCTGATGCCTCTTTCCGAGTCCGGTTTTAATGTGCACGAATTGCTTGTGAATGCTGTTAAATATTCGCCGGCTTCCTTGTGCTACATCATTTCAATGGTTATCGGATACGCGGGCCTCAGATATCTGGAGCTGTCCATAGTATCCCCTGTCCAGAATGCATCAGGAGCTTTTTCAGCCATCTTTATGCTGATCTATTTCCTGATAGTCGGCAGGATAGAGAGCCTGTCAGAAGAATATGGCATTCTGGATCTCATTGGCACTGTGCTGATCGTGGCAGGCGTTATTGCCATTGCCTTTGTAGAGCAGCGTCTGGCTGCGGAAGAGACCAAGGCTCTGGGCAAGGACCCGAATGTTGAACGCAAATACCGTTACGGCGCGCTGGCACTGCTGTTCCCGATCCTCTACTGCATTTTCGACACCATCGGTACGGCAGCTGACGGCATTATCCTGGATGAGGAAACAGGCCTCGGTCTGGGCGAAATTGACGTCATTATTTTGTATGGATTAACATTCCTGCTGGCGGGCATTATCTGCTGGATCTTCCTGCTCATTAAGACCAGGAAGCCATACAATCCGTTTAAGGTTAAGGAACTGAAGACCAAAGGCATCGCTGCTTTATGCGAGGAATTCGGCCAGGTATTCTATGTGTACGCGATGGCTCAGAATCCTGTTCTGGCAGCTCCAATGGTGGCTTCATACTGCATCATTTCAGTGATCCTTTCCAGAATATTCATCAAAGAGAAATTAACGACAGGTCAGTACATCTGTGTAATTTTAGTTATACTTGGAATCGTTGCACTCGGTATTTCAGAAGGACTGGCATCTTAAATAATATTTGGAGGCAATATGCTTTATTTAATGCGCCACGGACTGACAGATTGGAATATAGAACACAAGATTCAGGGATCGACAGATATCCCTTTAAATGATACCGGCCGTCAGATGGCCAGGGATGCTGCTGAGAGATACAGGGATGTGCATTTCGACATCTGCTTTGTATCGACTCTTAACAGAGCGGACGAGACTGCCCGCATTTTCCTGGAGGGCAGAGATGTCCCGACGGTATCAGACGCCAGACTGAAGGAAATGGATTTCGGCATTTATGACGGATCCTGCTCCAAGACGCTCCCTGAAGACCATCCTATATACAAGCTGATCAAGGAACCGCAGTTTTATGTGCCTGGCGGAGGAGCCGAGAGCTTCGAAAGCCTCTACAGCCGCATTACGCAGTTTCTTAATGAAAGTGTCAGACCTGAGCTCCTGAACGGCAGGGACGTTCTGGTAATAGCTCACGGCGGTGTAAACAAATGCATCTTAAGCATTTTGACCAAGGCTCCGCTGTCGGAATTCTGGACAGGCGTCATGCGCAACTGTGAGCTCCTGGAACTGCCTTCAGGAGTATTAAAAGAGCCTGTTGAAATGCCTTTAAAGGGTTGACAAAAAAAGTGCGAAAAACTATTCTATAAAGGCTGAAAAGCAATCTAAAAAATCAAGGAGGAAAGACAATGGACGCTGGAAGTAGTACCGGCACAGCGGAAAGCCCGGCGGGCACTGATATACACTTGTGCAGACGTTCATGTCTCTCCAGGTTTATCTAACGCCCTAACGCATCATAATAACCTGTTGCCGGGGTTTCTGGTGTTGTAACTTCCCATCTTTTATCAAGAGGAGAATTTATAATGGCAGAACACAATGTGACAGTAGAGAACACCATCAAGGTGCTTCTTGAAGACAAAAAATATTCTACTCTCAAAGATATACTTGTAACCATGAACGGAGCGGATATCGCTGCCGTTCTGGAGGAAATTGGGGAAGAGAAGACTCCCCTTCTTTTCAGACTGCTCCCGAAAGAGCTGGCTGCCATCACTTTCGTAGAGATGAACCCGGATCTGCAGGAGCTCCTGATCAAAGGCTTTTCCGATAGAGAACTTCGAGAAGTAGTAGATGAATTATACGTAGACGATGCCGTTGACCTGGTAGAGGAAATGCCGGCCAACGTTGTTAAACGTATATTGGCGCAGGCCGATCCTCAGATGCGCAAGGAGATCAATGAAATCCTTCAGTATCCTGAGAATTCAGCCGGCTCCATTATGACAACAGAGTATATTTCCCTGAGGCCGCAGATGACTGTAGACGAGGCCATCGCCAGGATCAGAAGGACCGCGGTCGATAAGGAAACGATTTATACCTGTTATGTAACTGAAAACAGAAAGCTTCTGGGATACCTTACTCTCAAGGATCTCCTGCTGGTCAAGGATGATTCGGTCAAGATCTGCGACGTCATGGACACTAACGTTATCGCCGTCCATACCAGTGAGGACCGAGAGGATATAGCTCAGCAGCTTTCCAAATACAATTTTATCGCCCTGCCTGTTCTGGACAGTGATGACCGAATGGTCGGAATCATCACATTCGACGACGCCATGGACGTCATCGAAGAAGAGGCCACAGAGGATATCGAGAAGATGGCTGCCATGCTGCCTTCAGATAAGGAGTATTTAAGGGCGAATCCGTTCGAGATCTTCAAACAGAGAATTCCATGGCTGATGCTCCTCATGGTATCTGCCACATTTACGGGAATGATAATAACAGGCTTTGAAAATGCTCTTGCAGCGATGGTAGTGCTCACCGCATTCATCCCGATGCTCATGGATACCGGCGGTAACTCAGGTTCACAGGCAGCTGTTACGGTCATCCGTGCTCTGTCGCTTGGCGAACTCGAATTCAAAGATCTGCCCAAGGTCATCTGGAAGGAGATCAGGACCGCCGTGCTGTGTGGCTGCGCGCTGGCAATTGCCTGCTTCGCCAAGATACTGCTGATTGACAGGCTTCTGCTCGGCAATGAGGATGTAACCGTTCTTGTAGCCGCAGTTGTATGCATGGCCATGGCACTTACCATTCTGGTGGCCAAGATAATCGGATGCATGCTGCCGATGATCGCTTACAAGCTGAAGTTCGACCCTGCAGTAATGTCCAGCCCGTTTATCACAACTATTGTCGACGCGCTGTCGCTGCTCGTATATTTTGCTCTGGCGAAGGCGCTGCTGATTGGATGAAACTGAAGCTGCCGTGCTGATCAGCACGGCAGTTTTTTATTTGGGACTATATTTATCCGGACAAAAAGAGTAAAATAAACGAACTACATTAAGGAAACGTTGACATGATTATAGTACTGAAAATTCTTAGAGTCGTTTCATGGGTATTGATCGGATTGGTCGGAATATATTACCTGTGGATTTTTTTCAATGATATCGTAGGTTTGTTTATTGAAAAAAAGAAGTATCCTTCTGCTGAAGCAAAGAAGGCCGCAGTGGTAATATGTGCCCGAAATGAAGAAAGTGTTATTGGAAGCACAATAGACAGTCTTAACAAGCAGAATTATCCCAAGGACCTGATGCAGGTCTTTGTTGTCGCACATAATTGTACAGATAAAACAGAGGAAGTCGCCAGGGAAAGGGGCGCTACGGTGCTTGTAAGGAACGCGCCTGAAGATAAGACCAAGGGAGATGCGCTGAAGTTCGCCATCAGGACAATTCTTGATGATTACCCTGGTGTTTTTGATTTCTTCAGCGTGCTGGATGCTGACAACGTGGCGGCGCCTGACTTTCTGATGGAGATGAACAACGCTCTGGCTTCCGGCGCGGATGCTGCACAGGGATTTTATAATTCCAAGAATTATTATGAGACTTGGGTTACCGAGCTGTCGTCAGCCCTGTGGCTGCAGACCATGAGGTGCCAGTCCATGCCGAACTCCCATCTGGGACTGCCCGTGGTAATGCTTGGTTCAGGTTTCTCATTTAAGGTGAGTGCCCTGGACGAGGAAGGCTGGCATACAGAAACCATCACAGAGGATCTGGAATTCACCATTCAGCAGGTTCTGAAAGGCAATAAGCTGGTTGCTGCTCCGTGTGCGGTATTCTACAGCGAGCAGGTGACTACACTGAAACCTGCCTTCATCCAGCGTAAGCGTTGGGCAATCGGCAATACCGAGTGCTTCAGAAGGTATATTGGCAGAATAATTAAAGCCATCCCTGAAAGGGGCATTAACGCGTTCAAGATAGCGCTGGATACACTGCTTTACCCGATACTTTTCTGTACAGCTGTTAACATGGTAGTGCAGATGGCCATCATCGCGCTGACCGGAGGCACATTTGTCCAGACGGTGCAGTTCCTGGCCATAGCAGCCGCCGGTTCATGGCTCATGGTCCTGCCTTTGACGCTGATATTCCTGTTTAAGGAGAAAAAGAATCTGCTCGACAATATGTGCACTGTCGTATTGTTCCCGGCGTGCCTGTTCCTGTCGCTGGTGTTCTCATGTGTAAGCGTATTCAAGAGAACCACAGACTGGACTCCGACCGTCCGCAGCAGCAATATTAAACAAGAGGAAATGGAAAATAATGAGTGAAAAAGAAGAATTATTCGAGGAAACATTATCATCTGAACATATATATGACGGTGTGCTGCTCCATGTGCGCCGCGACGAGATAGCCCTGCCAAATGGAAACAGGTCAGTGCGCGAATGGCTGCATCAGGGACGCGCTGTATGCGTGGTGCCTGTAACGGAAGATGGCAACGTAATAATGGAGAGGCAGTTCCGCTATCCGCTGGGCAGGGTGATCACTGAGATTCCTGCAGGTAAGCTGGACAGCCCTGAAGAAGATCCTCTCGAAGGAGCCAAGAGAGAGCTCCGGGAAGAGACCGGTATTGTCGCTGACAACTGGACGGATCTGGGCGAATATGAGCCTGCCGCAGCATATACTTCAGAACATATTTATATGTATCTGGCAACAGGCCTTCACCAACAGGAAAGGCACCTCGATGAGGACGAATTCTTAAACGTCTTCGAGGCGCCTCTTAAAGATCTGGTTGAGGATATTATGGCCGGTAAGATCACGGACGGCAAGACCGTCTGCGCGATCCTTAAAGCCGCAAGGATTTACGGAGTATAAACCGCCAAGGAGAGAACGAACAATGAGAGGCATCGCATATGGTGTGGGAGTAGGCCCCGGAGACCCTGAACTAATGACTCTTAAGGCCGTAAGGCTGATCAAAGAAAATGATATTATCGCGGTTCCGGGCAAAGAGCCAAAGGAAAGCGTGGCATACAGGATAGCTGCAGGGGCAGTCCCTGAAATTGAGAACAAAACATTAGTGCCGCTTAACTTCCCTATGGTGAAAGACCGCGAGCTGATCGACCGGGAACATAAAAACAACGCTAAGGTTATAGAGAAATACCTTGACCAGGGGAAAAACGTTGTTTTCCTTACTCTTGGCGATTCAACTGTTTACTGCACATTCAGCTATGTCCAGCATTATCTGGAGACAGATGGATATACTGTTGAACTCGTAAATGGTATTCCGTCATTCTGCGCTGCAGCAGCCAGATTGAACATCTCGCTCACAGAGTGGAATGAGGCGCTGCATATTATTCCTGCTTCTCACGAAACAGCAGAAGGCCTGTCATTCCCTGGCACAAATGTGCTCATGAAATCCGCCAGCCGCATGAAAGATATCAAGAAATCACTTAAAGAGAGCGGCAAACTCGTGCAGTGCGTGGAAAACTGCGGTATGGAGAATGAGAAGGTATACAAAAATGTTGATGAGATTCCTGATGACGCGGGTTATTTCTCCCTGATCATTGCAAAGGATACTAAATAATGTCTTTTTCCTGAAGAAATGATATAATCATTTCATGAAGATTTTACTTGTCGCGATCAATGCTAAATATATTCATTCAAATCTTGCGCTGAGGCAGCTGAAAAAATATGCCGAAGCGCATCTTGAATCTCTGCCTGAAATAGAAATCATAGAATATACGATCAATAATTATCAGGAGGACATCCTGTCGGGTATTTATGAAAGACACCCAGATGTCCTCATGTTTTCATGCTATATCTGGAATTGGGGAATGGTGAAGTCCCTGATTGCCGATCTGGGTAAGGTGCTACCGGACGTTCCAATTTTTCTGGGCGGACCTGAGGTTTCTTATGACGCAGAAAATGTACTGGCGGAGCTTCCCCGGGTTTCAGGAATCATGATAGGAGAGGGCGAGCAGACCTTCTGCGAACTTGCTAAACATCTGAATGACAGATCTGATTATTCAAAAACGGCAGGATTGTATTTCAGAGACACTGCATTCATTCCAAGGGAAATGATGCCCATGGATGAGGTGCCTTTCGTGTACTCGGACAGCGACCTGAAAGACCTGGAAAACAGGATCATATACTATGAATCCAGCAGGGGATGTCCGTTCGCGTGCAGCTACTGTCTCTCCGCGAGAACCGGGCCTGTCAGGTTCAGGTCGGTTGACAAGGTCTTCAAAGAGATGCAGTTCTTCCTGGAACACAGAGTGATGCAGGTGAAGTTTGTGGACAGGACTTTCAATGCGGACAGGCAGAGAGCCATTCAGATCTGGAATTACATAAAGGAGCATGATAACGGGGTCACCAACTTCCATTTCGAGATCGAAGGTGACATTCTGAGTGACAAAGAGCTGGATGCGCTGGAAGGGATGCGCCCGGGCCTCGTGCAGATGGAGATAGGGGTTCAGTCAACCAATCCTGATACGATCAAAGAGATCAACAGGGTAATGGATTTTGAGCGCCTGAAAAGAATCACGCGCCGCATCAGCGAAATGAAGAATATCCACCAGCATCTGGACCTGATCGCGGGGCTTCCGAAGGAAGACATGGAAAGCTTCCAAAAGAGCTTCAACGACGTGTACTCACTGAATCCAGACCAGCTGCAGCTGGGATTTTTGAAAGTATTAAAAGGCTCTCCGCTCAGCTATAAGACGCAGGAGTATGGCCTAAAATATACATCCCGTCCGCCATATGAAGTGCTGGAAACTAAGTGGATGTCATTTGAGGACATTCTGGAGCTTAAGAAAATAGAGAGAATGGTCGAACTCTATTATAACAGCAGACAGTTCACATATACGCTCAGGCAGTTGGTGAAAGAGTTCGCTGCGCCATTTGACATGTTCGCTGAAATAGCGTCATTTTATGAAGACAGCGGCTATATGGTCAGCAGTCCTTCAAGACTGCACAGATATGACGTGCTGCTGGACTTCATAGTGAAGAAATGTCCTGACAAAACTGAAATGTTCAGGGAACTTTTAACGTTCGACATCTACCTCAGGGAAAACGTAAAGAGCAGGCCGGCATTTGCCCCTGATATTAAAGAATATGCAGCGAAATTAAGACTGCAAAGCAGAGACAAAGAAAGCCACTTGGATGTATTCTGTTATAGCGTATGGGCAGAAGACCCGGTAAGGCTCGAAACAGCCCATTTCGCTGCATACGATTACAGCCACAGGGATGCATTAAATAATAATGCGTCTATCAGTTTTTTCGCTGACGAGTAAAGGCTGTTTAAGTAGAAAATACAAAACGCTTGTGTTATATTTAATTATAATTGAACATTTTTACAAGGAGGGTTAGACAGAATGAAGGAACTTTGGAAGGGCAGTCATGCAATGGCAGAGGCTGCTATCCGTGCAGGTGCCCGATTGTACTGCGGATACCCCATTACACCACAGTCAGAGATAATGGAGTATATGTCAGAACGCATGCCGCAGGTAGGCAGAATATTTATCCAGGCCGAAAGTGAGCTGGTAAGTATCAATACCGTATATGGAGGTGCACTCACAGGCAACCGCTGTGTCACCAGCTCATCAGGCGTCGGTATTTCACTTATGCAGGAAGGCATCACATCCTGCTTCAGCAAGGGGCTGCCGATTCTTATTATCAATGTTAACCGTACAGGTGCCGGAATGGGCGGCGGCGGCGGAGAAGGCGGTTCCTTTTCAGGCGGCCAGGATGACTACACACGTGAGACCCACGGCGGCGGCAACGGTTATTACCGTAATCTCGTTTTTATTCCTGACTCAATCCAGGAAGCAGTAGATATGATATACAACGCATGGGATATCGCGGAGCCTTACCGCAATCCTGTCGTTCTGTATACAGAGGGCAGACTCGCGCAGATGATGGAAGCTGTCGAGATGCCTGAATTCAAAGAGAGAGAGCCCCTGGACTGGGGCGTTGACGGTACTTCCAAAGAGATGAAAGAGTACCGTGCAATGAACAAAGAATATTACAAATACAAACAGCGTATCGACTTAATGCGCGAGAATGAGCAGCAGTGGGAGGAGTACCTCCTGGATGATGCAGAAGTTGTAGTTGTTGCTGTTGGCCTGTGCTCAAGAGTCTGCCGCGGCAGCATTAATAAACTGCGCGCTCAGGGAGTGAAGATAGGCATGCTCCGTCCGAAGGCTGTATGGCCGTTCCCGCAGAAGGGCTTTGATGCCCTGCCTAAGAGCGTTAAGAAAATAGTATGCGTTGAGAATTCATCAGGTCCTGAAATGCTTGAAGACGTTATCGTCGCCATGCGTTACACTGACCATCTCAAAACAGTGCCTGTTTACAGCAGTACCCGTGAGGGCTTGATCCCTACCAAGGAACTTATCCCGTTCCTTCAGGGCGTTATTGACGGCACAGTAAAGGAGGTTGGCTGATCATGGCAAAAGAAATGAAAACACCTGAGAGATTATTAAGAGTTCCTTTCTGCCCGGGCTGCGGACATGGCATTTTCGTAAGACTCATGCAGGAAGTTATTGAAGAAAAGGGCCTCAGTGAGAGATATATTTCAGCAGTAGGTGTAGGCTGTTCATCCAACAGCATCGGCGCGACATATGGCGGCAATATTGTCGAGGCTCATCATGGACGTGCGCCATCTGTTACCAGAGCTATGAAAGCTCTCCGTCCAAACTGCTTTGTATGGACTTATCAGGGTGACGGCGACGCATACGCTATCGGTATGCTCGAGACCATTCATGCAGCTAACGCAGACGCTCCTATCAGCGTCTTCGTAATTAACAACAACAATTACGGCATGACCGGCGGACAGTCAGCGCCTACGACCCTTAAAGGTCAGGTTACGACCACATCTCCGTATGGACATGACGGCAATCCTATAGATATCATCCCGCAGCTGATGACATATGAGCATGTGGGTTACATTGCTCGCGGCACTGTTACCAGCGCTGCGGAGATCCGCAAGTTAAAAGGCTACATCAGAAAGGCCGTTGACATGCAGATGAATGAGAACAAGTATTCCTTCGTTGAAATCCTGAGCCCATGCCCGACCAACTGGCACAAGTCACCTATTGAGGCATGCAACTGGATCAATGAAGTTGTTACACAGAAATTCCCTCTGGGAGAGTTCAGGGGATGACCCTGTATTAAAGCTTTCACGGTTAGGCTTTTTAAGAGGCAGAGCATTATTTAGGAGGAGTTATGAGAGTTAGGCTTTCCATGTATCTTGAATGGATTCAGCCGGTCGCAGTGAGGAAGGAATTATTGCCTTCTGCAGAGAATGACCCGGCTTTTCAGGATGTCAGGATATATCATGACGATCTTCGTTTGGCTGAAGGCACTTTATATATCAGCATGTACTGCGCACCGCCGGAGAACGCCGGAGATAAAGTATATTTTATCTGTAATGAGCGTTCAGCCAAACCTGGCTGTAACTGCATAATCATTGAGGATGAACTGAGCGAACTGGCAGTTTTTGACAAGCTGCATGACTGCTCGGTAGAGTATTCCAACTGGATCAGTAAGCTGGATCAGGCACTCATCAGGGGTACTACTTTCCAGGAAATACTGGATCTGAGTGAGAGTATTATCAAAAATCCGATTGTCATACTGGATTCACACTATAATTTCCTGGCAGGTTCCAAGAAGATTTCTCCTCATGACGGGAAACTCTATGATGTTAAGAAGAACGGACATCCTTCTCCGGACACATTGTTAGAGCTGGCTGTCGGCACAGAGGAGAGTGACCGTGGATACAGCGGCTCATTCACATGCGGAGCCACATATCGTATAGCAAAGCGCTTCGGATCACAGGAAATGATGGCTGATTTTAAGAATGAAGGCTTTATAAACCTGTGTATTGTTATCAGATTCAGCGTAGAGAAATATAACGACGCCCAGAAAGGTATTCTGGATATACTGTGCGACCATCTGGACGTTCTGGTTAAACGTGATGACCACCTGATGAGCAGCAGCGGAGGCATAGATTTCTTCATTGACCAGCTTATTAACGGCGCTAATCCGGATCAGATCGCGAAGAGCATAGGTATCCCAAGGAAGGGCGAGTACGCGACCATTATGCTGGAGGCCACCATGGATGACATCAAGTCGGGCAAGGTCGCCATAGTCAACGTAATGAACGGAATCCTGCCTCAGTCCAGAGCTTTTTGCCATAACAATAAGTTTTATTCGATAGTTACATACAGCATGGATAAAAAGAGCCAGGCATATTATGAGCTGCAGCTTAAGAGGATGGAATCTCTGTGCAATATAGTTAAGTGCCGCTGCGGTATCAGCAATATGTTCTCAGATCTGGTGGACCTTCATTATTCGTGCGTTCAGGCTGAAAATGCTGTAAGACTGATTGACGGCACCAGGGCGATCATTCCACCGGAGGACGATGCTGAAGGAATGAAATATAAGAGCGACAAACTCTGCTTCTATAAGGACGTTATGCTGTTCCATGTTATAGACAGAACGCTGGGAGAAGCCAGAAGATATTGCTTCTATCCTGAAAACTTTGCCAGAATGCTGAAAGATGACAGACAGCACAATACGAATAACTGCGATATTCTGGCAGAGTTCCTGCTGAATGGCCAGAAATATACCACTGCAGCAGAGAAACTTCATATGCATAGGAATAACGTTCTCTACAGGCTGAACAGAATGCAGGAGAAATACAATATTTCTTATGAGAGCAGAGATGAATGGCTGATGCTGACAATCTGCTGTCTGGCAGCCAAAATGTTCCCGCCTACATTCCCGGGAGAATGATGATTGTGTTATATCACAAAATATTCGCGTTTCAGAACACAATTTTATAAAAAGTTACAAACCGAACTCATAATATTTGTGCACTTACGCTAATGACTATTTCTTTACAAGTGTTTATCATACTGGAAAAGAGAAAAATCTGACAATACTCTCTATTTGCAGTAATAATGCACAAGAATGTTCAATTGGGGAAAGAGCCGCCTAACCAGCGGCTCTTTTTCTGCCTTTTTTTGTTTAAAAGATAATCATTGCCATGCTGTTTTTTGTGCGCACCAGACAATGCTAAAGTCTCAGCGATAAATAATAATTAAATCGTAAATAAAACTTTTTCGGAGGAGGGAATAAAAATGAAAAAATTACAGGCGGACGTTGTAGTTGTTGCGGCAGGTGCTTCAGGCCTTGCTGCCAGCGTTTCAGCCGCAGAACAGGGACTTAAGGTTATTACTCTTGAAAAGAATAAAGTAACAGGCGGAGCTGCCAGCATGGGAATGGGTCTGAATGGCGTCGGTTCAAAGAACCAGCGAATGCACGGACTTAACCTTACCGCCGATGAAGCATTTCTGAAACATATGCATTACACACACTGGATGGGAAATGCAAGACTTACTTATGACTATTACCGCAAAGCAGCCAGCACCATTGACTGGCTGGAGGATCATGGGGTTGAATTCATTTTCCGCGGATCATCGCTTTATACTCCTACCAGAATGAGGCCTTTCGCACAGCCGGATATGACTTCACTGACAGTTAAGCCGCCAGAGGGACAGAAAGTTGGCCCCAGATGCGCTTCAGCAATGACCAAAGCTCTGACAGAATCGCTTATCAGCCTGGGCGCGGAGCTCCTTACAGAAACTCCTGCCAAGCACGTTATTATGAAGGACGGCAAGGTTGCGGGAGTACAGGCTACCGGTCCAAAAGGAGAAGATATTGAGATTGAATGCAAGGCGGTTATTCTGGCCTGCGGCGGATTTGGAGATAATCCAAAGATGATCAATGAGAACTTGGGATTCACATGGGGCGAAGATCTCTTCAGTTTCAGGATTCCGGGCAACGTTGGAGACGGACTCAGAATGGCATGGGAGTGCGGTGCAGCCAAGACCAGGGTTATGATGGAACTCATGTATCAGATCCCTGACAACCTGAACCACTTCGATCTGGAAGGCGCGTTCCGTCAGCCTCTTCTTTGGGTAAACAAAATGGGTGAAAGATTTGTTCCTGAGGACTGCATCGGAAATACAGCTACAATGGGTAACTGTATCCTTAACCAGCCTGGACGTACATGCTTCACCATCATGGATTCAGACACGCTTAAATACTACAAGAGGCGCGGCGTAGACTTCCCGGGTGTTCAGGGTGAAGAAGTTTTCGATCACTTTGATGAAGCTGCAGCAGCAGCCAAGGAAGAGGGCTATAAATATTACTTTGAAGCGGATACTATTGAAGAACTCTGCGAGAAAACAGGCATCAAACTGGAAGGCCTTAAGGAAACACTTGAACAGTACAACGCTGACTGCGATCTGGGACGTGACACCGTATTCAACAAGGATTACCACTTCCTGCGTCCGGTACGCAAGGGGCCGTTCTATGCGCTTCAGTCATTCATTGGAGCTTACGGTACACTGGGCGGCGTAAAGGTCGATAGGAAGTTCAGAGCCATTGATAATGACTGGGAGCCTATCCCGGGACTCTACAGTGTTGGAACTGACTGCTGTGATATTTACGGAGATACATATCCGTTCGTACTTCCTGGAAATACTATGGGATTCTGTGTTAATTCAGGGCGTATGGCAGGCGAGTATGTTGCTGAATATATTAATGGATGAGCGATAAAGGAGGGAAAATATGAAAAAATTACAAGCTGATGTATGCGTGGTTGCAGCAGGTCTTTCGGGACTGGCGGCTAGTATCACTTGCGCAGAGCAGGGACTTAAAGTTATTACAATAGAAAAAGCAAAAGTTACAGGAGGAGCAGCCAGCATGGGCATGGGCCCTCTTGGTGTTGAGACAAGACAACAGAGGATGAAAGGCGTTAACCTGACAGCTGACGAAGCATTCCTGAAACTTATGCATTATACACATTGGATGGGAAATGCCCGACTGATATATGATTATTTAAGAAAAGCCGGAGATACCATTGCCTGGTTAGAGGATATGGGCATCGAAATACTGTTCCAGGGCGGCACACTTTATACCCCTGAGCGAATGAGAGCATTTGCTCAGCCGGAACAGACCCAGCATACCGTAGCGCCGGTAAACGGCGGCAAGATCGGTCCGAGGGTTGCAGCAACAATGACCAAGAGGATGACAGAGCGTATGCAGGAACTCGGTGTTGAGCTGCTTCTTGAAACCCCGGGCAAGAAAGTCATTATGAAAGACGGCAAGGCTGCAGGCGTTTTAGCAACCGATGCAAATGGCGAAGAAATTGAGATTGAAAGCAAGGTGGTCATTCTGGCATGCGGCGGATACAGCGATAATATCCAGATGATCAAAGACAACCTTGGATTCAACTGGGGCGAAGACCTGTTCAGCTTCAGGATTCCGGGTAACGTAGGTGATGGCCTTAAAATGGCATGGGAGTGCGGCGCGGCTAAATCAAGGATGACGATGGAACTTATGTACCAGATTCCTGACAACCTGAACCACTTCGATCTGGAAGGCGCGTTCCGTCAGCCATTGCTGTGGGTCAACAAACTCGGCGAGCGTTTCGTTCCGGAAGACTGCATCGGCAATACAGCCACTATGGGTAACTGCATCCTTAACCAACCGGGGCACACCTGCTTCACGATCATGGATTCCGATACCCTTAAGTATTACAAGAAGAAAGGCGTTGACTTCCCGGGCGTTCAGGGTACAGAAGTATTTGATCACTTTGATGCAGCGGCTGCAGCAGCCAAAGAAGAAGGATACAAGTATTATTTCGAGGCAGACACCATCGAGGAACTCTGCGAGAAGACAGGCATCAAACTTGCAGGCCTTCAGGAAACTCTTGAACAGTACAACAACGACTGCGACTTCGGAAGAGATACAGTTTTCAATAAAGATTACCACTTCCTTCGTCCGGTACGTAAAGGACCGTTCTATGCGCTTCAGTCATTCATCGGAGCTTACGGAACACTGGGCGGCGTAAAGGTTGACTGGAAATTCCGTTGTATAGATAAAGACTGGGAGCCGATTCCGGGACTTTACAGCGTAGGAACAGACTGCTGCGATATTTATGGAGATACCTATCCGTTCATAATGCCTGGCAACACCATGGCATTCTGCCTGAGTTCAGGACGCCTGGCAGGCGAGCATGTAGCTGAATATATTAATCAGTAATCTGACTTTGGCAAATGGCCGGTGCCGCATGGTGCCGGCCTTTTTATTATGTAAGTCCTTTTATCGTAAAGCAGGGATAAATAATGTATTGTTTTTTGTGCATTGCTAACAATGAAATATAATAGTGAGATGATATAATTCAAAATAGATTAATATGACTTCATATAATTCAACAAATTCAACAAAGGAGGAGAAAAGATGAAAAAATATCAGGCTGATGTCTGCGTTGTTGCAGCAGGTCTTTCAGGACTGGCAGCAAGTATCGCGGCAGCAGAGCAGGGACTTAAAGTTGTTACATTGGAGAAGAATAAGGTTACCGGCGGCGCAGCCAGCATGGGTATGGGCCCTCTTGCGGTAGGATCAAGGCTTCAGAGAATGAAGGGTGTAAACCTTACAGCTGATGAAGCCTTCCTGAAACATATGCATTATGCTCACTGGATGGCAGATGCAAGATTAGTTTATGATTATTACAGAAAAACAGGCGATACAATTGATTGGCTTGAAGATATGGGAATCGAAGTTATCTTCACAGGAGGAACACTTTACACACCTACCCGTATGAGAGCATTTGCACAGCCTGAGCAGACAGGACATCTTATTGCTCCGCCTCCTGGACAGAAACCCGGTCCAAGATGTGCAGCTACAATGACAAGAAAAATGACAGAGCGTATGCAGGAACTGGGCTGTGAACTGCTCCTTGAAACACCTGGAAAGAAAGTCATCATGAAGGACGGCAAGGCTGCAGGCGTTATGGGTGTTGATGCAAACGGAGAAGAAGTTGAAGTAGAGTGCAAGGCTGTTATCCTGGCATGCGGCGGATACGGCGACAATCCTAAGATGATCAAAGAGACCCTGGATTATAACTGGGGCGAGGATCTGTTCAGCTTCCGTATTCCTGGCAACGTTGGTGACGGACTCCGTATGGCATGGGAGTGCGGCGCAGCTAAGTCCAAGATGATGATGGAACTCATGTATCAGATCCCTGATAACCTGAACCATTTCGATCTGGAAGGCGCATTCCGTCAGCCGCTTCTCTGGGTAAACAAACTCGGCGAGAGATTTGTTCCTGAGGACTGCATCGGAAATACAGCTACAATGGGTAACTGTATCCTTAATCAGCCGGGCAGAACCTGCTTCACTATCATGGATTCAGACACTCTTAAGTACTACAAGAAGAAAGGTGTTGACTTCCCTGGTGTTCAGGGTGAGGAAGTATTCGATCACTTTGACGAGGCTGCTGAAGCTGCTAAAGAAGAAGGCTACAAATATTACTTCGAAGCAGATACCATTGAGGAACTCTGCGAGAAGACAGGCATCAAGCTTAAAGGTCTCCAGGAGACTCTGGAAGAGTACAACGCAGACTGCGATCTCGGCAGAGATACAGTATTCAACAAGGACTACCACTTCATGCGTCCTGTACGTAAAGGACCTTTCTATGCACTTCAGTCATTCATCGGTGCATACGGCACACTGGGCGGCGTAAAGGTCGACAGAAAGTTCAGAGCCATCAACGAAGATTGGGAGCCGATCCCTGGCCTTTACAGCGTTGGTACTGACTGCTGCAATATTTATGGCGACACATATCCGTTCGTACTTCCTGGCAACACCATGGCATTCTGCCTGAATTCAGGACGTATGGCAGGCGAGTATGTAGCTGAGTATATTAACGAGTAAATTATTAGTTTTAGGTATAGGAGGAACTATTATGCAAATCATAATAGACAACATTTCGGTTGAATGTCAGGAAGGGGAGTCAATACTTGAAGTTGCACTGCGCAACAACATTTATATCCCTCATCTTTGCAAACATCCGGATCTCGAGGCCAGCGGCGGCTGCCGTCTGTGCTCGGTTGAAATTGAAGGCGAGGAATTCCCAAAGCCTGCATGCTCAACATATGTTAAAGAAGGTATGAAGATTACCGTACGCGGACCTAAGGCTGATGAAACGCGTAAGATGGCTATGGAGCTCATCCTCGCAGGACATCCGTCAGAATGTACAGGCTGTCCGAAGTACGGCAAATGCGAACTTCAGTCAATGTATCAGTTCCTTGGCGCTTCACCGGAGCATTGGCACAAGACATCCAAGCCGGTGCCTGACAACAAGGACAATCCGCTGATCATGCACCTGATGATCCGCTGCGTACGCTGCGGAAGATGCGTTCATGCATGCCGTGACATGCGTGGAGTTAAGGTTCTCGACTACCGTCATATCAAGGGCGAGATCCGTATTGGAACAAAAGACGGAGTATCACTTGCAGACGCAGGATGCCGTTTCTGCGGCGCTTGTATCGAGGTTTGCCCGACAGGCTCCATCATGGATCAGGTTGGACTTATTACAGAAGAAACAACTTATGCTGACGCTGTTGTTCCTTGCCGCGCTACATGTCCTGCACATATCAGCATTCCTGAGTATATCCGTGCGGTTAAAGAGGGGGACTGCGACACCGCAGTAGGAATCATCCGTGAGAAGGTTCCATTCCCGCACGCTCTCGGTCTGGTATGCAATAACCGCTGCGAAGAGAAATGTAAGAGAGGCGATCTGAATGATCCTCTGTCAATCAGAAACCTTAAGAGATTCGCTGCAGAGAATGACAAGACTCAGAGCTGGAAAGAAAAATACACAGCATGCGCACCTGACACAGGCAAGAAGGTTGCCATTATCGGCGGAGGTGCCTGCGGACTGACAGCAGGATACTACTTAAGAAAGAAAGGCCACGACGTAACTGTATTTGAGGCAAAGAAGATCCCTGGCGGACACATGACCAGCGGTATGCCTGCATACAGAATTCCTACAGAGGCTGTTCTGGATGAAGTTAAAGTTATCGAAGAGACCGGCGTAAAGATCGTCTGTGACAAGAAAATCGAGAACGCTGCAGAACTCAAGAAAGATTATGACGCAGTTCTGGTTGCTATCGGTACATCAGTAGGTAAGAAGCTTATGTATCTGCCTGGCGCTGACCTGCCACAGGTTTATACAGCACTTGACGTACTGCAGGCACAGAGACTTGGAATCGATTATGATTTCGGCCAGACTGTAAACATCATCGGCGGCGGCAATGTTGCATTTGATGCTGCCGGAACACTTGTCAGAATGGGCAAGACCGTAAACGTTGTTTGTCTTGAGAAGGACGCTTCACAGGCAACACCTTCAGAGAGAGATGCTGCACTTGAGGAAGGCGCAAATCTGTTTGATTCACATTCCAACGAAGCAATCCTCGCAGAGAACGGCAGAGTATGCGGACTTCAGGTTCACAAGATCAACAGCTTCAGCTTTGATCCGGACACAAGAGCACTGATCGAGGATGCTATCCCTGACAGTACATATGTAATCCCATGCGATTCAATCGTATTCGCAGCAGGACAGGTTACAGGACTTACCGACGCGTTTGGAATCGAATTGAACAAGTTTGGATATCCTATCGACCCTGCAACCGGCAAGAGCGAGTACACAACTTCAGTTGAAGGCGTATTCGCAGCAGGCGATGTCATCACAGGTACCAAGTTCCTGATCGACGCTATCGCAGGCGCTCGTGACGTTGCATCACTTATGGATAAATACTTAGGCGGCGACGGTCAGATCGACGAGCAGCTGGTTGAAAGAAAAGCTGATCCTCATATCGGAAGAATTGAAGGATTTGCAGGTCTTAAACGTACAGAACTTAAGGAGCGTGACGCTGAGGAGAGAAAGAAAGACTTCGACGTATCCTCAATCGGATTTACATGTGAAGAGGGACATTGCGAGGCTGAAAGATGTCTGCAGTGCGATCTCAGATTAAATGTTTCCCGTCCACACTTCTGGTCGGATTTCAAATAAGGAGGTAGGTACAAACATGAATTCATTTAATTTGGAAAAGGAACGTTTGGAAGCCTACGCTGCTAAAGAGGGCAAGAAACTGTTAGTTTGCGAAGCAGTTCATCCTCTGGGAAAAGAAAGCGTCTGGATAGACGCTGCCAAGGATCTGATCGATTCCGTAGAGATTGTTAGAGAAAAAATCGGAGCAGAGAAGGCACTCGTTCTCTGCAAAGGCGATGGCAAAGCATTTGAAGACGCAGCTGCCGGCAAGGCAATTGAAGTCAAAACTGCTGATGACGTTGAATACGGCATGCCTTTCATGGCTCCTACAGCTGTAGGCCGTTACCTGAATGGTGAGCAGGGTTATCCATGCCTGGACAAGCCGATCTGCACACCTGACGGCGAGCTGGTATGCGCATTCCTTCCGTCAGCCATCATACGTCTGAGCGGAAAGCTCCCTGAGACCAGAGAGTTCTTCGTAAATGACACCAACAAAGTAACTGTTAAGCAGGGACAGACCTGGGCAGAAGTTGCTGCAGCAGGCGGCGTTGCAGAGGCCAGAGGCGTTATCGCCGGATTCCCTGATTTCGATGTATTTGGTGAAGACGAGCTGGCACAGAGCTTCGACATCTGGTCACTCGAAGGTGATGAAATCGAAGCGTTCGATGCTAACACCTGTATCACAGATGTAGCCCTGAAGCTGATCACACAGTGCAATGACCAGACATGCGGCAGATGTATCTTCTGTCGTGAAGGCACACTCCAGATCAAGCTGACCATCCAGGATATCCAGAATGGCAAGGCCAATATGGAGAGCTACAACCTGGCAGTTAATCTGGCTAAGCAGATGGTTCATCAGACACTGTGCGGCGTTGGAACACAGGCAGGCAAACTGTTCCTTGAACTGGCTGACAAGTTCGGCAAAGAACTTGAAGACCATATTACATCCAAGGACTGCAAGGCTTTGTCATGCAAGAAGTACATTACATATCATGTTCTTCAGAACCTGTGTACAGGCTGCGGCAAGTGCGTTGACGCTTGTGATGAGGATGCTATCGATGGCAAGCCGAGATTCATCCATGTAATCAGCAAGATCGACTGCACCAAGTGCGGTAACTGCGTAAGCGCATGTCCTGAGGGAGCAATCGTCAAGGCCGGCAAGATCAAACCGCCTGGACCAATGCGCCCGATCCCATGCAGACGCAAAGACTGATAAGCTATTAAATAGTTTATACACTTTTGGGAAGCCGGCAGAGTCAGCTTTGCCGGCTTCCATATGAGACTTAAGATACACGACTTAAAAGGGAGGAGACAGGCTTTGGAAAAGACTAAAACACCGGTCAGAGCCATACTTATTGTTATCGGATGCTTTCTCATGAACGTATTCATCCTGGGCATGATGGGAGCAACAAAATCACAGTTTATTGTATACATCAGTGAAGATATGGGCTGGGCCAACAGCTTCCTGACTCTTTGCATGAGTATATCAAGTTTTCTTATCTCAGTTGTTGCTTTAGTGTTCAACTATATCCGAAAGGTTATTAAAAGCCTCAGGATGATAGTTATAACCGGTATTTTGATCTACACTGTAGCGTATGTATTTTCGGCCTGGTTCCCATGCAAGTTTACACTCGTTATGTGGGCCATCCTTTGCGGCATCGGACATGCATTCCTGACTGATATACCTATCGCAATCTATGTCAGCAACTGGTTCCCGCCAAAGAGGCAGGGCAGCATCCTGGGCATTATCTTTACTGGTTCAGGTGTTGGCGGAATGATCTTCAATCCTATTATTTCGGCACTTGTTTCCAGCACAGGCTGGAGAATGACATTCATAATCATGCTCATTATCTCCATCGTCGGTGTTATGCCGATCATGATCTTCGGTAAAGAAAGACCTGATACACCTGTAGCTGAAGGCGAACCTGCACCTCCGAAAGAAGACAAGAAATTTGGTCTGGGAGTCATACTGAAGCTCCCGCACATTATACCGCTGGTACTGATCTCGTTCTGTTTCGGATTCAGTCTGGGACCTATCTACATGAATACTGCTCCTATGCTTAAATCAGCAGGTATTGACATGGGTATAGTATCGGTAATCATGAGCGCGGTTTACTTCATACTGATCCTCAGCAAGATCGTAGTAGGTATATTAAATGACAAGGTAGGCGTTAAGTTTACCGTAACAATGCAGGCTGCAACGGATATAATCGCTTGCATAATCATGCTTATAATCCTGAACGTTTATCCGTCACCGGTACTGGGATTCGCATTCGCGTTCTTCTTCGGTATCGCGTTCAGCTGGCAGGCCCTGACGCCTCCGGCATCGATCAGGTACATATATGATCCGGTTTATTACTCCAGTGTTATCACGGTCATGGTTTCCATGACACACCTGGGAGGCGCTGTATCACCGTTCATCGCTTCACTTCTTAAAGAGGCAACCGGATCATACAACATCATATTGATCGCTTATGCGGCGCTGGTTCTGCTGTGCATCATCGGATACCACATTATCTTCCACAAGAGAGATAAGGAAGTGGCAGCAGCCAAACTGGCGGAAGGAGCCATAGCGGCAAACGCGGAAGCAAATATTATTGAATAAGTTAACGGCATTTTTTACGGGGCTTATCGTATAATATGGTAAGCCCCCTTTATATTTTTGATACCGCAGTATTGATTATAGTGTTAAAATATAATCAGCTCTTTTATACTTTTGGTATCGTAATTCTGGTAATAAGTGTTAGAATAAAATAACCAATCAGTAAAGGAGAAATTATTTTGGAAGGTACACAGAAAACACCGGTAAGAGCCATCCTGATCGCAGTTGGCTGCTTTCTGATGAATGTTTTTATTCTTGGTATGCTGGGAGCTACCAAGTCCCAATTTATTGTGTACATCAGTGAAGACATGGGCTGGCAGAACAGTTTCTTTACTCTCTGCATCAGTATTTCCAGCTTCATCATCTCAGTTATCAGCTTCGTTTTTGTGTATGTACGCAAAGTGCTTAAGAGCCTCAGACTGGTTCTTATCACAGGTATTGTGCTTTATATTATTGCTTATCTGCTCGCAGCGCTTGCGCCAAGCAAGGTTACCATGGTGCTTTGGGCAGTAATCACAGGTATAGCTTTTGCCTTCCTGGCAGACATACCTATTTCGATTTTTGTACATAACTGGTTCCCGCCTGACAAGCAGGGCAGGGCACTGGGACTTATATTTACAGGCTCAGGCGTTGGTGGCATGATTTTCAACCCTATCGTTCAGAGCCTGGTAGCGCATTATGGATGGAGAACTTCATTTATTATTATGGTATCTATTGCTGTAGTCGGAGTTCTGCCGATCATAATACTGGGTAAGGAAAGACCTAATGCCCAGTCTGGCGCTAATGCTCAGGTGCAGAAAGAAGAAGCCGCAAAGGAGCAGAAATTCGGACTTTCTACGGTCCTTAAACTGCCTAACATGATCATTTTCCTGCTTGTAAGCTTCTTCACAGGCTTCAGTATGGGACCTATTTACGCGAACATCGCGCCAATGCTCAAATCAGCAGGCATTGAAATGGGTACCGTATCAGTTATCATGAGCGCGGTATATTTCATACTGATCCTGAGCAAGATTGTAGTAGGCATATTAAATGACAAGGTCGGAGTCAAGTTCACTGTAACCCTTCAGACCGTAACGGATATCATCGGATGCATCATAATGCTTATCATCCTGAACGTATATCCGTCACCGGTATTAGGATTCTCGTTCGCGTTCTTCTTCGGAATCGCTTACAGCTGGCAGTCACTGACACCGCCTACGTCGATCAAATACATGTACGACGCGATCTACTTTTCAAGTGTTGTAACAGTTATGCAGGCCATGACCCATCTGGGCGGCGCTGTTTCACCGTTCGTTGCATCACTTCTTAAAGAGGCTACCGGATCATACAACATCATCCTGATTGCCTATGCATCGCTCGTTTTTATCTGTATTTTTGGATATCACTTCCTTTTCCATCGCATAGACAAGGAACTCAAAGCCAGAGCGATGGCAGCAGGCGAGATTGCCGCAAATGCAGAGACAAATATACCGGAATGATTGCTTAAATAGTTCTACTTAAGGAGATTTACCATGGGCTTTTTTGACAAGTTCAAAATGGGAGAAAAAAGATCTGAAGAGACCAACAAGAAGATCAGAAGCTGGTCATTGATCATTATTGCTGCTGTTCTCATTATTGGATGCTATACATCTTTCAGAAATACTGCCGGCACCAAGAAAGAAGAGGTTATTGGATATTTCAATGAAAACAGAGACATGTTCGAACTTGTTGCGGCCAGAGGTATGGAGAAAAAGAACGGCATTGGCAAGCTGACATGTGAAGGCTGCAACAGCGTTACCTATTATCTCACTAATCATGAAATGGTCCAGTTTACTATGAGCCAGACTAATGGAATCAGCGCATATACAACACATAAGGGCGTATATTACAGCGAAGATGACGTGCCAATGGCTTTCCAGGGAATTTACCTGTATGAGCTTCATGAAGACGGAGATGGATGGTCGTGGTCTTATGACGGAGGCTGTTCATACAAATATAAAGGCTACACGGAAAAAATAGACGATAAATGGTATTATTTTGAAGCCGTGTACAGATAAGGCAATTTGTGAAGAAAATGTGTCCTCACTATTGTACTAAAAGGGAAAAATTGTTATAATTCACATATGAATTATTGTTTAGGCGTGTTTTTTGTGCATTTTCAACAAATTGTTGAATAGTCACGTATGCATTATTACTACATTAAACCCTTAGGGGAAAAGGAGGAATGTAACAATGGATAATAACAAACCTTACGGAGAGATTGCTATCCAGCACGTTGGCATCTTTGTTCACAATCTTGAAGAGAGCGCCAAGTGGTATCATGACATCTTCGGTTTCGAAATTGTTGAAGCCAGATCAGATGAGAAGAACCCTGGTGTTTTCCCGAAGGCATGGTGGCTGCAGTTAGGTAATTTCTACCTTGAGATGTACGAAATTATCGACGCTCGTCCATTTGACTACGAGGATTATGAGTTCGCAGTAGGACTTAAACACCTCAACTTCTATGTAGAAGACATTGACAAGTTCATGGATGACATGTACGCAAGAGACGACATTGAGATCCTTGTTGACAACTTCTACGATGAAGCACACTGCGGCATCCCAGGCGGAGACCGCGCAGTCTATATGCTGGACAACAGCGGCATGCTCGTTGAGATCTCTAAGGTCTATATGCGCAGCTGATCAATTCGGGAAAGGAGATAACTACAATGGCAGTAGATAGAAGTATTGAAGGCACATATAAGTGCAGACTTCGCCAGCAGCAGCCTACAGGCGGCGACCTGAACAGCTATGGCGAGATGGTTCTTTTCTTAGATGGAGAACAGTTAAAGGGTACCATGTTCCCAACTTATTTCTGGAAACAGCACTGCTTCCGCCGCGGCACATGGGACGGCAAACATTTCCATTTCAAAGTTTATTATTCAACACCTTGCCAGCAGTGGGAGTCAGAGGTTGACGGCGAGCTTGACGGTGACACCATCACCGGCACAGCTACAGCTCCTCTTGGAACATATCAGCTGACAGGTGTACGTGTTAAAAAATAATACTTGTTTTAGGAGCACAGGAATGAAGGTTTTAGGAATTTCAATGGGACGTCGTATGGGCAACAGCGAGATACTGCTCAAGCAGGCTCTTAAAGCCTGCGAAGAGGAAGGTCTCGAGGTAGCATTTATACGTCTCCACGACTACAAGATTAATCCATGCACAGGCTGCGAGCTCTGCACCAAGCTGAACCGCGCACAGGCGGCTGATCCTGAGCACAAGAATCCACAGACACACTGCATGTATCCGTGGGATTCTGATGATTACAGACAGCTGATAGACCTCTGCGAAGGCTCAGACGGTCTGATTCTTGCAGCACCTGCTTATCACCTGATGCCGCCGGGCATCGGCACAGTAATGCTTAACCGCAACCACTGCGCAGGCCTGGCTGGCAAATACTGGCCGGTACCGGAGTCAGAGCACAGAGTATGCGCGACTATAGGCGTTGGCGGTTCAGACTGGACCAGTCTGTTCCTGCCTATCCTGGACTTCACCGCTACAGAGATGATCGGTTCCAAGATGAGACTGGTAGATCATATGAAGCTTCACAGAACACCTGCTATCGGCATGGTTCTGTGCAATCAGGAAGCCCTCGACAGAGCTAAGCTCTTAGGCAAGAGAGTCGCTGATTCACTTAAGGAAGGCACTACATACTTCCGCGGCGGCGCTGAAGACGATGGCTATTGTCCTGTATGCCATAACAGCGTCATGGTAGTCCGTCATGGACGTTTCGCATGCGCAATCTGCGACTACGAAGGCGATCCTGTAATCGTTGACGGCAAGATCGATCACATCAATTGGGATGGCGGCATCGAGATCACCCGCTGGTCACCAGCCGGTGTACAGCACCATGATGATGAGCAGTTCAATGTTGTTAAGTTTATTCCGGGCAAGGGATATGTCTTTACCGAGGAACAAAAGACAGCTATGGAGGAAGGACGCAAGGTTTGGGGCAAATACCTTGATCCGGTAATGCCAAAAAGATAATTATCGGAGGTAAAAATGAAGGTTTTAGGTATTGGCGCTGGACGCCGCAACGGTAATAGTGAAATATTACTGAAACATGCCCTTAAGGCATGCGAAGACGATGGATTAGAGGTTGCATTCGCCCGTCTTCATGACTATTACATTAAGCCATGTACAGGCTGTGAGCTCTGCACAAAGTTAGGCCGTGACCCTGAAGTTATGGCTGGTAACAAGGAAGTTCACTGCATGTACCCATGGGATGCTGATGATTACAAGCAGCTGACTGATATGATCAAAGAAGCTGACGGTATCATCTTCGCAGCACCGGCATATCATTTGATGCCTCCTGGCATCCTGACAGTTATGCTGAACAGATGCCACAGCGTAGGTCTGCACAACAGTGCTAAGTTCGGTGCTAATGAGCGCCGCGTATGCGCATCAATCGGTGTTGGCGGATCTGACTGGACATCACTGTTCATGCCTATCATCAACTTCACCGGCTCTGAGATGCTCGGCAGCCAGATGCATCTGGTAGACCAGATGAAGCTGCACAGAACACCTGCTGTAGGCATGGTTCTCTGCAACCAGGCAGCTCTTGACAGAGCAACCCAGCTGGGACATAACGTAGCATTCGAGCTCAAGAAGACCGAAGGTCCTATCGAGTATCACGGCGAAGAGGGCGTTTGCCCGGTTTGCCACAATGACCTTGTTGTTATCCGTAACGGACGCTGCGCATGCGCAATCTGCGACTACGAAGGCGATCCTATCATCGAGGATGGCAAGATCAAAGGCATCAAGTGGGATGGAGGCATCGAGATCACACGTTGGTCACCACACGGCAAAGAGCATCATGATGCAGAGCAGCTGGCAACAGTTGATCTTAAGCCAACCGGATATGTCTTCTCAGAAGAGCAGAAGAAGATGATGGAAGATGGCCGCAAGATCTGGGGCAAATATCTGGAGCCGGTTATGCCGACCAGGAAATAATTACGTTTCTGTTTACTCCGGCGGGAGCAGCCATTTTCCCGCCGGCAGTAATGGAATATAGAGTAAATTGAGATCAATTATTCACACAAATTGACAAACTCAAGGTTGAAATTTTTAGGAGGAAATAATAATGGCACTTGGTATTATTGGTATTGTTGTCGCTATTTTAGCCTTCAACATCATCAGCTTTAAGGGCTGGGATCTTGTTGCTGTAGCTATTTTAGCAGCAATAATCGTTGCACTTTTCAACAAACTGGATGTATTCTCATCCATCACCGGCACATTCATGCAGGGTGGTGCAAACTCCCTGTCAATGCTGTGGTTCGTATTCTTCGGCGCAACATTCTTCGCCGGACTTTACTCAGCAGCAGGTGCTTCAGACTCAATTGCACATGCGATCCTGAGACTGTTCGCACGTAAGGGAACTGAAGGCGCTCGTGGTGTTCACGTAGTATGCCTTACAGCATTCGTTGTATTCCTGCTCCTTACATACGGCGGAATCGACGCTATGGCTTGCCAGATGGCACTGCTTCCAATTCTTATGTCTATGTGCCGTGAGGTTAACCTGCCTCGTCGTATCATCCCTGTACTGCTCATGTGTACATACTGCTGTGGTACCCTGCCGTTCTGCCCGAACACAGCTATCCAGATCTGTATGAACCTCATGAACATTGGCGATGGCACACCAAACATCGGACCTGCTACAGCATGGCCTGCATGTCTTATCTCATGCGTTATCTGCTTCGTTATCGGTTACTTCTATATCTATTCTTCAGGCCGCAAATACCAGAAGAAGGGTATCGGATTCACCGAGCTCCCAGGCGCACCGGAGTTCAAGGAAGGCGTTCAGAGACCACATTGGGCTATCTGCCTTATCCCTCTGGTACTTACATTCTGCCTGTTCATGTTCTTACATCTGCACATCGGCTTCTGCATGATCGCTGGCGGTATCGTTTCAGCTATCATCTTCTTCCCATACTACAAGAAGCAGCCGGGCAATGAAGGCATGACCACATTCCAGGTAATGCAGAAGACAGTTAAGCAGAGAGTACAGCTCACTGCTGAACTGACCATCTGCGTATTCGCAGTAGTTGGCTTCGGCTCAGTTATCATGAGCACTGAAGCATTCATGACCATTATCGGCGGCGTACTTGGCGCAGCAAACGGATCTCCATGGGTATGCGGTCTTGTTATCGCTATCACAGTAGGATGTGTTGCAAACGTTATGGCCGGCATGCAGATCGGTATCCCGATGGTTGCTCCTACACTTATGGCTCAGGGCCTTGCAAAGGGCGCTATCCTTCGTATCTGCCAGGCAGCTTGCTC
>JAFRYA010000027.1 GCA_017441295.1 Lachnospiraceae bacterium
CTTCAAGGTAGTACAGACCTTTTTGAATCATACACGTTCTTAGTGCACTGACATAAACCCCATCTATCTCAAGGACCCAGTATGCTGCTTCTGCCTTTTTGAAAAAGTCGTTCTTTAGGAAATCCAGAAACCCCGCTTCAACTTTTTGGACGGCTGCTTCTTTATCTGCTTCGTCATGGAAAAAGTAATCTGTGTTTTCGTAATTGCTTTCGGAATACACATCCATCAACTTTCTTGTATCTATTTTCTGATAATCTATTATTTTTCTCAGCATAGTATTCTCCACAAGCTTCGATTTGGTTATTCCTTCGTCATCAATACCACCGTCTCGATATGCACTGTATCCGGGAACATATCCACGCAGCTGGCCTTTTCAATTATGTAGCCTTCGTTCTTAAATGCCCTCAGGTCTTCAGCCAGTGATGTTGGTTTGCAGCTGATATATACTATCTTGTCTACTCCATATGAAAGAATTCTGCCAAGTGCTTTAGGATGTACACCTTCGCGCGGAGGATCCAGAATGATGAGATCCGGAGCAGGAAGGTTTTCTCCTTCATCTCCGCAAATGACCTTAAGAACGTCACCGGCTATAAATTCAACATTATCTATGTTATTTAATGCAGCGTTTTCCTTGGCAGCCTCAACAGCTTCTTCAACTATTTCAACTCCGATCACTCTCTCTGCGACAGGTGACATCAGCTGGGCTATTGTACCCGTGCCGGAATACAGATCATAAATAACTCCACCTTTATCAAATGAAGCATATTCGAGTGCCTTGCGATATAATACTTCCGCGCCCAGAGAATTCGTCTGGAAAAATGAAAATGTCGAAATCTTAAACTTTAGGCCGCATATGGTTTCGTAAATATAATCCCTACCAAATAATATTTCTGAGGAATCGGCTTTAACCACATCAGACAGCGCATCATTGTATATGTGTATTAGACCTTCAATATGTCCTTCCAGGTTAAGGCTTAAAACCATATTCCTGAAAGCATCGATTATTGTCTGCTCATCAGACAGCCTGTCACTGCCGGATGGCGATGCAGTGACAAGTGCAATTAATATTTCTCCTGTATTAACAGCCTTTCTGATCAGAAGATGACGCAGGTAACCTCTGTGCGTGGTTTTCTTGTAGAAATCAATCTCACCACGTACATAATACTCGTTGAAGAAATCTCTAACAGCATTCCTGATTATATTAAAGTCCTCATGAACAATGCTGCAGTCCCTGACATTAACAATGTCATGAAAGCTCTCCTTACGGTGAAGACCCAGTGCGAATGGACCATCTTTGCATTCATCTCCGAAGGTAAACTCCATTTTGTTTCTATAGCCGTGTCTTACCGGACTGCCTTTGATACCTTCAAAAACGAACTCCGGGTAAACAGAACTAATAAGGTCCTTAACCGCTTCTGACTTGAGTTTAAGCTGACTCTCATATGATAAGTTCTGATAAGTACAGCCACCACATTCGCCGAAATGACAGCATGCAGGCTGAGAATCCTCCAAAGGAGAACGTTCTAACACATCCAAAAGTCGGCCTTCGCAGACTCCCGCACGGATCTTGGATGCAGTGAATCTGATCTTCTGTCCCGGAAGGGCGCCTTTAACAACGACCTCCTTTCCATCACAGAGGACCACCCCTTTATTCGGAAATCTGTATTCAGTAACTAATCCTTCGTAAATCTGTCCCTTTTTCATATCTCCAAAAAATAAAAAGGCAGGCCGAACAGACGGTCTGCCTTAATGATTGATCCTTAGCTGAAATTATTCAGCAAAATCCTCTTCTTTAGCATCATCTGTGTCGTCATCATCATAATAATTGTCCAGATCATCATACAGATCATACTCGTCATCACGGCATACAAAGAATCTGTAAACCGCATATCCGATTGCTGAAAGAACCAACAGACCACCAAGGCAGCATAAGATAATAATTATAGCTTTCTTGCTACTCTCTCTATTCTGTCTCTTGGTAAGAAGTTCGTTTAATTTGGTAACCTGGATAATATCTTCTATTTTCTTATTCATGTTGTTCTTCCTTTCTATGTAAATTTGATTAATTTCTTTGTTAATTTTATCTTATTAAGGCGCATTTTGCAATAAAACTGTCTATAGTTTTTTTAGTTTTGCAAACGAAGCAAACATTTTCTTGACTCCGTATTCTCCGCCGAAATCCACAGTCACTTCATAATCCCTGCCGCCTTGATCAATAGAAAGCACACAGCCATCACCAAATTTCATGTGATGGACCATATCTCCTACCGCATAATCAAGCGCTCCGCCGTTTTTAACCTCAAACTGTTTCTTGTCAGCTGATGCAGCATACGGCTTAGCTGAAAAGAAATCTTTGCCTGCAGATGGTCTGGTGGTTTCAAACTCATTTCTTTTCGGAACAAATGTATTATTACGGTCTTCTTCTATGAGAAGCGGCGGAATTTCCTTAACAAATCTGGACTTGATGGATGTCATGGTCTCACCCTGGATCATCCTCCATCTGGCTCCTGAAATGATAAGATTCTTCTTGGCCCTGGTAATAGCAACATAAGCCAGGCGTCTTTCTTCCTCCAGATCAGTAGGATCTTCAGAATTAATAGCTGCGCTCATCGGGAAGAGGCCGTCCTCCATACCGCACAGGAAAACGTTAGGAAACTCCAGTCCTTTGGCAGAATGAACTGTAATCAATGACACATAATCATCAGCGCTGTCCCATGAATCTATATCAGCTACCAGGGAAACTTCCTCCAGGAAGCCGCCCAGAGTGGGTTCTGCAGCTGTGTCTTCATATAAAACAACTTTGTTTATGAGTTCTTCAATATTCTCAATCCTGGTCTGGGACTCAACAGTATTCTCAGCCTGCAGATCAGCCAGATAACCGGATTTGAGCAGGACATCATCTACCAATTCTTTCAGTGAAACTTCTTCAGCCTCTGCTTTCAGATCTTCAATAAGGTTCCTGAATGAACGAAGCTTCTCTCCTGCCTTGCCAAATACGCCCTCATCCACGCCCATATCAAGGGCAGAATAAAAGTTGATCTGACGGTCGTTGGCAAAACTCTGTATGGCATTAACGCTGGCAGCGCCAATGTTTCTCTTAGGCGTGTTGATTATCCTTCTGACAGAAACGTCATCCTTGCCGTTGTCTATCGTTTTCAGGTATGCCAGCGCATCTTTAATTTCTTTTCTCTGATAGAAGTTGACGCCGCCTACAACTTTATAAGGCATATTGGCACGGATAAATGCTTCCTCTAATGCTCGGGACTGCGAATTAGTCCTGTAAAGGCATGCACAGTCATTAAGGTTATAACCATCTTTAAGAAAATCCTTAATTATTGAAACAACCCTCTCAGCCTCCATTGCGGCATTGTCAGCAAATACCCATCTGATCTTGGTGCCCTGTTCGTTTTCAGTCCAGAGTATCTTTTCTTTCCTCTGGGTATTGTTGCTGATAACTGCGTTGGCTGCGTCAAGGATAGTTTTAGTGGACCTGTAATTCTGTTCCAGACGGATGACTTTGGCATCAGGAAAAACCTTTTCAAAATTCAGGATGTTGCCAATATTAGCTCCTCTAAACTTATAAATTGACTGATCGTCGTCACCAACCACACAGATATTCTGGTATTTTTTCGCCAACATGCTGACCAGCTTGAACTGGGCTGTGTTGGTATCCTGATATTCATCAACGGAAATATATCTGAATCTGTCCTGAAATCTCTCCAAGATTTCCGGTTCCACCTTAAACAGTTCAATGGTCTTACATATCAGATCATCAAAATCAAATGCATTATTTTTCTTTAATTCTTTCTGATACTCTGTGTAGACCGAAGCCACCTTTTTAAGGTAATAGTCGCTGCCGGCATTCATTTCAAACTGTTCAGGACTGATCAGTTCATCCTTGGCAGAGGAAATCTGACCGATGAACCATTTCTCCTTGAACCTCTTGGTATCTATTTCAAGCTTCTTGCAAATATTCTTAACTACTGTCTTTTGATCGTCAGCGTCGTAGATGGAAAAGTTATTATCATATCCGATCAGATGGCTGTACATTCTCAGTATTCGGACACAGCATGAATGAAAGGTGCTGATCCAGGCACCTCCTGCGTCCATTCCAACCTGCTGCTGCACTCTTTCCCGCATTTCCTCAGCAGCTTTATTAGTAAAAGTGATTGCCAGGATATGTTTCGGATCAACATGCTTATCCTGGATCAGATACGCTATTCTGTTTGTAATTACACGCGTTTTGCCTGAACCGGCTCCCGCTAATATCAGAAGCGGCCCTTCTGTATTAAGAACCGCTTCTTTCTGCTTGTTATTAAGTCCTTGAATCATTTAAAAACCCTATTTTTTGTTAAGTCTGTCAAATGTCATTCTGTATCCGTCATTGCCGTCATCCATTGACCTTTTGACTCTGCTGATAGTAGCAGTGGAGGCACCGGATTTCTCTGCAATTTCCTGATATGTACACTTCTCTTCCAGTAGTCTTGCAACCTGATACCTCTGGGCAACTGATAAAACCTCATTAGCGGTGCAGACATCACCAAAAAACTTATAGCATTCCTCAACTGTATTAAGTGATGCTATAGCACTGAATAATTCGTCAACTTCTGGAGTTCTTATCTTCTTGCTCATGCCTTCTCCTTATGTTTTATTAAAAACCTCTTCCCATGCCGCCATGCTGGACACCGTTGGTGAAATGAGTACTGGATCCGCCGCCGCCAAAGCCTCCGCGGTTATTACTATCATTACTCTTAGGAATCGGAGTCCTGTCAATATGAACGTACAGGAACTGATCTGAGCTATTCGTTAAAACCATACTGCCGGGAACCATATAATCATGAGCTTCCGTCTTATAGCTGACTGACTTATGTGTACTGCGCATTACCAGCGTGATAATAAGCGCGATCAGTAATCCAATAACGATAGCGATCAAAGCAGCCTTGCCCCAATCAAATCCATCCAGGGCATTAGCCTGTTTGGTATCCTGACCCGGGAGAAAATCAGTATCATATGGCCTGCCGGTGTTATACTGTGCCATGAATTCATCCGCATCATCTGCAAAAGTCTCTATTACAGAAGTATAATCACTTGCTGACGCGTAATCCATAATTTCATCCAGGATAAAATTCAGACCGGCATCGGTGAACGCAGCTATGCATTTGCCTTTTGTGGAAATATAGAGCTTGCGGCTCTGCATATCGATCAGCAAAAGAACCACGTCTGGTCCATATTCATCACGCTGTGCGCATACATCCGCGTATGTCGCTGTGTCCAATAATTCAGTATCTTCAGTTGTAACAGCCACAACATCAATACCCTGTCTGTTGCTGATGCCTTCCAGCTTTGACGAAAGGAAAGATTCCTGATTGTCAGTCAACAGGTCAGCGTCATCAACAACATACTTGCTCTCAGCGAAAGCAGTAATACTGATTGCAAGGAACAGTGCCATAAATATGAATAATGCAGTTAATCTCTTCTTCATATCAGTCACCTCCCTCACGATCCAAATACTTTCAGCAGAATCTCGACAATAAATGCTGCAACGGCAAAAATGCCGGTGAACATAAAGAATTTGGACCAGAATCTGCCGCTGTCTACAGGAAGATCACCAACGAACTTGCCGGTCTGGCCGTTCATTGCGAACAGATAATGCTCGCCTTTGAACGTAGTATTTAAAAGCCATACCGGAAGCAGCGCGTATTTTGCTTCGCTGTTGTGCAGTGTAATATTGCTGCCGGCAGGAATAACTGTAGCATAACCGCCTGTCGTAGACGCGAAAGCACTCTCTGTGCTGGTCTTGATCCTCTCGTTAGCCCTGCCAATGCTGGCATTAGCATCAACATCATATCTGTCAGCCAGATAGCCGGCCAGATACGCGGTCTGGAAATCAACAGCATCAGCCATATGGAAAGGCTCTATTGATTCCATCATTGCGTCCGGCATCTGGGAAGATCCGTCAACCGGAACACTTTCAAATCTGATATCACCCTCACGGTAAAGGGCGTAATATTCGGTCTCAACATATCTGTATTCACTATCAGACCATGTTCTGATACGTGTAGCCCGATATGTGATATCTCCATGTGAATCAGTATCAAAGAGCCAAAACGGGACATAAATGCCCTTTATCTCATCAATATGATTCTGATTCTTAAATACCTTTGGCAGGAATGGCTTGCCTTTATAATGCTCAAAAAGAGCCTTCTTGGCAGCTTCCTTGTCAAGTTTGAACGGAATAACCAGGTCAGGTTTCAGATCGCCGGCAAACTGTCCCATCAAAACAACAGGATTACCGCAGTATGGGCACTTGGTGGCACCCAGGTTCGCATCGCCGATTATTTCGCCGCCGCAGGACTTGCATACGTAAACACGCATGCCTTCAGTTTCGCCTTCCTGCCAGACCTTACCCGGTGTCTCCCATCTCATCTGGTCTTCCTGGGTAGTCTTCTCCAGCTCTTTATCAAAAGAACGTAAGTTGGCCACATCAAATTCAGTGTCACAGTATGGACACTTCATTTTCTGCACGGTGGTGTCAAATTGGATGGCACCGCCGCAGCAAGGGCACTTATATTCCTGAATATCTGCCATAATAAATCTCCTGTCGCAACAATCTCAGGCGTCTAAAGAAATCTCCAGACGCCTGATGATCATAAGTTTAATTATTATTAGCCAATCTTTGTGCCGCAGTTCGGGCAGAATTTAGCGCCTTCTGTCAGTTTCTCGCCGCACTCTGTGCAGAATGCTGCTGCAGGTGCTGCAGGTGCTTCAGGCTTCTTAGCTCCGCAGTTCTGGCAGAAATTGCCCATGTTGCCGGTCTGGCCGCATTCGCATGTCCAGCCTGCTGCTGCAGGTGCCGGTGCAGGTGCTGCTGCCTGCTGAGCTGCTGCCTGCTGGAACAGTCCGTTAACAGTAGCTCCGCCATTGTTCATGGCCATACCCATGCCTACAAATCCGTTCATAGCTCCGCCTTCATTGCCTGCTGCTGTCTTAAGAGCGTCAGCTGTAGCTCCGGCCATCATGCCGGCTGCCAGTGAAGGATCACTGTATGTGCCTGCATCTGCTCTCTTGGCCTGTTTCTCTTTGATAAGAGCTGCATCTTCTTCAGGAAGTGTAACGCTGCCTAAAGCGATGCTGACGATTGAAAGACCTCTCAACTGGCTCCATTTCTCTGTCAGCTCAGCATTCATTGCCTGCTCGAGCTCTTTGTTGTGAGAAATGATCTGGTTTGGACGGATCTGAAGATCTGACAGCTTAGCAAATGCCGGCTGCAGAGCGCTGATAAACTCAGTCTTCAGCTGTGTCTCAATCTCAGAACGTCTGTACTCGTCTCTTACATTACCGCAAACATTTACATAGAAGAGGATCGGGTCAGTGATCTTGTAGGAATATACACCTGAGCAGCGGATAGCTGTATCCAGGTCAAGTCCTATATTATTGTCTACTACACGGAACGGAATCGGATTGGATGTGCCGAATTTATTATCAACAAGTTCCTTGGTGTTGAAGTAATAAACTCTCTGATCCTTTCCTGTGTCGCCGCCGTATCCAAGACGAGTCAGCATAGTCTTGAATGTGTCCTTGATTGCTGTGCCAAGGCTGCCTGTGAACAAACTTGGCTCTGTAGATGTATCATATGTGAATTCACCCGGCTCAGCGCAAACTTCAACAACTTTGCCCTGGTCAACAATAATCATGCACTGTCCATCTGCTACAACAATGCCGGAACCGTTAGAAATAATGTTGTCATTGCCCTTATAGTTTGATGAACGGTTGCCGATCATCTTCTGGCCTTTAACCATCATTACCTCTTTGTCTAAAGCTTCGCAATAGAAGAACTCTTTCCATGTGTCGGCAAGTGTTCCTCCTAATGCACCCAATGCTGCTCTAATAAGTCCCATATTATGTCTCCTTTCAAATTTCACTCTTTAACACTTTAATATGTGATAACAGAATGATAACCTTTTTTTATTGTTTTTTCAACAGTATTAAGCTATTATATTTTGGTGATTTTTTAGTTAAATTTTTACACTTTTCGGAGCTGAAAGTTGAAGACATTTTTGATCATACTTGCAATTGTATCCGTTCTGGCCATAATCATCGCCATTATCCTTGGTGAAATCTTTTTCACCGTGGGAATGAGGCGCAGTGATAAGGTTGTCCGCATCAGCAAAAGAGCCAAGAATACCGGTGACGACAAGCCTCTTGTTGAACACTGGGATATGAAGAAAAAATGGGCTTTCGAGCATGGAGCAATTGAGATAACCCAAGAGTCTTTTGATGGTCTGAAACTACGCGCTCTTCTTGTTGAAAACCCGGGTCATTCAGATAAATTCTGCATCATCTGTCATGGATACACAGGCCATGCTGCAGAGATGGGATTCTATGCTGAGAAGTTCTATGGCAAAGGATTTTCAATTCTGCTGCCCGCTGCCAGAGGCCACGATATTTCAGAAGGCAAATATATTGAATTCGGATGGCCTGAAAGAAAAGACATCTGTGGATGGATTGATTATATCAATGCCAATTATGACGGTCCTCAGATTGTTGTTTATGGAGTATCAATGGGCGCTGCGTCTGTGATGATGGCTGTAGGCGAGCCTCTTCCTGATAATGTAATATGCGCTATTGAAGACTGCGGCTATTCATCAATCATTGAACAGCTGAAACACAGTTTCAAGAATATGCTCAAACTCCCGCCAAACCTGTTGATCTGGATAGGCAGCATTTCTATCAGACTGTATACCGGCATTAATATCTGGCGGGACGGATTCGCCACCAAACAGCTGGCTAAATGCCATATACCAATGCTTTTCATGCATGGTACCGAAGACAGATTTGTGCCGTTTGAAATGTTAGATAAATGCTATAACGCTCATCCGGGGCCAAAAGAAAAGCTGGCCATTGAAGGGGCCGTACATGCTTCTTCGGCATATACAGGCGGAGAAATGTATTGGAATAAGATATTTGATTTTGTAAACAAATATATAGACAAATAAAAAGAGATGCACCTGACGATGCATCTCTTATTTTATTTCCAGATTATTTCAGGATCTTTCCTTGGTACTGAGCAGAAATACGAGGCTTCCGGATATCCAACCAGAAGTGTCAGAACGCACTTCTTATTATCAGGAATATCGTACATCTTTCTGATTTCCGGGTCATCGAAAATCTCTGTAGGTGACTGTGCGAAACAATATCCCAGTCCCTGCGCATTCGCCATAAAGCCCATATTGGCGGCCGCAATTGCTCCGTCCAGATCATTATCGGCAAATACGAAAAGAATAACCGGCGCGCAGTAGAAGAAATTATCCTCGTTGTCTTCGATATACCTCTTATATTTCAGCTTATAAAACTGTCCCAGACCCGGCATCTCATCCATTACAGCATCGCCTTTTTTATTGACATACTCTGCTGCTGTCCGTAGAAGTTTTTCTCTTTCGTCTTCAGATTTAACAACCAGGAACATATTTCCCTGAAGGTTTCTGGCTGTAGGTGAATATTTGCCTGCCTCCAGAATTTTCAGGACCTGGTCGTCAGTAACTTCCTCATCAGAATACTCTCTGACGCTTCTGCGCAGCATGATCAGAGACCTGATCTGATAAGGTGTTGCAGGTTTCTCAAAGTGGAATTCCTCAACGTCTTCGTAGAAGTATCCGTCTCCGTCAATGATTATCGCATCCCTCGGGCATGCTGCAAGGCAGTGTCCGCAGTAATTACATCTGGGCTGTATGAAGTTGATCTTTCCATCCGCTTCAGCTAATGCTCCGCTCGGGCATTCATAAACACAAGTCTGGCATCCTATACATTTTGAGGTGTCAATTGTTAACATAAATAGTGCCTTTCTGAAATGCTCAAGTTCTCTTCGGCAATCTTCTTCAGATCCTCGAAAACTATTTCTCTGTTATTATCCAGGTAATTATACAGGCTGTCAGGCTTTATGAAAAGTCCTTTAATAAAAGCTGTAAATTCCATTGATCTGTCAATAGGCATACTGTCAGCGAATCTGACCTCCAGGAAATTCTTCAGTCTGATGATCGGGAATACCATAGAAATAATATGGTTTATATCCTTTTCAGTAACTTCCCTGTCTTTATAAACCTCCGCCGCGCACTGCTCGGTATACTGCTCTTCACCGGATGAAATATCTACCATAAGCGGTGTGTAATATATGAATCTGGCATAATCCGCAAATTTCGGATGCTTAACGTCCACATATTTTGAAAGGTCAACTCTGTCAACATCTGTTTTCTGCCAGATCAGATAACGCATGTTCTCGTTACCTGTTACTTGTTTTATGCCGGCTTCCTCGAGGAAATCATCTGCCACACGTGAATTGTTAAAATACATTGCCGCTTCAGGAGAGATCCTGTACAGAGCCTTGAATTTCCGTGCAAAATCCTCTTCTGAGAAATAGTCTATGGACACCTGGGTTGAGCATGTTGAACGCATCATAAAACGTCCAAGTGTACCCTTATCCCTGAAGTACTTATCCATGATTTCGTATCTTCTCTTTGGTATGAGTTCCAACCGGGAATTTGGTGTCGTTGGATGATATCCGCATGCCTCCAGTTTAAGTTTTCTCTTCTCAAGTCCCGGAAGGAGCAGCTGATAAAAGCCCTTGTAAATCCTTTCCAGATCATTCAGGTCTTTCTGCGGGGAAATGCTGATCTCGAACTGGCACGCAGGCTCAAGTGTGATTGAATAGTCTGCATTTGCCAGCGCGACCAGCCTTCCCTGGTACTGATAAGTCTTATCAGGGAAATTATCTTCGATCTCGTGCAGCAGAGCCTCTACTTCGTCAAAACCTGCTGCGTGGCCGTCGTCCTGACCTATAACGAAATGCTCAATTTCCACTCCTATGAAAAACCCATCATCCGGATTCTTGCAGCCGTCAGCGAAATGTTTTTCAATTTTTCTTAAATTAATCTCTGTAAAATCCATGGTTTCACATCCTATCCTAAAAAATCATAAATTGATAATTGACTGGATTCAGGCATGGAACCTAAAATACCGAGCTGGTACATTTTGTCTGCAAGTGTTGATGATATTTTAGTTCTTATCTTTAAGTCTTCCCTGGATGTAAATCTGCCTTTGGTGGCTTCCGCTTCGAGAGTCTGTGCCGCCTTTTCACCCATTCCGTCAATAGACATAAATGAAGGCATTATCTTGTTGTCTATTATCTGGAACCGGTCTGCCTTAGCCTTATAAATATCTATCGGCATAAATTCAAAGCCTCTTGCGTACATCTCAAGAACATTATGCATGTTCTTGTAAAGTTCTTCAGTTTTCTGTGAGTTGTCTCCATCGGCCATGCGCATCCTGATGCTCTCCATATTGTCCAAAAGAACCTGCCGGCCCTGGCACATCAGCTCATAGTTAAATGCAGATGCCCTGATGCTGAAAAAGGCAGCGTAATATGCCAATGGATAAAAAATCTTATAATACGCAATCCTGTACGCCATCATAACATATGCAACAGCATGTGCCTTCGGGAACATATACTGGATGCGGTTACATGACCACAGATACCAATCCGGCACACCGTGCTCTTTCATGGCACTCTCCCATACAGGCCATGTATCCTTGGCCTTACCTCCGGCGACCTTGCCTTTTCTGACAGCCTCCATAATATTGAACGACATAGCCGGTTCTACGCCTTTCTGCATCAGATAGAGCATAATATCATCTCTGGTACAGATACAGGTGGAAAGCGTAGCCTGTCCTGATTTGACGAGTTCTTCCGCGTTATTGGTCCAAACGTCTGTACCATGTGAAAGGCCTGCAATTCTGACCAGGTCAGAATAGTTCTTCGGCTTTGTATCAAGCAGCATCTGCATAACGAAGTTTGTGCCGAACTCAGGAACTCCCAGAACTCCCAGTTTAACGCCGTTTATGTCATCAGGTGTTATGCCAAGAACCTCCGTTCCTTCAAACAGTTTCATAACATCCGGATTGTCCAGCTTGATCTGCTTAGCTGAATAGCCCGTCATGTCTTCAAGTACTTTGATCATGGTCGGATCATCGTGTCCCAGCTCATCCAGCTTCAGCAGGTTGTGGTCAATGGAATGATATTCAAAGTGTGTTGTTATGATATTTTTTGTAGCATCATTTGCAGGATGCTGTACAGGCGTAAACGAGAAAATCTCTTCTCCGTGAGGAAGAACGACAATACCACCCGGGTGCTGACCTGTGCTACGCTTGACCTCCATGCAGCCCTGGATCAGTCTGTTGATCTCGCATTTGCGGGCCTGTCTGCCATGTTCCTCCATATAATGTTTAACAAATCCGAAAACCGTCTTGTCCTTTAATGTGGAAATAGTGCCTGCGCGGAATGTATGGCCTTTGCCAAACAGTTTCTCAGTATTGGCATGTGCCCTGGCCTGGTATTCTCCTGAAAAGTTAAGGTCGATATCAGGCTCTTTATCTCCTTTGAATCCCATGAACGTCTCAAATGGAATATCAAATCCGTCTTTAACAAGAGGCTCGCCGCAAACAGGACAGACTTTATCAGGCATATCGCAGCCCGCTCCTCCTGCGTATTTATTGACTTCTTCTGAGTCAAATTCACTATAGCGGCAATTTGGACATCTGTAATGCGGCTTCAGCGGATTAACCTCGGTAATGCCTGACAAAGTCGCAACCAGCGATGAGCCAACGCTGCCTCTGGATCCAACCAGATATCCGTCCTTGACTGACTGGAGGACGAGCTCCATAGCAATGATATACAATACCGCATATCCGTTCGAAATAATGGAATGCAGCTCTCTTTCTATCCTGTCGGCTACTACTTTAGGTAATTCATCTCCGTACAGTTTATGGGCATTTTCGTAAACGATATCGGTAAGTTTTTTGTCTGAATCTTCAATGACAGGAGGACATTTATCAGGACGGACAGGCTCAATGTATTCCACCATGTCTGCAATCTGATTGGTGTTGGTAACAACGACCTCATATGCCCTGTCTTCTCCCAGATAAGAGAATTCATCCAGCATTTCTTCAGTGGTCCTGAAGTAAATAGGTACAGGAGCGTCAGCATCTTCATACTTCTGGCTGGCCAGGATGATCTTCCTGTAGATTTCATCCCTTGGATGCAGGAAATGCACGTCACCTGTCGCGGCAACCTTCAGACCTAATTTGTCACCGAGCGACAGAATCTTTCTGTTGATATCCCTGATGCCCTCTTCATCTTTGACCTTGTGGCCTCTGATTTTCTTGCCTTTCTTCTCATCCTCATAGTTTCTGATGAGGAATCCATTATTGGCAACAGGCTGGATTTCCAGATAGTCATAGAATCCGGCTATCTTCTCCAGTTCTTCGTCTGAAGCTCCGTTCAGGATGGCCTCACAGAGTTCGCCTGCGATACATGCAGAACCTACTATAATGCCTTCCCTGTACTTCATCAGCAGGCTTCTCGGGATACGCGGTCTCCTGCTGAAATAATTAATATGAGAATAAGAAACCAGACGGTACAGATTGATCCTGCCGATCTCGTTTTTTGCGATTAAAATAATGTGATAATACTGGGCCTTTTTGACCTTGTTTATCACTTCCTGCTCTTCAGGTGTCGGTACATCCGGATCGTCTTCATCATCCGATGCTACTTTGAAAAGCTTCATTTCCTGATCCGGTGATTTAATTACCGGATCATCATCGTCATCAACCAGGTATCCTTCGCAGCCATATAAAAGCTTGAAGTCGAGTTCCTTTTCTTTCTTCTTGTATGCTGACTTGAGGTCCTGCAGTTTATGGAATGCAGGCGGAAATGCCTGAACTACGCCATGATCCGTGATAGCCATGGCTCTGTGTCCCCATGAAACTGCTGTGTCAATGACTTTACCTACGTCCGTCAGAGCGTCCATATCAGAGAACTGGGTATGCAGATGCAGCTCAACTCTCTTCTCCGGAGCATTATCCATTCTGGTGAATATCGGCTCATCGCTTTCCTTAATTCCATGGACTCTGGTTATCAGGAGCTCTCCTTCATAGTTGTCATATTCAACTTTGCCATTTACGAGGATAGTCATGCCGTTCTTGAATTTAGAAGGCAGGTCTTCTTCTCCTTCGGCAAGGAAGATTTTCATAGAAATGGAATCATTGTAATCAGTAATATCCAGCCTGAAGATATTGATACCTGTCTTAGTCTTGCTGGTCTCGCTGCCGAATACTTCACCTTTAACAATGATATTACGGGTCTCTGTCAGGATGTCCGAAATAGGTGTTAATGCGCCGTCGAAATCCTGTCCATAGAGCATCCCTTCGTCGGTTTTCTTTGTTTTTCTCTTATATTTGGTCTGAGGCTTGTCATTGGACTTCGGTTTGGCAGGAGTCTCAATGAAAGCAGCTTTGTTTTCAACATATTCATAGCCGTCGTCATATTCGATCCTGGCCTTCATGCGGTTCTTAAGAAGCTGCTGCTCAATCTCAGATTCCGCGCGTGAAAAAGCGGAACTGCTGACTGCACTTCCATTGCTGATGCTGATCTTGAGGCAGCCGTTGTTTTTATAAAGCTTTACGCTGTCAACCTTGACATCCGCCAACAGCCTCTTCAATTCATCGTCCAGTATTAAAGTTGGGAATACTTCCAGAAAATTCATTTATCTACTTCCAGTGGTCCAGTTCAAATTTTAGTGTGCTCAGTAGTTCATCCTCAGGAACTTTTCTGATTATCTCGCCCTTCCTGATCAGCAGGCCGCAGCCATCTCCTCCTGCTATGCCGATATCAGCTTCCTTGGCCTCTCCGGGACCGTTAACTACGCAGCCCATTACAGCCACACTGATATTAAGGTCGTAATCAGCTACCAGCTGCTCAACTTTATCAGCCAGAGAGATCAGATCTATCTGCGTACGGCCGCATGTAGGGCAAGAAATCACGTTAATTCCGGTTTTTCTGAGCCCCAGGTCTGAGAGTATCTTCTTGGCGCTGATAATCTCATTTACGGGGTCTCCTGTTAGCGAAACCCTGATCGTATCACCGATGCCCTGGTATAAAATAATGCCCAGCCCTACAGCCGATTTAATATTACCGGAAAGCACTGTGCCTGCCTCAGTAATACCAACATGCAGCGGATGGTCAGTCTCTTTTGCGATCAGTTCATGAGCCCTGGCGCAGGTGATGACATCAGAGCTTTTAATGCTGATGACGAGGTTGTCATAGCCCATGTCTTCTATCAGTCTGACATTCAGCAGAGCGCTTTCTACCAGACCTTCCGGTGTGACCCTGCCGTATTTTTCCAGAATCGGTTTCTCCAATGAGCCTGAATTGACACCGACGCGGATAGGAATGTTCCTCTCCATAGCGCAGGAAACAACAGCCTGCAGTTTATCTCTGGAACCGATATTTCCAGGATTAATGCGGATCTTGTCTGCTCCGTGCTCCATGGCCATGATAGCCAGTTTGTAATCAAAATGGATATCTGCAACCAGAGGGATGCTGATTTCTTTCTTTATCTCAGAAAATGCTCTGGCGGCAGCTTCAGTATTGGCCGTGCATCTGATGATCTCGCAGCCTGCACTCTCAAGTCTATGTATCTGGCTGACGGTAGCCGAAACGTCATCAGTCTTGGTATTTGTCATGGACTGAATGGCGATCGGACTGCCTCCGCCGATAGTTACATTTCCAATATTAACTTTTTTAGTTTTGTCTCTGTAATTCATGATCAGAATAATTTCAATATATCGTTAACAAGTACTACTCCCATTAATAATACCAGAAGCGCTGCACCAATAATGGTGGCCACGCCCTCGTACTTTCTGGGGATAGGTTTTCTCCTGATAGCCTCGATTATCAGCAAAATGAATTTGCCTCCATCCAGCGCAGGTATCGGAAACAGATTGATGATTCCCAGATTAGCGCTGAGAGAAATCATGAGGCTGATCAAATTCATAAGTGTGACCAGAAAGCCTCTGCTGACCGATGCGTCATATGTCTGTCCAACAATTTCTACAATGCCTACCGGTCCCGACAGCATATCCAGCGAGCCTCTGCCGGAAATAAGATATCCCAGACTCTTAAATACAGAAGAAATCTGATAACCCATCTCACAGAAACTGTACTTGATCGTACCCAGCGCGTCAGTTTTTTGGTTTTCCATGTTAAATGTGAAGCCCAGTTTGTACGCCGTAGTCATCTTTGGAGTAACTGTAGTGGTAAACTCTCCGCCTCGTCTGGTATAGCTGACTGTGAGCTGCTCTCCGGTCAGTTCATGTTTATTAAAGTATTCTGCCAGCTCAGCACCGGTTGAAACCGGGATGCCGTTAATGGCAGTGATAATATCTCCGTCTTCCATACCTGCTTCATCCACAGGCGTGTCCTTTTCAATGCCTTCAATCTTAGCCGGATTGGTATCGGCATAATATTTGATTCCCAGCAGATAATAGCTGTATGGTGTCGGCGGAATAGTTATAGTCTCCTTCACTCCGTCACGGACATAGGTGATCACGTAATCTTCTGATTCCGCGGAAACAGGATGGAGGACATTTTCAATGTATATCTCACGTCCAAAATTGACGCCTTTGCCATTATATGATGTGATCAGGTCACCTTCGCGCAGGCCGGCCTCATAAGCTGCAGAACCTTCTGTTACAGAAGTGACTGTAGGCGGGTCATAGCCCATAGTGCCGATGTAGATAACAGAAAGGACGAAAGCCAGAAAGAAATTAAAGAAAGGGCCCGCTAATATAACGCTCATTCTGGCCCAGACAGATTTCTTCTCAAAAGAGCGCTCATCATCTGCATGCTCGTCGTCTTCCTCTTCCATCTCTCCCAGCATGGCGCATGAGCCGCCGAAAGGAATGGCTTTCCAGGAAAACCTTGTGCCGCTTTTGGCTACATGGCTGACAATCCTTGGACCAAATCCGATAGAAAATTCCTTAACAAAGATCCCGTTTTTCCTGGCCAGAATAAAGTGTCCAAATTCATGAACCAGGATCAAAAGACCCAATATAACGATCGATAATATAATTCCAATAACACTCATCTATTAATAATCTCATCACCAATGGTGACGATTTCATCCAGCGAAGGATTCTCAATCACCGCATGGTGCTGCATTTCTTTCTCAATAATATCGGCGATTTCAAGGAAAGATATCCTTTCCGCAATAAAATCCGCCACTGCGCGCTCATTCGCCGCATTGAATACACACGGCATTGAGCCGCCGGTTTCAATAGCGCGGTAAGCGAGTTTAAGAGCCTTGAATGTGTCCATATCAGGCTTTTCAAATGTGATCCGGCCCAGTTCAAAGAAGTCTATTCTCTTGCCCGGCAAATATGGTCTCTCCGGATAAAAGAAAGCATATTGGATAGGCACCTTCATATCCGGAACGCCCAGCTGCGCGATGACTGCTCCGTCCTCATACTGAACCGCTGAATGGATAATGCTCTGAGGCTGTACTACCACCTGTATCTTCTCAGGCAGAACATCAAATAGCCATCTGGCCTCCATAACCTCCAGGCCTTTATTGGCTAATGTAGCAGAATCAATCGTGACCTTCTTGCCCATGTTCCAATTTGGATGTTTAAGAGCATCCTTAAGCGTAACTTGGCTCAGCTGTTCTCTTGTATAGCCCCTGAAAGGGCCTCCGGAAGCTGTCAGGATGATCTTGTCAACTGCTGAACGCGGTTCACCGTTCAGAGACTGGAAGATAGCACTATGTTCTGAATCAACAGGATAGATATTTACATTGCATTTCTTTGCCTCTGACATAATGATATGACCTGCGCATACCAATGTCTCTTTATTAGCCAGTGCAATGTCCTTGCCCGCACGGATAGCCTCTACTGTAGGACGTATACCGATCATACCAACAACAGCTGTCAGAACCATATCTGCATCTTTATAAACAGCAGCAGTAATCAGGCCTTCCATCCCGTCCACTACCTGAGGCTTAACAATAATATCAGACTCAGAAAGCATTTCCCTGAGCCGATCTGCGCTGTTTTTGTCATAAATGCAAACAAGTTTTGGAGAAAACTCCAAAATCTGCTGCATGACTAACTCAATATTCTTATTTGCACTAATGGCCTCCACAATGATTTCATCCCGATGGCCCCTGATAATATCAAGAGCCTGCGTGCCGATGGAACCTGTAGAGCCCAGTATTGATAAATGTCTCATGATACCATTACTGCGTATATTGTTACTATATACATGATCGGAGCAACCATTATCATACTATCAAATCTGTCCAGTATGCCGCCGTGTCCAGGTATAAGGTTGCTGTAATCCTTGATGCCAACTTTTCTCTTGATGGCAGAAGCTGCCAGATCGCCTATCTGAGCTGCAATAGCTCCAAACAGGCAGATGATCATAAATACCAAAGGAGCGTGTTCAACGTCAGGTATCCATTTCTGGACTATCAGACCATAAACAAGGCCCAGAACCACTGCTCCGACAATGCCGCCAATTGCTCCTTCAACTGATTTCTTCGGGCTGAGTCTCGGAACAAATTTGTGCTTTCCGAACAGCATGCCCACAAGGTATGCGAAGATGTCGCATCCCCATGAAGAGATAACAACCAGCCAAACAAGATATGCTCCTGATGGCGGATGGATTCTAAGAAGATACATGAATGAAAGCATTACTCCAACATAGAAAACGCCGAAGAAAACTGTAATAACCTGCTGAAGTTCATATTTAGGAAATGTCAAAACGAATACCGCAAGTATGACGATCAGCATTACCGAATAAAGAAGCAGCAGATAATATGTTGCGTCCAAAAACCTGATCATTACATAATGCGCTATGACACCGGCATATCCAACGCAGGTCAAAACGTCAATTTTCAGGCCAACGGCCCTGTATAATTCAAAAAGTCCTATAAGTGACAAAAGACCCATAAAACACAGCATTACGTCATATCCAATAACAAAAACTGTAACCAGGATAGCAACAATTACTATGCCGCTGAGAGTCCTCGTCCAAAATGACTTGTTATGTAATAATCCCTTTTTCTGATCATTATCGGTCATTATTTCACCTTACCATATCTTCTGTCTCTGGAAGAATATTTCTCAAAAGCCTTAAGAAGCTCATTTTTGTCAAAATCCGGCCATGCAGTATCAGTAAAATAGAACTCTGTATAAGCCAGCTGCCACATCAGGAAATTAGAGAGCCTTTCTTCACCGCTGGTCCTGATCAAAAGGTCAGGATCAGGTATACCTCTGGTGTCAAGATACTGCTCAATAGTCTCTGCCGTGATCTCCCCCGGCTGAATATTTCCTTCCTGCACTTCACGTGAAATGCTGTTAACCGCGCGAACGATCTCATCGCGGCTGCCATAATTGATAGCAACGATGAAAGTTATGCCTGTATTATCTTTTGTGGCATTCTCCAGGTTATTGATACTGTCGATAATATCCTGGCTCAGTCTGCTCCGCTCGCCTATCACCATACAGCGGACGTTGTTCCTGTTGCATTTATCGACAGCACTTATAAGGTAATCCCTGAAAAGATTCATGATTACCTGTACTTCTTCGAACGGTCTGGCCCAGTTTTCAGTAGAGAAAGCGTAAACCGTCAGATACTTTACGCCCAGGTCTGAGCAGTCTTCCAGCGTCTGCTCAAGTACCCTGGCTCCCTGTGCATGTCCGAAGGTTCTTGGCATGTGGCGTTTCTTGGCCCACCTGCCATTGCCATCCATTATAATGGCAACATGCTGCGGAATTTTCAGTTCGTTCTGATCCATTTATCAGACCTTCATGATCTCCGCAGTCTTATCTGCGGTACGTTTGTCAATCTCGCTGATGAAGTTATCAGTAAGCTTCTGGATCTCATCTTCCAGATCCTTGCCGGAATCCTCAGAAACCTCGCCTGCTTTAGTTATCTTCTTGATAGCGTCAATAGCGTCACGTCTGATATTTCTGATAGCAACCTTGGCCTCTTCGCCTTTCTTCTTAACTTCCTTAGCCAGATCCTTTCTGCGTTCCTCTGTCAGATCAGGGAATACCAGACGGATATTGTGTCCGTCATTGGAAGGATTGATGCCGATATCTGAAGCCTGGATAGCCTTCTCAATATCTTTGATCAGCTTAGGATCCCATGGGGAGATCAGGATGCTCTTCGGATCAGGAACAGAAATATTGCCCACCTGCTGGAGCGGTGTCTCAGTGCCATAGTAATTAACCCTGATTCTGTCAAGGATATGAGGATTGGCTCTGCCGGCTCTGATAGCATCGAACTCCTGCTCCAGATTGTCGATGGTCTTGCCCATCTTATCGTTATATTTTACTAACCTCTCGTCCATTCTATATACCTCTCTTAATCAATCTATTGTTATTTCAGTACCTGTGAAATTGTCTCCGATCGCATCAACAATGCTGTTTTCTTTCTTAAGAGCGAAGAGTCTCATAGGTATCTTGTTTTCCATAAGCATGATGGATGCAGCCAGATCAATAACTCCCAGCTGTCTCTCAACAACCTCACTGATGCTTAATTTATCAAACTTCTTGGCATCAGGGTTCTTGCCAGGATCGCTGTCATACACACCATCTACATTTTTAGCAGCTAATATGCAGTCCGCGTTGATTTCCACTGCCCTGAGTGCCATAGCCATATCTGTTGAGAAATATGGATGTCCTGTGCCTCCGGCGAAGAATAAAACCTTCTTCTGTTCGAAGAGCTCATTGGCCCTGTCCTTTGAAAACAGTTCCGTGAAATTGCCGCAGATAAACGGTGTAAGGACCGCTGTCTTCATACCAGCGTAGCGGAAATGCTCTGAAACATATATGCAGTTCATAACTGTAGCCAGCATGCCTATGGAGTCAGACTTTGGTCTGTCGATCTCGACTCCTGTCCTGCCTCTCCAGAAATTGCCGCCTCCGATTACTATGCCGATATCGACCCCCTGGTCATACAGCACCTTGACCTGTGCAGCAACCCTTTTTATCTCTTCCTCGTCAAAGCCGCCTTCCTTTTTAGCCAGCGCTTCTCCGCTCAGTTTAAGCATTACTCTTTTTAATTGATCCATGTTTAACCTCTCAAGTTTTTATCCAATCAATTTTATCATATTCTGTTATTCAAGTGAATACATTATATAAGTTCTTTAAAGACACTCGCCAGACCATTCTGAAGAATATTGCAGAACATATCATTAAATTCCTTCTCACTGACAATAGGTTCATTCAATATCCACCATCTGATCGAATGCATGTATGTTGCGGCAAAAATACCGGAGAAAAGAGTCAGAATAGAATATTTCTTAGGATCTCCAGCAATCTCCGGACTGTTTTTCAGTCTGAATTCTTTGTAGTCCTTAGCCATTATAAGGACCATTTCCCTGAAACAGTTTCGTCCGAAGTTCTGATCCCAGAGTACTCTGCAGAATTCTCTTCTCTGAATAATATAATCCGTAGTTTTCCTGGAACCGATACTGCTGATATCCTGATGAATATTTCCTGTATACTCAATTTCCTCAAAGATTTTTTTGCAATTTTCATCGAACTCATCCAAAAACCGGTCAAGGTAATTATTCAACAGCTCAAATTTATCTTTATAATGCTTATAAAATGTCGTCCTGTTAATCTGAGCACGTCTGCAGATTGACTCAACAGTAACATTTTGAAACTGCTTCTCCTGTAATTCTGCCAATAAGGCTTCATCAATGCTTTTTAGTGTCTTTACTACTCTCAAGTCCATTTTCTTCATGCTGATTAC
>JAFRYA010000028.1 GCA_017441295.1 Lachnospiraceae bacterium
AAAAACACTTTCCCTGCTGGAGTCCTGTTTCAATAAGGGAGATGCGATACGCATATATGCGATTGCGCTGATTCATTTCACACAGGGCTTCATGCATATGAAGGATATTGGAACATGCTACGAGATGAGCTATCTGTCACTCCTTTGGCCGGGATTGAAGATGGGTTATGACGCCTTGGAAAAGCTGTATGATCAGCTTGGACGGCGGCAGGGAGGCGTGCTGAAGCTCGAAGAACAGCTGATGCAGGCATCCTCCGGAGAGGTAGCTATCGACGGGCATGTAATTGGCAGTGGATCCACAGAGAACGATCTGACCGAGAAAGGCTACAAGTTCTGGAAACTCAGCGAAGCACAGATGAACCTGCTCATGGCCTATGATGTCAACACAGGAATGCCTCTTCTTTCCCGGATGTACGAGGGTGGCAGTACAGACGGAGTCAGCGTAAAAGATCTTTTCAGACAAGTAAAGCCGGAAAAAATGCTGTTCATCGTAGACAGAGGCTTTTACAGCACGGAAAACCTGGAATTGTTCACCCGTGACGGCAATGCGTATATTATCCCCCTGCGAAAGAATCACAAAGCCTGTCAGCAAGCAGTCAGCCGCCTGGATATGCCGATTCGGTTCGTTTACCAGAAAGGCCGGAAGGGCAGCCTGGTCGAATGCAAGGATGAACGCATCGACGGCCAGCGGATTCTCACATTCCGGGATGTCGACGAAGCTGCAGCAGAACAGACCAACTATCTTCGGCACATCGGAAACGGTGACCGCTCATATACGCAGGAAGCATTTGACCAGTTGAAGGACTACATGGGAGTCATTGTCCTGCAGACGAGCATTTCGGACAAATCCCCACACGAGATTTACATCCTGTATAAAAAACGCTGGCAAATCGAAACTTTCTACAACTATTTCAAGAACCGGCTGGGATGCAGATCACTTGGTCAGCAGGATTACTACAAGACTCAAGGCCTCGCTTTTCTTATGCTGGTTGAAGCCCTGATCCATCATGAATTCGAAGAGGCTTCCAGGGCTGTGCAGGGTTTCTCTGTGCAGGATTGCCTACTCCAGGCCCGCATGGTAAAAGCCGACAAGCGTTATGGTTCGTGGTGTGTTGCCAATTGCATCCCGCGCCAGCAGAAGCTCTTTAAGAAGCTTAATACGCCTCTGACTGTGTCACTCAATACACTTGTTACCTAAAAATCCGGAAAGTTGTGCCTAATCTTTCTACTCTAGGCTTCTCCTCTTGATCAGTTTTACAAATAGTCAAAGGAATACTATCACAATCTTGGGGCTCAGCATCAACCGCTTCATCCATGCCTGGGTTTATTTCCCTTTTACTTTGCATTTTACTTATTATTAACTGTTTTTCATCATCTACAGGCAACGGCTTGTCGATATCAGTATGGTTTTTTTTGCCAATTGTTTCTTGGGCAGCTAACTCTCCTTGATTTTGCTCTATTCCTCTCATATCATATTCACCTCGTATTATGTAATCGTAGTATTTGTTAATCCCTCTCCAGGGATATGCTACACTGCTGGGGATGCTG
>JAFRYA010000029.1 GCA_017441295.1 Lachnospiraceae bacterium
GACCCGGTCTTTTTTGTTTCATACAGGGTAATGAACCGAGGACTCGAACCAGGAGGGAGCCTGCGGAGCAGGCGGAAGGAGACGGTCCGGTGGACCGTCTCCGCCGACGCCGGCCTGAAAGGCGCCTATGGCGCCGGTGGGAGTCCCCGGTGGCTCATGAAACAAAAAGACCAGGACGAAAGTCCCGGTCTTTTTTGTTTCATACAGGGTAATGAACCGGGGACTCGAACCAGGAGGGAGCCTGCGAAGCAGGCGGAAGGAGACGGTCCGGATTATGCAATTTGTGCGCGCTTGATTTTGGGCGGGTCCGGATTATGCAGCTTATGCGCACTATGCTTTGGATGGAATCCGAATTATGCAATTTATGCGCGTATTTTTGCTGGTTGTCAGTTATTTTACGCGCATAAACTGTATTATCCGGACGTGGGGTGTTTGCTCATACACATAAGCTGCAAAATACGGATATCGCTAGCTGAAGATACGCACAGATTGCAAAAAACGTCCACTTTCGAAGATTGACCCTATACATTGCCCGCTATTGGTTGCTTGAAATAACGATGGCGTTGCCATAAACGTAATTTCGTGGCACGACACCCATTAAAAACGCACAACAGCGCTAAATCACCGATCAAAAAAAGAACTCACCACAGATAGGAGAGTTCTCTGGCTTTTATTTAATTATCTTCACGAATTCATACATGATCCTTGCGGTTATCCCCCAGATGGTGATGCCGTCGTATTCGTAGAATAGTTCGTCGAATTTGCTGCTGCGCCACTTATATTTGCGGCCGCCGCGGATTCGCTCGTACGGGAAGTCTTCGCCGGGATGCACCCAGGTCTCAACGCTGCACCTTACAGGCTCTGTGGTCAGGAAGTAATCCAGCGGCACTTCGAAGACGCGGGAGACTTCTGATCTGCTGAATGTGCCTTCGTAGCCGCTCAGTTCAGCGGCAAATGAATAGATGCTGGCAGTTGTGCGGTGGAAGAGATTGGACTCGCCAATGACGTTCAGCTGGGATGCGTCGATCAGCAGTTCTTCACAGCTTTCGCGGACTGCGGCTTCGCGAGGGGTCTCGCCGGGCTCTATCATGCCGCCTGGCAGGCATACGTCGCCTGGCTGGTCAGGGATGTCTTCAGAACGGATCTCAAATAAAACGTTATAGCCCGTCGAGGTCCTGAGCAAAGGGATGCAGACTGCGCTGCGGTGGAGATTTTCCAGCTCGATCAGGCCGGGTCTGTGTGTTCTGATGTTGTCCAGATTCATTGGTGTTCCTCTTTCATTAATCTGCTGGCGCCTTTGTCGGCCAGAATGTTTTTCTTTACCAGCATGTATTTCGCCATGGCTGTCAGGCACAGCTTGCCTGAGTCCATGTCCCAGATTTCGCAGGTGGTGCCGACCAGCTGCTTGCCGATCTTGCGGATGTCGGCGTGAATGCGGAATGTCTCGCCCTGCATTGGCGCCAGGTAGCTGACCTGCAGGTCAGTTGTGGATGGCGGAGTCTGGATGGACGCGCTGACTGTCATGCCCATGCAGGTATCGGCCAGAACGCAGGCAATGCCGCCGTGCACACCATTGTATGGGTTAAGGAACATTTCCTGTTTGGCGTATGTAAAGTCTGCCCACATGCGGTTGTCTTCATCGCACTTTTCAAGCTGCAGGTTAATGATGTTGTTGATACGGTTTTTATAAATCTCAGCTTTCTGAGCGTCCAGCACGCGTTGGATGCATTCGCTGAAAGACATTTCCAAAAAATCCATTAATTCGACCTCTCCATTTTATTTATTACTAATTCATAAGCATCAGGCATGCGTCTCTTGATGCTGAGCGGCCTGCGGGTGGTCTCATCAATGAAGCAGTGGCTTGAGTGGCCGGTGGTGATCAGCTCTTCGTCGCCTTTGCGGTGAATCTCATATTCAAACACCATTTTGATGCCGTTAAAGAATGATAACTTTACGTCCACAAAAAATTCGTCGCCGTATTTCAGGGTCTGATGATATTTTACATAAGCATCGACGACCGGGATCAGAATGCCGGCATCCTCAATAGTTGTATAAGGAACCCCCAGCTGGTCCATATAGAACAGTCTGGCCTCCTCGAAAATACGCAGATAATTGGCGTTGTGGACTATCGCCATTTTATCGGTTTCATAATAATAAACCTGTCTGTGGTATCTTTCCATTATTGCTCCTTTAATACTCCAGCTCGCGTGGAATATCTGCCTGGCCGTGCTCAGCGCGGAAATCAAAGAACGCGTCGCCGAGCCTGCCCATTGTCCTGTTGTAGGACTCCACGCCGTAATAATATTCATCGTTGGCCCACTCGGACGGATCCTTGTTCGGGTCAAGCGGAATGATCTCGAATGAATCATCTCTCTGGACCCAGGTCGGAATCGCGTCAATGCCGCTGATGATCACGTCGCCGGTGTTGTATTTATCTATGTTCAGAATGAAGATGATACCGTCCTCGGTGTAGCCACGGTAATCGTCCTCGTTCATGATATCCCTGCGCTGATTAGACAGCTCGTTGCCCATCGAGTAGAGGCAGAGCATCTGGTGACCATTATCACTTTTCAGCACGTCAAACATCTGTACTACGTGCGGGTGCCCGCCAATGATCACGTCTACTCCCATATCACAGAGCGCCTGCGCAATCTCAGTCTGATAATCGCGCGGATAATCTTCATATTCCTCGCCCCAGTGCATATAGAAAATCTTCAGGTCGCAGCCGAGCTCATCCATCTGCGCCAGCTGTCTGCGGGCGTCGCTGTAGAATGCATCCAGGTTTTCATAGTCAAATGTATTGACCATCTCCTCATCTTCGTAATCGATCGGAATGTAGTTGAGTGACTTGCCGCCGGTCTCATAGGTATAGCATATCATGCCGAGCTTGATGCCCTTGACATCCTCGACCAGAATAAAGGAATCGCTTTCATCCTGGCGGGTGCCGGTATAATCCAGACCGTACTCTTTCAGCACGCGCTGCGTACGATGAAGGCCGTAGCTGCCCATGTCATAGGTGTGGTTATTAGCTGTCAGGCATACGTCGGCGCCGGCATTTTTCAGCGCTTCGGCTACAGCGTCAGGGCTGCCGAATGGATTGCTAGAATATTCGTATCCGTCATCCGGGTCAACCAGAGGCACCTCCAGATTTACAACCATCAGATCCAGTTTACTGTAATATGGAGCAACATAAGTGAAAGCCCCATTGAAATCATGGTGGTCACCGTAGTCAAAAGCAGCCAGTACGGACGGGTGTATCAGGATGTCACCGGTGGAACCGACAGTAATGGAAGATATGATCTCGGGCTCGCCGATAGTGGTCGTTTCATCAGGTGCCGAGGACTCTGTTGTTTCACCCGGCGCAGGAGTGGTGCCCGGGTCTGGCTTGTTGCCGGATTTGCCTTTGCCTGAAACCAGAATGATGATTATGACAGCTATTATAACAACCAGCAGGCCGATGCCTGCGAAGGGTATCCAGGGCTTCAGTCTGCGTCTGGAACGCCTTCTGCTTTTGGTCTGCTGAGCGGTGCGTGGATTAGTTGGTTTTCTCTGTGCCATGTAGTTTCTCCGTAAACATTTTGCGTATATTATAACCGCTTTTAACTGAAAAACAAAACATATTGTATTATATATAATAAGTATTTTATAATGCAAAATATGGGGGTATAAAACAATGAAAAAAATAAGTCTTTTTATTATTCCAATATTAATTTTGTGCTTTATTCTCGCGGCTTGCAACGGAAACAACAAGCCGTCAGAAGAGACCACAGGCGAGCCGGAAAACCCGGCAGAGATTTCTGAAAAGGCAATGGACAATTTCCTCGCCAAACTCAGCGAGGGCACTTATACCATGGATGCTCCCGATTATTGCAAGATAAGTGTCCAGCCTGACGAAGTCATCTTTGATTATGCCGATAATATGTATGACGATTTCGCAGTTGTCAGCATCAACAACGAATCCTTCCAGGGCTTCCTGACAGGCAGCCAGATGAGTGATGCTACATTCCTCGGCGAAGGCCGGGCGTTTGAAGTAGCTGCGGTCAGACTGCCGACCGCGTTGCTCAGCGAAGAAGTATCACAGGGCAACATCTATAATCTCTTCTACAACACAGAAGAAGACCCGCTGAAGTTCGTATCCTACGAAGCTGCTACGAAGCAGATCATTGGAGGATTCGCCGGCTACGGTGCAATGCAGCTCGGCAGGGTGCAGGATGTTTATCTGGTACTGGACGGCGTGGATGTAAATACCGCTCACTTCCAGGCAGAGGTTACTGATGATGAGGCCGGCGGCATCGTATACGATGATATCGATATTACAGTCACATTCGGAAACGCTGAAGGCAATGAGATAGCAGAAAAGTGGATGAACAACCCTGTTTATCCGGAAGGTCTCACTGAATGGCCGGATGGGGAAATAATGATCCTTGACTCAATATTCCTGCCCGGATATGGATTGGCAGCAGTGCCGTTCCCAACATTCAGAACCTATGCTTTCAAAATGGATCAAGAGAACTTTTACATGACAGGAGAAGTCAACATCCGTGACTCACGTGCTACGGAAGATGACATGAAAGCCTATGCGGCAGAACTGATCAATCAGGGCTTCGCCGAAGTCCAGGAGACGCAGGAAGACGGAACCACAAAGACCTGGTATCGCCGCATCTTAAGAGAGGAAGCGCAGTGCTATTCATCCATCAATCTGGAATACGACAACGGCGTCACAATGGTTGCCAAGAAGTACTATGAATTCCCGGTTTATGATGGCCTTGAAGATATTAATAAAGTTATCGTAGAACATGGATATCTGCCGATGACGGAGACAGATGTAATCACTTCATGGCATGGAGACGACGCGGCATATGACATGACAGAGGGATGGAATTACTTCTACTTATTCGATATGGCTCTGTATGTTTCTATTGACTACACTGATTATGATGCTCTGATAGAATATCTGAATCAGTACATAGCAGATCTTGAGGCAAACGGATTTAAGCCTGTTTATACAGATGATCCTGACAACGCAGATTATTATGAGTCACCGAACGGAGCCCAGGACTTCAGATATCATGAAGAGCCTGACGGCACAGTAACGCTGCTTTTCAAGTCAGAGAGATATATCACCCCGGCCGAGGTAGATGAAACCGTCCGCAACGCCGGATTCCCGGGCATCATGTTCGAGGATTATATCGAGGCATACGACAGGGTAATGTTCCAGAAAGTTCAGTTCGGCATGGACTACAAATTCTACTACATGGTTATCAAGACTTATGAGAGCAGAGAAGCAGCAGAAACGTTCCTGAACAATTACGAAGCCGCTCTGAACGAGGCCGGATTTGACAGAGCCAGCCCGTCAGAAGTCGAGTTCGACGCAGACGTTATTCTTTATAACGAATCCACCAACCAGCTCGTCGGAATCAAAATGTATGACGGTGACAACCCAATGGTTTACATGAGCTTTGTAAATAGATAATTTATGAAAAGCAGGCGCCCTCCTTCGGGAGGGCGTTTTTTTCTGTCTTGTGAGGTATGATTTTGTTCGTTTTTCGCTTTATCGGCAGTTTCGAACAAAATAAGACCGCATTTTATACTCTTGAGCCTTGTATTTTTTGTACGCAACTTGGCAAAACGACCTATTTCGTACAAAAAACAATCTCTAAAATGAGGGAAAACACTACGATTATTTGTACGTAATCTAAGAAAACAGCCGATTACGTACAAAACCAGACGGAAAATCGAGTTCAAACGATGTATAATTAATAAACAAACCACATCGGAGAACATACATCATGATTTTCAAACACACTAACCGCCCTGGCTTTTTATTTGGCTTTATAGATTTCTTCACCGCGGGCTTTTTCTTTTTGTTTTATATGCCGCTAAGCGGACTGCAGGATGAGATTGACTTTATCCTTGGGCATACGACAATGAAATACTGGAAGGCTTATCTGCTGGGCATACCGACGCTGTTTATTTATCCGTTGGTCTGGATGGCCAGGATTTCTGAAGAGCTAAAGAGCAAGGCCATTGAGCTGGGCGTAGAAGGGCCGTACACTTCGTGGTGGCATATGTTCGGCTGGAATATCTTCGGCATTCTGATCCTGGGGCCTGCTATTGCCACGCACAGGTTTTTCAAAACGCTGAACAAAATTGAGATTGAATTGAACAATAGAAATAATAGTGATATATTCTAATTAAGAATTTTTAAGGGGGAAACAATATGATAAAAGACGGCAAGATTTGGATGGCGAAGGCCGGTGATAAAGACCTTTATATACTTCCGCAGATGGCTAACCGCCACGGATTGATCGCGGGCGCAACCGGTACTGGCAAGACTATTTCCATGAAAGTTATGGCTGAGTCTTTTTCAGATATGGGCGTTCCTGTTTTCTTCAGTGACGTTAAGGGTGACCTGACAGGCATGTGTGTGCCTGGACTGGATACAGAGGACATGAGAGGCAGGATTGAGAGATTCGGCATTGAAGGCTGGCAGTACAAAGCTTATCCTACATGCTTCTGGGATCTGTTCGGCGAGAACGGACATCCGCTGAGGGTGACTGTGTCCGGACTGGGACCAATGCTTCTCGCCAGACTCCTGAACCTTTCTGATGTTCAGGAAGGCGTTCTGAATATCGCTTTCAAAGTTGCTGACGATCAGGGCCTGCTCCTTCTGGATATGAAGGATCTGCGTGCGATGCTCCAGTACATTGGAGACAACCGCGATGAATATACTACTATGTACGGCAATGTCAGCACCAGCAGCGTAGGCGCTATCCAGAGAGCGCTTCTGGCGTTTGAGCAGGAGGGCGGACTGGATATGTTCGGAGAGCCGGCTCTGGATATCAGAGACTGGATCAAGACTGACATTAATGGCAGAGGATACATCAACATCCTGTCAGCAGCCAGACTCATCAGGAGCCCGATGTCATATGGCACATTCCTGCTGTGGATGCTGACCGAGCTTTATGAGAAACTGCCTGAGGTCGGCGACCTGGAGAAACCTCGCATGGTATTCTTCTTCGACGAAGCTCATACATTATTTGATGACACACCTAAGGCACTCCAGAACAAGATTGTTCAGGTTGTCAAGCTCATCCGTTCCAAGGGCGTTGGCGTTTACTTCGTAACACAGAATCCGGGCGACATTCCGGGAGAAGTACTTCAGCAGCTCCAGAACAGGATCCAGCATGGCCTGCACGCATACACACCAGCTGAGATGAAGGGCATCAAGGCAGCAGCTGAATCTTTCCGTGTTAATCCTGAATTCAATACAGAAGAAGCTCTGCAGTCATTAGGTACAGGAGAGGCACTGGTCAGCTTCTTAGATGAGAAGGGCGTGCCGATGATCGTTGAAAAGGCCAAGATACTGCCGCCACAGAGTCTTATGGGCGCTGCTGATCCGGCTAAGGTTTCACAGCAGATCCTTGCAGGTGAATTCGAGCTCAAATACAGAGAGCCTGTTGACAGAGAGTCCGCATATGAAATCATAATGAGAGCTGCTCAGCAGCTGGACATCAGCCTTGAAGATGAGATGAACGCTGTGGCAGCAGAAGGCGCAGCAGCGGCAGCAGGCGTTGGCGCAGCTGTTGTTGGCGGCGGAGCAGCTATTGCTGAAGGTGCGGCCGAGATTATTGAACCGGCGGTAGCTGAGGCACCTGCAGAGAAGCCTATGAGCAGGACTGAACAGCTTGAGGCTGAACTGGCTGCGGCAAAGGCAGAACTCGAAGCACAGAAGAAAGGCCAGACCAAGGCTAAGGTGGCCAAGGCAGCCAAGACCACTGCTCAGAGAGCTACGACCAATGCCGCTTCATCAGTTGCGAGATCGCTCAGCACCAACCTGGTCAACTCGATCGCAGGCGGCAAGAAAGCCAGCGCAGGCACTATTGCCAAGAGAGCTGCAACCAATGCGCTCAGCTCGGTAATGCGCTCGGGCAGCACCGCACTGGTCAGAGGCCTGTTCGGAAATCTGAAACTGTAATTATACATTTATAACAAAGAGCCGCAGCGCGTTTTGTGCAGCGGCTCTAATTTTTTAACGACGCGATGTGTATTATAATAAATATGACATTTTGCGTGTTAATAGAGGAGGTATTGAGGTATGCAAAATCTTAAAGTTGACATCGTCGTTATGGGAAGCGGCGGTGCAGGACTTACAGCAGCCGTAACAGCTCTTGATTACGGTGCATCAGTAGCCTGCTTTGAGAAGAGACCCTTCCAGGGAGGCTCAGTGTCCAACTGCCCTATCATAAATATGGCTGTAAAGAATGATCCCAAATATCAGGCTAAAGCTTTCAGCAGCATTTTCAATTTTACAAATTATGCAGGTGATCCGGGTGTAATCAAGGCGTGGATCAACAACTCCTGGAGATTTCTTCCGTTCATGGACAAGATTGGCGCCAAATACGCGCTGGTCCATGAAGTTCCTTATGAAGAAATCGGAAATCCCAAGGATCCCGGCGGATTCCCTCCGGAGACCAGTGTAGGCGACTCTTATTTCCTGGTAGCCAGAGGTAAGGGCCATGGAGCTGCTATTGTTACGCTGCAGTCCAGAAGATATTTCGAATCTCACGGCGGACAATTCTTTGTTGACACACCTGTCATTGACATCCTGACAGAAGACGGCAAGGTCAGCGGAGTCATCGCTAAACATAACAAGACCGGTGAGGAGTATCACGTTGAGTGCAAGGCAGTCATCGTGGCAACCGGCGGTTTCGGCAATGACCGCGAGATGATCAAGAAATACATCGGCCACAATTATACTGATAACGACTGCTCTAATGGCGGCGACGTTCTCTTTAACTTCTTCCCGACAGAGACAATGACCGGCGATGGCCACAAGCTCTGCTGGAAACTGGGCGGTGCCAAGGGCGGCATGGGCATCAACGGCCACAACCTGGTTCCGGGACCTGGCATCATCGGCAATACTCCATGGGTTGCATTTGATGAGACCCGTGTAATGGAAGAACAGCCTTATTTCTGGGTAAACAAGAATGGTGAGCGTTTCGTAGATGAAAGTGTATCTAACAATCACATGGCAATGGGCACTTCCATCGCCCGCCAACCGAGTAAGATGGGCTACATAATCTATGATGATGACACCAGAGAATACCTGGAGACACATGGTCCGGATTATGAGTACTTTATCTTCACAGCTGAGCACCTGAATGATATCAAGGGCCAGTTTGAGAGACTTGAGAGAATAGGCAATAAACATGCATTCATGACAGATACACTTGAAGAACTGGCTGACAAGGCCGGCATCGACAAGGATGGCCTGCTTAAGAATGTGGCGCGTTATAATTATTACTGCGATCAGGGCAGGGACGGAGATTTCGCAAAGGATCCTAAGTTCATGCGTCCTGTAAGGAAGGGCCCATTCTATGCTCTCAGAGTATTTAACGCAGGTTATTCAACGGTTGGCGGCATCAAGGTTAACGGCCGTATGGAAGTAATCAATGACGACGGCAAGCTTATCCCGGGACTTTACTCGGCAGGTGACTGCATGGTCGGTGAAGTTTGGGGCAATCCGCCGACAGGCGGCGTAGGCAACTACAGCCACGCCCTGTCATTTGGATTTGCGGCTGCTGACAGTGCATGTGAATATATTGGTATTAAGGAGGAAGAGTTATGAAACTTGAAATAAAAGATTACTGCGTTCGCTGCGGTATGTGTGAAGATCTGTACCCTGAGGTTTTCCATCTGAATGTTCCTGAAGACAGGATTGACATCAAATATGATGAGATTCCTCCTGAGCTGGAAGAGAAGGCTCTGGGAGCAATTGCTGACTGCGCGGTTGGCGCTATCTTTAAGAAATAGGGAAGGGGTGTAAATAATGCAGAACTTAAAGGTTGACATAGTTGTAATGGGCAGCGGCGGCGCAGGACTGACAGCTGCTGTAACAGCTCTTGATTATGGCGCATCAGTTGCATGTTTCGAGAAAAGACCGTTCCAGGCAGGTTCGGTTTCAAACTGCGCGATCGGTGTAACAGCTGTCAAGAATGATCCGAGATATCAGGCAGCCGCATTCAACAGCATATTTAATTATACAAATTACAACGGAGATCCGGGCGTTATCAAGGCATGGATCAACAATACCTGGAGAATCCTTCCATTCATGGACAAGGTCGGCGCCAAGTACAAACTGAGAGCTGAACTGCCTCTGGAAAAGGTTGGCAAGGGAGAGGCAGGAGGATTCCCGCCTCAGACCAGAATCGGTGACGCATATTACATGATCGGAAGAGGCAAAGGCCATGGATCAGCTATTGTAGCTCTTCAGTCCAGAAGATACTTCGAGGCTCACGGCGGACAGTTCTTCGTAGATACTCCAATTGTTGACATTTTCACAGAAGGCGGTAAGGTATGCGGCGTTCTGGCTAAACATAACAAGACCGGAGAAGAGTATAAGGTAGAGTGCAAGGCAGTAATCGTAGCATCCGGCGGATTCGGAAATGACCGCGAGATGATCAAGAAATACATTGGCCACAATTACACAGACAATAACTGCTCCAACGGCGGAGACGTTCTCTTTAACTTCTTCCCGACAGAGACCATGACCGGTGACGGACATAAGCTCTGCTGGAAACTGGGCGGCGCCAAGGGCGGCATGGGCATAAACGGCCACAATCTGGTTCCTGGTCCCGGCATCATCGGCAACACTCCATGGATCGCATATGATGAGACCCGTGTAATGGAAGAGCAGCCTTACTTCTGGGTAAACAAGAATGGTGAGAGATTCGTAGACGAGAGCCAGTCCAGCAACCATATGGCAATGGGCACATCCATCGCGCGCCAGCCTGGCAAGATGGGTTATATAATCTATGACGATGATACCAGAGAATATCTGGAGACACACGGACCGGACTTTGAATATTTTATTTTCCAGGCTGAGCATCTGCATGATATCAAGGGACAGTTCGAGAGACTGGCGAAGCTCGGAAATGAGCACGCATTCATGACTGATACACTCGAAGAACTGGCTGACAAGGCAGGCATCGACAAGGAAGGCCTCCTGAAGAACGTAGCACGTTATAATTACTACTGTGATCAGGGCAGAGATGGAGACTTCTCTAAGGATCCTAAGTTTATGCGTCCGGTCAGAAAAGGCCCGTTCTATGCGCTCAGAGTATTTAACGCAGGATATTCCACAGTAGGCGGCATCAAGGTCAACGGCCGTATGGAAGTTATCAATGACGACGGCAAGCCGATCCCGGGTCTTTATTCTGCAGGCGACTGCATGGTAGGCGAACTGTGGGGCAATCCTCCTGTTGGCGGCATTGGCAATTACAGCCATGCTCTGGGATTCGGATTCACTGCAGCTGACAGTGCATGTGAATACATCGGAATCAAGGAGGAAGAGTTATGAAACTTGAAATAAAAGATTACTGTGTCCGCTGCGGAATGTGCGAGGACATTTATCCGGACCTCTTCCACCTGAATGTTCCGGAGGACAGAGTTGACATCAAGTTCGATGAGATACCTCCTGAGCTCGAAGAGAAAGCTCTGGGAGCAATTGCAGACTGCGCGGTAGGAGCGATATTTAAGAAATAGTTTTAAGAGCTGCTGCATATTGTGCAGCAGCTCTTTTTTTGATTGAAGGCTTTCAGGACGAATAGAAAACCAGAATTGACACATACTCTGAGTTTTGTACGTTTTTTTTTGACATGTTTATTGAGTTTTGTTCGAAATTAGAGGTAAATGACATGATTTGGGATTTGTGTACGCATGAAAACGTACAAAACCTCTGAATCGTGTCATTCATGTCAAAAATCGTACAAAACCCAGATTTCCTGTCAAACGCTTAGACCGTGAATTACATAAAAAAGCGCCCTCCGCTAAGGGAGGACGCTTGCTGATATCTGAATTAATATGCTTTGTCTTCTTTACCAAGTACTTCAAGCAGCTGATCCATTGTCAGTGCGCCGAGTTCCTGGTTCTCGCCATCGTCACGGCGTCTTACTGAAACGGTGCCGGCCTCTTCTTCCTTCTCGCCAACGATCAGCATGTATGGAACACGCTCATTTCTGGCTTCACGGATCTTGTAGCCGATCTTCTCAGCACGCTCGTCAACTTCTGTTCTGTAGCCTGCTGCCTTGAGTGTTCTGCCAACGTTCTCTGCGTATGCAGTGAACTTCTCAGAAATAGGCAGGATCTTGATCTGTACAGGTGACAGCCAGAACGGGAACTTGCCTGCAAAGTGCTCGATCATGATACCGATGAATCTCTCAACTGAGCCGAAGCATACGCGGTGGATCATTACAGGTGTATGCGCTGCGCCGTCTGTGCCGATGTATTCAGCTTCGAAACGCTGTGGAAGCTGGAAGTCGAGCTGGATGGTACCGCACTGCCATGAACGTCCCAGTGAATCTTCGATATGGAAGTCGATCTTCGGGCCGTAGAATGCGCCGTCGCCTTCGTTGATAACGTATGGCTTTCCGAGGTCATCCAATGCGTTCTTGAGGCCGTTTGTTGCAAGCTCCCATTCCTCATCAGTTCCCATGGAATCTTCCGGACGGGTAGAGAGTTCAACGTGGTATTTGAAACCGAACTTAGCATATACGCTGTCGATCAGCTTAACGATTCTTTTAACTTCGTCATTGATCTGGTAATGAGCGAGCATGATATGCGCATCGTCCTGTGTGAAGCATCTGACTCTCATGAGACCATGGAGCTGGCCGGATTTTTCATGACGGTGAACCAGACCTAATTCAGCCATTCTCAGAGGCAGATCCCTGTATGAACGAGGCTCTGACTTGTAAACCAGAACGCTGCCCGGGCAGTTCATCGGTTTAACAGCGAAATCTACATCATCGATGACTGTGGTGTACATGTTCTCGCGGTAGTGATCCCAATGTCCGCTGGTCTCCCACAGCTGACGGTTCAGCATGATAGGAGTAGAAATCTCATCGTAGCCGGACTCTGAATGGATGTGTCTCCAGTAGTCCAGAAGGATGTTCTTGAGCTTCATGCCGTTTGGCAGGAAGAATGGGAATCCAGGACCTTCATCCATCAGAGTGAAGAGCTTGAGCTCTTTGCCGAGCTTTCTGTGGTCACGCTTCTTAGCTTCTTCGATGCGTGTCAGGTGCTCCTCGAGCATCTCCTTGTTAGGATATGATGTACCGTAGATACGGGTGAGCATCTTATTGTGCTCGTCGCCGCGCCAGAAAGCACCGGCTACAGATGTGAGCTTGAATGCCTTGATGGCGCTGGTATATGTAACGTGAGGGCCTGCACAGAGCTCTAAGTACTCGCCCTGCTGATAGAAGCTGAGTTCAGCATCTTCAGGCAGATCATTGATGAGCTCAACCTTGTAGGTCTCGCCCTTCTCAGTCATGATCTTCAAAGCTTCCTCTCTCTCCATTGTAAAGTGAGTCAGCTTCAGGTTCTCTTTAACAATCTTCTTCATTTCTGCTTCGATGGTAGCGAGGTTCTCATCTGTGAAATCGAAGTCAAAATCAAAATCATAATAAAATCCGTCTTTGATAGCAGGACCGATAGCACATTTGGTGGTCGGGTAGAGACGCTTTACAGCCTGAGCCATAATGTGGGACGTTGTATGATGGAACGCCTCAGCGCCTAAAGGTTCTTCAAATGTACATTCCTGTACCATTCCGTTCTGTAAGATAACTTTCATGATAGCTCCTTTATTTAAAAAACGATTAGGAAATATAATATCACAAACGTTAAAAAAAACCAATATATTAAATAAAAATGTGTTAATATCAAAGCATAAAAGTAACAGGAGGTAGGATTATGAAAGTAATTGGTATAAATGGAAGCCCCAGAAAGGGATGGAATTCCGATATTTTGCTGGACAACGCGCTGGAAGGAGCAGCCGCTGCCGGTGCTGAAGTCAAGAAATACAATTTGTTTGATCTGAAATATACCGGATGCCTGAGCTGCTTTGCATGCAAACGCATTGACGGGCCTGAGTACAGAAGATGCGCGCTTAAGGATGACCTGAAGCCTGTTATTGATGACATCATGGATGCAGACGCCCTGATCGTATCTCTGCCGATCTATTACGGAGATGCTCCGGGAGCAGTCAGAAATCTGTATGAGAGACTCTGGTTCCCGCCAAACATTTACTCCAAAGAAGGTAAGGTGGCGTCTCCAATGAAGACTAAGGTCGGTCTCATTTACACGATGGGTGCTCCTGATCCTAAGTTCAACGGCAACCTGGCGGAGAAAGATAAAGCCATATTTGAGAGATTCTTCGGACCAACTGAAGTGCTCAATGTTACCGACACATATCAGTTTACTGATTATTCAAAATACACCAGTTCAATGTTCAATCCTGAGGCCAAGAAAAAGCGCCGGGAAGAAGTGTTCCCGGCTGACTGCAAAAAGGCTTATGAGATGGGTGAGAGGCTGGCACGTTAATATTTCGGCCTGCCAAATCCCCTGATATACTGACCATTTATTTCTATGATCCGGCGCCCTACGGCGTCGGATTTATTTCCTTCGATAACATAAATATAGCCGTCAACAACCTTCTCGACTATTCCTACATGACCAGGCCATTCTGTGCAGTCACCCCAGCCTGAGTCATCCCAGCAATAGAAGATGACGTCGCCCGGAGAAGGCACATAAGCGTCATTTTCAACCCAGCGGCCGAGAGATTTGTAGCGCTCGATCATGTAGCCGCAGCTGAGCTCAGTTGGCATGATGTCTGTGATGCCGAGCTTTATCGCAATGGCTGAGACAAAGCAGGCGCACCATGGATCGCTGTATGAGGCGTAAGAGCCGCGCGGCGGGTTTTTCTGAGTGTTATAAATGTCCACGAACGGCTTGGAACTGGTGGTACCCAGATAGCTCTTGGCCAGCTCCACAACGCGGCCCGGCATATTTAATGATGAGACTCCCTTTTTATCAAAATAGCTGAAGTCGCTGCCGCTGAACGCGCGTACAGTATAGTAATAAACCGAGCCTTCAGCGAATGTATCTTTATATGACAGTTTGGTGGTATCAGCTAACTTGGACCAGCTGCCGCCCTCAGTCTTTCTGTAAATCCTGTATTTTTCCGCGCCGGCCACGGCGTTCCATTTGATCGTAGCTGTGGTGGCAGTAACAGCAGGAGTCAGCAGCACCGGATTGGTGAGTCTCTTACAGCTGATGCCGGTTGTATTTGTATAACTTAATGAACCATCTTTGGCTTTGGCTCTGACGGTGTAAATGTACTGGGTGCCTCCGGACGCGGTTGTATCGGTATAAGAATTACCCATGACTGTAGCGAGGCATTTCCATGATCCGCCATCAACCTTGCGGTACACGCGGTAGCTGGCCGCGCCGCTCACCTCGCCCCATTTAACTGTGATGCCCGAGGTAGCATTTGAGGCAGAAATCAGCTCCGGCTGAGCCAGATATATATAGGTAGAAGTTGTAAAAAGCCCATAGAAGCTGCCGTTTTTGGAACGTACGGCATAGATGTATGTGGTGCCTGAAACGGCAGTAGTATCGGTATAGCTGGTACCGGTCACGCTCTTGGCGATTGTGGAATATTTGCCGCCGGGCACCTTACGGTAGATGCGGTAGCTGTCCGCGCCTGCCTGGGGAGACCATTTGATCTTTACGCCTGTCGCACATGCGGCAACGCTGTCAATGACCGGGCCTTCCAGCCTTAGGCAGGATATGCCTTTCTTATCATGCAGACCATAAACACCATCTGCACCTTTCGCTCGGACGGTATAGGTATATGTCACGCCGGATTCGACGCTAGTATCTTTGTAGGTGAGGGCAGAAGCAGACAGTGTGGCCAGGCGGGTCCATGAGCCGCCGCCTATCCTTCTGTAAATACGGTAGCCTTTGGCACCCGAAACGCTCTGCCATGTGACAGTTATTCCTGAAGAGGTGTTTTCTGCGCTGACAAGTACAGGCGCACCGAGCTGGCCGGCAGCATATGTTTCCTCCGTATTGATTGACAAAGATGCGCTGAGTAACAGCGCGCAAAAAAGGATTATTCCAAAAAAGAGTTTCCTGTGCTTCATATTAATGTATTTTACAACATTGGCCGGAGTAATCCAAGAAATGAATTTCAGGCCGCGCCAATTTTTCAGATTTCGTGTGGGTTAAATGCACGAAAGCTGAAAAATTGGGCGGAATGGGCCCTAAAAACGCACTGAAGCTGAAAATCTGGCGGGCGCTAATTACAGGCATAAAAAAAGAGGCTTCTTTCGAAGCCTCTCATTTGTTTTAATTAACTGCGTCAGTTGGTGTTTCTGACTCTGACTCTGTCTCAGGGAGCTCATCAACCAGAACTACATTTGGCTCTAATGCTTCCATTACCTTGTCGTATTTGAACTCCAGGTTAGTGAACAGGAACATCCATGTCTCACCGGACTGCTCCTTAAACTCTTCAACGGTATAGGTGCTGTCGTAACCATTGTTCTTGATGTATTCCTCTAATGCTTTGTCAATGTCTTCATCGGTGTAGGTGATTCCTTTGTCCTTGCATACCTGATCAAACATCATGGCAACATCCATGTAGTAATGAGCCTCATCCAGCTCGTATTCTTCAGCTGTCTGATAGCCGTACATCTGAGCGATGGTGTCGATGTCATAGCCGTACATTGCTGCATAATACTGCAGATTCTCCTCGGAGTATGCCTTGAGCTGTGTCTCCATCTCAGCTTCATATGACTCTACGTGGATCTTCTCTTTGAGAGCAGAGAAGATGCCTGCATGAAGATTGTTCTTGTACAGGTAGTTACGAACGTATTCCTTAAATTCAGCTACAGTATTAGTAGTTGTTTCAAAGTTCTCAGCGGAGTATTCCTTGGCAAATTCGTCTGTCAGTTCAGGTGTATGGGTAACACGCTTGTAGTCAACAGTGATGGTAAAGATTGCCGGAACGCCTGCCAGATCCGGATTCGGTGAGTAATCTTCAGGGAAGGTTACATTGATATCGAATGTTTCACCGATCTGATGTCCGACGAGCTGAGCGTCAAAACCATCAATGTATCCGCTGGATCCGACTGTGATGGTGGTGCCTTCTGTTGATCCGCCTTCAAAAGCCTCGCCGGTCTCAGCAATCTTGCCGATATAGCTCATGTAGATGGTGTCGCCCTCTTCGATGGTGCCTTCCATTACCTGCTCCTGGGTAGCCTTTGTTGAAAGGATATTGTTTATGTAATTCTGTACAGTTTCGTCTGAAACCTCAACGCTGGATTTCAGTACCTGCAGCTCTGAATAATCATCCATTGTATATTTGCTGGTCTGCTTTGGCTCTTCGCCCTTGAACCAGCCGAGCTTGGATCCTACAAAGAGAACGCATGCAACAACTACAACAGCGGCTACAATGATAGCGATGATGCTAGGGGTGTTGAAGGTGCTCTTCTTCTTGATCACTACAGGTTCTGCGGAATGTTTTTTAGGAAGTGCTTTCTTGACAGCTTCTTCTGCTTTTTCAGCTTCTTCCTCAGCTTTTTCAACGGCCTCCTCAGCAGCTTCTTCAGCAGCGTCGGCAGCTTCTTCAACGGCTTCTTCAGCAGCATCTGTAGCTTCTTCAAGAGCCTCCTCAGCTTCTTCTAAAGCCTCTTCAGCTTCTTCCATGGCAGCTTCTGCTTTCTCTTCAGCTGTCTCGATAGCCTCTTCAGCTTCAGCTACTGCTTCCTCAGCCTTTGCTTCAGCCTCTTCAGCTTCCAGATTAACTTCTTCTACGATATTATCTAAGTTTTTCTTTTCGTCCATTAAGTAATACCTCTTTCGATATGGATAAGCGCGTCTGAAACGCACAACTGCAAATTTTATCATACTCTTAGCGAATATAAAAGCATAATTATGTGAAAGTTTGGTTAATACGCTTTAAATACACTTAAAATTTTTTAATATTTTTCACAATTTTTTTGTTTTATTTGACTAATTGAAGTGCTAAACTATATGCATGTTAAAAATCAAAGGTAGATATTTTAATTTAACACCGCTTATTTTTCCGTTCGTTTTCATTTATCTTGAGTTTCTTTTCAGGATATGTGCAGGGGCGCCAACGACATTCCGCGTCATCCTGTCAGTACTGTTGATCTCAATCTCAATCGGCTTTTTGATGAACGTGATATGTTCGTTTTTCAGAAAGAGAAAAACCAACGCATGGATAGCTTTCGGTATTGTAGAGTTCTTTACGATACTGTATTTGCTTATCTTCTTTGTTCATGATGCTTTCGGTGTTTATCTGAGCCTGACCACTATTTTCAAAGGTGCGGGAGGCGTTGCCAAAGACTTTATGGACAACGTCTTTCTTCTGATTGTTCATAATATCCATGTAATTATATTATTTGAATTGCCGGCTATCGGTATGCTCATCCTGCAGCTGAAGACCAAGAGGCTGGTGTACAAGAGAGGCAATCTTATTACCAGAGCGGTATTCGTAATAGTATTTATAGTTTTAGGCGGTCTGGCACAGCTGACCATGGTGGTTGGAGCCAACAGCAGGGCCAAGCTCACCAGCAAATGGGATTTTGCTAACTGCGTTGAGTCTTTCAATGTAATTACTTCAGTTCAGCATGACCTGAGATACACGATTTTCGGTAACCCTCATAAAGGCAGTTTCGTTGTTGATGATGAAACTGAACCGAATGGTGAGACTGAGCCGACAGAACCGGTCGAGTATGGATACAATGTAATGAACATTGATTTCGATAAACTCATCGACCAGACTGATGACAGCACACTGCAGGCAATGCACAGATATGTCAAATCACTGCAGCCAACCAAGAAGAATAAATACACAGGTATTTTCAAGAATAAAAATGTAATCCTGATCTCTGCGGAGGCTATGTCTCTCGAAGCTATTGACCCTGTCAATACTCCGACACTTTACCGCATGCTCACAAAGGGTATCCAGATCAAGGAAGCATATCAGCCGTACTGGGAAGGATCGACCGCTACCGGCGAATTCTCCAACGTGCTGGGTATGGTGCCGACCGATGCGATCAACTCCTATTATCAGCTGGAGGAAGAAAACACCAACTGTTTCATGACAGTAGGCAATTATTATCTGAGAAACAACTTTACCAGCTGGGCTTATCATAATCATACTTCAGACTTTTATGACAGACAGTACATTTACCCGCTGTACGGAGCATCGCAGTTCAAAGCCCTGCATGACGGCCTGGACATCACAGTTCAGTGGCCGGAGAGCGATTATGAACTGATGGAAGCTTCAGTAGGCGAGTATGTCAATAAGCAGCCGTTCTTCATTTATTACATGACAGTCAGCGGACATGCATCATATGAGTTTGATTACAACGCCATCATGAACCAGAACTACGATCTGGTACAGGGCTACGACGATGCGTCCTCATTTGTAAAAGGCTACAAGGCAGTACATATCGAGCTCGACAGAGGTATGGAATACCTGATCAACGAGCTTGAGAAGGCCGGTATCGCAGACGACACACTGATCGTAATGTGCACCGACCACTTCCCATATGGTCTTCAGGAAAGTGAAGCCTGGGGCACCGATGACGATTATCTGATCGAGCTGTTTGACGTAGATGAATATGACAAGTTTGTCAGAGACCACACCGCCATCATTATGTGGAGTGAGTATTTCGAAAATCTCGAAGAGCCTGTTGTGGTAGACGGACCGGTATACAGCGTTGACATTCTGCCGACCATCCTGAATATGTGTGGATTCGAGTACGACTCCAGACTGCTGCCTGGACGCGACATTCTGTCAGATTCAGAACCGCTGGTAATGTGGCCGGACCACAGCTGGATCACCGACAAGGGCTATTACAATATGTCCACCGAACGTTTTGTTCCTCGTGAAGGTGTGACCGTTTCGGATGATTATGTCGAGAGAATGCACACGATCGTCGCGAATAAATTGAATTATTGTACGAACTGGCTGAACTATGACTATTTCGACATCGTCTTCAATAATTCAGATGACAGCATAGTGACCTGGACACAGGGAGATCCCCTCGTAGACACGTCCGACCTGGTAGACGAACTGCTGCCGGAGGACCAGGGAGAAGACGACGAAGATTATTAAACAAAGCGGGCGCTGCGGCGCCCGTTTTTTGATTTTGACAAGCAGCAGATACTTTGATATCTTATTACAAGCAATCAACACAATGCGGATGTGGCGGAATTGGCAGACGCGCCAGGTTTAGGTCCTGGTGGGCAACCGTGCAGGTTCGAGTCCTGTTATCCGCATTAAAGAGGCGATGGTCCAGAGTACCGTCGCTTTTTCTGTCTTTTTTGTTCGTATTTCTCATATTTGCGGATTTCGAACAAAAAATCTTGTGATTTGACTTCATTTCGCGTCGGATATTTTGTTCGTAATTGAACTTTTTGTCGAATAAGAACAAAACTCCAGTTCCTTAAGGGGTAAAAATGAAGTCAAATTTTGTTCGTAAACCCACAAAATGGCCATTTACGTATACAATCCCCCGGCAATAGTTGGCAAAATGTTATAAAAAAAGCAGGCATGCGCTTTGCATGCCTGCCTTTAATAGTTTTTAATAATACAGCGGTGAGAATGTCTTGGTGAAGTCGCAGTCCGGTGATTCCAGAATGAATGTGTGGATGAAATCATCGCCCGGCTTCAGGAATGGGAACTTGTCTGATGTGGCCCATGCCGGTTTGGTGAACTTAGGCGGGTTGGTGATCAGCGCGTTGGTCCAGTCATCGTTGCATTCGAACCAGAGTTCTGAAAGTCTGTTCCAGTTGCGGAATTTCACTGGCTGGTCTGACTTTTCTGCGGTGGATACCGGCAGAGGATTGCCTTCAATCTTGATTGCCTTGTGGCTGAAGAATCGGATCAGGCCAGGCATCTGCATTATCTCCTTTGCCTGGGTCTCGAGGAAGAATCTGTCGCACTCTTCAGGGTCTGAACCTTCCGGATAACGGTAAGCGATAACCCAGCGGAGTACAGGATGCTCTTCGTAGGACCAGTCGGCGCCCAGAAAGTCGTCTGTAGGCTCAGCCGGAATGTGTACGATGTCTGCCTTGATGCAGCCGGCACATGGGTCCGGTGTCATTTTCATAAGACCTTTGCCGCCTCTGCGGTATTCGAAGTCATATGCCCAGTTCTCGTGAATCCTGTATGTGTAAAGGCCTTCGTCCCTGGCACCTTCAGGGGCAGGGATTGGCCTATAGAGCAGATAACGGTTGGTCCACGGATACTGAGTCAACACATCAGGAACGTGATATCTGCGGAACCATCTTTCCATAGCCGGGATGTGGTTGACGCTGTCGATGTTGTGAAAGATTACCATTTTCTCCATTTGCATAATTAAGCACCTCCTGTAAAAGATACTTTTATTATAAAAAATCACCCGGAAATAGACAAGCAAAAAGGCCTCCGTGTTAAAACGAAGACCCTTTTGCTTATAAAAGAAAGTTATAGGAATATGTGATTGTCTATATTATAATACATTAAGAGAAAAACGGGTGTTTTTTATTTTATACAGGAAACGGTTCCAGAAAATGAGTGATACATACGAAATCCGCCCGGTGGCGAGAATTAAAACTGATTTTGGAGAGAAGTTCGGAATTCCCAGGCAGTCAGGTCTGGTGCCTTCGCTTAGGGGCAGGATTGTCTTTGAACCTGAGTTCAGAAATCCTGATGCTGTCAGGGAACTGGATGGATTCTCTCATATCTGGCTGATTTTTGGGTTCTCAGAAGTCAGGAAGAATACTCCCGAGGGAGAGAAGGACTGGATGCCTATGGTCAAGCCGCCCAGACTGGGTGGTAAAAGAAAGGTAGGCGTATTTGCCAGCCGTTCCCCATACAGGCCCAATTCACTGGGATTGTCAGTCGTGAGGCTGATCAGCGTCAGCATTGATGAAGAGGAAGGACCTGTGCTGGAGGTCGGCGGAGCGGACCTTTTGGATGGTACGCCGATCTATGATATCAAGCCATATCTGCCGTATGGCGATTCCATTGCGGATGCGTCCAGCGGATATTCAGTCAGCAAAGACAAATTCGTGTCTGTTGAGATTCCTGATGATATTGCGCAGCTCATTCCGGCGGATAAATTAGAGACGCTGAAGGATGTGCTGGCGCTCGATCCGAGAGGAGCATATGAGAAACAGCCGGACTATGTTTACGGAATGAACTTCGCGGGATTTGATATCAGATTCAGGATTGAAGATGACACCGCCAAGGTGTTTGAGGCGGTCCGGACAGCGGATTCCCCAAAGCATATCAAATAAACTAATATGGATAACACAAAAAGGAAGTCATAAAAGTATTGACTTCCTTTTCTTTTTGCGTTATTATCCGTTTGTCTCAAGTGAGACATTTTTGATAATTATGAAAAAAGCGGAATTCGACACATACAAAGATATAATCAAGGACAGTCTGCTGTTCAAAAACATGTCAGAGCAGGAAATCCTTAAGGTCCTCAGGCAGGACGGCTGCCGCATCGTTATGGCAGAAAAGGATGAGACGCTCTTTTTTGACGCAGCATATCTGATCCTGGACGGTACAGTATGTATAGAGAAACAATCCGCCGACCAGAGACCATTGATCATGTCCAAGGCCGCGCCGCCATCCACCATCAATCTGGCAGCGGCTTTCAGCCACAATAACAGCCTATCCAGGCTCTTTGCTGAAACCCGGTGCACCGTACTGCAGATCAGCGGCGACGTTATCCGCAAGGCAATCACTGCAGGGGGCACATTTCCTCTGAACATTATGGAGTTCCTGGTGGACAGAGTGGCTTTCCTCAATAGGAAAATCACGACTTTCGCTGGCTATTCTTCAGAGAGCAGGCTGAACATGTACCTGACCGAAAATGCTGAAAACGGCAGAGTGGTCATCGGCGGCAGCTATACTGAACTGGCAGAGATACTTGGAGTTGGACGTGCTTCGCTGTACAGGAGCCTGGATGCTCTGGAAGAAAAAAAGATTATCAAGAGAAAAGGCCGGATAATAGAAATAATCGGCGAATTATAAAGGAGAGTTAAAATGAAAAAATTATTAGCACTGGTTTTAGCAGCATTGTTATGCGTAAGCGTTCTGGCAGCCTGCTCCGGTAATGGCGGACAGCAGGGCGGCGGCGAGCAGCAGGGCAGCGGTGAACAGCAGGAGACCACTCCTGAAGAGACCACCCCTGAGGAGACAACTCCTGCAGCAGAGCAGGATACTTCCATGACAATTAATGTTGCCGCACTGAACGGACCTACCGGAATGGGTATGGCTAACCTGAACAAATGGTCAGACGAAGGAAATACAGCATATAAGTATACTGTTACCTATTCATCCGCACCTGATGACCTGACAGGCGGACTGATCAACGGCGGTCTCGATATCGCTGCAGTTCCTGTAAACCTGGCAAGCGTTCTGTATAACAAGACAGGCGGCGAAGTCCTGGTCTGCGCAGTCAACACCCTCGGCGTTCTGTATATGGTTACAAAGGACGAAACCATTTCATCAATGGCAGACCTGGAAGGCAAGACTATTGCGTCAGCAGGACAGGGCAGCACACCTGAATATGTTCTGAACTACCTGCTTGAGAAGAACGGTCTGACTGACAAGGTTACAGTAGAATACAAGGCTGAGCATGCAGAGTGCCTTACATCTCTTACAGAAGGCACAGCAGACGTTATCATGATCCCTGAACCATTCGTTACCAACGCTATGGCCAAGGTTGAAGGCGCCAGAGTATGCATCAATATCACTCAGGAGTGGAATGCTGTAGCAGACGCCAACATCGTACAGGGCGTTCTGGTTGTCAGAAAGGCATTCGCTCAGGAGCATCCAGAAGTTGTCAAAGCTTTCCTGGATGAGTACAAGAGATCAGTTGACCAGACTAACGCTGACCCGGCTGCAACAGCAGCTATCATCGAGGAGTACGGCATTGTAGCAGCTGCAGCTGTTGCTGAGAAGGCCATCCCGAACTGCAACATCGTTTGCTACACAGGCGGAGAAATGGAACACATGGTAAGCAGCATGCTTCAGGTTCTGTTTGATGCTAATCCGCAGTCAGTGGGCGGAAATATGCCTGCAGAAGATTTCTATCTTAAATGATCAAAAAGATACTTAAAGCAGTAATAATAACAGTCATATGGCTGGCAATATGGGAAATCATTCATCTGATAGTGGGGAAGGATATACTGATACCTTCCCCTATCAGTGTTTTTATGAAGATAATCGAGCTGGCCGGAGCAGGTAAGTTCTGGGCCGGTATCGGCGCGTCCATGCTCAGGATCCTGATCGGATATTTCGCGGGCCTTTTGGCAGGCCTTTTACTGGGCATCGTGACAGCCATTTCTAAAGTGCTGGACGCTTTCTTCAGTCCGATTGCCAAGATCATCAGGGCCACCCCTGTTGCATCATTCATCATTCTGCTTTTTGTATTTATAGTTAATAATCACATTCCGGCAGTGACCGCATTCCTTATGGTGCTGCCGGTTACATGGGCTAATGTCTACGAGGGAATCAAGTCGACGGACAGGAAGCTCCTGGACATGGCTAAGGTCTTCGAAGTGCCCCGAGGCAGGATAATCAAAGGTATTTATGTGCCAACAATCATGCCGTTCTTTATGTCATCAGCTAAGATGGGGATGGGACTGGCATGGAAGGCGGGCATTGCTGCCGAAGTACTGACCAATCCTAAATTCGGCATAGGCTCGAGCCTGTATAATGCCAAGATTTACCTGGAAACAACAGACCTGTTCGCATGGACAGCTGTAATAATCATTATCAGCGTCATCCTGGAGAAAATCCTGGTCAGGCTGATAGGAAAGATTTATAACTGATGTTTGCTCTTGAAAACGTTACAAAAAAATACGGGGACAAGCTGGTCCTGGATAGTATGAGCTTTGAGTTTCCTGACAGCGGATTTGTGGCCATTTCGGGCCGATCCGGAATAGGTAAGACAACAATGCTTAATATTATTATGGGCTTGGAAAAGGCCGATTCCGGCCGTGTAAAGTGGCAGGGAGATGCCAGGCCTGCCATCAGCTGCGTTTTTCAGGAAGACAGGCTGCTGGAAAGGGAGAGCGCATTAGAAAACGTGCTTTATGTCCTGAGGGACAGAGGTGAAGCTGACGCTGCACGTGCCAGAGAAATATTGACTGAATTGGGTCTTGGAGGTGAGCTGGATACCAGGGCACGCGACCTCTCAGGCGGCATGGCCAGAAGAGTAGCCATAGCTAGGGCATTGGCTTATCAGGCGGATGTCTATATCATGGATGAGCCTATCAAAGGACTGGACGCAGAGACCAGGCAGCAGACGCTCGATACCATCAAAAAGTGGACCGCAGGCAGACTCCTGATCATGGTCAGCCATAATCCGGAAGACGCTGCAGGCGCGGATGTATTATTGGAGATGTGACTTTATCTAAGGAGAACTTTTGACATGGCAGGAAGTGGAACGTTTGTATCCGGATACCGTTGTCTGGGAAACCTGTACTCCGTATTTTGAGACAAGGAACAACCATTTCTACGTCGATGGTGAAGATTTCGGCGGGATGTTCCGTTTCGAGAAACAAATGAAATAAAAAACGCCTCTGAGCCGATGCGGTTCAGAGGCGTTGATCTTATTCTGCAGCAATTATTATTTGACTATTATATAGACTTCTTTCTCAGCTGTCAGTGGTCCGAGTGAAAGCTTAAGCTTCGTGACGTATGTGCCTTTCTGGCTGAGGTCGTATCCGCCGTTATCCATAGCGTATGAGGAAACGTCGTTTCCATAACTGTCAACCGCAGTCAGGTAATCCGGCCAGTAAATGCCCGGGTCATCAGACTTCTCAACAGTAATGGAATTGTCAATCTTAAAAGTAAATTCATATGTATGCCATGGATTCTCAGGCAAGGGATCGGTTGGATCCCAACCCTTAACCTGATCGATGTCAGGGATGAACATGCTCTCAGGTTTGCCGAGAGGGCCCGGATTATCAGGGTCAGAATAGATGATTACCCTGGTGTATGTGTCATCGTCATAATCATAAACGCCGATATTCTCGCACAGCCATCTGGCATCAGCCACGCAGACCCTCATGCAGCCCATGGATGCCACGCTGCCGAGTTTGTTATAGTCTTCCCACTCAAGTGAGCCCGGATCGTCATAATAATACGGAACAGAGTGGAACATTATGTCATTGTATACTCCGTCAATAAGGCGGAACGCATATTGTCCCCATGTGCCGTCGGCCATGTAGCACCATTCATACCATTCGCCCAGATAATACTCGCCCAGAGGAGTCTCATATCCTTCGCGCGCGGTGGAACAGCAGAATGCCCTGAGAGGTGTCTCATTGCCGTCTCCATCCAGTGTATAAACGGTTACACAGTTGCAGGCAACGTTGACCCTGATTATGAAATCATGGTGATAAACCGGGCTGGCCGGCTCATCAGTGATCTCAACCTGAGCGCGTGTAAATGTAGGTTCAACATATTCTTCCGGTATTTCGATGACCGGTTCGTCATTTTCTTTATCCTTGCCGCATCCGCTCATTATAAAGCAAAGTGCCAGTATCAGAGCCGCGGCTATAAATATCAGTCTTTTTTTCATTTATTCTCCGTTTCAGTTAACTACTACAGTAAATGTCTTCTCGTCATAGATCCAGTTAAGTGAAGCATCAACACTCACACTGTATTCGCCAGGGGTATTTACATCTACATCACCGTAACTTTCAGCGTAGTCTGACATGTCGTTTCCGTAATTATCTTTGACGGAAACATAGTCCCAGATGCTGAATGATGAGCCTGCTTCGATGTTGATGGTATCTTCGCCGCTGACAGTGATAGCGTAGCTGTTCCATGGATTGCCGTCGTCAGGATCGGTCGGGTCCCAGCCCCTGATCTCTGCAACCTCAGGCGGGATGTAATAATGTCCCGGCTTGCCGAGAGGTCCCGGTGAAGAATCATCGTAGAAGATATCAACCTGGGCTCCGTAAGGCATCGCGTAGTACAGCCACTTGGCGTCTGCAACGCACAGACGGATGCAGCCAAGGGATGCAGGGCCGCCCAGCTTGTTGTATTCATTGTACTCGATATCGCTGATATCCTGTGAGTAATAGCAGACAGAGTGGAACATGTATCCGCCGTAGAAACCGATGGCGTAGCGTCCGTAGGAACCATCTTCCATATAGCACCACTCGTGGAATCTCTCCAGATAGAATGTGCCGGTAACGGTCTCTTCGCCTTCGCGGCCCTTTGAGCAGCACATAGCCCTGATAGGGGTCTTATCGCCGTTTTCATCCACTTCATAAACAGTTACGCAGCAGTATGACAGGTTAACTTCAATCAGATATCCAGGTTCAGGCTTTGGATGGTCATCTTCGTTATTGCCGCCATTGTTATCTTCACCGCCGTTATTATCTTCATTGTTGTCATTATTGTCGTCATCAGGAGGAGCAGCTTCTGTAGTAGTGGTTTCTTCAGTTGTGGTAGTCTCCTCTGTGGTCGTAGTCTGAGTGGTCGGTTTGGTAGTCGGCCTGGTCGTGGTGGAAATGCTCTCGGTAGTAGGAGTGGAGTCATCTGCGACCTTATGGCGGTTAGGATTGTTCAGAGCCAGAACACCAACAGCGATGAGCGCTGCCAGGATAACAGCACCGGCTATAATGCCCGCAGTAATAATGATCTTTTCTTTCTTTGTTTTAGGTTGTTTGTTCATGTTCACCTCTTAAATAACGGACTGTTCGTCCAGAGCTTCTCTGGCGAGCTTATCCGCCATTTCATTGAATCTGTCACCTGAGTGACCTTTGACCTTTATAAATTCGACTTCGAGATCCTTGGAAATCTCATCGTAAAATGCTTTGTATTTCTTGGTCCAGACTTTCTTGGTCTTCCATTCACCGGTGCACCATTTGGCGATGCCCTCATAGTCATGGTAAATGGTAATGGACTTAATGCCTGCCTCTTTGGCGGTCTTCATAGCCTGGGCGGCACCCATGATCTCGCCTGCCACATTGCGCATCTCAGCCAGCTCCGGATTCGCAAAGGATCTGCTGAAATGCAGCTCCTTAGGAGACTCTCCTTCAGTGCCTTCCGGGAAAAAGACTATCCCGTATGAAAACCTCTTGGTTTCTGTATTGTAACTTCCGTCGACGTATGCGATGGCTGTGGACATAAGACCTCCTAGACCAGGAAAAAGATGCTGAACGCGATCAGTATCTGGCCTGCGTAATAAAGCGCATGATTGATGCCTGCATTGAACTTGGTATTCTTATCCTTGCCGAAATAGATCTGTGACAGCACGAGGTCGGACAGCAGGAAGAGTACCAGGCCGATGCCCATGAGCCACTGGCTGGTCAGTCCAAAGCTGATAGCCATCAGTACGGAGTAGACCGTAATGAATACCAGGAATGCGGCATAGCATGATGAAATAACACGGAACCTGCCGTAATCCAGCTTCATGAGCTTCGGTGTCAGATAGATCGCTGCGCCTGCGACAATGCCGACAATGATAGCAGTGATCAGGTGGGCTGTATGCGCAGGATATTTGAAAAACAGGAACAATGTATAAAATACATGTCCAATGATAAATGACGCAAATCCGGCGAAGGTATTGGCAATCTCATCCTTTGGATAAACATATTTCATATCCAGAAAGGCATCTCCTGAAAGACCGAATACCAGACCGATGATTATAAGAAGGGCATGTTCAGGACGGTGGTTGGCATTGAATGCCGCGCAGCCTGTCAGTATGAACAGAAAGCTGGAGATCACTTTGAGAATGAGGTTCTTATAATTCGCGCCTGAAGCACGTTTCACGGTAAAAACAGCGCTGACCACAACCGCGGCCACCAGAGCGATATAACACAGAATATTAGCAAGTGAAAACATAGCAGTCCCTCCTTTTAAATTTTAACTATTATAACACAAAAATATGTCAATAAAAAACAGTTTTATTTAATTGACAAGTAACAACAAAAGTGAAATAATGCGCATATGAAAACGACATTTTGACAAAATGTCATTCGAAAACAACAAGATTTCGTTATTTTTTTGACAAATCGGCATAGAAATTCTGCGAAAATGGCAGAAGGAGGTAAAAATGGCAAAAGAAGGTACCAAAATGACTTTCTCACAGTTCCTTAAGAAACAGGACATCGTTTTTTCACCCAAGAGATACTTCATTGACGCTCTCGGCGCGATGGCTCAGGGACTCTTCGCGTCCCTGCTGATAGGCACTATACTATCCACCATAGGCACCCAGTGCGGTATTCCTATTCTGGTGACCATAGGCGGCTACGCATCAGCTGTTATGGGACCGGCCATGGCTGTGGCAATAGGCAGGGCGCTGAACGCTCCGCCGCTGGTTCTGTTCTCGCTGATCGCTGTAGGCTGGGCCGCTGCCACGTGCGGCGGGGCAGGAGGTCCGCTGGCGGTATTCTTCATTGCCATTATCGCTGCTGAGTTTGGCAAGCTGGTGTCCAAGACCACGCCGGTTGACATCATTGTCACACCTATTGTGACGATACTGGTGGGCGGCCTGCTCAGCGTATTCGCGGCTCCGTATATCGGCATCGCCGCATCCTCAGTCGGAGCTGCTATCATGTGGGCAACCAACCTTCAGCCATTCCTTATGGGTATGCTGGTATCCGCAATGGTCGGCATCGCGCTGACACTGCCTATCTCCAGTGCTGCCATCTGTGCGGCTTTAGGCCTTACCGGACTGGCAGGCGGCGCTGCTCTGGCAGGCTGCTGCGCAAATATGGTCGGCTTCGCTATCATCAGCTTCAGGGAAAACCGCTGGGGCGGACTGCTGGCGCAGGGCATCGGCACATCCATGCTGCAGATGGGCAATATTGTTAAGAACCCGAGAATATGGATCCCGGCTATCGTTGCATCAATAGTTAATGGTCCGATCGCGACCTGCCTGTTCAGGCTCGAGATGAACGGCGCGGCTGTTTCATCAGGCATGGGTACCTGCGGTTTCGTAGGTCAGATCGGTGTATATACAGGATGGGTAAATGATGTGGCAGCAGGCACTAAAGCAGCTATCACAGCAGTTGACTGGATCGGCCTGATCGTTGTCAGCTTCATTGTTCCTGCTATAGTTTCCTGGCTGGTCAGCCTGCTGCTCAGGAAGGTCGGCTGGATCAAAGAGAACGATCTTAAACTGGAATTAAAGTAAAGGAAGACTGTCATGACTAAGAAAGAGATTATCAAGATTGTAAATGAAGAAAATGTTAAGTTTATCAGACTTCAGTTCACTGATATCTTCGGCGCAATGAAGAATGTCGCCATTACTCCGAGCCAGCTTGAGAAAGCGCTGGACAACAAGATCATGTTCGACGGTTCCTCCATTGACGGCTTTGTCAGAATAGAGGAGTCCGACATGAACCTGAGGCCTGACCTGGAATCATTTGCCATCCATCCTTGGGGACAGGATAAGGGCAAGGTCGCCAGACTTATCTGTGATGTATACAAGACAAACGACGAGCCTTTCGACGGTGATCCGAGATTCATTCTGAGAAGAGCCATCGCTCATGCGGCTAAGCTGGGCTATGAATTCAACGTTGGCCCTGAGTGCGAGTTCTTCCTCTTCAAGAACGACGAGAAGGGCAATCCGACATTAGAGAAATACGACCTCTGCGGATACTTCGATCTGGGTCCTAACGACGTAGGCGAGGAAGCCAGGAAGGAAATCGTTCTGGCACTCGAAGGACTGGGCTTTGAGATAGAAGCATCACATCATGAGTGTGCTCCCGGCCAGCATGAGATAGATTTCAAATATTCAGAGGCGCTCAAGGCAGCTGATAATATCATGACGTTTAAGTACTGCGTCAAGACAATCGCCGAGAAGCATAACCTCTACGCTACATTCATGCCGAAACCATTATTCGGAGTGGCCGGCAACGGAATGCACCTTAATATGTCACTTTCCAAGAATGGCAAGAATGCCTTCGCGGATGACAAGGACAAGAACGGCCTGTCCAAGATTGCTTACAACTTTATGGCAGGCATAATGAAGCACATAGATTCAATGGCCATAGTGACCAATCCGCTGATCAATTCATATAAGAGGCTCGTGCCTGATTTTGAGGCTCCTGTATATATCGCGTGGTCAGCCAAGAACCGTTCGCCGCTCATCAGAGTACCTTCCGGCCGGGGCAATTCCTCACGTATCGAGCTCAGGAATCCTGACCCTTCAGCTAACCCTTATCTGGCGCTGGCACTCTGCCTGGAAGCAGGTCTGGACGGCATAGAGAACAAGCTCACACCGCCTGCATCAATTGACAAGAACATCTTCGAGATGAGCAAGAGAGAACTCACCAGGGCCGGCATCAAGAGCCTGCCTAACAATCTCTTCGAGGCTATCAATAAGGTGGAGAAGGACAAATTCGTTCAGGGCGTACTCGGCAGCCATCTGTATGACAGATATATCGCAGCCAAAAAGCACGAGTGGAGCGAATACAGTCACAGGGTTTCCAACTGGGAGATTGAGACATATTTGCATAAATATTGATATAGTCCGTTTTTTGACACAATGAATATGTTATAATCAGTTCATGAGTGTGAAAGTTATCATCGGACCGGCGAATTCCGGCAAATCTTTTAGTCTTTGTAATGAAATGGTGACCCGGGCTGTAGCAGAGCCCGGCCGCCGTTTTATTGCTATCGTGCCCGAGCAGTTCACCCTGCAGATGCAGCGCAGGGTAGTAATGCTCCATCCAAGGCACAGTGTCATGAATATTGACATAGTTTCTTTTAACCGCCTGGCCCACCGGGTCTTCTCAGAACTCGGCAGGGACGAAAAGAACGTCCTGGACGACACGGGTAAGGCACTTGTCTTGAGAAAGATCCTCGCCGATATCAGGGACGACCTGACAGTTTATTCAGGCAAAGTCAGGATGCCCGGATTTGTGGAGGAGATCAAGTCCATTATCACTGAATTAAAACAGTATGATATCGACGATAATCAGTTATATCTGATGCAGACAGCAGCAGATGAGAAGCATAACATACTGCTCTCAGGCAAACTGCAGGATCTCCGTCTTATCTACAGGAAATTCAACGAAGAAATAGAAGAGAAGTTTACAACAGCAGAAGAGGTGTTGGAGATATTTGCCCGCATGGTATCCGATTCTGAACTTATCAAAGGCACTTCCATATATTTGGATGGCTTTACAGGTTTTACTCCTGTACAGTTTAGACTGATCCGTGAGCTGATGAGACATGCGGAGGATATGACGTTCGCTTTTTCACTTATGGAGGAGAAACTGGATCCGGCATGCCCTGAGCATGAACTGTTTTATCTGAGTAATCAGAGTGTTAATAAAATCAGCAATATCGCCAGAGAAACCGGAAATGAGTGCATGATAATCTCTCAGGCTGCAGCTGAAAAGGAGAAAACTAAAGTCTATAAATTTGCCGCTTCCAACACTATGGATGAGGCAATGTTCATTGCCGCCAAAATCAGAGAACTGGTTGAGCAGGGCTACAGATACAGAGACATTGCAGTGGTCACAAATGACATGGAGGAATACTATACTTCATTCAGGGATGTCTTTGACGAAGCAGGCATTGCATGCTTTATCGACTATAAAACAGAACTGTCAGAGAATCCTTTGGCCCGCTTTGTTCTGGCCGCGCTTGAACTGGCCGATTCAGGCTTTTCATACGAAGGAGTTTTCGGCTTCCTTAAGAGCGGTCTGACTGACCTTTCGAATGATGAGATCAGCAAGCTAGAGAACTATTGCCTGGAGTTCGGCATAAAAGGATATAAGAAATTTGCAAACGATTTCACTGCTAACATAACACGACACGGCCGCAAAGAAGAGGCCTGGGATCTGGTAGAGATAAATGACATCAGAAGCCGGATGATGGCAGCGCTGGAACCATATTACAACAATATAAAGAAAAGTAAAAAAGCGTCAGATTATTGCAAAGCCCTTTCTGCCCTGATGGAGGCAAATGATGTTAAGGACAGGCTTTCTTTCATGCAGAAAGAGTTTAATGAAAAAGGGCAGCTTTCGCTTGCAAAGGAATATGATCAGGTAATGGACCTGGTTCAGGAGCTGCTCGATAAAACCTCGATGCTTCTGGAAGGCGAGAGCGTTGAAATTAAAGAGTATATAGAAATAGTTAAGACGGGTCTTGGAGAGATCAAAGTCGGCATCATCCCTCCCGGATTGGATGCGCTGGCAGTCGGTGACCTGACCAGGTCCAGATTTGACAAGATAAAGATATTGTTTTTTGCAGGCTTTAACGAAGGAATAGTGCCTAAAGTCGCAGGCAAAAACGGTCTGTTCACCCAGAAGGAGAGGGAGTTCCTTAAGGGGCAGGATTTTGAGCTTGCGCCAAGCGTTTTGGAAGATCTGTATTCACAGAGGTTTTATCTTTACCTGATGCTGTCTAAGCCATCAAAGGAACTCTATCTGACCTATTCAGCATCGAGACTCAGCGGGGAACCGCTCGAGCCTTCATGCATATTGGAAGAAATCCATGATTATATAAATTGTGATGAGATCGAAGAAATAGAGAATATGCCGGCCGTAACCTGGAAACTTAAAGCTGAAAGAGATGTTGCGTCCAGCATAGGGTCGTTCATAAACTATAAGACTTCGATCGGATCTGACGATCAGGCACTCCTTAAAATTTTTGCTGAAGAGGATAAGGTGGCGCTGGAGCAGATCCTGCAGGGCGGATTCTATACTAACAAAACCACTTCACTTGACAGCCAGGTGGCTCTGGACCTGTATGGGGATGTTCTCAGCGGAAGCGTAACCAGGTATGAGAAATTCAGTCAATGCGCATTCAGGCATTTTATCAGCTATGGACTTGGCATAGAGAAGAGACCTGAATATGAAGTCGGAGCAGCTGATATCGGAACTCTGTATCATAATGCCATAGAGAATTATTCCCAAACTCTTAATAAAGAGGGCTTCACTTTCAGGAACATAACGGATGAAGACAGTCATAGAATTGCCAGGGACAGTGTTAAGCAGGCAATAGACAATATGCCTTATGACGCTATTGAAAGTACAGCGAGAAATGAATATCTGCTTGACCGTATTGAAGAGGTGACTCTCAGGACAACAGATGTTCTCAGGGAGCATGTAAAAGCAGGCCTTTTTGACCCGGCGGAATATGAATGGAGTTTTTCATCCGGTATAGGTGAAGGCATAAAGTTTAAGGGCAAGATAGATCGTGTAGATATCTATGATGGCGGAGACATTTATGTAAAGATCATAGACTATAAATCCGGGGCAACATATTTTGATGTCAAAGAAATTTATACCGGAAGGCAGCTCCAGCTGGTTGCCTATATGAAAGAGGCGCTTGCTGATATTAAGAAGAAGAATCCAAACAGGAATGTTAAGCCCGGCGGTGTTTATTACTATCATATCGGCGATAGATATGTTGATCAAAAAGACCTGGATAATAAATATAAGATGAGCGGCCTCACTTTATCAGAGCCTGCGGCTTATGAAGCCATGGATATCAGGCTGGGCAGCGGCGAAAAAAAGAGCAATATCGTAAATGTTACCCTTGCCTCTAAGGGAATTTATGAAAGGCAGTCAACTGTTGCCAGCAATGGCGAATTTCTGAATCTGATGGATTTTGTTGAGGGAAAGATCATCGACATCAGTAATGAGATCAAAGCCGGAAATATAGATATAAATCCATATGACGATGGCCAAAAAAGCGCATGTAAGTTCTGCGATTTCAAGGACATATGCAAGTTTGAACCGGATTCTTTTGGAGTGGGATACCGGGACAAGGAAAAGTATGGCAGTGAAGAGATAAAAAACATTATTTACGGAAGAGAGACTGGGAAAGGAGACGCGGATGCCTGATTTCGAATGGACACCTCAACAGGAGCTTGCCATTAACAGCAAAGGCAGCAATATACTTGTTTCAGCAGCCGCGGGCTCCGGAAAGACGGCTGTTCTTGTTGAGCGTGTTATCAGAAAGATAACTGATAAAAACAACCCGGTTGATCTGGAGTCACTCGTGATAATGACCTTTACCAAAGCCGCTGCTGCGCAGATGAGGCAGAAGATTTTCAAAGCTGTCAGAAAGGCCCTGTTAGAAGATCCGGACAACGAACATCTTAAGAAACAGATCGTAAAAGTTCATACGGCTAGAATCTGTACCATAGATTCATTATGCCTTGATATTGTAAAAGAGAACTTCCAGATGGTTGATGTGGACCCTGCTTTTTCTGTGGCGGATGAAGCAGAGGAGAAAATGCTGGAAGAGGATATTCTCAAGAATCTTTTGGAAGAAAAGTACCAGGCGGCTGAACCTGATTTTATGGACCTGGCAGTTTATTATACGGAAAAAAGTGATTCAAAACTTGAAGATCTGATTCTGAATCTTTTCAGATTTGCGCAGAGCCATCCGGCTCCTTATGGCTGGCTGAAAATGAGCATTCTTCCTTATACCGGCGGAACAGAAATGGAATGGTTCAAAGATCTGGAAAAGACTATCCGTGACAATATCAAAGAAGCCGGCAAAATGGCTGAGGCAGGTCTCAAAATAGCGAAACTCCCGAACGGACCGGATAAGTACATAGAACCTTTTGAATACATAATAGAGATGTGCAGCCATATGTCATGCTTAGGGTATGAAGATATGGGAGCCGCGATAAAAGCAGAAATTGGTGTATGGAAGGATAGCCCAAGATACGATAGTAAAAAAGAAGAGTTTGATGAGAGACTAAAAAATCTCGCAAGGGATACTCGTAAAGAAATCAAAGAAAAATTAATTGATCTCAGAGATAAGTTCTATTATGCTGCGTTGCCTGACATGCTGAAAGACATGGAAAAATGTGCACCGATAGCACAGACTATTGTCAATCTGACAATAGAGTTTTCTGAGAGACTAAAGGCGGCCAAAAAGGACCGTAAAATAGCAGACTTTAGTGACATTGCGCATTTTGCACTGGATGTCCTTATCGCGCATGATGAAGACGGTCGGATATTAGTCGAAGATAATAATATCTGTTTTACAAAGATTGCTGATATGATGGCTTCGGAAATCGATGAAATCATTGTGGACGAATACCAGGATACAAACATGCTCCAGGAGTTTATTATCATGGCTCTCTCAAGTGAGCGTTTTGGAAGCCCCAATGTGTTTATGGTAGGTGACGTAAAGCAGAGCATTTACAGCTTCCGTATGGCTTGTCCTGAACTGTTTATGGGTAAATATGATACCTATGGCAAAACGGATCCAAATGGTCAAAGGATTATTCTCGACAGCAATTTCCGGAGCAGAACAGACGTTATAGATTTTTCTAATTATATTTTCCGGCAGATAATGACCAGGGAAGCAACAGGCATCGACTACTGCGATGGGAATGAACTTACTCATAAATCAACTATTCCTGAAAAGGAAGGAATGACACCGGAAATCATTTTCATTGACGGAACTGCCTCAGATGCCCGAAAGGCTGAAGGCTATGAAATAGCCAGGATCATTGAAAATATAATGAAAAATGGCGAAGTGTATGATTCTGACAATGAGCAGTACCGGCCTGCCAGATTTTCGGATATTGCGCTGATTACTCGAAATACTGATAACCCTCAGATTGAAAAAATATTAAATGAGAGGCGGATTCCTATGCAGAAGGAATCCGGAAAAGGCTTCTTTGAGTCATTCGAAATCAGGCTCGTTATGGATCTGATGAGTATAATCGATAATCCGTATCAGGATATACCATTTGCTGCGCTGCTTTACAGTCCTGTTGTTGGAGCTACGGCAGATGATCTTGCCCGGATCCGGATTCTGAACAGGGAAGAAGGCCTTTCGCTTTATGAAGCCTGCAGAAAACATGGATTTTTTGAATGGTTCCTTGATAGAATCGCAGAGTGGCAGAGAATGTCTGTCTGTATGCCTATAAGCGATTTCCTGGCATATGTAATTGAGGATTCCGGGCTCATGGGTATACTGCTCGCAATGCCTTCGGGCCAGAGCAGGAAAAATAATATTGAGTTCTTAAAGTCCCGGGCAGATGCGTTTTCCAGAAGCTCATATGCCGGTCTGTTTAATTTTATCAGATATATTAAACAGCTTAAGGACTCTGATATCGATTTCGGTAATGCACAGGGCTCCGACCGGTTTGACGCCGTGAAAGTAATGACAATACACAAGTCAAAAGGTTTAGAGTTCCCTTATGTAATAATAGGCGGATATGGGAAGAACTTTAATAAGAGCGATTCTTCCAACAGCATTATTCTTGAAAGAGAATATGGAGTAGGCATCGAATACAGGAATCAGGAAACGAAAGAAAAAAGAAACACAATATTCATGGAGCTCTTAAAAACAAAAGCCAGAGGAAGTTCTGTTGCCGAGGAAATGAGGGTGCTCTATGTCGCGCTTACCAGAGCCAAAGAAAAGCTTTATCTGGTTGGAAGCAACAATAATACGTTTTCTTCCGCAGATAAAAAATGGAGCATGTGCATTTATGAGGCTGATGAGCAGCTGAGCATGCAGAAGGTCCAGCTTGCAAACAGCTTTATGGAAATGACAGGAATGGCGCTCGCTCGGCATTCATGTTTCGCCGATGTTTTTAAGGAGAGGAAGATAGATACGGATCCTTCTAACCCTTTGTTCAATGACAAATGCTCTTTCAATATAACGCTTGAGTCTTTTGAAGATGTAGAGAGCAAGAGGGTTGAAGAGATAATTGACAATTCCGTTACCAGAAAAGAACTCGAAGAAATGATAGCAGGCGATGAACAGCTGGATACCGGGGAATATGAGAAATTAAAGAAAAACCTGACATATCAGTATCCGTTCCATGACGCAACCGTACAACCTGTTAAAAAGACAGCCTCCCAGCTCGAAAAGCACCCTGAATTAACTGAGGAGCCTGACAAAGATTCAGAAGACGAGGAGAAGAACTCCTTCAAGGCTTATAAAGGCAGCGCACTGACCGGCGCGGAGCGCGGCAATGCGTACCACCGTGTATTTGAGTTAATCGAATACAACTCATCTGAAAAGGCGGCGGAGCAGATCCGGAAGATGCAGGCATCGGGCAGGATCAGCGCGGAATATGCCAAGGCTGTCGACCCAAAAACAGTCGATGCTTTCATTGCTTCTTCAATCGGACAGCGCATGGCCAAGGCGGCATCGGCAGGCAAGCTCTTCCGTGAGCAACCGTTCGTGTGCGGCCATACTGAGCAGATTGACGGTGTGGACGAAATGCTGCTGATTCAGGGCATTATCGACGCCTTCTTCGAAGAGAGCGGAGCGCTGGTGCTGGTTGACTACAAGACCGACCGTAACAGGACAGAGCAGGAGCTCGTAGAGACCTACAAGCCACAGCAGGATGCCTATGCTGTCGCACTTACGGACGCATACCAGATGCCGGTGAAAGAAATGATTATATACAGCACTTCGCTGGGCAAGGAAATTCGGCTTTGATATGTTTGGTTACGTACTTCATTGGGGTTTTTAAAAATGTGGTACGTAAAAGGATTTCATTTTTTGCCATGAAAAAAGTCGCTTACGTACCATATTGCAATAGTTCGCATTTGTAGTACGTAAGCAAATCTAATAAGCACTGTTATTTTACGTACTACTAGACAGTATTTTTGATTGTAGAACGTAAATGCTGATTCTTAGATTATTTTTTATACGTACTACTTAGGTGCTTTTTGGCATAATAGTACGTAAGGCAGATAAAAAGACAGAAACGATTACGTACTACATTGCTTAAAAACAGTCAGTTGGTACGTAACCCTAACAAAACAACGAGGTAAACATCATGATAATACCTGATTTTCTTAAACAAGGTGACTGCATTGGCGTTACGGCGCCGAGCCATGGCATCGATGATGAGACCGGCAAGGTCAGATTCGCGAGCGGAGCAGAGCAGCTTAAAGGAAGGGGCTACAACGTGGTCTTTACTCCGAATGTTTTTGCGGGCTCGGACAGATTTGGCAGGAGTTCTGCTGCTGAGCAGAAGGGCACTGAGTTCAATGCGCTGGTGGACGCGCCTGAGATCAAGGCTATATACAGCGCATCAGGCGGAGACTTTCTGGCTGAGGTGCTCGGATATGTTGACCTGGACCTGTTCATCCGCAATCCTAAGTGGGTACAGGGATATTCGGACAATACGTCCCTGCTTTATTATCTGACGACCAAAGGCGACGTGGCTACAGCATACGGCGCCAACTTCAGCGATTTCGGAATGCAGCCGTGGCAGGAATCAGTGACCAGAGGTCTGGCTGTGCTGGAGGGTAAGTGCACTCTCCAGAAAAGTTTCGCCAAATATCAGGATGGTTTCGGTGAAAGAGAAACCGGCCTGGAGGGCTACAGCCTGGACACACCCGTTAAATGGAAAAACATTTGCGGAGGCAGCATGCTGGATTTTGAAGGCAGGCTGATCGGCGGATGCATGGACGTGCTGCTGAATATTTCAGGCACGCGCTTTGACGGCACGCTGGAATTCATTGACCGATATAAAGATGACGGCATTGTCTGGTATCTCGAGAGTTTCAGCCTGGGCTTTGAGGCGATGATGGAAGGCCTCTGGAAGATGAAAGAAATGGGCTGGTTCGAGCATGCCACGGGCATCGTTTTCGGACGCCCGCTGTTCTACGCCAACGAGGGCTATGACGGCACACCGCTGCCGACATATGAAGACGTGCTGCATGAGCGCCTCGATGAGCTGAACATACCGGTCATTCTGAATGCGGACATAGGCCACAAAGGCCCGCAGTTCGTAATGCTGAACGGTGTGAAAGCCAAGGTTCATTCGGCCAGAGGAAAAGGAAAGATAGAATTTATAATATAAAAAAGCACCCTCGTTAAGAGGGTGCATCTTTTTGTCTTAGACAAGCTTGCCTGCGCATCTCGGGTAGAGCTCAACGTCTCTGATGTTGCTGACGCCGGTCACATACATGATCAGACGCTCAAAGCCTAGACCGAAGCCTGCGTGCTTAACTGAGCCGAAACGGCGGAGGTCGTAATACCATCTGTAATCATCTACGTTCAGGCCGCACTCTTCCATACGCTTAAGGAGCAGGTCGGCGCGTTCTTCTCTCTGGCTGCCGCCGATGAGCTCGCCAACGCCCGGAACCAGCATATCAGCTGCGGCAACGGTCTTGCCATCCTCATTGATACGCATATAGAAGGCCTTGATCTCCTTCGGATAATCGGTTACAAATACAGGCTTGCCGTAAACCTGTTCTGTCAGGAAACGCTCGTGCTCGGTCTGGAGGTCTGTGCCCCATTCTACCTTGTACTCGAACTTGTCGTTGTTCTCCATGAGAATCTTGACAGCGTCAGTATATGAAACCCTGCCGAAGTCGTTCTCAACCAGGTTGCTGAGACGCTCGATGAGGGTCTTGTCATAGAAGTTGTTGAAGAACTGCATCTCTGCAGGGCAATTCTCCAGCAGGTACTTAACTACGTATTTGATCATAGCTTCTGCTACGTCCATGTCATCGGCGAGATCAGCGAAAGCCATCTCAGGCTCGAGCATCCAGAACTCTGCAGCGTGGCGCTGTGTGTTGGAATTCTCGGCGCGGAATGTAGGTCCGCATGTGTAAACCTTGCCGAATGACAGCGCAAATGCTTCTGCCTCAAGCTGGCCGGAAACGGTCAGGCCTGTCTCCTGCCCGAAGAAGTCCTGAGAGAAGTCCACCTGGCCGTCCTCAGTAAGAGGAGGTGTGAGCGGATCCAGCGTGGTGACGCGGAACATTTCGCCTGCGCCTTCGCAGTCGCTGCCGGTGATGAGCGGAGTATGTACATATACGAAGCCGTTCTCATTGAAGAATTTGTGCAAGGCAAAGGCTGCCTGTGACCTGACTCTGAAAACAGCGTTAAATGTGTTGGAGCGTGCGCGCAGATGAGGGATGGTGCGCAGGAACTCCAGTGTGTGGCGCTTCTTCTGAAGCGGGTAGTCGCTGTCGCATACATCTTCGATAACTACTTCATCGGCGTTGATCTCAAAAGGCTGCTTGGCGTCCGGTGTGAGGACAACGCGGCCTGTTACTATAACTGAGCTGCTGACTGACAGGTTAGCCAGCTCTTTGAAATTGTCAAAATTATTGGCTTCAAGAATGACCTGGAGATTGCCGAAGCAGCTTCCGTCATTGATCTCTAAGAATCCGACATTCTTGGATTCACGTGAAGTTCTGACCCAGCCGGCTACAGTTACAACTGAACCGTCAGCAGGGGTGTTCTTAAATAATTCGATAATTTCAGTTCTTTTCATATCTTTCAATCCTCGTAATAATTTTATTCAAGGTATTATAGAAGAATAAAGTAATTATTTCAATATACAAAAACAGAAATTGTGCTATAATCAACAATTGGGCAGATATCCGCTTTAGGGCGGAACCTGATCTTAAATAACGGAGGAAGACATGTTAGAACTGAAAAACGTTTCATTCGAGATCAAGGATGAAAAGGACAATGACAAAGAAATTATCAGAGACATCAGTTTAGAAATAGATAACAATAAGTTTATCGCAATCACCGGTCCTAACGGTGGCGGCAAATCTACACTCGCCAAGCTTATCGTTGGTATCTATGAACCAACATCAGGCCAGATTATTTTCAATGGCCAGGACATTACCCACATGAGCATAACCGACAGAGCCAAGGCAGGCATCAGCTTTGCCTTTCAGCAGCCTGTCAGATTCAAGGGCATTAAGGTCAAGGATCTGATCAATTATGCTGCAGGCAGACAGCTGTCAATCGCTGCGGCCTGCCATTTCCTGTCCGAGGTTGGTCTGTGCGCCAGGGATTATATTGACAGAGACGTGGACGCGAGCCTTTCAGGAGGCGAGATCAAGAGAATCGAGATTGCCACACTGCTGGCAAGAAATACTGAACTGTCAGTATTGGACGAGCCTGAGGCAGGCATCGACCTGTGGAGCTTTTCAAATCTCATCAAGGTATTTGAGAAGATGAGAGAAGAGCGCGAGAGATCGATCATCATCATCTCACATCAGGAACGTATCCTGAATATTGCGGATGAGATCGTAGTTCTCAAGGATGGACAGATTGTAGCACAGGGACCAAAGGACGGCATTCTGCCTGAACTGCTCAAGGGCACAGAAGGCTGCCGTTTCTACCAGTAAAACAACCGAGAAGGAAAAGACCATGGATAAAATACAGAGAGATTTATTAAAGACAATTGCCGACATTCACGAGGTTCCGGAAGGTGCGTACAATATCCGTGCCAATGGAGCTACTGACAGCCGCGCAACAACTGAGAACATAAATATTGTCAGCAAGGAAGATAAGCCGGGCATCGATATCATAATCAAGGCAGGCACTAAGAACGAGAGCGTGCACATCCCGGTAATCATCAGTGAAACCGGACTTAAGGATCTGGTTTACAACGATTTTTACATCGGCGACGATGCTGACGTTGTGATCGTAGCAGGCTGCGGCATCCACAACTGCGGCACAGAGCTCAGCCAGCACGACGGTATCCATACCTTCCACGTTGGCAAGAACGCGCGCGTTAAATATATTGAGAAGCATTACGGAGAGAATGACGAAGACGCTACAGGCGAGAACGTCATGAATCCGACTACCATTGTTTATGTGGAAGAGGGCGGTTACATGGAGATGGAGACCACTCAGATCAAGGGCATTGACTCCACAGTCAGAGATACCAAGGCTTACATCCAGGGAGAAGGAGCTAAGCTCGTTGTCAGAGACAAGCTCATGACACACGGCAGGCAGCATGCGGACGCTATATTTGATGTGGAGATGAATGGCTTTGAGTCTACCTGCGACCTTATCAGCAGGGCAGTTGCCAGGGACGATTCCACACAGACATTCAAGGCTAATATTATTGGAAATGCCAAGTGTTCATCACATACGGAATGTGACGCGATCATTATGGATAATGCCAAGATTTCAGCGTCTCCGGAGATTGTGGCTAACGATCTGGACGCGGCGCTCATCCATGAGGCAGCTATCGGACGTATCGCCGGCGAGCAGCTGATCAAGCTGATGACACTGGGCCTTTCACAGGAAGCAGCAGAACAGGAGATCATCGCAGGTTTCCTGAAATAGCATACAGGTATTACAACGGGGGTTTTACATATGGCTAAATATATTCTGGCACTGGATCAAGGCACCACAAGCTCCAGATCCATACTGTTTAATGAAAAGGGCGAGATTAAGAGCATCGTCCAGAACGAGTATCCGCAGATTTATCCGAAACCGGGCTGGGTAGAGCACAATCCGATGGAGATCTGGTCTTCACAGCTGGCTTCAGCAATCGAGGCCTGCGCCAAGGTGGGCGCCAGCTATGCTGATATTGCAGCCATAGGAATCACGAACCAGAGAGAGACGACCATCGTCTGGGATAAAGAAACAGGCGTGCCTGTATACAATGCCATCGTTTGGCAGTGCAGGAGAACGGCTCAGATGGTAGACGAAATCCCTCAGGACATGAAGGATTATATCCAGGAGCACACAGGCTTGCAGCCGGACGCTTACTTCTCAGCAACCAAGATCAGATGGATACTGGACCATGTTAAAGGCGCTCAGGAGAAGGCTAACGCGGGACAGCTTCTTTTCGGCACGGTTGACACATGGTTGATGTGGAATCTGTCAGGCAGACGCATTCACGCAACTGACTATACCAACGCATCCCGAACCATGCTTTTCGATATCAGAAAGCTGGATTGGGATCAGAAGATTTTAGATTATTTCGGCATTCCTGTTTCAATGATGCCTGAGGTACATGCTTCAGGACATGTTTACGGTTCATCAGACGCCTCGTTCTTCGGCAATCCTATTCCGATCGCGGGCGTAGCCGGAGACCAGCAGGCCGCACTGTTCGGCATGTGCTGTTTCGACGCGGGCGATGTCAAGAATACATACGGCACAGGATGCTTCCTGCTGATGAATACCGGCAATGAAGCAATCCAATCCCAAAACGGACTTATTACAACGATAGCAGCTGAACTGGAGGGTGAAGTTAAATATGCCCTCGAGGGCAGTATATTTATAGGCGGCGCGGTTATCCAGTGGCTCAGGGATGAGCTGGAGACCATCAAGAGCGCGCCTCTTTCAGAGAAGACAGCCAAGGGAGTCAATGACACTAACGGCGTTTATCTGGTACCTGCATTTACAGGACTGGGCGCTCCTTACTGGAAGCAGGACGCCAGAGGCACTATTGTAGGCGTTACCAGAGGCTTCAACAGAAAACATCTGGTCCGTGCGGCTCTGGAGGCCATCGCTTATCAGTCACATGATGTTATCCGCGCGATGGAGGCTGATGCGGGAGTACCGCTGCGCTCACTTATGGTAGACGGCGGAGCCAGCGCCAACAACCTGCTCATGCAGTTCCAGGCAGATATTGTAAACACCAGAATTGACAGGCCAAAGATGCTTCAGAATACAGCTCTTGGCGCTGCATACCTGGCAGGACTGACCACAGGCTTCTGGAAGAGCAAGGATGAGGTCAAGAAGAATTTCAAGATCAGCAAATCCTTCGGTCCGCAGATGCCTGAGGATATCAGAAAAGAAAAACTCCATGGCTGGGTAAAGGCTGTGAAGACAGCTATATTCTGGGCAGAACTTAAAGATGAATAACAGATTTCAGCGCGCTTCCCTCATACTGGGTGTGGAGCAGATTGAAAAACTGAATAGATCAAGAGTGGCTGTCTTCGGCATCGGAGGCGTCGGCGGATATACGGTCGAAGCGTTGGTGCGTACAGGAGTTGGCCATATCACTATAGTTGACGGAGACGTGGTTGACGAGACCAACATTAACCGTCAGATCGTGTCAACGGCGCTTAATGTCGGTGAACCCAAGACAAAGGTGGCAAAGGAGCGATTCCTTTCCATCAATCCGGACGCGGATATTACAGCGCTGCAGCTCTTTTATAATGCTGAAACCAAAGACATGATCGATCTGTCACAGTTCGATTATGTGGTGGATGCTATAGACACGGTAGCTTCCAAGGTGGAGCTTATCTCGGAGGCGTATGCTCTGGGCATCCCGGTGATCAGCTGCATGGGAGCCGGCAACAAGACCGACCCGACGAGGTTCAAGGCGGCGGATATTTATGAGACTAACATCTGTCCGCTGGCCAAGATCATGCGCAGGGAGCTCAAGGCGAGAGGCATCAGCAGGCTCAAAGTAGTTTTCTCTACGGAGCAGCCCGTCAAGCCTGAGCCGGACGAGAAAGGCCGCGCACAGATCGGCAGCCTGGCCAGCGTTGTTTCCGTGGCAGGCATGATAATGGCAAACGAAGTAATAATGGATCTGACTAAAAATAAATAGCAGAGGGGATAAATATGAACGTTCATGGTGAAAGAATTGAAGCTTTAAGACAGAAAATGAATGAAGCAGGAATTGGCCTTTATTATGTGCCGATGAGCGACTGCCATGCCAGTGAGTATGTTGCGGAACATTTCCGCTGCAATGCGTTCCTCACAGGCTTTACCGGTTCAGCAGGACATCTGGTAGTTACCGGCAGCGGAGCATGGTTCTTTACTGACGGCAGATATTTCATTCAGGCAGCCAACCAGCTTTCAGGCAGCGGCATAGAGCTCATGAAAATGGGTGAGCCGGGCGTTCCTGAAGTAGATGACTTTATTGCTCAGAAGATGAGCGAAGTACTTAAGGAGAACGACAGTCTGGCCTTCGGCTTTGACGGAAATGTAGTAAATACCAAGGCAGCCAAAGGCTTTATTGATAAGATTGAAAAGAATATTTATAAAAAGGTAACAGTTAAGAGCGACCGTGATTTCGCAGGTGAAATGTGGACCGACAGACCGGCACAGAACTTCACACCGCTCTGGAGTATGGACATTAAATATACCGGAGAGACAACCCAGTCCAAACTGGACAGGATCAGGGCAGAACTCAAAAAGTTCAACAGAGGCGAGGACAATTACCTCTATCTGCTCAATTCTCTGGATGATATCGCATGGACATTCAATATCCGTGCTGCTGATGTTAACAACAATCCGGTCGCCTTTGCCTATGCGGCAATCATGAGCGACAAGGCGATTTTATTTACTTATCCGGGTATGGTAAGCGATGAGCTGAAGGCAGCTCTGGCTGCTGAGGGTGTCAGCGTGGGCGAGTACAGTATGAAGAGCCTCTGCATTGAAAATGACGGCCAGCCTGTACTAATGGATGAGAGCAGGATCGGTTATAATATTTACCGTTTCTACCAGAACAACGGCGCTGCCATCGTTAATGTCAAGAATCCTTCAACACCGATGAAAGGTGAAAAGAATGAAACTGAGCTGGCATGTGCCAAGGCGGCTCTGGTCCGCGACAGCGCTGTCCTCATCAGATTTATGTACTGGCTGAAGAAGAAGTCAGCCGAGGCAGGCCCAGGAGCTGTTATGAAGAATGATGACGGCACAGATATGACTGAGCTGTCAGTAGACACATATCTGACAGGTCTCAGGAAAGAAGACCCGATGTTCTTCTCACTTTCATTCAACACCATCGCAGCATACGGCGAGAACGCAGCGCTCATGCATTATATGGCTACACCTGAGAAACACAGCAAGATCAGTGCCAAAGGCATGCTGCTGGTTGATTCAGGCGGACAGTACTACGACGGAACGACAGACATTACACGTACCTTCGTTCTGGGCGAGCTGACTGAAGATGAGATCAAGTCATTCACCTTGACAGCAGCTTCCATGCTAAGGCTGCTGAATACGAAGTTCATCTATGGCTGCTCAGGAGAAATTCTTGATATCATGGCCCGTGAGCCGATGTGGAAGGAAGGCCTGGATTATAAGTGCGGCACAGGACACGGCATTGGACACGTCCTCAACGTTCATGAGGGACCGCACAACATCCGTTGGAGAATCGGACCTGACGGCCCGACAGCAGTGCTGGAGACAGGCATGGTTGTTTCTAACGAGCCTGGCGTTTACAAAGAAGGCCTGTATGGCATCCGTACCGAGAATGAGATGTTCGTTAAGCCATATATGAGCACTCCGGACGGACAGTTTATGCAGTTCGAAAACATGACATTTATTCCAATTGACCTGGATGGTATTGACAAAAAGTATTTGTCGCAAGATGATGTTAAGATGCTTAATGAATACCACAGACAGGTATTTGAGACTGTCAGCCCTCTGCTGGATGAAGAAGTCAAGGCATGGCTGAAAGAATACACCAGAGAAATCTAAAATGAAGAAACTGTTGTTTGTATACAATCCAAATTCAGGCAAAGGTATAATAAAAAATTGCCTGGATGAGATCATAGATATATTCGAAAGTGAAGATTATTCCGCAACTATCCACCGCACTAAGGCGCGCCTGGACGGCAGAGATTTCGTCAGCAGACACGGCAGGGATTACGACCTGGTAGTCTGCTCCGGAGGAGATGGTACTTTAAGCGAGATAGTTTCCGGAATAATGGATATCGAAGAGGAGAGCAGACCTACTATCGGCTTTATCCCTACCGGCTCTACAAATGATACAGGCAAAAGCTATTATCTCCCTAAGAACGTCAGGGAGGCTGCTTTGATTGCGGTCAAGGGCAATGTGTTCGCTACTGATATAGGCAGCTTCGTGGGCGATGATGAGGGTCAGAACTACTTTACCTATGTATCATCATTCGGTGAACTGTCAGCGGTATCCTGCTTCACACCGCAGAGCGCCAAGAAGACTTTCGGCAGGGCAGCTTATATCGCCGGGGGAATCAATGCCCTGACACATATGAAGTCTGACAAGTTCAAGGTTATCTATGACGGTAATACTTTGGAAGGCGAGTTCTATCTGGGAATGGTCACCAACGCGCTGTCAGTAGGCGGATTTGCGGGTGTAACAGGAGGGAATGTAGACCTTCAGGACGGCCTGTTCGAAGTGATATTACTGTCAAAACCAGGCAATTTAGGCCAGTTTGCGGAGCAGGTGGATTCACTTCTGATCGCGCATAAGGAAGAGAAAAAGTACACAGAAGGCGTTTTATACAAGTTAAAAGCCAGAGAAATCACATTCATCAGCGAAACAGATGTGCAATGGGTCATTGACGGCGAGGATGCCGGTATCCACCGGAAGGTATGTCTAAAGAATAATAATAAAGCAGTAAAAATAATGTCAGGCAATTCAGACAAATAATATAAGGACGGAATAGGGACTTGAAGACAGAAACTAAGAAAACGATTGACGATTTTATTTCAGAATCTAAATCCGGCAAAACGCCGGACAACATGCAAAGCATAGATACATTATTTGAAACCAACGAGTTCGATGCTGATGAAATGGAGGAAATCTATCAGTACATCGAAAACCAGGACATAGATCTCTTAAACGAAGATGAAATCAACCAGGATTTCGATCCTGTTGAGCTGCTCGAAGGCATCGGTACAGACGACCCGGTCAGGATGTATCTGAAGGAAATCGGTACAGTTCCGCTGCTGACACCCGAAGAGGAAATGGATTTGGCAATCCGCAAATCTCAGGGTGACGAAGCTGCCAAGAATAAGCTCATCGAGGCCAACCTCAGACTGGTTGTAAACATCGCCAAGAAATACACTAACAGAGGACTGGGCTTCCTGGATCTCATTCAGGAGGGCAATCTTGGCCTGATGAAGGGCGTTGAGAAGTTCGATTATGAGAAAGGATTCAAGCTCAGCACCTATGCAACATGGTGGATCAGACAGTCTGTAACCAGAGCTCTGGCGGACCAGGCCAGGATCATCAGAGTGCCTGTTCATATGGTTGAAACCATAAACAGGCTGACAAAAGTGCAGAGAAATCTGACGCTGAAGCTGGGCTACGAGCCTTCAACCAAGGAATTGGCTGATGAAATGGGTATGTCTGAGGCTAAGGTTTTAGAGATCATGCAGATATCTAAAGAGCCTACATCACTGGAAGCTCCAAAGGGCGAAGACGGCGACGGAGTAGTAGCAGACACCGTAAAAGACGAAAATACCCTTACTCCGGAGCAATCTGTTGAGAATATTATGCTCAGAGAGCAGATAAAAATACTCCTGAAGGACTTAAAAGAGCGTGAGAGGCAGGTTATTATACTCAGATTTGGTCTTGAAGACGGCCGTCCGCGTACTCTGGAAGAGGTTGGACAGGAATTCAACGTCACCAGGGAGAGAATCCGTCAGATTGAATCAAAAGCACTTCGTAAACTAAAGAATCCTGTAAGAGGTAGAATGATAAAAGACTTCCTTGAGGATTTATAAAGTCATTTTTAAGTAAAAACAAGGCTGCTGTGCTGAAAAAGCACAGCAGTTTTTTTATTATCTGCAGAAAAATATACCCGAAACACAATAAGCCGAAAGCACTTGGCAAAGTGTGCGGCCGGATAGGACCCGAGCTCAGGACTGTCTGAGCGGAACGAAGTGGAGCGAGTTCCGCACGAGGGTCCGCGCTTATCCGGACGTGCACTGAGCCTTAGTACTTTCGAGCCGTGTAGAGGGTAATTTTTCTGCAGATAACAAAAAAGGGGTATTTTTCAGCACATCAGCCTTGATTTTTGCCCTAAAAACATTGACTTTATTACTCCTAAAGAAGTATAATCATCTCAACTACGTTTTTAGAAGTATGTTTACAAGTGGAAAACAGTGTGGATTACTCCTTTTTTAGAGTTTTTTTGAGGTGAAACCATGAACGAAATAACCCTATATCATGGGGCGAAGAAAATCGTCAGTTTGCCGGAATATTCCAAAGGAACTCCTTTTAATGACTTTGGAGCCGGTTTTTACTGCACCAGACAGGAAGATATGGCTGGTCAGTGGGCCTGCAGCAGAGGTTCTTCCGGATTCATTAATAAATATTCCATCGATCTGGACGGCCTGAAGTTGCTGGATCTGAATTCAGAGCAGTATACTCTGATGAACTGGGTGGCGGTCATTCTTCATTATAGAAAACAGCGCATATCCGATCCTTCCACCGCCAGAGTCTATGATTATATTCTGGACAACTTCCTGGTAGAATTTGACGACGCGGATATAATAATGGGAAACAGATGCGATGATTCGTATTTCACGTTTGCCAGATCGTTCATAAACGGCCAGATTTCATACGAGCAGCTGAAGTACTGCATGGCTTTGGGTGTGTCAGGCGAACAGTATGTGATCAGGAGCCCCAAAGCATATGAAGCACTCAGGTTTACTACCTGCCTGCCTGCGGACAGCGCGGTATTCTATCCTAAACGCAAGGTCAGAGACAGCAATGCACGTGCGGGTTACTGGGCTGAGATAGATCTGAGTGATGGCAGCGGATTATACATTTCGGATATATTGATCAGGGAGGTGAAGGCCGATGACCAATGCTTACGATAGAGATTATCTGGAAGACGCGATGATGTGTCTCGGTGAGGCGCTGGATTATGTCGGCAACGCATGCCAGATGGACATCAATTCATTTTTCGACATGTTCTTCGCCACCGGATACGCGGCCAGGTTTGAAGAAGGCGAGCCGGCAGTCGTTTCGGGCCTCTCCGGAACAGAGCTGGTCTGCAAGGTGCTGCGCGATGCCGGACTGGAACTGATGTTCCCGAACGCTGTGGTTGATTACGGCGGCGTTTCAAACGAATATTGGTGCGGATGGTTTTTGGCATATTTTCAGTGGTATTCAAATCGACCATTTAAGAATATAATAAAGAACATTCCACTGGATGCGTTCATGCAGGAACTCCCGGGCATGCTGGAAATGGATGAGGCAGGCCGTCAGGAGAAGCTGGACGAGATCATGAACGGTTTCAAAGAGTCAGTGCGCATTCAGGAAATGCGAAAAGAGTGCGGTTATTCACAGAAAGAACTGGCGGTTAAGTCGGGCGTGAATATCAGGACGCTCCAGCAGTATGAAATCAAATCAAAGGATATTAACAAGGCAGCAGCCGTTACGCTGGATGTTCTGGCCAGGACGATGGGCTGCACACCTGCTGATATAATGGAATATTGATATGGAAGAGAAAAAGAGCTTAAAAGAGAGAAATCCTAAATTATATAATGTGCTTGATTGGGTCAAGATCATTGTGGTCGCTCTGGGCGTTGCGCTGATCATTAACTTCTTCGTTATGATCAACTCAACTGTTCCCAGCGGGTCAATGGAGCCAACCATCATGACGGATTCCAGAATGCTGGGGCTGAGGCTCGCATATCTCTTTTCAGAGCCGAAGCAGGGAGACATTATTATCTTCAAATATCCGGATGACACAACACAGATTTTCGTCAAGAGGATCATCGGCGTTCCGGGAGATGTGGTTGAGATCAAAGGAGGCGTCACCTATGTCAATGGCGAAGCCCTTGAGGAACCATATCTCAAAGAGACTCCTGTGGCCAAGGACTTTGGACCTTTCGAGGTGCCTGAGAAGTGCTACTTCGTAATGGGCGACAACAGGAACAACTCCAGGGATTCCAGGTACTGGCATAATAAGTTTGTGCCTAAAAGCGACATCCTGGGCAAAGCGCTATTGGTTTATTGGCCGCCCGACGAATTTGGAGGTATTAAATAATGATCAGGACTGATTCCAGAAAAGTTATGCCCGGGGATACGTTTGTAGCACTCAAAGGATTCTCAAGCAACGGAAATGAATATATAGACAGTGCCATTTCAAAAGGCGCAGCCAGAATTGTCTGCGATGAGGGCAGCTATAGTGTTCCGACCATTAACGTGCCGGATACCCGAAAATGGCTGGAGGAAAATCTCGAAGCAGAGTACGGCAGCATTGTTTCACAAATGAAGATCGTGGGCGTTACGGGCACTAACGGCAAGACATCCACATGTTTCTTTTTCTATACGGCCATGAATATGCTGGGCATTAAATGCGCATACCTGGGCACCATCGGATTCTATCTGGATGGCAAGGTGCGTTCGCTCCCAAATACTTCAGTGGACCTGTGCGATCTGTACGAGTATTTGCTCGAGGCACACAGCCAGGGATATGACGTGGTTGCGCTGGAGGCATCCAGCCAGGGCCTGGATATGGGCCGCCTGAATACGATCAGCTTTGATGCTGCGGCATTTACGAATCTCACGGAAGAGCATCTGGACTATCACCAGACAATGGAGAAATACGCTCTGGCCAAGCAGATACTGTTCAGACAGCTGAAACCGGGCGGACTGGCAGTGGTCAATGCTGACGATCCGTACGCAGGTTATTTCCTGCTGGAAGGAAATAAGAATATCACATATGGCTTTGGGCAGGGCGACATCAATATCACAGACTGCCGCTTCGGTGACAGGACGGAATTCTGCTTCACAGCTGAAGGCAGGCGATATGATGTGAGCATGCAGATGCCGGGCACTTATAACATTCAGAACATCATCTGCATGGCTGCCATGATGCATCATCTGGGAGTTCCGTATGAAGACATTGTCAGAGTCATTCCGGAGCTCAGCACGCCAAATGGCAGATATAATGTTTTTAATTACGGAACAAACAAGATAATCGTGGATTACGCGCACACTCCTGATGCGATGGAGAAGACCATTGAGGCAGCTCGCGGCATCACGAAGGGCAATATATATACAGTTTTTGGCTGTCCGGGTTCACGCGACCGCTACAAGAGACCGGTCATGCTGCACATTGCCCTCACAAACTGCGCGTTTAATATCATCACGGTCGATGACCTGAACAATGAGACAGCAGAAGAAATACTGCATGATATGTTCGAAGGCAATACGCTGACGAACTACGAGATAGAACTGAACAGGAAAGAAGCCATTTATAAAGGCATTTCCCACCTGCAGGATAACGACACCCTGCTGATCATGGGCAAGGGCCATGAGGATTTCATCAAGGTGGGCAAGGACAGGATCCCGCATAATGACGTGCAGGTCGTTAAGGAATTCCTGGAAAGAAACGGTAGGCAGTAATGGATTACGATGACAAGTACGAAGAGCATATAAAACCTGAAGATTTCGAGGTGGACAAGAAAGAAGAGAAACGCCGCGCCAGGGAAAGAGCCAGGATGAACAAGAAGTTCAAGTTCTCGGACAAGAAGCACTCCCTGACAGGCATTATCTCCAGTTGTCTGGCGCTGACCGCACTCATTCTCCTGATCCTGGCTATTATCCTGGCTGTCGCGGCCAAAGGATATGGCGGCAGGCTGGTAGGAGCGCTCGGCACCATCTGCTTCCTGTGCTCACTGGCAGGAGTTGTTCTGGGGCTGGTTTCTTTCCACAAGACTGACGTATTGCTGAAGTACGCCTGGATCGGCACCATTTCCAGCGGTGTCGTCTGGGTCATGATTACATGCATAATTATGATAGGAATCTAAGAAATGGAAGAGAGATTACAGAAACAGCTGGATTTCATCAGGGAAATCGACAAGATCAAGAATATTTTCAGACAGACATATATCGGCGACGGCTCGCGTCCGGAGAACGATGCCGAGCATTCATGGCATCTGGCTTTGATGGCCATGTTCCTGCAGGAATATGCCAATGAGGAAGTTGACATTCTGCACGTGATCAAGATGGTGCTCATCCACGACCTGGTGGAAATCGACGCTGGCGATACCTACGCCTATGACCCGGAGGCCAACAAGACCAAGCGAGAGAGAGAAGTGGCTGCCGCAGAGCGTATCTTCAATATCCTGCCGGCAGACCAGGCCAAAGAGCTCAGGGCACTCTGGGAGGAATACGAGGCAGAGGAGACTCCGGAAGCTAAGTTCGGACTGGCTCTGGATATTCTGCATCCGGTCATGGAGAATGAGATGTCGGACGGCATTGCATGGGTGAACCACAATGTGGTAGAGGATGCTCCGAGAGAGAGGATTGAGAGGATGAGAATGGGTTCAGAAGCCCTGTATCAGGTGGCCAAGGACATCGTTGACAGGGCTGTGGCAGCAGGCCATATTATCCCGTCTGAAAAATATAGTAAAAAGTAACAAAAAACAGAAAATTTAATGCGTTAAAGTGCTAAAATTTTTAATTGATTCCTGACAAATTTTATAGTAGTATACACCTATTATATTTAATTAGAGGGAGGAAACCTTATGACATTCAGCGAGATTATCTCTGCCATTGACGATTGGGCGTGGAGTTACCCGCTGCTCATCATGCTGGTAGGCACAGGCCTGTTTTTAAGCATCCGCATGATCTTTGTCCAGTTCCGCAAATTCGGTTTCTCGATGCGCAACACCATGGGCAAGATCTTTTCCAAAGAGAAAGCCGGTAAAGGTGAAGTAACACCGTTCCAGGCATTGACCACCGCGCTGGCGGCGACTGTCGGAACAGGTAATATCGTAGGTGTTACCGGTGCTATCATTCTCGGAGGTCCCGGAGCTGTATTCTGGATGTGGCTCAGTGCACTTATTGGCATGTGCACCAAGTTCAGCGAGGTTGTTCTGGCGGTCCGCTACCGTGAGAGAAACAAGAACGGCGAGTGGGTCGGAGGACCTATGTACTATATCAAGAACGGCCTTGGCAAGAACTGGAAATGGCTCGGCATCCTCTTCAGTATATTCGGAGCACTGGCAGTTTTTGGTATTGGTAATGCCACACAGGTTAACTCCATCGCGACAGCAGTCAGCAACGCTATCGATTCACTCGGCGGTGACACTGCAGCTCAGAAGATTACCTTCCTGGGTTCTGAGTTCTCACTCAGCTTCCTTATTACAGGTATTGTAGTAGCTATAATCGTAGCTATTGTTATCATCGGCGGCGTTAAGGTCATCGGACAGGTAACAGAGAAGATAGTTCCTTTCATGGCTGTTGTTTATATCATTGCTACACTGATCGTTATCTTCGCTGATATCAGATTCATCGGTGAAGTTATCAGAATGATCTTCGTTGGAGCATTTACACCTCAGGCCATCGTCGGCGGCGGACTCGGCATCACGATCCTGACTGCGGCTAAGCGAGGCGTTGGACGTGGATGCTTCTCAAATGAGGCCGGTCTTGGTTCTGCTCCTATGGCACACGCAGGCACATCAGAGACCAATCCTGTACGTCAGGGCGTATACGGCATCTTCGAAGTATTCATGGATACCATCGTTATCTGTACTCTGACATGCTTCACAGTACTGTGCACCAACCTGGCTACAAACGGCGCCGTCTTCACATTTGGTGAGAACACAGGTGCTGTAGCTGTTTCAACAGCGCTCAGTTCTATCCTGTCATCAGGAGTTGGCTCAGTCATCCTGGCTGTCTGCCTGTCACTCTTCGCTCTGTCAACCATCATGAGCTGGTCACTGTATGGCGTACGCTGCTGCGAATACATTTTCAACGGCAACAAAGTAGTTGTTACCATTTACAAGGTTATCTTCGTTCTCTTCGTTATCATGGGCGCTACACTGGCACTGGATGATGTATGGAATATAGCAGACATACTGAACGCATGCATGGCAGTGCCTAACCTTATAGCATTGGTAGCATTAAGTCCTAAGGTTGTTAAGCTTACCAAAGACTTCTTTACTGAACAGAAGATAGTAGATAAAGAACGTAAGGCCGAGAAGAAACGTCTGAGGGCAGAAAAGAAACGCCTGAAGGCCCAAGGCTGATAAAACATTAAAAAATAGCTGATTTTAAGGGATTTCCTGGTTGACATCGGGAAATCCCTATTTTATAATAGCAAACCGTGACGGCTTATTTTTTTGCGAAGCAAAGCCCCGCAGAGCTTAAGAATAGGTCGGAAGTAAAATGTATATAGCTATTTGCACTTAGGTTTATCGCCCGGACATTGCGAGTAAGACCTGATGCAAATAAAAAACATTTAGGAGGAAAATCTATGAAGACATTTATGGCTAATCCTGACCAGATCGAGAGAGCATGGTATGTTATCGATGCAGAAGGTCAGACACTCGGCCGCCTCTCAGCAGAAGTTGCTAAGATCTTAAGAGGCAAGAACAAACCAATTTTCACACCACATGAAGATACCGGAGATTATGTTATTATCGTAAATGCAGAGAAGATCGCAGTTACAGGTAAGAAGCTTGATCAGAAGATTTACTACAGGCATTCAGATTATGTTGGCGGCATGAAAGAGACCACTCTCAAGGAAATGCTCGCTAAGAAGCCTGAGCAGGTTATTCAGCTCGCAGTTAAGGGTATGCTTCCAAAGGGACCACTTGGTCGCGCAATGATCAAGAAGCTGTTCGTTTACGCAGGTCCGGAGCACAAGCATCAGGCACAGAAGCCGGTTGCTTACACATTCTAAGCTGAAAGGAGGAAATAACTATGGCAAATAAATTCTACGGAACCGGAAGAAGAAAAAAGAGTATTGCTAGAGTATATCTTGAGCCAGGCAAAGGCGAGATCACAGTTAACAAGCGTTCAATCGACGAGTACTTTGGTCTTGAAACCCTCAAGGTTATCGTTCGCCAGCCACTCGAGGCAGTAGGCGTAGCTGACAAGTACGATGTTATCGTAACAGTACACGGCGGCGGCTTCACAGGCCAGGCAGGCGCAATCCGCCACGGCATCGCCAGAGCACTCCTTCAGGCAGACGCTGACTACCGTCCGGCACTCAAACAGGCAGGCTACCTCACCAGAGATCCACGTATGAAAGAAAGAAAGAAATACGGCCTCAAAGGCGCCCGCCGCGCTCCGCAGTTCAGCAAGAGATAAATTGCTGTACAAGCCACATCAAAACAGGTCAAAAGCCCCGGAAAATCAATGTTTTCCGGGGCTTTGCTATACAAATTCATTTGTTTTGCTCTGGCGGTTTTTGCCCCGACGCGGGTGGAAGGAGGAGCAATTGTGAGAGCGACATCATTCTCCACAAGGCGAATGCCGCTTGTCTTTTGACTCCAAAAGACCTTGCTTGCCAATCAGATTGAACCTTAACTTTTTCCGGTCTTTTTCAGCCAAATCACCGTATCGCGGATGCTGCTTTGCAGGGAGCGTGGCGCATATCCAAACGCGGCGGCTGCGGCGCTTCTGTCGAACCGACCGTTGGAATCAAGAACGGC
>JAFRYA010000030.1 GCA_017441295.1 Lachnospiraceae bacterium
GAAAAAGACAACTGCAAAAGCAGAAGATCCCATCAAAAAATACACGATCTATTACCCTGCGGAGCTGGAAACTGAAAACCGTACATATCCAATGATCCTTGTCGTAAACGGCACAGGTGGCAAAGCCACGAAATACGAACCGGAATTCGAGCTATATGCATCTTGGGGCTTTATAACCGTAGGTACGCAGGACAAGGGTACCGGTTCCGGCCAAACAACGGTAGCGACGCTTCAGTATATGCTGGGACAGAACAAGAATCCCGACAGCGTTTTCTATCATAAGATCGACTTGGATAACATTGGTATTACAGGCTTCTCGCAGGGCGGGGCTGCCGTATTCAATGTTTTGACGAAATATGAGGAAGCATCATTCTTTAAGGCAGCAGTTCCGCTTTCTCCTGTCAGCGAACATACGGCAGAGACTACGACTGACTATCCCTATGATTCGGCTGATGTGAAATGCCCTATCATGATCCTGGCAGGAATGAGCGGGGAATTTGAAACAGAAATCGTCATCCCTCTTTCAGAACTAAACCGGCAGTATAACAAAATCACAACCACGAAGGTCATGGCGCGCCGTATCGGAATGGATCATGACCACATGATGTACTCCGCAGGAGGCTATGTGATTGCGTGGTTCCGATGGCAGCTCATGGGCGATGAAGAAGCGGCGAAGGCATTTGTCGGCGAGACGCCAGAGCTTCTATCCAATGTGTTGTATCAAGACCAACAAATAAATATCCACTAATACGGCAGGCGGCGGGGATTACTCCCCGCCGCTAGATACGTTATGCGTAGATCAGATCATTGTTTACGACCTCCATTGCCCTGTCCCGAATGCTGTTCATACGGCGAACCCACAGCATCTGATTCTGGGCCTTTAGCTGTTCAGTGACGCCCTCACACTCTGCCAGCTGTTTTTTTAGCAGGCGCATATGCTCCATCGCCTGTTCGTTGATGTCAGCAAGGCAAGCATTCAGTCTGCCTGCTGGACAGCAACTCCGTGTACAGGGCTTTACGTTTCATCTTAATGTACCGTAATCATAAACTTGACTTTTGAAATATGGCATCAAATGGAATACAAAAATGGCATCAGGCAGCACAAGATGCCATTTTACAACACATTATGTAGTTTTATGAAGACTTATGAGCCATCTTCTTGCTGCCGTCCGAATGACCCGGCACAGGGTTTGCGGTTTCCACTGGGCGAAACGGCGAGGTCGAGGCCGTATGCGAAGGCCCCGCCTCTGAGCGTCCTTGTGCGTTAGATATGAGCCGTCGATCTAAATGCCGCAGACCATTTAGAAAGGACTTCATGTTCTACCCCTTTTCTGCATCACCGAATGAGAGCCGCGAGGCTAAAATAGCGGATGTCCGTTTCTTTTCCGACAGTAAGGCTGAGATAACGGCCGAGGAAAGGAATGCGGACGCTTTTTGCCTTGTTGATGTCCTTCGTCAGCTCTTCGATCATAAAATCGATATGCTCCGGTGGAAGGGCGCAGCGGTCGTGCGCCGAATAGATCTGCCGGATCGGCAGATGCTTCAGCCGCTCTAAAGACTGGCAGAAGTCCGGGAAAGGTACGAA
>JAFRYA010000031.1 GCA_017441295.1 Lachnospiraceae bacterium
AGGAAGTGTTCGTCCAGCGGAGTATATGAATTTCTCTTCGGGAATAGGCGCAATCCAAGGGCATATCTTTGTTGGCAGGATAAACGGAGAGAATGCCGGCGTATACGCAAGCGAAGTCATGTACCTTGCAGCGAACCTTCTGATCGGTCAGAGCGAGTATGAGAATATTTCCAATCCGGACGATTACAGAGATACACAATTGAAGCTGAAGGGTATTAAGAAAATCAGCAGCATTCGAAATACGAATCCTTTGGCATATGCTTACATGGTCAAGTCCCTCCAGCTTTTGAGTGAGAACGGGTTATACACAGAGAGTGTGCTGTGATGGGCATACATATGGATATGTTCCCGCATACGGGTGACATCCATAATGGTGTCTCGGGGCATGTGGAGACTGTATGCTGCTTGTACCACCAAAAGAAAGACTTCATCTCAGTGCCGTAAGAGCTGAAGGATGACGGCTATATGAAACGCTTGAAATGAGACTGGTAACGTGATTTTACGAGGATAAATGCAGAATGATGATAGGAAGTTCAAATGATGCTGAATCCGTAAGGACACAGTATTCTACATCGAATGGTTTAAATACCAGGATCGCTTTCCATGATATGTATTCCACTAACAAATATGGGTACGGCAACTGGATTCTATCAAACTATGAGATTTCTGAAGGAGCAAAGGTGTTGGAAGTGGGCTGCGGCACTGCGAAAATGTGGGTGGGACATGATGATTTGATCGCAAAATGCGAGCTCCTGACGCTTACTGATATGTCAGAGGGAATGCTGTCGACAGCAAGAGAAAACATCGGGGAAAGAAAAAACGTGGCATATGCTTTGGCGGATATTCAGGATATCCCCTTTGAGGATGATTCCTTTGATGCAGTAATTGCTAATTCTATGCTTTATCATGTTCCAAATATAGAATGCGGGATTCGTGAAGTAAGAAGAGTTCTTAGGAATAAAGGTGTATTCTATTGCGCAACGTATGGAGAGAATAACTTTACTGACGTTCTTGCAGATTGGTTTGAGCTTGATGGGGAATCCTTCAGGCCTAACCATAATTTCACCATGCAAAACGGGGAGCAGAAACTTAAGGAGGTATTTACGAACGTAGAAGCCAACTTCTATGAAGATTCTTTGCATATAACCAACATAGAAGATTTGACTGATTATCTGCGAAGTCTTGTATCCCTTAAGGCAATCATCGATCTGCCATCTGACAGAATTCATGAGATTCTGATGCGGCATTCATGTAATGGGACGATAGAACTGCCCAAAGAATATGGTATGTTCGTCTGCAGATGACAAATGCCGGGCTGTAGATTTATTTCTTAATCAGAAGTTAATTGAGATGGTTGTTTTGTACAAACGAAGAAATAGATAAATCTGGATTTATAAGGTGATTTGCATAGTGAAGGTTTCCGAAATTCATTTGGTTATGTTATTTGAGAAAGTGAGATTATGAAATAATGCATATCTATGTTGATTTTGATGATTGTCTGTGCGAGACGGGAAGGGCATTCTCAAAGCTAGCAATGGAAATGTTCAATAAGAATGTTCCTTATGACCAGATTCATTGTTTTGAACTGGCCAAGTCTTTTGATCTGGATGCGGAACAATACGAGAGGTTTATGCTTCGTGGGCATGAGTCGGAGGTACTGTTGTCTTTTGACGCGACGCCGGGAGCTGCGGAAACCATTAACGAATGGATTTCCTGCGGGTACGAAGTATCGATTATTACCGGCCGCCCATCAAGCGTTTATGAGACATCTCGCATATGGCTGGATGAACATGGACTTAAGAACGTCAGACTGTACTGTCTCAATAAATATGGAAGGGATTACTTTATCAAAAACAGTAGCAGTACTCTTGAACTGGAAGACTATTACAGGATGAAATTTGATTACGCAGTTGAGGATTCTCCAAATGCGTTTAGATTTTTCGAACATCTGCCGGAACTTAAGGTTCTGGTGTTTGACAGGCCATGGAACAAAGAATGTGCTTTCCCAAATGGTAATTATCAAAGATGCGCCGATTGGGAGAGCATTCGCAAGATTGTTGCAGGTGAGTAAGAAAGAGACGTGCAATAAGAATTCAAGTTTTGAAGGAGGAAGCATAATTCCTAAGGTTAAGCTTACAATTACAGAGAGCAAATACAGAGGCGGGTATTTCAAAAAAGGGCAAGAGTTTATCGTTGAAGATTTAACACTTGTTTTTCGGTTGTGTGTCAAATAATTAAAATTTCAAGAAGATTTTTGGCATGAGTACACGATTTGGACGTCTTAAGATTGGTGCTTTTCTTGTTTGAGAGAATAAAACCTAAAATTTGGATACTGTTATGACACACAAGCGCAAAATATATGTCATCAAATCGCTTAAAACTCTCAATTTGACACACGAACGCAAAAAAAATGTAGCAGGATGCTGCTAATAGCACGATTAATAGATTAAACTGGGATTTGCAGGAAAAAATATGTTGAATTGTGATTGGTGCAACCTATCTGAAGAAGACAAGAGATTTCAGGTTTACGAGAGTACATCATGGTCTGTTTTTCTTTCTGATGAACAGGATTATATAGGGCGTTGCATTTTGGTGTTGAAACGCCACTGTGGTTCAATGTCAAATATAACAGTTGCTGAATGGAACGAACTCCACAATCTTATTTGTAAAGTGGAGACATGTTTGAAGAATGTTTTAGGAGCAACCCTGTGTAATTGGAGCTGTTTAATGAATAGTTTTTATAAAGAGTCTGATCCGAATCCTCATCTTCATATACACGTTAGGCCCAGATACGATAAACCTGTTGTGATTAATGGAAACACTTATATTGACAGAGAGTTTGGGCATCATTATGCAATGAACAAGAGCGGGATAATTCCCGATAAAGATAAAGAAGCAGTGTTTAATATGTTAAAGGACTGGCTGAGCCAGTAAATTCCGAACTTACGATTACATGAAAATACTAATTTTTATAATTACAGGCGGCTCCATTTTGCTATGCGCGTGTTTTAGCATTATTTATATAAAAACACATTCAGGCGCAGCTTTTTCAATCGCAATAACTTTTGGAACAATTGCATATCATTTTCTGATGAGATTGATAGTCGGACTGATAATCAGCCAGATAATGAAGAACAAAGCTGATTATAACAAAAAATGGTATCAATGCAGATCATGGGAGCTTAAGATATACAAAAAAATTAATATAAAAAAGTGGAAACGTGTAATGCCGTCGTATGAACCGGAATACTTTAATCCGAGAACACACAGCTGGGATGAGATCGCTCAGGCAATGTGTCAGGCTGAAATTGTTCATGAGATAATAGTAGTATTAAGTTTTGTCCCGATTGTTTTTTCCATCTGGTTTGGAGCATTGCTTGTTTTTGTAATTACATCTGTAGTGGCGGCTGCATTTGATATGGTTTTTGTAATGATGCAAAGATATAACCGCTCGAGAATAGTAAAGATGATATGAACCTTTCAGAATATAATGACAAAAAGATAATAGTTTATTTGAAAGACGGCAGCACCTTTGCTGGTTTTGGCACTCATAACTCGCTGGAATACAGCTATGGTGAATTTGGCATAAAGTCAGAATGTCTGCAGATCTGTGACTATCTTATAAGAGAAGACGAGATCGAAAGAGTAGAGATTATAGATGCTCCTCCTTCAATCCGCAGTACTGAAGAAGAAATGGCTATGATCTTTTCAGTTAGAAGATCCTTTTCTGAACATCTTCATCGCTGGGAAGATAATGAACTGCCTGATAAGTATGATCATAACTGCTTTGAATATTCCGCACAGCCAACCAGGAAAGAGTTTGAAAGCGCTTTGGCTTTTCAAAAAGAAAGAGGAGATAAATTTATTAAGCTTGAGGGCTGCAGCCCGCTGGTTAATGATTTCGGCCTTGAAACAGGCATTACGCTTACGATGCAACTGTTTGGGAACGCAGATGACTGGCATGTAAATGATGAAATAATAATAAAAGAACCGGAATATAAAGATATCATAGCCATTGAACTTAAGCATTTCGGACAGATGTACGGCGAAGATTTTACTGTACGTAATGCCGATGAATTATTTGAATTTTTGGACTTCAGAGGAGCATATATAGACGGTAAATTAGTTGGTTCATATTATTTCTATTCATCAAACGGATTCACCTGTATTGATGGATTGATAGTTGATAAAGACTACCGAAATAGGTATGTGGCAACAACGCTCTTAAAACACGCTGTAAATGAAGTTGCAGGTGATGTTGTTTTCCTGCATGCTGATGAGGATGATACACCTAAAGAAATGTATGAAAAATTAGGCTTTCGAGAAGTCGACAGGCTTTACGAGTATCTTGCAACGGATATTACAAGTATTATATGAAGGAATAAAAGTTATGGAATTGGAAACTGAAAGGCTTTTGCTTCGCCCGTGGAAAGAAACAGACGCAAGAGAATGTTATAGATACGCTCAGGATCCGTTAGTTGGCCCTATTGCAGGCTGGCAGATCCATCCAAGTGTGGAACATTCCAGGCTGGTAATCAGAGATGTTCTGGCTGTGCCCGAGACTTATGCGATAGTGCTTAAGGAGACAGGACTGCCTATAGGCAGCATAAGCCTGCATTTCCACAGCGATCTGGCTCATGAAGATGATGAGGCTGAACTGGGTTATTGGCTGGGAGTACCATATTGGGGACGAGGTATAATGCCTGAAGCGGGCAGAGAGGTTCTGCGCCATGCATTCGAAGACCTAAAACTTAACCGTGTGTGGTGCGGATATTATGAAGGCAATGAAAGGTCCAAGCGTGTTCAGGAAAAGCTTGGTTTCAAGTACCAATGGACAAATGAAAAGCTGTTTGTTTCTCAGATGAACGAATTCCGAAAGGGCTATGCTAATCTGCTGACTAAAGAAGATTACGAAAAACTATAATGTATAGTAATTGATTAAATAATGGAGTATAATCCATAAAAATGGATTTACTCCTTTTTTATTTTTTTGAAAGGAATGCAAATGAAGCATTATATTATTGCCAAATTTAAGAATAGAGAAGATACTGAGCGTCTGCTGCCGGAGATTACAGAGCTTTTTAACAGAACTCTTGAAATCGAAGGCGTGGACGCTGTTGTTATACATAAGAATAATAGCACCAGAGAGAACCGCTTCAGCATTATGATTGAAATGACTGTTACTCCGGAAGGCCTGGAGCGGTATGACGTATGCGAGCCCCATAAGCTTTGGAAGAGCAAATACGGTAGTCTGCTGGAGGCCAAAGCTATCTTCGATTGCGAAGAATAATCATTAATCTGTACATCGGCTGTAATTTACAGCTAATGAATAAATTTCATCTTTAATGGAGGAGGATTATGTTAACTGCAAAAGAAAATTTGCGGGAAGTCATGAAAAAAGACGGCCATCCTGACCGTTTTGTTAATCAGTATGACTTTCTGCATGTACTTGTTCCGGACCTGTATTATATGGGCGGATACCCGCTTGAGCCAGGCAAGGAAGGTTATGATCAATTCGGTGTTCTGTGGAGATTTCCAGAAGGACAGATGGGTGCATTCCCTGTTCATGATGACGAACACAGAGTGCTGAAAGACATTACCGAATGGAGAGAAATCGTTCACAAACCATTTATCCCTGATGATCCCGGATACTGGGGAATGCTGAACGGATTTGCAGCTCAGGCAGACAGAGAAAATCAATATAGTTGCGCGCTGCAGACCCAGGGTATCTTCGAGCGTCTGCATGCTCTGATGGGAATGGAAGATGCTATGGCTAACTTCTACATGGAGCCGGAAGAAATGCATGAACTGATAGATTTCCTGGTTGAAATCGAATTGGATTTTGCCCGCGTAATGATTGAAAAGGTTGGCATCGAAGCAGTCCTGCATCATGATGACTGGGGCAGCCTTAAGACATCATTCATGTCACCACAGATGTTTGATGAATTCATCACACCTGCTTACAAGAAGATTTATGGATATTATCATGAGCACAATGTACTTGTTGTACACCATAATGACGCATATTCAGCAAACCTCGTACCTTCAATGATCGAGATGGGAATCGATATCTGGCAGGGCGCTACCCCTACAAATAATATCCCTGAACTCATTAAGAAATACGGCGGCCAGATCACATTCATGGGCGAGATTGAGACTAAGGTTTGTGACCTGCCTACATGGACACCTGAGATTATTGCTGCTGAAGTTGAAAGAGCCTGCAGAAAATGCGGTATCCATAGCTTCATTCCGTGCCAGACTGCCGGTATGTCAGGCAGCGCGTTCCCTGGTGTTTACGAGGAAATCCGTAAGCAGATCGATCGCATGAGTAAGGAAATGTTTTAATTTTGGAGGATGACATAAAAATGTTCTGTACTAAATGTGGTTCTAAATTACCAGACGGCGTGAGATTCTGTATTAATTGCGGAGCACCTGTTAAAGCTGCAATGCCTTCCCAGGCAGCGCCTTCACCAACACCTGCTCCGGCTCCCGTACAGACACCTGCAGAGCAGAATCCGGTCCAGCAGGCACAGCCTGTTAATCGCAAACTGCATAAGCAGTACCGCGTCTTAAACGTAATGGAATATGGCGAAGAGCCATGGCCATATGTCTATCCTTCAATAGATCTGACAGGCCAGATAGTTCCTGAACCACAGGATCACATGATCAGTGCTCCGGTAGTTGCCAAATCAGTTTCACTCGAATGTATGGCTGATGGTGAAAAGAATTACAGAACTGTTTTCAGGCTTTCCGATATTGCCATGAATATTTATGTCTCTGACGCTCGAGTTATGTTCCTTTGTGACCAATATGACAAAGGAGGAACATGGCATGGCGGACTGACTGCAATTGCCTTGACCGCAATTGAAAGAGGCGTTGCCAGAGCCAGAACCAATGGTAAGACGCTGGCAGGTCATATCAGGCTGGAATGGCTGAAGCATATTATGTATATGCATAAAAGCGGAATATTGTACGATGAATCCATGAGACTGGTTTATTGTGACAGAGCAGAGACATTCTGGCGTTTGGATGTGTCATTCCCGAAGTCTGTTGACGCAGCTGTAATTGCAAATGATATTATGCACAGAGCTGCAGCGCTGCGAAGCACAATGGATGGAAAGGGCAAAGTTCCTGAAAGCAGTCTTCAGTTTTACAGAGAGCATGCGGATAGTTCGGTACAGATCCAGTTTAATCCTGACAAAAAGACCTTTTCCAAGGTTTCATTCCCGGAGTCTATTTTGGCACCGGGCGGAAAAGACTGGAATCCTAACTGGCCTTCATAAAATGACTGACCATGCTTCAATCAGCCTGTCCAGACTCCAAGCGGCATTGGCCGGACTGGTAGAAGGCAGTATGACAGCTGCGCGGCCGGTTATCGGTTCAATATACTTTTTGTACATTTCACCGGATTTGTTGCCATTGCAGTAGATTGCTTCAATGCTGGCAGTTGTAAGAATAGGAGTCAGATCATTTGGCACCACGTCTTTTATGGTTGAATCTGAAGATCCGACAATAGAACATTGATGAATGGAATCCCATACAGCTATGTGGTTCCTTAACAGAAACAAATGACGTTCCTCAACAGTTTGAGGGACGTCTTCTTTATATAACGCCGCAACGACTTTCCAGAAACGGTTCTGTGGATGACCGTAGAAATACTTCATTTCACGTGTTTTAACAGAAGGAAAGCTGCCCAGAATGAGTATTCTGGATTGTTCGTCATAAGTTGGCTCTATTGGATGAACGATCGTTGTTGGCTGTTGTTTCATTTTAGTTTCCTGATTGCTGCCTCCAGCTTATCCATGGCTTCTTTTAAAGTCTCCATTGAACTCGCAAATGAAATTCTTATTGAACCAGGCCATTCATATGCGGAACCAGGCATTATTGCAACTCCTTCTTCTTCGAGAACATATTCACAGAAGGCAGAGTCAGTACTGATTTTATCATTTAAGCATCCGGAAATATCCGGGAATATATAGAAAGCACCTTCAGGTTTTGGGCATTTAACTCCCGGCATGGCTGAGAGCCTGTTGTAACAGTAATCCCTGCGTTCTTCAAAAGATTTCCTCATTATTTCGACAGAATCCTGTGGGCCTGCAAGAGCCTCAATAGCGGCCTGCTGAATAAAGCCAGCGACGCAGGTGGTCTGTTGGCTGTGTATTTTATTGATTGAAGCGATAATGTCCGGTCTGGCTGCAGCGTAACCGATACGCCATCCTGTCATGGCATATGCTTTAGAAAATCCGTTGATCGTAATTACATGACTTTTAACCACGTCAGAAACTGAAGCAATGGAAAAATGTTTCGGACCATACATTAGCTTCTCATATATTTCATCAGCTATAACGTAGAAGTCCTTTTCCAGAGCCAGCTCGGCCAGCTCGCGCAGAGATTCTTCGCTATATACAGATCCGGTTGGATTGTTTGGAGAGCAGATTATCACTGCTTTAGTCCTGCCTGTTACTCTCTCCCTGATGTTATCAACATTTAAGCTGAAATCATCAGGATTCAGGGAAGGAAATACTGGAATTCCTCCAGCAAAGCGGACCATGTCAGGATAACTCAGATAACATGGCACAGGAATGATCACTTCGTCGCCTTCGTCAACAATAGCCAGAATCGAACTCATCAGCGCCTGCTTGGCGCCAACAGATACAGCAATCTCTGATAGGGAATAATCGATATTATTATCTTCTTTAAGTTTGTGAGCGATTGCTTCACGCAGCTCAGGAATACCCATATTGACTTTGTATTTAGTGTCATTGCCTTTAATTGCCCGGATGCCTGCCTCTTTAATGTTTTCAGGCGTAAATTGATCCGGCTCCCCGACATTCATAGAGATGATGCTGCGGCCTGCGGCTCTCATTTCAGCGATTCTGGCTGACAGGGTAACAGTAGCTGATGCTCCGAATCTGTCCATTCTTGACGATAATTTCGTTGACATAATTGGCTCCCTTATTTATTGCTGTTGACAGGAAACGATTATTTTTTGTATAAGTATTAATAAATTTATAAAAAGGATTATAACAAAAATAATGGAAGTAAACTATAAAAAATTAGAGCAGATAGAGAAGTCCATTTCCAAACTGTATGCTGAAAAATATGAGCTTCTGAAAGAACAGAATAATATAAATGAACCAGGCAGATATGACAGGTATATCAAAGCCCAGAAAAGCCTCAGGGAGCCAGTCAGCAATCCGAGGATTGTTTATCAGGGCGAACCGGGATCATACAGCGATATTGCTGTTCATAAGCTGCTCGGACCGGACGTTGAATCCAAAGGTCTGACCAGATTTGAAGATACATTCGAGGCAATCAAAAATGGCCTGGCTGATTATGCTGTGCTTCCGATTGAGAATTCTTCCACGGGAGCGATACGTCAGGTATATGACCTGCTTGGAAAATATGCGTTTTTTATAGTTGGAGAGACTGCTGTACCTGTTAAGCATTGTCTGATGGCATTGCCGGGGACCAAATTGGAGGATATTAAAAGAGTTTATTCACATGAGCAGGGTCTGTTCCAATGCGAAAAGTTTCTGAATGAACACAGCGAATGGGAACTTGTGCCACAGCCTGATACTGCCGGCTCAGCTAAAAAAATTGCCGAAACAAAGGAGGCAGGCTCCGCGGCAATATGTTCTTATCTGGCTGCTGAGATATATGGTCTTGAAATTCTTGCAGATAATATAGCTTATAATTCCCAAAATACGACCAGGTTTGTTATAGTGTCACCAAATCTGGAACTTAGGGAAGGCAGGGATAAGATATGTCTTTCACTGTCCACACTACATAAAGTAGGCTCTCTGAACGACATCCTGTCATTCTTTTCAGCTAATGAACTCAACCTGGTCAGACTTGAGTCCAGACCTATACCTGAACACAATTGGGAATATATGTTTTTTATTGAGTTTATGGGTGATCTGACTGACCCTAAGATTGAGAAATTCATGCGTCAGCTCGTAGATATGACTTATAAAGTAAAAGTATACGGCAATTTCATGTCTGATCTGACCACAGAATAACTTATGAGTTGACATTTTTGTGTGATAATAGTAATATTTTTCATTATTTTATACTTTTCAGGAGTATATTATGAACAGGAAATATAACTTCACTTATTATTACTTTTATTTTAACTTTACAGATCGCAAGTAAGGTTGATTTGCTGTGTATAATGAGTGATGTTTGAATTCATTGATTAGATGCGGACAGGTTGACCTGAGCCGCATTTTTTACGATAGTTGACCAGGAGGAAGAGATAATGATCGTTGTATTAAAACCGGGAGTACCTGAAGAGAAGAGGGACAGACTGATAGAGTGGCTTCAGAGCATGGGCATGAAGATCCACCTTTCAGTCGGTGAGTATCAGACTATCATTGGTTTAATTGGCGATAGCAGCAATATAGATGTAGACCTTATCGAAAGCCTTGATATAGTTGATTCGGTCAAAGTTGTAACAGAGACTTTCAAACAGGTAAACAGAAAGTTCCATCCGGACGATTCAATAATCGAAGTAGGCGATGTAAAAGTTGGCGGCGGAAACTTCTGTCTGATAGCAGGTCCATGCTCAGTTGAGAACGAGAGCCAGATAGTTGAAGTAGCTAAGGCTGTTAAAGCAGCCGGAGCTAATATGCTCAGAGGCGGCGCTTTCAAGCCTAGGACATCACCTTATGATTTCCAGGGCCTCAGAGGAGAAGGCCTGGAACTTCTTAAAATCGCACGTGCTGAGACCGGACTGCCGATCGTTACAGAACTTATGAGTGCTACAGATATCCCGCTGTTTGAAGACGTTGATGTCATTCAGGTAGGTGCCAGAAATATGCAGAACTTTGACCTTCTGAAAGAACTGGGCAGCGTTAAGAAACCTATTCTGCTGAAGAGAGGTCTGGCTAATACACTTAAAGAACTCCTGATGAGCGCTGAATATATCATGGCCAGCGGCAACGAGAATGTAATCCTTTGCGAAAGAGGCATCAGGACTTACAGCGATTACTTAAGAAACACATTAGATCTGGCCGCAGTTCCGATGCTCCACGAGCTGACACATCTGCCGGTTATCGTTGATCCGAGCCATGCCACAGGTATTGCCAGAATGGTTCCTCCTATGGCACTGGCTGCCGCTGCATGCGGAGCTGATGGCATAATGATCGAAGTTCATAATGATCCTCAGCATGCGCTGTGTGACGGAGCACAGTCATTACGTCCGGAAGTTTATGCTGATTTAGTTAAGAAAATTAATGCAGTCAGAGAGGTTGTAAAATGATAGTTGGTGTTCAGGGTCTGGGACTCATAGGCGGCTCTTTCGCCAAGGCTTACAGTGAGAAAGGCCATACGGTTTATGCTGAAAACCGCAATAAAAGAATACTGGAATTTGCAATGATCAGCGGCACAGTTGACGCTCCGCTCACAAAGGATAACATCAGTGAATGTGATCTTATTCTTCTGTGCGCAACGCCTGAGGCTGTTATGGAGTATATTGATGAAATAGCGCCGTATGTGGGTCCAAAACCGATTGTTATTGACTGTTGCGGAACTAAACGAGTAGTGGCTGAAAAGTGCATGGAAACGGCGAAATTGAACGGATTTACCTATGTAGGAGGCCATCCGATGGCAGGAACACAGTATGCCGGCTTCAAGAACTCACTTACGGATATGTTTGTGGGTGCCCCTATGGTAATTGTACCGCCTGTTTTTGATGATATTGAACTGCTGGAGAAGATAAAAGGTCTGCTTAAACCAGCAGGATTCGGCACAATCAGTGTCACCACAGCAGAAGATCATGACAGGATGATCGCTTTTACATCTCAGCTGGCTCATATCGTATCCAGCGCATATATAAAGAGCCCTACAGCAGGCTCACATAAAGGTTTTTCTGCAGGCAGCTATCAGGATCTGACCAGAGTTGCCGCGCTGAATCCTGATATGTGGACCGAACTGTTCCTGGAGAACAAAGACAATATTTTATTTGAAATAAATACAATTCTGGATCATATTACAGAATACAGAGACGCAATTGCAAACAATGATCCGGCCAAACTCAGGGATCTGCTGGAAGAAGGCAGAAGACGCAAAGTGGAGGTTGACGGTTGATAAAGATTAATATAAACGCGTCAAGAAATTATGATGTTTATATTGGCAGCGGTCTGATCAATGAGACCGGTGCTTTGATCAGGCAGATTGCTCCGGACAGCAAGATTTTGGTGATCACTGACGATACTGTTTATTCTTTGTATGGTGAACGTGTCATATCAGTTCTTAAAGATTCCGGATATCAGACAGACTGCTTTGTGTTCCCTCATGGCGAGCAGAGCAAAAATCTGGAGACTTACGGAAGGATCCTTGAATATATGAGCCGTGCTGGAATGGATAGGAAGGACTGCGTACTGGCTTTGGGCGGCGGAGTGACAGGCGATCTCACCGGATTTGCGGCCGCTACTTATCAGAGAGGTATCGGCTTTATCCAGATGCCTACCACACTGCTTGCAGCTGTTGATTCATCTGTCGGCGGCAAGACAGCAGTTGATCTGAAGACCGGTAAAAACCAGGTCGGATGTTTTTATCAGCCGATGATGGTTATCTGCGATACTGATCTGCTGGCAACGCTGCCTTCAGAACAATATGCCTGCGGCTGTGCTGAAATTATTAAATACGCTGTTATAAAAGATGAGCAGCTGTTTAACAGGATATTTGAAACACCGGTTTCTGATCAGCTTGAAAACGTAATCGCTGACTGTGTTTCCATCAAAAGGGAATATGTCCTGGAGGATGAATTTGACAGGGGTGCCAGAATGGCGCTGAACTTCGGACATACTTTCGGACATGCCATTGAAGCGCTGAGCGGCTACAATATCCTGCACGGACAGGCTGTGGCAGCCGGTATGGCAATAATTACCCGTAGCGCTTATAATAAAAATATATGTGACAAGACTTCTTTAGACAGGCTTATGGAGATTTTAGAAAAATATGGTCTCCCGGCCGTAACTGACTTCTCACCTGAGAAATTAGCCGAAGTGGCCATATCAGACAAGAAAGCGTCCGGTGATGCGATTACGATAGTAGTACCTGAAACTATTGGCAGATACAGACTGGAAAAAATCAAAAAAGCTGACCTGATCAGCTGGATAGGATAAAAAATGGATAAGCTGGAAATCAGAAAGAAAATCGATGAAATTGATGAGCAGATCGTAAAGCTCTTCGCTGAGAGAATGGAGCAGGCCAGACAGATAGCTCTTGTCAAAAAAGAAAGCGGACAGCCGATCTTCGATCCTGTTCGTGAAAGGGAAAAACTGGCAGATGTTATTTCAAAATCGCCTGATGAAATGAAATACTATACGCCTCTCCTGTTTTCACAGCTCTTTGAGCTCAGCAGGAGTTATCAGAATAAACTGATCGGTGAGGATACAGCTCTGACTGAGCGCATTAAAGAGGCAATAGAGAAGTCACCTAAAATGCTTCCGGACTTTGCCACAGTTGCTTGCATGGGAGAAGACGGAACTGACCTGACAGATGTCTGTGACAGGTTGTTTAACAATGCCAATATTATGGTATTTAATAATTATGATGCGGTATTTACTGCTGTTGAGAAACGTCTCTGCCAATACGCTTTGATCCCGGTAGAGAATAGTGCTTCAGGCACACTTGGTTCTGTTTATGATCTGATGATGAATCATAATTTTTATATTGTTAAGAGCATCAGAGTAAGGACGGATTCAAATGGAGAATACACCAGATATATCTGCATTTCAAAGGAACTGGAGATATATCCGGGCGCTGATGTGACCAGCCTGATGCTGACTCTGCCTCATAAAATGGGATCGCTATATAAACTGCTTTCACGGTTTTATGCCCTGGGCATTAACCTGAGCAAGATTGAGAGCCGTCCACTGCCGGGCAAGGATATGGACTTCATGTTTTATCTGGATATTGACGTTTCTGTATATTCACCGTCATTTATTCAGCTGCTGGATGAACTGCCTTCAGCGTGTGAGGATTTCACATATCTGGGCAGTTATGTAAATACGATTTAGAAAGGAATTATTATGGCTCGTAAACCATATTCCAGAATAAATGATATTCGTTCCGGGACAGCCTCAGATATTATTACTAAGGGCTGCCTGGTTTTAGAAGGCGGTGCATTCCGCGGACTGTACAGCCAGGGCGCTATGGATGCACTGATGGAAAATGATATTAATTTTGAATGCATTATTGGTGTCAGCGCTGGTGCTTTGGGTGGAATGAATTATGCATCCGGCCAGATAGGCAGATCTGCCAGAGTTAATCTGGGTTACAGATTCGATTCTGATTACATTGGTCTGAAATCATTGCTGCATGCACACAGCCCTATCAGACTGGACTTTTGCCTCTATGATTATCAGGAAATTGAACCGTTTGATCAAGAAAGGTTTTATTCTCCTGACAGACGCTTTGTTGCTGTGGCTACTAACTGCAAGACAGGTGAGGCTGAGTTCTTTGAAAAAGGCAAATGCAGGGACATATTCAGGGCTGTTAAGGCTTCTGCCTCTATGCCTTACATTTCACAGATGGTAAATGTTGAGGGCAAACAATGCCTGGACGGCGGTTGCAGCTGCAAAATCCCTTATAAATGGGCTATGGATGAAGGCTATCAAAAGATAGTTGTTATAAGGACCAGGGAGAAAGAATTCAGGAAAGAAGTGAAAGAACATCATTCTATTCTTGACCCATACAGGAAGTTCCCTGAGTTTTACAAAAAACTGATTTCAAGTGACGCAGAATATAATAAAACTTGTGCAGAAATGGAAGAGTTGGAGAAGGAAGGCAAATTGTTTGTTTTATATCCTTCTACAAAAGTAACAGTATCCCGGGTTGACAAGGATATCGAGAAGTTAGGCGCATTATATTGGCAGGGCTACAACGATTGCCTTGACAGAATGGATGAACTGAAAAAGTATCTGGAGAATTAAATGAGATACAAAAGAATCGCAATTATCGCTGCCATGGAATCTGAGGTTGCAGGATATAAAAAAGCTTTTAATGAATACAGCGAGCAGATTCTGGCAGGTGCAAATGTATATACCGGACAGATAGGTGATCACGATATAATTTTGATGCAATGCGGCGTAGGCATGGTCAGCGCGGCGCTTGGTTGTCAGGCAATTATTACTGCTTTTTCTCCTGATTGTGTAATAAATACAGGCAGTGCCGGCGCTCTGAGCCCTGTACTGGATTTGAATGACGTGGTTATAGGCACCAAGTCTGCTCAATGGGATATGAATGTGGAAGGCCTTGATTGGCCAAGAGGTTTTATTTCTTCACTGAACGGAGTTTATGCTGATGCTGATCCGGAACTGACACAGCTTCTGGAAGATGAGATTTCAGCGTATAATAGAGTTAAGAAAGGCCTGATAGTGTCCGGCGATACTTTTGTGGCCAGTGAAGAAACCAGGCAATTGATACTTAAATACTTTCCTGACGCTTTATGCACTGAAATGGAAGGCGCAGCGATAGGACATGTATGCGTACAGAACAAAGTACCTTATGCCATAGTCCGCGCCATTTCCGACTCTGCAAACAGTGACAGCACTATGGATTATGCACAGTTTGCTGAAGCTGCAGGTGAGAAATCCGCACGCATGATCATAGAAATGTTAACTAATAATTGATAATGAAAGCTACCCGTAACAGGACAATTGATATAAGTGTTGACGAAGGCAGATGCTATCTGGACAGATGCCTGAAGGTCAATCAACCTGCATCTTTGGAAGATATCCTTGATAAGACAATTATCGGGGATTCTTTTGACGTTGTGAGTTATTTGCCTGACGAGTTTGCAGATCTGATTATTGTTGATCCACCATATAATCTGCAGAAGAAATTCGGCAGCAATTCATTTAAGAAAATATCTGATGAAGAGTACGAAAGGTATACTGAAAAATGGATCCGTATGGTCAAACCGCTTCTTAAACCTGATGGAACAATCTACGTTTGCTGTGATTGGAGATCCAGCGACGTTATTGCAGGTGTTCTGAAAAAGTATTTCATTATTCAAAACCGCATTACCTGGCAGAGGGAAAAGGGCAGAGGCTCTGTAAAAAACTGGAAAAATTCCATGGAAGATATCTGGTTTGCTACTAATGGCAATCATTACACTTTTAATGTTGAAGACGTAATGATGAGACGCCGTGTAATTGCTCCGTACAGGACCGATGGCAAACCAAAAGACTGGGAAGAGACTGAATCAGGCAATTTCCGTAATACATATCCGTCCAATTTCTGGGATGATATTTCTGTGCCTTACTGGTCTATGCCTGAGAACACAGCACATCCTACGCAGAAGCCGGAAAAACTTTTAGCTAAACTGATTTTAGCCAGTTCAAACCCTGGAGATATTGTTTTCGATCCATTTGCGGGATCCGGTTCCACACTTACAACTGCCAAAAAGCTTGGCAGACATTATGTCGGTATTGAAATTAATGAGCAATACTGTGTCTGGGCAGAGAAGAGGCTAGAAATGGTTGAGGATAATAAAACTATACAAGGTTATTCAGATGGAGTATTCTGGGAAAGAAATACCAGCTCAATTCAGAAAAATAACTCATCAAAAAAATAATTTGTGTTATAATACTCAATTGGGATAGGAGTAAAGATCATGAAGATTGCTGTAGCATACGAGAATGGCAGAGTTTTTCAGCATTTTGGACATACTGAAGAGTTCAAAATATACGAGATCGATAATGACGAGATAATTAGCTCTGAAGTTGTCAGTACTAATGGCCAGGGACACAGTGCTCTTGCAGACTTTCTGTTTGGCAATGATATTGCAGCGGTTATATGCGGAGGTATTGGCGGAGGTGCTGTTAATGCACTGATTGACGCTGGCATTAAAGTATACGCAGGCATCACAGGTGATACTGACGCAGCTGTAATTGCTTTGCTTAAGGATGAGCTTGATTATGATACTGAATCAAACTGCGATCACCATGATCATGAGTGCTCTGACCACAGCTGTGATCATAATAACAGCTGTTCGGGTTTTAATTATGTACGAAAACGCTTGAAGAAACAGGATGATATAAAGGAGGAAACTATTATGAATGAAGTATGTGAATTCTTAAAGAAAGTTGGTACTTATTATCTGGCAACAGTTGACGGTGATCAGCCAAGAGTAAGACCATTCGGCACAGCTAACATTTTCGACGGCAAGCTCTATATTCAGACTGGTAAGTCAAAAGACGTTGCTAAACAGCTTTTAGCTAATCCTAAGGCAGAAATCTGCGCATATGCAGAAGGCAAATGGCTCCGCATTGCCGGTGAGCTGATCCTGGATGACAGAATCGAAGCAAAGAAGAGCATGCTGGATGCACATCCAAGCCTCAGAAAAATGTATAGTGAAGATGATGACAATACTGCAGTATTCTATTTCCAGAACGCTACAGCTACTTTCTCTTCATTCACTGAAGCTCCAAAGGTAGTTAAGTTTTAATTTTAATATTCTAGCACGCATGGCCTTCAAGGGCTGTGCGTGCGGATTTTGAACATGTTTACATTAGTTAATGATTATTCAGAAGGCGCTCATGAGAAAATCCTGCAACGCCTTCTTGAAGTTAATTATGAAAAAATTCCCGGATATGGAACAGACGACTTCTGCCGCAGTGCAGCTGAAAAGATAAAGATGGCCTGTGATTGTCCTGAAGCAGAAGTGTATTTTATGTTTGGCGGCACACAGACTAATCAGGTAGTCATTGACACTATGTGCGCATCTTATCAGGGCGTAGTTTCTGTTAAAACAGGACATGTCAACACACATGAAGCCGGTGCTATTGAATACAGCGGCCACAAAGTCATGACTGTTAAAGGCATTGATGGCAAGATGGATCCGGATTCTTTGGCTTCATTCCTGAAAGAGTATATGGCTGACGCCTGCATAGAGCATATGGTATATCCCGGAATGGTATATATTTCTCACCCAACTGAGCTTGGCACTTTATATACCAAGGCTGAGCTTTCAGCTCTCCATGAAATCTGCGCCGGTTATGAAATACCGTTATTTATCGACGGAGCCAGACTTGGTTATGGACTGATGGCTAAGGGGACAGATGTAACTTTGCCGGATATAGCCAGATTCGCTGACGTTTTTTATATTGGCGGCACAAAGGTTGGTGCTTTGTTTGGAGAGGCAATAGTATTTACCAGACATAATATGCCAAAACGTTTTAACACAATGGTTAAGCAGCATGGAGCCATGGCTGCCAAAGGCTGGCTGGCCGGACTTCAGTTTGATGTGCTGTTTACTGATGGCATCTATTTCGAAAACGGCAGAAACGGTATAGAAAAGGCCGAAAAACTCAGAAAAGCTTTGATAGATAAAGGATACGAGTTCCTTATCGAGACACCGACCAACCAGGTTTTTGTTGTATTAGACAATAAAAAATTCAACGAACTTAAGGACATAGTAGGCAATAATATTTGGTCATTCCCGGATGATAGTCACACTGCGGTCAGATTTGTGACCAGCTGGGCTACAACCGATGATGAAATAGATAATATTATAAACTTTTTATAGAAAGGATATTAATTAATATGTGCGATTGCAAGGATGAAAAAATTCGCGCATTGGATGAGGTTCTTGACTCATACGGCCATGACAGCGGCAATCTGATCGGTATTCTTCAGAAAACCCAGGATATTTATGGCTATCTTCCTGCAGACATTATTTATTATGTTGCGCAGCAGACAGGAATCTCACCGGCGAAGGTATTGGGTGTAGCAACTTTTTACACACAGTTCCGTTTAGAGCCGGTAGGCAAATACCTTATTATGCTTTGTAAAGGTACAGCCTGCCACGTAAACGGTTCTGACAGGATTGAAGCGGCAGTTACAGCGGAGCTCGGAATTCAGAACGGAGAGACAACCAAAGATGGTCTCTTTACCCTGAAGAACGTAGCCTGCCTCGGATGCTGTTCATTATCACCTGTAATGATGATCAACGAGGAAACATTTGGTTCACTCACTCCTGACAAGGCTATTTCTATTCTGAATGATTTTAGAAAGAGAGAGGAGGAAACCGCATGAGAGTTATAGTTGGACAGGGCAGCTGTGGTATAGCTGCAGGCGCAGGCAAGGTTTACAATGCGCTGGAAAAACTGATGAACGACCAGGACAGCTTCAAACTTGGTATCACCGGCTGTATCGGCATGTGCTTCCTCGAGCCAATTGTTGATATTTATGAAGGTGAGGACCTTAAGGCCCGTCTGGTTCACGTCAGCGAGAATGATGCAGACGCTATTGTTAACGCTGTCAGGAATAATGACATCGCTTCTCTGAGTGGTTTGTTTATCAAGGATGAAGATAAATCTTTCCTGGATCAGCAGACCCGTATCGCTCTGAGAAACTGTGGTATCATCGATCCTACAGACATTAATTCATACAAGGCCAGGGATGGTTACAAAGCACTCGAGAAAGTCCTCAAAATGACTCCTGAAGAAGTCATTGAAGAGGTTAAGACTTCAGGAATCGGCGGCAGAGGCGGTGCCGGATTCCCTACATGGTTCAAATGGAACGCAGCCAGAAGCTCAAAAGGCGAAGAGAAATATCTCATCTGTAACGCTGACGAAGGCGATCCCGGCGCATTCATGGACAGAGCTGTTATCGAAAGTGACCCGCACAACCTCATTGAAGGTATGCTGATCGGAGCTTACGCTATCGGCGCCAAAGAAGCTATCGTTTATGTTCGTGCTGAATATCCTCTGGCTATTATCCGTCTTGATAATGCTATCAAGCAGGCCAAAGAAGCAGGACTTATAGGTGAAAACATCCTGGGTTCAGGTTTCTCCTGCAATATCAGATACATGGCAGGCGCAGGCGCATTTGTCTGCGGTGAAGAGACAGCCCTTATTGAGTCACTGGAAGGCAAGAGAGGCATGCCAAGGCTTAAACCTCCATTCCCTGCAGTAGCCGGATATAAGATGAAGCCTTCAAACATCAACAACGTTGAGACATTTGCTAATATTGCATGGATCATCAACAATGGCGGTGAAGCTTTTGCTGCTATGGGAACAGAAGGCAGCAAGGGTACCAAGGTATTCGCTGTAACCGGTAAGGTTGTACGTGGCGGTCTGGTTGAAATCCCTATGGGACAGACTCTGAGACATGTTATCTTTGACATTGCCGGCGGCATCAGAGACGGCAAGCAGATCAAGGCTGTTCAGATGGGCGGTCCTTCAGGCGGATGTATTCCTGAGAGACTTCTTGATACAGTAATCGATTACAAGGCACTCAGCGCTACCGGCGCCATCATGGGTTCCGGCGGTATGGTTGTTATGGACGAGAACACATGCATGGTCGGTATGGCCAAGTTCTTCCTGGATTTCACTTCCAAGGAATCCTGCGGAAAGTGTGTTCACTGCCGTATAGGTACCAGAAGAATGCTTGAAATACTTACAAACATTGTTGAAGGCAAAGGAAAAGAAGGAGATATCGAACTCCTTGAGGAACTGTGCCTTTCAATCAAGGACGGCGCTCTCTGCGGCTTAGGACAGACAGCACCGAACCCGGTCCTTACAACTATTAAATATTTCAGAGATGAGTATGAAGCACATATCAAAGAGCACAAATGTCCTTCCAAGGAATGCAGGGATCTGCTCTCATATGTTATCAATCCTGATAAATGCAAAGGCTGTACGCTTTGCGCCAGAAAATGTCCTGTACAGGCTATTTCAGGTGAGACCAAGCAGCCTCATACCATCGATCAGTCTAAATGTATCAGATGCGGTCAGTGTATTCAGGGCTGCAAGTTTGATGCAATTTCAATAGAATAGGAGGGCCGGAAAATGAGTGATATTAAAATAACTATCAATGGTAAAGAATGTATCGGTCAGTCCGGTGAGACCATTCTTAAAATAGCACAGGATAATGGAATCTTTATTCCAACTCTGTGCCATGATGACAGCGTAGCGCATTACGGCGCATGCGGCGTTTGCCTGGTTGAAGGCGAAGGACTGCCAAAGCTTATGCGTTCATGCTCAACTGTAGCTGCTGACGGTTGGGTTGTCAGCTCTGAAACACCTCGTGTTCTGCAAGCCAGAAAGGTTGCTCTGGAACTGCTCATGAGTGATCATGACGGCGACTGCAAAGGTCCTTGCAGCCTTACATGTCCTGCAGGAACAGACTGCATGGCTTATGTAAAGGCTATTTCAAAGGGCGATTATCATGAAGCTGTCAGAATTATTAAAGAAAAATTCCCTCTGCCTGCAAGTATCGGACATGTTTGCCCGCATCCTTGCGAGGACGAGTGCAGAAGACAGTATGTAGAACAGCCGATTTCCATTGCTTATCTTAAGAGATTCGCAGGAATGAAGGACCTGGAGAAAGATACCTGGAAACCGGAAGTGCTGGCTGATACAGGCAAGAAAGTTGCTGTTATCGGCGGCGGCCCTGCAGGCCTTACAGCAGCATATTTCCTTAAGATCAAAGGACATGACGTTACTATTTATGACGCTATGCCTCAGATGGGCGGCATGCTCAGATACGGCATTCCTCAGTATCGTCTGCCGAAGAGCGTTGTTGATGCTGAAGTTGAAGAGATCAGAGCTCTCGGTGTTAATATGCTGAACAATGTAAAGGTTGGCAAAGACATTACTTTTGAGGAGATCAGAAAGACTCATGACGCTACGATCATCGCTATCGGCGCATGGACCAGCTCCAAGGTTGGCTGCGCCGGAGAAGACACTGAAGGCGTTGTAGGCGGTATTGATTTCCTGAGAGGAATTATTCTGGGCAATCCGATGGATATCGGTGAAAACGTTGCCATCGTTGGCGGCGGTAATACTGCTATGGATGCCTGCAGAAGCTCCGTAAGACTCGGTGCTAAGAAGGTTTATGTAATTTACAGACGTACCAGAAACGAAATGCCGGCTGATGATGAGGAAATCTCAGAGGCAATCGAAGAAGGCGTTGAATTCAAATTCCTCACAAATCCTGCTGAAATCATTTCCGAGAACGGACACGTTAAGGAAGTTAAACTGCAGGTTATGGAGCTGGGCGAGCCTGACGCCAGCGGCAGACGTTCACCTGTTCCTGTAGAAGGCAAATTTGAGTATATCAAAGTTGATACAGTTATCGCTGCTATCGGCCAGAAGGTTAATCCGGATGGATTCGATGTTGAACTCAACAAGAAAGGCATTATCTGCGCAGATGAAACTACTTTCAGAACCAATCTGGAAGACGTATTCGCTGTTGGTGATGCTACTAACAAAGGTGCCGGTATTGCCATTGCTGCAATCGGTGAAGCAAACAAGGCAGCTGACGTAGTAGACAGCTATCTGAATGGCGAGATCATCCCATATAAGAAGCCTTTCGTTTCTATCAGAAGAGATCTTGAGAAGGTTAAAGCTGAGCTTAGCCTTAGAGAGAAAGCTCCAAGAGCAGTAGTTCCTAAGAGACCTGCTGAAGAGAGAAAGAATGATTTCAATGACATTGTTATCAATCTCTCAGAAGAAGATGTTATGAAGGAAGCCAGCAGGTGTCTGGAATGTGGCTGCCACGATTATGAGGACTGCAAACTCATTAAGTGCGCTAACTGCCAGGAAATCTGTCCTGAAAGACTGGCCGGACAGTATCATCCGGGATTTGTTGAGGAGAAACTCGTTGTCATCGAGAGAAACCAGAACAAATGTATCCTGTGCAACCTCTGCGTACGTGTATGCGATGAGGTAGCAGGCAAAGGCATCTTAGGCCTTGTAGGTCGTGGATTCACCACGATCATCAAACCTGAGTTCAATGATCCTGCCATGATCGCCGGATGCAAAGACTGTCTGAAGTGTGCTGAGGCTTGCCCGACAGGCAGCTTAAAAATTCTTACAAAATAAGGAAAAACATGTCACGACCCGAAGTAATAGTATCAGTCAATAAAAAAGCAGAGAACTCAATAAAATCAGGCCATCCGTGGGTATATGCAGAGGAAGTGGACTCCATTGACCTGTCATATACCAACGGAGAGCTTGTGGACGTTGTGAACGGCAAAGGCTCATGGCTTGGAACGGGGTTTATAAATGACAATTCCAAGATACTTGTCAGGATTATTTCCAGAAATACGAATGACAGGTTTGACGTTTCTTTCTGGAGAAGGAGACTGGCTTATGCTGTCAATTACAGAAAGACCGTCATGGGAGATGATTTCAGATGCTGCAGACTGATCTTCGGAGAAGCTGACCAGTTCCCCGGATTAACAGTTGATCTGTTTGAAGATATTGTCGTTACTGAAGTGCTTTCTCTTGGCATCGATAAGATAAAGTTCATGCTATATGAACTGCTGATCGAAATCCTTAAAGAAAACGGCGTCAATGTCCGCGCCATCTATGAGCGCAACGAAGCCGAGATCCGTACCAAAGAAGGCATGGATAAATACAAAGGTTTTGTGTCAATGGACGGTCTGGCTGACGATCTGGACGGACATGTCAGAATCACGGAGAATGGTATTATTTATGACGTTGACTATATTAACGGACAAAAGACCGGTTTTTTCCTTGACCAGAAATATAACCGCAAAGCTGTTGCCAAATTAGCGAAGGGCATGAGGGCTCTGGATTGCTTTACTCATACTGGAGCATTTGCCCTCAATATGGCCATGGGCCAGGCTGAACATGTAACGGCATTGGATATTTCAGCCGACGCAGTCAATATGACGAAAAAGAACATTGGGCTAAACAATCTTGAAGACAAAATCGATGTTATCAGAACCGATGTTTTTGATTATCTGACTGAGCTGGCGATTAAAAAACAAAAGCCTTTCGATCTGATCGTTCTGGATCCTCCTGCTTTTACTAAAAGCAACGCGACTGTAAGAAACGCGTATAAGGGATATAAAGAGATCAACATGAAGGCTATGAAGATACTCCCAAGAGGCGGATATCTGGCAACCTGTTCATGTTCACACTTTATGAAAGCTGACATGTTCAGGAACATGCTGGTTGACGCGGCAGGAGACGCTTCAGTTTCTCTCAGGCTTATCGAAGAGAGGAAGCAGGCTCCTGACCATCCGATCCTTTGGGGTGTTCCTGAGACAGAATACTTAAAATTCTTTATTTTTCAGGTAGTCTGATGCGAAGAGAAAATGATTATGATGTAATAATTATAGGAGCTGGGCTTTTGGGCTGCTTTGCTGCAAGAGCCCTTTCTTCGTATAAATTGAAGGTGCTCGTATTGGAATCCAGGGAAGACGTCTGCTGTGAAGTCTCCAAGGCCAATACGGGCATTATTTATGATTCATATAATACCAGCCCGGGATCCTTGAAAACCGAATTGACAAATAAGGCCAATGAGAACTTCCCTGAACTTTGCCGGGAACTGGATGTGCCGTATCTGAAATGCGGCTCCATTATGATCGCTATGGGCCCCAAAGGGGACTCGGTAATCAAAAAGAAATACGAAAATGGGCTCAAAAACGGCGTAAAAGGACTCAAAATAATATCAGGTGAGGAAGTAAATGCTCTTGAGCCAAATCTCTCAAAAAATGTTACTTCCGGGCTTTACAGCGAGAATACTTATTCTGTAAATCCATGGGATCTGGCTGTTGCGGCATATGAGAACGCCAAAGCAAATGGTGTAACGTTTTTATTTAACAGTAAAGTAACGAATATAACAAGAAATGACGGTTTCAAAGTCGTTTCTGATGAAAAGGTATACCAGGCCAGAGCTGTTATTAACTGTGCAGGTCTGGCGGCTGCAGATGTCCATAATATGTGTAATCCTGCTAGAGTAGAACTGAAGTACGACGCAGCTGATTATTATGTGCTTGACACTACTTCCAAAGGTCTGGTCAGCAGGATTATCCTGCATGAGCCTGAGGTTAAACAGAAAGGCATTAACATTGTTCCGACAGTTGACGGAAATATACTCGTCGGACCGACACGCAGGCACGTTGAATCAGACTTTTATGACACGGAAAATGCCGGATTTGAGCATCTGGACAGTGAATGCGATAAAGTGCTGGATGGCTTGGATAAAACGGAAATTATCCGTAATTTCGGCGCTGTAAGGCCTAATCCGTATTATATAAACAGTGATGATAAAATAAACGATTTCCTGATTTTGGAAAACGATGGCTTTATCAGCTTGTTAGGCGTTAAAACCCCCGGACTGACATGTGCTTCTGAACTCGGGAAATATGTCGCTGAAAAGATAACGGAGTTTCTGGAAAATGTTGAAATCAACCCGGATTTTAACCTTGTCAGAAAAGGCATTATAAAGCCATCGGAAATGGAACCTGAATCCAGAGATAAGCTGGTTAAAGAACATCCGGAATATGGCAGAGTTATCTGCAGATGCAGACAGGTGACCGAAGGAGAAGTAATAGAAGCAGTAAGGCGCGGAGCGACAACTGTTGACGGTGTTAAAAGGCGTACAGGTGCCGGAATGGGCAGGTGTCAGGGCGCATACTGTATGCAGCGTGTAATGGAGATAATTTCTGAACAGACAGGCTGCTCAATATCAGATGTTAACAAGAGCTGCGCGGGGACAGATATTGTTTATGAAAAACTATGATCTGCTGGTTATAGGCGGCGGCGCGGCAGGCATGAGTGCTGCGCTTTCAGCTCATGAAAGCGGCGTAAAAAGCATATTGGTTGTTGAAAGACAGGGCTGGCTCGGCGGTGTCTTAAAACAATGTCTTCATAACGGTTTCGGCCTTGGATATTTCAAAGAGGACTGCACCGGCACTGAATATGCGCAGAAATATATTGAGAAGTTCTCAAAGGCCGGAATAAATGTAATGCTTGATACAATGGTTATCGATCTGCTGCCGTCCGGAGAAGCAGTTATTTCTTCTGAAAATGGTGTTGAAAAGATATCTTTTAACAAATGCGTTCTTGCAACAGGCTGCAGGGAAAGAACTATTGGTTCACTTTCGATTTCAGGAAGCAGGCCATCCGGAGTTTTCACTGCAGGAACAGCCCAGAAGATGGTAAATATATCAAGCCTGGATGTAGGTGACAATATCGTTATTCTGGGGACTGGTGACATTGGCCAGATCATGGCCAGGACATTCATTCAGAATGGCAAAAATGTAATAGCGATGATTGAAATCAATGATCATCCGGGAGGCCTTAAAAGAAATCAGATAAACTGCATACAGGCGTATAATATTCCGGTAATATATAGCGCTACTATTGACAGGATTGTTGGAAATAAACGTATTGAAGGAGTTTATGTAAAGCATTTGGACACCGGAATAAGAGAATTCCTGCAGTGTGACACGCTTATTTCCGCACTTGGATTGATCCCGGAAAGAGAACTGCTGTCAGGATTTGAAACTGTTCCTGATTGGCTGTATATGTGCGGAAACTGCGACTATGTACATGATATCGTAGACAGTGTGACTATGCAGGGCGAAGAATTGGGCAAGAGGATAGCTAATGAATAAATCAAAAGTCAGAGAACAGAATACAGATGAAGGCATCCGTCTTAATAAATATTTAAGCGACGCGGGATTCTGCTCAAGAAGAGAGGCAGACAGACTGATCGAAGCAGGCAGAGTCACTATTAACGGACGTCCTACTCAGATGGGCCAGAAAGTCCTTCCGGGTGACGTGGTTAAATGCGGCAGGGAAACCATAGAATCCAATGAAAAAATGGTATTGCTGGCTTTTAATAAGCCGGAAGGCATTGAGTGCACTACAGACAGAGGAAATCCTGACAATATCATTGATTATATTCATTATCCGGAGCGCATTTATCCTATTGGCAGGCTGGATAAAAATTCCTGCGGACTGATACTGCTGACAAATACAGGCAGTCTGGTTAATGACATTAACCGAGCGGCAAATCATCATGAGAAAGAATACATTGTCCGTGTCGACAAGCCGATCACGAAAGATTTTCTCGAGAAAATGGCTAACGGAGTCCCGATTCTGGATACTGTTACCAGGAAATGCAGGATCAATGCCACGGGAAAATGCACATTTAATATTATCCTTACCCAGGGACTTAACAGACAGATCCGCAGGATGTGCGAAGCACTGGGTTATAAGGTCGTGTTTCTCAAAAGAGTAAGAATCATGAACATCAACCTGGGTAACCTTCCAGAAGGACATTACAGGAATGTTACTGAGGCCGAAGTGAATAAACTCATGAAAGACCTTAAAAATGCTGAAAATAAATAATAATAAATATATATTATAGGCATTGTGTACATTGACACTAAATCCGCGGAAATGATATATTTTACAAGTATTAATCCGCATTCATTTCAACAGGGGGCTAATCGATGAAAAAAGTTGGAATTGTTATGGGAAGCGACAGCGATCTTCCTGTAATTCAGAAGACCACAGACACTCTTAAATCTTTAGAGATTCCATTCGAAGTTCACGTTTATTCTGCACACAGAACACCCGAACAGGCGAAAGATTTCGCGTCAAATGCCAGAGAAAACGGCTTTGGCGTATTAATTGCCGCTGCAGGTATGGCAGCGCATTTAGCAGGCGCTATAGCTGCTAATACCACGCTCCCCGTTATCGGCATTCCTTGTAAGGGCGGCGCCATGGATGGACTGGACGCATTGCTGTCAACAGTTCAGATGCCGAGCGGCATCCCTGTTGCTACTGTAGCACTGAACGGAGGTGCAAATGCAGCTCTTCTGGCAGCGCAGATACTGGCTGTTGATGATAAATCACTGGCAGAAAAACTTGATGCCAAGAGAGCAGCTGACGCCGCTAAAGTATTAGAAAAAGACAAAGATATTTTATCCAGATTATAAAATCTTAAATCAAAGGAGTTTCCTATATGGGTGGATTTTTTGGAATTACCTCACATAATGACTGCCTGCTCGACGTATTCTTTGGTGTTGATTATCATTCACATCTTGGAACAACATATGGCGGCATGGCAGCTTATGATTCTGAAATCGGACTGCAGAGAGATATTCATTCTATCGCCAACGCGCCTTTCAGAACCAAATTTGAGAAAGTTTTCAATGAAATGAAAGGTACAGCCGCAATAGGATGTATCAGTGATTCAGACCCACAGCCGCTCCTTATCAGATCAAATCTCGGCACTTACGCTATATGTATGACCGGAGTTATTAATAACGCTGACGAACTGATCGATAAGTATTTATCAACCAGCGGAGGTCATTTCGATGCCAGAACAGGTGGCGCAGTTAATAATACTGAGCTCCTTGCAGCACTGATTGACCAGAAAAACAGCTTTATCGAAGGAATCAAGTTTGCTAACGATTCCATTGAAGGCACAGCATCTATATTGATCGTCAAAGATGACGGTACTTTGATAGTTGCCCGTGATAAATACGGCCGTCTTCCTGTCAGCATCGGCAAAGGCCCTTACGGGTATGCTGTTTCATTCGAACAGTTTGCTTATGAGAAACTCGGTTATGAAGTCGAGAAAGAATTGGGCCCGGGAGAGATTGTTCATGTAACTCCCGACTCCATCGAACAGATGCTGGCTCCTCTTAAAGAGAAAAAAATATGCGCATTCCTCTGGACATATTACGGATATCCGAACTCCGTTTATGAAGGTGTGAATGTTGAGGAAATGAGATACAAGAGCGGTGCTATCATTGCTGAAAACGATATTAAGAACGGCATCGCGACTGATATAGATTATGTGGGCGGCGTCCCTGATTCCGGAACACCATACGCTATTGGATATTCCAATAGATCAGGCAAGCATTTCGCCAGGGCGTTCATCAAATATACGCCGACCTGGTCCAGAAGTTTCATGCCTACAATGCAGAAGGAAAGAGACAGGATCGCCAGAATGAAGCAGATTCCTGTAGCACAGCTGATAAAAAGAAAGAAACTCCTCTTTGTTGATGACTCCATCGTCAGGGGAACACAGCTCAGAGAGACAGTTGAATTCCTCTATGAAAGCGGAGCAGAGGAAGTCCATATGAGATCTGCCTGCCCGCCAATAATGTTTAGCTGTAAATACCTGAATTTCAGCAGATCCACTTCTGAAATGGACCTCATTGCAAACAAGGTAATAATGGAACTCGAGGGAGAAGAAGGATTCAAATATCTGGACGAATACAGTGACGGAAATACTGAAAGAGGTAAGAAATTAAGAAGAACTATAGCTGATAAATTCCATTTCGCGTCTTTGGAATTCCAATCTATTGACGGCGTTGTGAAATCCATCGGACTTGATCCTTGTGAACTTTGTACTTATTGCTGGAACGGAAAGGAGTAAATGATGAATACTCAGTCAAAATCTGATGCATATGCAGCTGCCGGTGTTGATATTACAGCCGGATACAAAGCTGTTGAACTTATGAAAGAGCATATTGCCAGAACAATGACAAAGGGTGTCTGCTCTGATGTCGGAGGTTTTGGCGGACTCTTTGAACTGGACCTTGAAGGCATTACCAGACCTGTCCTTGTCAGCGGAACAGATGGCGTCGGAACTAAACTGAAGATTGCCTTTCTGATGGACAAACATGATACGGTAGGCATCGACTGCGTGGCAATGTGCGTTAATGACATCATATGCTGCGGAGCTAAGCCACTGTTTTTCCTGGATTACATTGCATGCGGCAAGAATGTTCCTGAGAGAATAGCTGATATTGTTAAAGGTGTTTGTGACGGCTGCGTACAGTCTGATGCTGCTTTGATCGGTGGTGAGACAGCTGAGATGCCGGGATTCTATCCTGAAGATGAATATGACCTGGCAGGCTACTGCACAGGTGTAGTTGATAAATCAAAAATCATCAATAATAAGACAATGGCCGAAGGAGATGTCATTATTGCGCTGCCTTCAAGCGGCGTTCACTCAAATGGTTTCTCACTTGTCAGGAAGGTATTCGACGTTGAGAATGCTGACATTAAGTCACCTGTACCGGAACTGGGAGGAAAATCCATCGGAGAAACTCTCCTGACACCGACCAGAATTTATGTTAAGCCTGTTCTGAAACTGTTAGAGCAGGTAAATGTCAAAGGTATTTCACATATTACCGGAGGCGGCTTCTATGAAAATATTCCTAGAAGCATTCCTGACGGCCTTTGTGCTGTCATTAAAAAAGAATCTGTCAGAATACTGCCAATCTTCAAACTTATCCAGGAACGCGGCGGCATTACTGAAAGAGATATGTTCAATACTTTCAACATGGGAGTTGGCATGAGCATTGTAGTTGCTGCTGAGGATGCTGATAAAGCACTGGCAGTACTTAAGGAAAATGGCGAAGATGCATATGTTATCGGAGCTATTGAGAAAGCAGAGGAGAAAATCAAGTTATGTTAAAAAAGATTTTAGCCGGCATAGCTGCAGGTATTCTGATTTCTATCGGAGGATCTGTATTTCTGGCATGCGACATTAAATATGTCGGAGCCATTATGTTTACGGTAGCTCTTCTTTGCATATGCTTCAAAGGATACTCACTTTATACTGGTAAGATCGGCTTTATTCCGGAAAAGCATGACAAGGAAGCTTTTTCAGTCCTTCTTTTAGGACTTCTGGGAAATGCGATCGCAACCATAGTATGCGGAATCGCGATCAGATACGCGATCCCGGCTCTTGGAGAAACAGCACTGACTATCTGCACTGCCAAGCTGACCCAGTCATTCGGTTCAGCTCTCATCAGAGGAATTTTCTGTGGAATACTGATGTATCTGGCAGTCAGCATATACAGGGACAAGAACAATGTTCTGGGTATAGTATTCGGCATTCCTGTATTTATTCTGGCTGGTTTCGAGCATTCCATTGCTGACATGTTCTACTTCGCAGCATCTGGAATCGTATCAGTAAAGGCATTTGGATTCTTATGGACTGTTGTTCTTGGAAATACGATCGGAGGCATGCTGCTTCCTGTAATTACCGGCGCATTGAGAAAGGAAAAGACTAATGGCTGATAAGAAGGCAAGAATTGGAGTTCTTGTTTCCGGTGGCGGTACCAACCTCCAGGCATTAATAGACGCACAAAAGAGCGGAATCATCAAAAGTGGTGAAATTTCGCTTGTAATTTCAAATAAAAAAGACGCATATGCCCTGACCAGGGCGGAGCAGAATGGCATTCCCGCATTCACAGTTACCAAGAAAGAATGCGGGGGCCAGGAGGCTTTTGAAGACAAACTGATAGAAATCCTTGACAGCAATAATATTGATATTATTGTTTTGGCAGGATTTCTTTCTATTCTCAGTATTAAATTCACATCCCATTACGAAAACAGAATAATTAATGTGCATCCTGCACTGATTCCGTCTTTCTGCGGCGAGGGCTTTTATGGACTTAGGGTTCATGAAGCCGCGCTTGAAAAAGGCGTTAAGGTGACGGGCGCTACTGTTCATTTCGTAAATGAAATTCCTGATGGCGGCAAGATTATCCTTCAGAAAGCAGTTGACGTTCTGGATGGCGATACACCGGAAATCCTGCAGAAGAGAGTAATGGAGCAGGCCGAATGGATCATCCTGCCTCAGGCAGTTGAATTAGTTTCTAAAGCGTATTTCAAGGCTTTAAAATAGTAATACAATTAGGGGGAAATTATGAGCAACACAAGACGACTTACCAAAAAGGAAATGCGCATTTTTGCAGTTGGTCAGCTGGGCTGGTCAATCCTTGGAGGCATTATCAACACTTGGCTGGTAACATTTTACCTGCCAACAAAGGATTCAGTAGCGGCCGGCGCTAAATTCTATGTACCGACAGGTCTTATCATTTTAGGCGTTCTGACTATTCTGGGACTTATCACATTCATATGCAGATTGTTTGACGCTGTAACAGATCCATGGATCGCTTCACTTTCTGACAGAAGCAAGAATCCGAAGGGCAGACGTATTCCGTTTATGAGAATAGCCGCTGTTCCTTTTGCAGTCATCACTGTTCTGGTATTCTGCGCACCTGTTCAGACGATCAGCACCATAAATATTATCTGGATTCTGGTATTCCTGATCCTTTTCTATCTGTTTATGACAATGTACTGCACACCTTACAACGCTCTTATCTCTGAGTTTGGTAAGACACAGGAAGACCGTATGTACATTTCAACAGCTATTTCACTGACTTTCTTCTTTGGAACTTTGATCGCATACATTCCGTTCGTTCTGGCAGGACCTCTTCAGGGTCTCGTTGGCTATGGATGGAGCTACAGAATCTGGTTCATCGTTCTGGCAATTGTAGCCCTCATCTGCATGCTTATTCCTACATTTAAGTTGAATGAGAAAGACTTCGTAGATGCTAAGCCAAGCGAGTCAAACGCTATCAAGAGCCTTGCAGCAACATTTAAGAACAAAGACTTCCTGAAATTCTCAACTTCTGATATCGCTTACTGGATCGGACTGACACTTTTCCAGACAGGACTTCCATTCTTTGTAAAGGTTTCAATGCATCTTGATGAATTATACACAATGGTATTCATGGGAGCTATGACTGTTCTTTCAGCATGTTTCTATCCGTTCGTATCAAGACTTGTTCGCAAATTCGGCAAGAAGAAACTCGTTATCATCGGTTTCCTGGGACTGGCTCTGGCATATGTATTTACAGTACTTATCGGTATTCTGCCGCTTCCGGGTATTGTATTTGGCGTAATTATCGTTGTTATCGCCGCATTCCCGATGGCTCTGCTCGGCATCATTCCTCAGTCAATCGTAGCTGATGTTGCTGAAGAAGATTCCATTAACACCGGTGAGAAGAGAGAAGGTATGTTCTTCGCAGCCAGAACTTTTGCAATGAAGCTCGGACAGTCAATCGCAATGCTGGTATTCACATCCCTGGCAGTTCTCGGAACCACACAGGATATTACCAGCAACGACCTGACAGCATCAGAAACAGGCCTTCGTATTGTAGCTATAGTTGCAGTAGTATTCTGCTGCCTGGGAGCTCTCCTTCTTTCATTCTACAATGAGAAGAAAGTCATGAAGACCATCAACGACGCACATAAAGACTTACAGTAATGAATATTGAACTTAAATATAAATTAAACGGTGAGCATCGCAACCTTAAAGGACTTGAAAATGAAGATGCTCAGCTGGAAATAATAAAGGCCGATAACCGCACTACAATAATCCTTCATCCGAAGAAAAATATAGAACTGGTAAATGCTTCAATCAAAGTCGATTATGTATTTGACAGTACCAGCAAGATTTTCCTGAACGGATATCAGTCATGGACTGAGACCAGAGAGTTTGAACTGAATGAAAAAGTCCACAATATGAACCGTCTGCCTAAGAAACTTAAGGAGATGTTTCATTTTGAAAACTACGGTGATGCCTGGTTTTATAAGTATGACAAGAACTGCTTTCACGGATACACATACTGTTATGTGAAAGACAAAAACGATCATGCTTCTTTTACAGGATCACTTAATGAAGAAAATGCTTACATGATCATTCACTATAACAAGAAAGACAATATCATCTGTCTTGAAAGTGACTGTGAATATAAGCGCCCTGAAGGGGATTTCAAGCTCTTTGATTTTGTCCACTACGAAGGTTACGTCAGAGATGTCTTAAACAGATATTTCAGCCATTTTGGGCCTTGTACGGCACCTCCTGTACGCGGATATACTTCATGGTATAACCATTACCAGGATATAAACGAGGAAAAGATGCTCATTGCGCTGAAAGGCATCAATAATGAGCAGTTTGACCTGTTCCAGATTGATGACGGTTATGAGACCTTTGTAGGTGACTGGCTGGACGTTGATCCTGTTAAATTCCCTAACGGACTTAGACCAGTAGTTGAGAAGATCCACTCTAAAGGCCTTAAAGCCGGTATCTGGCTGGCTCCGTTTGTCTGTGAGACCAACAGCAGGCTCTATGATGAGCATCCTGACTGGCTGTTCCGTAAAAATGGAAATCCGGTATTTGCAGGCAGCAACTGGAGCGGTGATGTGGCTCTGGATATCCGTAAAAAAGAAGTACAGGATTATATCCGCAAATGTCTGGAATACTATATGGACCTGGGATTTGATTTCTTTAAGCTGGATTTCCTGTATGCAGCATGTCTGGTAATGGATGATGAGCCGTTTACCAGAGCGGAAATCATGAGAAAAGCAATGGTTGGCCTCAGGGAAATCCTGAAAGATAAGCTGATCCTGGGCTGCGGCGTTCCGCTTTCATCAGCATTCGGTCTGGTAGACTATTGCAGGATCGGTCCTGATGTTTCACTGAAATTTGATGATGTGTTCTACATGAAGTTTATGCACAGGGAACGCATCTCAACTAAAACAACGCTGCTGAATACTATATTCCGCTATGAAATGGACGGTCATGTATTCAGATGCGATCCGGACGTATTTTTGCTCCGTGATGACAATATTGATCTGTCTCCTGAACAGAAAAATGCGCTTGTTACAATTAACCATTTGTGCGGCAGCGTCTATATGACCAGCGACAACGTCAAAATGTATACTGAAGACAAGTTCAAGATCCTTCAGGAAGCCAGGGCTCTGTGCGGCGCCAAGATAGAAGACGTCCATAAAGACGGATATATTTACACGGTAAAATATGTCGTTAACGGCAATCACGGAGTTATTAAATACAACAGCAAAAAAGGTGTACTGGTTTAGTACTTAAGAATGGAGTTAGTGATGGATAAAAGCAGTATCATCTTTGGCAATAAAATTGACGATAAGACAATATCAAAAGCCAATAAAAGTAAAGCCAAGTTTATAAAGAAATTTGGCGATGACAGTAATAAAGAATATCATCTCGGCATGCAGCCGATATCTCAGATCAATGAGATTAAAATGCAGAACCTCGTTTTCGCAGATGAGCCTTTGAGCCTTCCTGAAAAGCCTCTTGTAGTTGGTAATATCCGTATGGGATTTGGACATTACAGAATCTCTATGGCTATTGCTTCCTGCGCACAGGCACTTGGATATACGCCTCTGTGGCTGGATCTGGCATCATTTGACGCTACCGGTTCCAAGATGATCCGAAGCCAGAATGACCTGTATTCAATGGGATCAAGGCTTTCACAGAAGATCGGACTGTTTAATAAGCTCTATTGGGAACCGCTTAACAGTGAGGGTTTCCGTCAGATCACTTATAATGCAGGTGACCAGAAGAACGCAGAACTTTTGGTTCCGATTTTCAATGACCTGCCTAAGGATATACCTTATGTGGCAACTCATGTATGGCCGGCACAGGGAGCAGTGCATGCAGGACTGACTCATGTTGTTAATGCCATTCCGGATAACTGGCCTATGGGCCTGCATCTGGCTGAAGGTTCAATCCATACAGTTCAGACAGCTTTTGCTTATCTCGGATATAAGATGCTGAACGGTTTCGCTAAGCATCCGCTTAAACCGATGCCAGACGATGTGCTGTTCAATGTTGGTCATTATGTTGATCATGAGCTGGTCGCTAATATTGAAGCAGATTGTGATGCGCGTCTTGAAAGAATAAACAGCCGCGCGCCGATCAGATTCCTTATGACAGTAGGCGGAGCAGGAGCAGGGGCCGATCTGTATCTGGCAATGGCCAAACATCTGATGAATTATGTCAAAGAAGGCAAGGCCACATTGATCATCAACTTCGGTGATCATCTGGCTATGTGGGATGTTCTTAAAAACAGCATTCCTGAACTTGAGAAAAACTGCAGAACGTACTTTGATAAATATGACGAACTGCATGATTTTGTCGAAAAAATTGATGATGCACCGGGCCAGATAGTGGCTGTATGCAACAAAGACATATTTGAAGCAGTTTATTCAACAAACCTGCTGATGCGCAAATGCGACGTGCTGGTCACAAAACCGTCTGAGCTCTCATTCTATCCTGTTCCTAAACTGATGATGAGACATATCGGTGGACATGAAGTTTACGGCGCAATTCATGCTCAGGAGATCGGTGATTCCACATTTGAATGTGAAACTAAAGAAGCGCTCTGCAACATGATCGACACTCTGATAAATGACAAAGCAATTCTTCGCAGTATGTGTGCTAATATTAAACGGCTTAAGACAGAAGGCGTCTATGACGGCGGATATAAAGTAGTCAAACTTGCTGCCGGAGAAGAACTTTAAGTTTTAGTTTTTATTTAATTGATTTTTACATATGCGGGTATTCCTTTTGGACTGCCCGCTTGTGTGTTAGAAGGTGAAAAATGGAAGACCTGCAAAAAGCGATAAAAGAAATATTCAGTTTTGAATACAGGGACGAGCCTGAAACATATATCACCAGTTCAGGCAGAACAGAAATATGCGGAAATCACTGCGATCATCAGCACGGAATGGTCATCGCGGCTGCAATAGACTGCAATGTATTAGCAGCAGTAAAATACAGAAATGATCTGAAAGTCCGTATCCTGTCAAAAGGTTTCCCTAAAGTTGAAATGGACCTGGAAAATCTGGACCTCCGCGAAGAAGAATATGGCACAACAGCTGCTCTCGTCAGAGGTATTGCCAGGGTTTATCAGCAGAATAATATTAAGCTGCGTGGTTTTGATGCTGTTGTTATCAGCGATGTCCCGGCTGGTTCCGGCTTATCTTCATCAGCTGCTTTCGAAGTGCTGATCGGCAGGATTCTGTCTGATAACCAGGACCCGGTATTTGTGGCTAGGGCAGGGCAGTACGCTGAAAACGTATATTTCAATAAACCATCAGGTCTGATGGACCAGATAGCATGTTCTGTTGGAGGCCTGGTATTTATGGATCTTCAGGATCCGGAGAATCCGGTTGTAGAGAAAATTGAAACTGATTTTGATTCATTCGGGTATAAGATATGCCTGGTAAATACAGGCGGCTCACATGCCAATCTGACTGATCACTATGCTCAGATTCCAAAGGATATGGCATCAGTGGCAAATTACTTTGGCAAAGAGTATTTAAGAGACGTTGATCCTCATGAATTTTATAACAGCATTTCTAAGATGAGGGAATCTGTTTCTGACAGAGCCATAATGCGTTCCATGCATTTCTTCGACGAAGAAAAGAGGGTACTGGCATGTAAAGAAGCGCTGGCAAATAAAGATTTCAATTTGTTCCTGAGAATAATCAATACATCTGGCGTTTCATCCTGGAGACTGCTTCAGAATGTAACAGCTCCGGACCCTGATGCTGACCAGAGTTTAGCTCTGGCGCTGACGCTTTCATCCAAGTTCCTGAATGGCAAAGGAGCCGTTCGTGTTCATGGCGGCGGATTCGCAGGAACCATTCAGGCTTTCGTGCCAAACGACATGGTAAATGAATATGCTGACAGAATGAATGAAGTGTTCGGAAAGGACGCATGCATCATTGCAAACATAAGTAAATAATAATATAATTAATTAGTTAAAAATAAATGATCAAAGGAGCGCACAATGGATATTTACAAGATTAATGAAGCAGAAGACCTGCTGGCAGGCAACCCATATCCAGGCAGGGGAATCATCGTTGGCAAGAGCAAAGACGGCACCAAAGCAGTCAGCGCGTATTTCATTATGGGCAGAAGCGCTAACAGTCGTAACAGAGTTTTTGTTAAGAGAGATGACGCATTATTTACAGAACCTTTTGACGCCAGCAAAGTAGAGGATCCAAGCCTCATTATCTATGCTGCTGTCCGTCAGTACGAGAATAAGCTCATTGTTACAAATGGTGACCAGACAGATACTGTTTACGAAGGATATAAAGCTGGCAAGAGTTTCAGCGATTCTCTGGCAACCAGAGAGTTTGAGCCTGACGGACCTAATTTCACTCCACGTATCAGCGCTGTTTCTGTATTTGAAGATGGTGATTTCAAATATAAGATGAGTATTCTGAAGAGTGCTGATGCTGAAGGATCCGCCTGCAACAGATTCACTTATTTCTACGCTCCGATCGCCGGACTGGGACATTTCCTTCATACTTATGTTACAGATGGAAATCCTATTCCTACATTCCAGGGCGAGCCTGAAAGGGTAGCTATTCCTGACTGCATAGATGAATTCACAGACAGGATCTGGAAATCACTTGATGAAAACAACAAGATTTCTCTCTATGTCAGATATACTGATCTGGCAACAGGGGAGTACACGGACAGAATTGTAAATAAAAACCAGTAAACAGGAGAGAAAAGATGAAAGAATTCGAATTAAAATACGGCTGTAATCCAAATCAGAAACCTGCAAAGATTTATATGCATGATGGAAGTGACCTCCCGATCCAGATCTTAAGCGGACGCCCGGGTTACATTAATTTCCTGGATGCTTTCAACTCATGGCAGCTTGTTAAAGAACTTAAGGAAGCTCTGGGTCTGCCGGCTGTTACATCATTCAAGCATGTCAGCCCGACATCCGCTGCTGTAGGTATTAAATTACCTGAAAAACTTAAAAAAGCATGCTTTGTTGATGATGTTGAAGGACTGGACGATTCTTTACTTGCATGCGCTTATGCCAGAGCCAGAGGCACTGATCGTCTCTGCTCATTTGGCGATTGGGTAGCTCTCTCAGACGTATGTGACGCTACAACAGCTAAGATGATCAAGAGAGAGGTTTCTGACGGCATTATTGCTCCGGGATATGATCCTGAAGCACTTGAAATATTAAAACAGAAAAGAAACGGCAATTACAATATTGTTCAGATCGATCCTGATTTCATTCCGGCTGAGCAGGAACACAAGCAGGTATTTGGCATTACATTTGAACAGGGAAGAAACAACTTCAAGATCAACAAGGAACTCCTGGCTAATATTGTTACTGAGAACAAAGACCTGCCTGAGAGCGCAGTACGTGATCTGATCGTTTCACTTATCACTCTTAAATATACACAGTCAAATTCAGTCTGCTTCGCTGTTGACGGACAGGCAATCGGCGTTGGTGCAGGACAGCAGTCACGTATCCACTGCACCAGACTGGCTGGCAGCAAAGCTGATACATGGTTCCTTCGTCAGTCTGACAGAGTTCTGGAGCTGCCATTTAAGCCTGAACTGGGACGTCCGGACAGAGATAATGTAATTGACGGTTATATTAATCAGAACGAAGAAGATGTTTGTGCAGACGGCAACTGGCAGAAATACTTTACTGAACCTGTTGAGCCGTTCACAAAGGAAGAGCAGAGGGCTTATTTAAATACTATCGATAATGTTGCTCTGGGTTCAGACGCGTTCTTCCCATTCAGTGACAGCATTGAGAGGGCTCACCTGAGCGGTGTTAAATACGTTGCTGAGCCGGGCGGATCGATCCGAGACGACGCTGTCATTGATTGTTGCAACAAATATGACATGACAATGTCATTCACAGGAATGAGGTTATTCCACCACTAAAAAGGAGCCCCCAAATGAACATTATGGTTATTGGCGGTGGCGGCAGAGAGCATGCCATCATTAAGAAGATAAAAGAAACAAATTTCGTTGGCGAAATTTATGCCCTTCCAGGCAATGGCGGTATTGCCAAGGATGCGCTTTGTGTAAACATTGCTGCTACAGACATTGAGCAGGCAGTACGTTTCGCACAGTCAGCAGGTATTACATATGCTATTGTTGCTCCGGACGATCCGCTGGTTGCCGGAATGGTTGACGCGTTAGAGGCTCAGGGAATTGAATGCTTTGGCCCTAACAAAGCCGCCGCCATCATTGAAGGAAGCAAGGTATTTTCAAAGAATTTAATGAAGAAATATGGCATTCCTACAGCTGCTTATGAAGTCTTTGATGATATTGATAAAGCACTTGAATACATTGAGACCGCGCCGATTCCGACAGTTATTAAGGCTGACGGTCTGGCACTTGGTAAAGGTGTAATCATTGCGCAGACACGTGATGAAGCCAGAGACGCTATCGTTTCAATCATGAAAGATAAGCAGTTCGGCAAGAGCGGTGATCAGATAGTAATTGAAGAATTCCTGACAGGACCGGAAGTATCTGTTCTTTCATTTACAGATGGCAAGACTGTTGTTCCTATGGTTTCGTCCATGGATCATAAACGCGCAGGCGATAATGACACCGGTCTGAATACCGGCGGTATGGGAACAATTGCCCCAAATCCGTATTACACCAAAGAAATTGCTGACGAGTGTATGGAAAAGATTTTCCTGCCAACTATCAATGCTATGAATGCTGAAGGCCGCACTTTCAAAGGCTGTTTGTACTTTGGCCTGATGATCACAGCTGATGGCCCAAAGGTTATTGAGTACAACTGCAGATTCGGCGATCCAGAAACACAGGTGGTTCTGCCGCTTCTTGATAGCAATCTGCTGAACATCATGGTTGATGTTTCTGAAGGCACTCTTAATGCGGACGATGTTAAATTCAAAGATGCCCACGCAGCCTGTGTTGTAATGGCTTCAAAGGGATATCCTGTTAAATATGAAAAGGGATTTGAGATTACAATCCCTGAAGAAGTCGAAGACAGCGTATATGTTGCCGGTGCTCAGATTGAGGATTGGAAGCTGGTAACCAGCGGCGGCCGTGTACTTGGAGTCACTGCTGTTTCAGATACTCTTGAAGATGCTTTGAAAAAAGCATATGAGAAAGTTGATAAAATACATTTTGATAACGAATATTTCAGGACAGACATTGGCAAAAAAGCCTTAAATGCAGGCAAATAAGGAGAAATAATGGTATTCAGAATATTTGTAGAAAAGAAAGAGGAATTTGCCCAGGAAGCAGCTTCATTATTAAACGATTTCAGACATTTGCTAGGAATCAAAGGACTTGAAAAGGTCAGATTCTTAAATCGTTATGACGCTGAGGATATTGACCCTGAGCTCTTTGAGCAGTCAATTAACACTGTTTTTTCAGAGCCGCAGGTTGATATCGCATGCAGAGAGCCTGATTTTGAAGGCGCAATCGTATTCGCTGTTGAGTATCTTCCCGGACAGTTTGATCAGAGAGCAGACTCAGCTGCGCAGTGCATCCAGATCATTTCACGCGGTGAAAGACCTGTCATTCGTTCAGCCAAAGTTTATGCGCTTTATGGAATTATTTCAGACAGCGATCTGGCTGAGATTAAAAAATACGTAATCAACCCTGTCGAGGCAAGGGAGGCGGCATTAGAACTGCCGGAGACTCTTCAGATTCCTTATGATGTTCCTGAAGAAGTCAGAACAGTCTGCGGATTCCTTGGATTCAGCAGAGAGAGACTGGAAAGTTTCATTAAAGACAACGGTCTGGCAATGGACATCGAGGATATTCTTTTCTGCCAGCATTACTTTGCTTCTGAAAACAGAAATCCTACCATTACTGAAATAAAACTGATCGATACATATTGGTCAGATCATTGCCGTCATACCACATTCGGAACCATTATTGACGGCGTAAAATTCAGCGATCCGCTGCTCCAGAGCACATATGAGGATTATCTGGCGGTCAGAAAAGAACTGGGCCGCACTAAACCGATTTGTATGATGGACATCGCTACAATCGCTGTTAAATATCTTAAGGCTCACGGAATGCTTGACAAACTCGATGAGTCTGAAGAAATCAATGCCTGCACAGTTAAGATTGAAGTAGAAGCAGATGGTGTTAAAGAACCTTGGCTTTTACTTTTCAAGAATGAGACACATAACCATCCTACAGAAATTGAGCCTTTCGGTGGTGCAGCAACATGTATTGGCGGTGCAATCAGAGATCCACTGTCAGGCAGAAGCTATGTATATGGCGCAATGCGTGTAACAGGAGCTTCAGACCCTACAGTACCTGTATCAGAGACTATTCCTGGCAAGCTTCCGCAGCGTAAACTCGTTAAAGGCGCTGCTGCAGGATATTCTTCATACGGCAACCAGATTGGCCTGGCAACAGGTATTGTAGATGAACTGTATCATCCGGGATATGCCGCAAAGAGAATGGAAATCGGTGCTGTTATCGCAGCTACACCTGCTGAGAACGTACGCCGTGAGACTCCGCTGCCAGGAGATGTTATCATACTGCTGGGCGGCAGAACCGGACGTGACGGTATTGGTGGCGCAACCGGCTCATCCAAAGCTCATACAACCAAATCTGTTGAGCTCTGCGGCGCGGAAGTTCAGAAAGGTAATGCTCCTGAAGAGAGAAAACTTCAGAGGCTTTTCAGAAACGGTGATGCCTGCAGAATGATCAAGAGATGCAATGACTTTGGCGCAGGCGGCGTTTCTGTTGCTATCGGTGAATTAGCTGATGGCCTGGACATCGATCTGAACGCTGTTCCGAAGAAATATGAAGGTCTGGACGGTACAGAACTGGCTATTTCCGAATCACAGGAAAGAATGGCAGTTTGTATCGAAGCTAAGGACGTTGACGCGTTTCTTAAACTGGCTGACCAGGAAAATCTGGAAGCTACTCCGGTTGCAGTAGTTAAAGCTGATCCAAGACTGACCATGACATGGAATGGCAAGCAGATAGTAGATATCAGCAGAGAGTTCCTGAACTCAAATGGTGCCGATAAGCATATATTCATGACTCCGGCCAGCCCGCTGCCATATGACAAACAGGTATCCGGTGGGTTCGCTGAGAATCTTAAGGCAGTTGCATCTGATCTTAATACATGCTCAAAACGAGGTCTTTCTGAAATGTTTGACTCTACAATCGGCGCGGGATCCATCCTGATGCCTTTTGGCGGCAAATATCAGAGAACTCCGGTTCAGGCCATGACTCTTAAGATCAGCATGGAGAAGAAGCATACCGATGACTGCTCACTCATGTCATTTGGTTTTAACCCGTTTATTTCAGAGAAGAGCCCATATCACGGCGCTTATCTGGCTGTAGTTGAGTCCGTTTGTAAACTGATTGCTACAGGTGCTAAATTCGAAGACGTTTATCTGTCATTCCAGGAGTATTTCGAGAAACCTGGCACAAACGGCAAGAGATGGGGCAAACCATTTTCGGCACTTCTTGGAGCTTTCAAGGCACAGATGAATCTGGGAATAGGCGCTATCGGCGGCAAAGACTCCATGAGCGGAACATTTGAAAAACTGGACGTCCCTCCTACACTGGTTTCATTTGCTGTTACAACAGATAAAACGCAGAATATCGTATCTCCTGAGTTCAAGAAGGCTGGCAACAAGGTTTATCTGCTCAAGTCAGATTATGATGCAAATAAACTGCCTGAAACCAAATCTCTCATGAAGGTTATAGGCCATACTACTGAGCTACTTAGAGAAGGCAGTGCAGTATCATGTCATACACCTGGTATGGGCGGCGTTGCTGAGGCAATTCTTAAGATGTGCTTTGGCAATGGATTTGGATTCAAATTCAATGATACATTGACTGTAAATGACATCTTTAGTTACAGCTACGCTTCATTCATTCTGGAAAGCGAAAAAGATATTCCAGGAGCTGTATATCTGGGTGAAATTACTGAAGATAAAACATTTAATTACAAAAATGATGCGATTCCTTATGCTGAAGTAGAGGCGCTTTATGAAGACAGGCTTGAGGACGTATATTCATGCAATATAACGAAAGAAAGCAGGGTATATGAGAGCTTTTCATATACAGCTGACAAATACCCGGCTCCTGCAGTCAAAACCGCAAAAGCCAAGGTTTTGATTCCTGCATTCCCGGGTACAAACTGCGAGTTTGACAGTGCCAAGGCATGCGCAGACGCCGGCCTTGATCCAGAAATCGTAGTTATTAATAATATCACTAAGGCTGGTATTCAGAAGAGCGTTGATGATTTCGCAGCAAAGGTAAAGGCTGCTCAGATGATCTTCATTCCGGGTGGATTCTCAGGCGGAGACGAGCCTGACGGCAGCGGCAAATTCATTACTGCATTCTTCAGGAACGGTGCTGTAAAAGACGCTGTTACCGAGCTGCTTGACAGTCGTGATGGTCTTATGTGCGGCATATGTAATGGTTTCCAGGCACTTATCAAGCTGGGCCTGGTACCATTCGGCAAGATTATTGACGCTGATGATACATGCCCGACACTGACATTCAACACAATTGCCAGACATCAGTCCAAGATTGTCAGAACCAGAATTGCTTCAAATAAATCTCCTTTCCTGAGTCTGATGAATGTGGGAGATATCGTTTCTGTACCTATTTCTCACGGCGAAGGCAGATTCATTGCATCTGACGAAATGATCGCACAGCTGGCAGAGAATGGCCAAATTGCGACCCAGTACGTGGACCTGAATGGTAATCCGACAGATGACGTACAGTTCAATCCGAATAATTCATGTTTCGCCATTGAAGGCATTACTTCACCGGATGGACGGGTATTCGGCAAGATGGGCCACAGTGAGCGTGTGGGTGCTGGCCTGTACAAGAATGTTCCGGGCAACTACGACATCAGGATGTTTGAAGCAGCCGCAAAGTATTTTAATTAAGGATTTTTAGAAGTGAGTACAGATAAAAGGGATAGAATACGTGAACTGACAGACCTTCTTAACAGGGCGTCAAAGGCATATTATTCAGAAGACAAAGAAATAATGTCTAACTTTGAATATGATGCTCTATATGACGAACTGGAGACACTTGAGAAGGAGACGGGCATCCAATTTGCCAATTCTCCAACACAGAATGTCGGTTATGAAGTGTCTGAGAACCTGGAAAAGGTCAGACATGATTCACCTATGCTTTCTTTGGATAAAACCAAGGACCCTGACGTACTCGCTTCTTTTTTAGGCGATCAGAAAGGCCTCTTATCCTGGAAACTGGACGGACTGACAGTCGTTCTGACATATGACGGAGGAACGCTTGAAAAGGCTGTAACCAGAGGAAATGGTGAAATCGGGGAGATAATTACAGCCAACGCCAGGACATTTGTTAATCTGCCTCTTAACATCCCATATAAAGGCAGACTGACTCTTCGCGGCGAAGCAGTAATCAAGTATTCTGATTTCAACAGGATCAACGAAGAAATTCCAGATGCTGATGCCAAATACAAAAACCCAAGGAATTTATGTTCCGGCAGCGTTCGTCAGCTGGATTCACGCATAACGGCAGAGAGATCTGTTAACTTCTTCGCATTTTCTCTGGAGAGTGCGCAGGAGATAGATTTCAATAATTCAAATGAGCAGAAATTCGCATGGCTGTCTGGTATGGGGTTTGACGTAGTTCCATACCGCGTTGTATATAAAGACACTATAAAAGACGCTATCCATGCTTTTGCTGAAGATATTACAGGATTTGATGTTCCGTCGGACGGACTCGTGCTGTTGATGGACGATATTGCTTATGGCAAAAGCCTCGGTACCACAGCCAAATTCCCAAGGAATTCAATGGCATTTAAGTGGAAAGACGAAATTGCCGAGACCACTCTTAAAGAGATTGAATGGTCTCCTTCCAGAACTGGTTTGATCAATCCTGTGGCTATATTTGATCCAGTTGAACTGGAAGGCACAACAGTCAGCAGGGCTAGCCTGCATAATCTCAGTATTATTGATGGATTAGAGCTAGGCATTGGCGATAGAGTCACCGTTTATAAGGCAAATATGATCATTCCTCAGATCGCTGAGAACCTGACTAAGAGCGATCATCTGGATATACCTGAGGAGTGTCCGGCATGTGGTCAGCACACAGTAATAAAGAATGAAAACGGCACCAAAACTCTGGTTTGTCCTAATCCTGATTGTCCGGCCAAGAAGATTAAATCTTTTACTGATTTTGTCAGCAGGAACGCGATGAATATTGAAGGCGTTTCAGAGGAAACTTTAGAAAAATTCATTGGACATGGATTTATTTCTGATTTTTCCGACATATTCCATCTGGATGATCATAAAGATGCAATCATCAATCTGGACGGATTTGGATTAAAATCATATGAGAACATTATTAATTCTGTAAATGCGGCCAGAAATACGACATGTGACAGACTGCTGAATGCGCTGGGCATACTGAATGTCGGTCCCGCTAACGCTAAACTCATTTGCAGATATTTCAACAATGATTTCAGGGCTCTGATGAACGCTGAAACGGATGAACTGATCAATATAGAAAATGTCGGATCAGTGATCGCCGCTTCAATTACTGATTATTTCGCTGATGAAAAGAACAGAGAAGTGGTTGAAAAACTGCTGAATGAAGTATATATTGCTGAAGATGCCGTCAAAGGCTCAGATTCGCTGAAAGGGCTGACTTTTGTCATAACTGGTTCACTTTATCATTATGAGAACAGAGACGCCTTAAAGGCCGAAATAGAGGCTGAGGGCGGCAAAGTGGCCGGCAGTGTTTCTGCCAAAACCAGTTATCTGATAAACAACGATATCCTTTCAGGTTCATCAAAAAATAAAAAGGCCAAAGAGCTGAATATTCCGATTATCACGGAAGAAGAATATATTAATAAATTCAGAGGTGAAGCAAATGCCGATCAAAGTTCAAAGTGATCTGCCTGCTAAAGCAGTAATAGAAAAAGAAAACATATTCATTATGGATGAGCACAGAGCCATTACTCAGGACATCCGTCCTTTGGAAATTGTGCTTGTTAATCTTATGCCGCTGAAGGAAGACACCGAGATCCAGATGCTCAGGGCATTGTCTAATACACCGCTGCAGGTAAACCTGACATTTGTCGCGCCTGCCCACCATAAGTCAAAGAACACTCCTGTTTCTCACCTGAACCAGTTTTATAAGAAGTTCTCAGACATAAAAGACAATACGTTCGACGGTCTTATTATCACCGGAGCTCCTATTGAAATGATGAAGTATGAGGAAGTCGACTTCTGGGACGAGATTAAAGAGATTATGGATTGGTCAGTAACTAATGTTACATCTACTATCTTCCTGTGCTGGGCTGCACAGGCTGCTTTCTATCATTTCTATGGAATTGATAAAGTTCTGCTGCCTAAGAAACTCTCCGGCGTATATGAACATAAGGTTTATGAGAGAAAGGTACCTTTGGTAAGGGGATTTGATGATTATTTCAACGCGCCTCATTCCAGAAACACTGAAACTCCTGCCAAAGAAATCAAAAAGCGCAAAGATATTACAATTCTGGCTGATTCAGAAGAGGCCGGCGTTTTCCTGGCCATGGCCGACGGCGGTAAGAAGATATTTGTAATGGGACATCCGGAATATGACAGGATGACTCTTGATTATGAATATAACCGTGATCTGAAGAAAGGCATTGATCCGGAAATTCCTGTAAATTACTATCCAGACGATGATCCTTCACGCAAGCCTAAGCTTTCATGGAGGGGTCACGCCAACACTCTTTATACTAATTGGCTGAATTATTATGTATATCAGGCAACTCCGTATAATCTTTCAGAAATTAATCAGATAAAATAACTCTGTAATACAGAATTTGTAAGACATGCCGGTTTTACCGGCATTTTTTACGAACTTCATTTTTCTGCGATGAAGCACTTGATAATTGGATTTTTTTGAATAAAATCATACACATAACACTTCAAAGCCATTCGGCTAAAGGCCATATCGGCCGATATTTTCAAAAGCAGGAGATTGATTATGAAGAACGAAAAATCAAAAGAGTTTGAAGAAGATAATTCTTTGAACAACAAGGTCAGCGTATACAGATTCTCACCGGTCGATGATTTCTATTATGAAAAATATGGCCCATCAGATAATGATTACTATGTAGCTGCTGTAGATGGAGAGCTGTCTATGCTCAAATATCTTCCGCAGGGTGTATACAGGCTGATCAGATTAAAATGATATAGTCCGGGGTATGACGGGTTATATATTAATATAAGGAGCATTGGAGTTATTCATTATATTCTAAAAATCTAAAAATCGACTAGCCCCCTCAAGGCAATATAATTCAATTAAAGAAAATCTTGTGATGCGGACCGCATACCAGGTCCGCTTTTTATTAATTATTGACACATCAGACATTTAAAATTATAATATCTTGTTGTTTGTACAATGATAACTTAATAAGGAGGTGCTCCTCGTATGAATCCGATACTAGCTATCATTATAGCTGTAGCCGCATTTATCGTGGGTGCGCTTGTTTTCTGGTTTGTTTCCAAGAACTATCATAAGAAACAGTATGACGGTAAGATTGGAAGCGCTGAAGAGAGAGCCAGGTCTATTATTGACGAGGCACTTAAAACTGCAGAAAGCAAGAAGCGTGAGGCCATGCTTGAAGTTAAGGAGGAATCCCTTAAGGTCAAGAATGAACTCGAGAAAGAGACCCGCGAGAGAAGAAATGAGCTGCAGAAATATGAGAGAAGGGTTCTTCAGAAAGAGGAATCTCTCGATCGTAAGAATGAGAACGTTGAGAAGTTACAGAACAGTTTGAATTCCAAGATCGCTGAGGTTGAGAAAACTAAAGAAGAACTTAAATTAGTAAACGCGCAGCGTACACAGGAACTGGAAAGAATCTCTGGTCTCACCTCCGATCAGGCAAAAGAGATTTTGCTTAAAAGTGTAGAAGATGAAGTAAAAATCGACACTGCCAAAATGATTAAGGAACTCGAAGCCCGCGCCAAGGAAGAAGCAGATGCCAAGGCTAAGGAATACGTAGTTTCCGCTATCCAACGTAGTGCTGCTGATCATGTTTCAGAAGCTGCTATCTCAGTTGTTCAGTTACCAAATGACGAAATGAAGGGCCGCATCATCGGCCGTGAAGGACGTAATATCAGGGCATTGGAGACATTGACCGGTATCGACCTCGTCATTGATGATACACCTGAAGCAGTTGTTTTATCAGGATTTGATCCTGTCAGAAGAGAAGTTGCAAGGATTGCCCTTGAGAAACTCATTCTGGACGGACGTATCCATCCTGCAAGAATAGAAGAAACTGTTGAAAAGGCACAGAAAGAAGTTGAGAAGGTCATTAAGGAAGAAGGCGAAGCAGCCGTACTTGAAGTTGGCGTACATGGCATTCATCCTGAACTGATCAGACTTCTTGGCAAAATGAAATTCAGAACCAGTTATGGTCAGAACGCCCTGAAGCATTCGATCGAGGTCGCAATCCTTTCCGGATTGCTGGCAGGTGAGATCGGCTGCGATGTCAGAACAGCCAAGAGAGCTGGTCTGCTGCATGATATCGGCAAGGCTATCGACCATGAAATCGAGGGTTCACATATCCAGATCGGTGTTGACCTTTGTAAGAAATACAAAGAGTCTGCAGTCATCGTTAACGCGGTAGCTGCACATCATGGAGATGTTGAACCGGAATCTCTTATCGCATGCATAGTTCAGGCTGCAGATGCTATCAGCGCAGCCAGACCTGGTGCCAGAAGAGAGACTCTCGATACCTACACTAACAGGCTTAAGCAGCTTGAAGATATTTGCAACGAGCATAAGGGAGTTGAAAAATCTTTTGCTATTCAGGCAGGCCGTGAGGTCAGAGTAATGGTTGTTCCGGAGAAGATCGATGACGCTCAGATGGTTATCCTCGGTAGGGAAATCGCTAAGCAGATCGAAGATGAAATGGAATACCCGGGACAGATCAAAGTTAATATTATCCGCGAATCAAGAGTTACTGATTTTGCGAAATAGAAACTTGACAAAATTGATGGACGTAAATTTTTGTTTGCGTCCATCTTTTTTTGTGCTATAATACCGCAATATTATTTTGTGAAAGGGTGAGAATTATGTCGTTAGAATTATCAAGGAAAGCATTGGCAGTTAAACCTTCATCTACACTCGCTATCACAGCCAAGGCTAATGAACTTAAAAAGATGGGAATGGATATCGTCAGCTTTACAGCAGGTGAGCCTGATTTCAATACTCCGGCTCATATCTGCATGGCCGCCAAGAGGGCTATTGATGACGGTTTTACCAAGTACACACCAGCATCAGGTATTAATGAACTGAAGGAAGCAATTGTTAAGAAATTCCACGATTTTAATAAAATCGATTATACGACAGACCAGATCGTTGTCAGCAACGGAGGCAAACATTCACTCACCAACGTATTTACTGCTATTTTGAATGAAGGCGATGAGGTTATCATTCCTGCTCCTTACTGGCTGAGCTATCCGGAGATTGTTAAACTGGCAGGCGGTGTGCCTGTTATCATCAATGGCAGAAAAGAAGATGACTACAAAGTAAACAGAGCAGACCTTGAAAGTGTTTTCACTGAAAAGACCAAGGCGCTGATCCTTAATTCACCAAATAACCCAACCGGCATGATCTATGACAGGGAGGAACTTCAGGAGATTGCGGATTTCGCAGTTGAGAAAGACATTTATGTAGTAGCTGATGAAATCTACGAGAACCTTTTCTACAGCAGAGAAGGCCATGTCAGCATCGCTTCTCTCAATGATGAAATTTATAAAAGAACCGTAACAGTAAATGGTCTTGCTAAGAGCTATGCCATGACAGGATGGAGAATCGGTTACGTTGGAGCTCCTAAGGAGATTGCCAAGGTAATGTCCAGCGTACAGTCACACCAGACATCCAATCCAAACTCTATCGCACAGAAAGCAGCTCTTGAAGCCATCGCAGGCGATCAGACATGTGTTCGTGAAATGAGTGAAGAATTCGACGCCCGCAGAATGTATATTTACAAGAGAATCAAAGAATGTAAATACTTAACAGCTATAGAGCCAAAGGGAGCATTCTATCTCTTCGTTGACGTTAACAAAGTATTTGGTAAGAAATATAAGGGCAGAGTGATCGAAAATACAGCAGATCTCGCAGATATCCTTGTAAGCGATTATCTTGTTGTTGTTATTCCATGTGATGACTTCGGATTCCCTGATCACATCAGACTTTCATATGCAATCTCCATGAAGCAGATTATCAAAGGCATGGACAGACTCATGGAATTCGAGGACGCTCTGGAAGACTAATATTAAATCGCCTTGATTACAGCATTTAATGCTGATATAATAACCAGGCGCGCGGATGTGGCGGAATGGCAGACGCATCAGACTCAAAATCTGACGGTGATGAGCCGTGTGGGTTCGAGTCCCACCATCCGCAGAAAAAAAGGAAGACCCCTTTCAGGAGGTCTTCTTTTTTTCTAAGTATTTGGTGGGGCTCGAACAAGGAGGGAAGAGCATCTTCAGATGCGACGGAAGGAGAAGGTCCGGTGGACCTTCGACGCCGACGGGGCGTGAAAGGCGGCCAACGGCCCCAGTTGGAGTCACATAATTGCACTTTTTTTACACTTATGTGTCAAAATCTTAATTAATATCTGTAATTTTACATTTATTTTACGCTTATGTATCAGATTGTTATCCTTCTTAAAACATTTTACTCAAAAACCCTGTAAAATTTCGTTTTGAAGACTGAATTTAACCTTGATTTCATTATTTTTCAAATTAAATTGACACACAACCGAAAAAAATGTGTTGATCTGTGGATCAATCTATATAAACACCGTTTTATCAGATTATTCTAAAACATTCGCTGTTGTAAATTATTACCTCTCAAATTCATTATTGTCACTGCTTGCATCATGTTTTTTCCAATAATTGAGTTTCGGCAGCATCTGTTTCATATATTCACGGGCTTGTGACTCAGTAAATCTGTCATTAACCATATGATGAACACAAACATCAATAAGGTCATCCATATTGCTGTAAGTGTAATTACCGTCGGCATAGCACCACTGGCAATAATCTTCATTGATCGAGCCGTCTTTGTTTCTGCTCAGTATTGAATCCTCAAGAGGCATTCCGCAGCACTGACAGATAAGCTGACGGGGTGAGCCGAGCAGAGTATTGATAGAAACATTATATAGATTTGACAGAAGCTTTAATGTCTCTGTATTTGGCACAGTATCACCGTTTTCCCATCGGGAAACAGCTTGTCTGGTAACGAATACCTTTTCAGCCAGATCTTCCTGGGATAATCCGTTTTTGGTCCTGAGATCGTATAATACGTCTTTAGTGTTCATTTAAGCACCTCCTATGCAGATAATTATACTTACAAAAAGAGTTAACAGCAAGCAACAGGCAGTTGCTCAAAATATGTTAAAAAAATGTGAATTTATATAAGAAAATAAATTGACCGTATTACATAATTATGATAAGATTTCCAGGTATAGTTTTAACAATTCAACGCGGCAAAGTAATCCCGAATTTAATGCATTATGATACTGCTCTGTCACGAGGGATTAGTATTAAAAAAGGAGGAAAAAGAAAATATGACTAAAAGCAATTTTCTTAAGCGCTTACTGCCATTCCTGCTGGCGTTTCTGTTAGTCATCCCTAGCCTTACAGCTTTTGCAGCTACTGATGATCAGACCACCGGAGGAACAGGTGATGGTTTCACTTGGCAGAAGGTTGACGATGCTGACATCGAAGGCCTTACGCCAGCTCACGAAGTTGAGAAAAACAGTGATATCAACACCGACGGATATGTGCCGGTAGGCGAAGAAGTACGTGTTTCCATTTTCCTGGACGGCAAGTCCACAATGGATGCAGGCTATGATATCGAGACAATTGGCTATAATACAGATGCCAAGTCATATCGTAGTCAAGTACTTGCACAGCAAAAGGCCCTTGAAAAGAAGATTTCTTCAGAAGTTCTGGGTGGCGCTGAGCTGAATGTTGTTTGGAACCTGACACTTATTACAAACATCATTTCTGCTTATGTTCCGTCTTCTAAGATTGAAGCTATCAAGGCTCTTGATGGTGTAAAGGATGTAGTTGTTGAGATTCAGTACGAGGCTCCGGCCCCTGTAGTCTCCGACGAACCTAACATGAGCAATGCATCAGAAATGACCGGTACTCAGCCGGTATGGTCAAACGGTTATACAGGTGCAGGTTCATTAGTAGCTATCATTGATACAGGTCTCGATGTTGAACATCAGTCATTCGATCCTGATGCATTTGATTATGCTATCGAGAAGACTGGTAAAGAAGTAGACCTTCTTGAGAAAGAAGACATCGCAGCTGTATTAGATCAGCTGAACATCAAAGAGAGAATCCCTGAAGCAGGTGAGGGAGATCTTTGGCTGAATTCAAAGGTTCCTTTCGCAGCTAACTATGTTGACTGGGATCTTGATGTTACTCATGCAAATGATACTGAGGGAGAGCATGGTTCACATGTTGCCGGCATTTCAGCAGCTAACCGCTACATCAAATCCGGAGATACCTTTGTAAGTGCACTTGACACTGTTTATACACAGGGTAATGCTCCTGATGCTCAGGTCATGGTAATGAAAGTATTCGGTAAGGGCGGCGGCGCTTCTCCTACTGACTATTTCGCAGCTATTGAGGACTCTATCGTATTAGGCGCTGATTCAGTTAACCTGTCACTTGGTTCACCATATGCAGGCTTTACAACTGATTCTGCTTATGCAGACGTATTCGCAGCTCTTGAAGAGAGCAACACTGTTATGACAGTTTCTGCCGGCAATAACGGTACATGGGCTGAGCAGACTGCTTATGGATACCTTTACAGCGATGACGTAAACTTCCATACAGGCGGCGATCCAGGCGCATACAGAGATTCATTCACAGTTGCTTCTGTTGATAATGATGGTTTCACCGGTGCTTATCTGAAGCTCGGCGAAGACATGATCTTCTATACAGAAACTTCAGGCAAGAATAATCCTATGGTCACGATTGCCGGTGACTATGATTATGTTTATATTGATGGACCTGGTGTTGTTACCGATGATAATGACGCTATTACATCTGACCAGTTTGCAGCTCTTGGAGCAAGACTGGAACACGTTATTGCTTTCTGTAACCGTGGTACAAGCTCCTTCTTCCAGAAAGCTAATGCCGCTATGGGTCAGAAGGCTGCTGCATGTGTTATTGTAAATAATCAGCCTGGTACAATCAGCATGGATCTGACAGGTTACAATTACACCAATCCTTGCGTTTCTATTACAAAGGCTGATGGCCAGCTCCTTAAAGATCAGGCAACAAGCACCGAAGTAATTGAAATTGATGGCACAAATGTTACCGTATACTTCGGTAAGATTCAGGTTGGCAGCGACATCGCAGTTATTGATTATGATGCTGAAAACTATACAATGAGTGATTTCTCATCATGGGGCGTTCCTGGCGATCTTACACTTAAACCTGAAATCACAGCTCCTGGCGGAAATATCTATTCACTTAATGGATATCATCTGGATGATAAGGGCAACCCGGCAGGCGGACATGATGCATATGAGAATATGTCCGGTACATCAATGGCTGCTCCTCAGATGGCAGGTATTACAGCTGTATTGAAACAGTACATTCGTGAGAATGACCTTGTTGCTAAAACAGGTATGACAGAGCGTCAGCTGTCTATCAGCTTACTAATGTCAACAGCAGCACCTATGATCGAAGCTGATTCTGAAAGCTATTATTCAGTATTAAGCCAGGGTGCTGGTCTTGTTAACCTTGAAGCAGCAACAAATGCTAAGACTTATATCTTTATGGATAAATCAGCTACAGTATCTGCAGCTGACGGTAAAGTTAAGGCAGAACTCGGCGATGATCCGGAGCGTACAGCTAGTTATTCAGTTGCTTTCACTATGAACAATATGACTGATGAAGATGTTGACATTGAATTAGGCGCTGACTTCTTTACTCAGAATGTAGATCAGGGATTCCTTGATACATGGACAGCTCCATTAGAG
>JAFRYA010000032.1 GCA_017441295.1 Lachnospiraceae bacterium
ATCAGCGATCACATTTATAAAACGGTCATTTTTGGCATGGTCATTACTTAGTTTTTCATATTCTGCCTCGCATAAGGTTCCGGTATAGTCTGAATAATCACAATTAATGAAATAATAAATGTATTTTCCATCATTGCTGAAAACCGGTGCTGTATTGTCAGTAGATGCCCCATCAACACTATTGGAAATTATTTCCACCGGCTGCCCGTTATCAAGGTCAGTAAAAACGCTCAAATGGTCATCAGATAGATATACATATGCATTTTTGTCTTTCTTTGGCAGGAACAGCAGCAGGCACACGACAGCAGCTGCCACTACTACAGCTGCAGCAGCAGCAATAATAATGATTTTCCTGATCCGTTTAGGATTGGCAGGCTTCTTTTCTTTTGTCTTTTTGCCAGTTTCTGTTGTCGGGGGAGTCTGCGGAGTCTGAGCGGTCTCGGGCTGCATCGTCCCTACGTTCTGAGGCTGGTCAGCAAATACCGGCGTTCCGCAGTTTATACAGAATCTGCTTCCCTCAGGTATAGGTGTTCCACATTTTGAGCAAAACATATCTTTTCCCTCCAAATTAACATTTGCTATATGAATATTAACATAATTTCGTTGCCTTTTGTAACACATAAATAAAAAAGGGGATTCCATCAGGAATCCCCTTTGATTAAAATTATATTTTATTTAGCGTCCTTGATGCTGAAGCTTACGCGGCCCATCTTGTCGAGGCCCATGCATTTAGCCTTAACAACGTCGCCGAGTGTCAGAACGTCTTCAACGCGGTTGATGCGCTCCTTGGCAATCTTGGAGATATGAACCATACCTTCCTTGCCCGGTGCGAACTCGAGGAATGCGCCGAAGTCCTTGATTGAAACTACTGTACCTTCGTAGATCCTGCCTTCTTCGAACTCAGAAACGATGGTGTCTACCATTCTGCGCGCTTCTTCAAGCTTATCCTTTTCTACGCCGCAGATGCTGACCAGACCGTCATCGTTGATGTCGATCTTGACACCGGTGCGGGCGATGATCTCGTTGATAACCTTGCCCTGCTTGCCGATAACGTCGCCGATTTTCTCAGGATCGATCTGCATGCTGATGATCTTCGGTGCGTATTTGCCGACTTCTGCGCGAGGCTCACCGATAACCGGCAGCATAACCTCATGAAGGATGTATGTTCTGGCCTGCTTGGTTCTGGCAATAGCTTCCTCAACGATAGCTCTGGTCAGACCGTGGATCTTGATATCCATCTGGATAGCTGTGATGCCGTTGTCTGTACCTGCTACCTTGAAGTCCATGTCGCCGAAGAAGTCCTCCAGACCCTGGATATCTGTAAGTACCAGATAATCATCATCAGTCTCGCCTGTTACCAGACCGCATGAGATACCTGCTACAGGTCTCTTGATAGGAACGCCTGCTGCCATCAGTGACAGTGTGGATGCGCATACGCTGGCCTGTGATGTGGAGCCGTTTGACTCGAATGTCTCAGATACCAGACGCATTGCGTACGGGAACTCTTCCTCGCTCGGGATAACCGGCAGGAGTGCTCTCTCAGCGAGTGCTCCGTGTCCGATCTCACGGCGTCCCGGGCTCCTGTTAGGCTTTGCCTCGCCTACTGAATAGCCTGGGAAGTTGTACTGATGCATATATCTCTTGGTGGTTACGTCTACATCCAGTCCGTCCAGCTTCTGGGCATCTGACAGAGGTCCCAGTGTGGTAGCGGTCATGATCTGTGTCTGTCCACGTGTGAACATTGCGCTGCCGTGTGCTCTTGGGAGCAGATCGATCTCAGCTGCGAGCGGTCTGATCTGGTCAATGGCACGTCCGTCAGGTCTCTTGTGGTCCTTAAGGATCATCTTGCGGACAGTCTTCTTCTGGTATGCGTAGATAGCTTCGCCGATAAGCGGCAGCCACTCTTCGTTGTCAGCCAGCTTCTCTTCAACAAGCGCTGTGATCTCAGCGATGTTCTTGTCGCGGGTCTGCTTCTCATCTGCGAAAACAGCCTCTTCCATCTTCTCAGGAGGAACAATCTCCATGATGGCTGCTGTTAATTCTTCAGGAACAACATGATGTTCATATTCATGCTTTTCCTTGCCAACTTCAGCGATGATCTTCTCGAAGAATGCGTTAACCTGTCCATTCAGCTCATGTGCTGCATAGATAGCTTCGATCATCTTAGCTTCCGGTACTTCGTTAGCGCCTGCCTCGATCATAATGACCTTCTCTTTGGTAGAAGCTACTGTCAGAGCCAGATCGCTCATATGCTTCTGCTCTGATGTCGGGTTGAAGATCAGCTCTCCGTTGATCATGCCAACCTGTGTCATAGCTACAGGACCATCAAATGGAATATCTGAAATGCATGTTGCCAGTGCGCTGCCCAGCATAGCTGTCAGCTCAGGTGAGCAGTCAGGATCAACGCTCATTACGAGGTTGTTCAGAACAACGTCGTTTCTATAATCCTTCGGGAAAAGCGGACGCATAGGTCTGTCGATTACACGTGAAGTAAGGATGGCATTGTCTGCCGGACGTCCTTCTCTTCTGGTGAATCCTCCCGGGATCTTACCAACAGCGTACATCTTCTCTTCGAAGTCTACGCTGAGAGGGAAAAAGTCGATGCCGTCACGCGGCTTCTCAGATGCGGTAGCAGTTGAAAGAACAACTGTATCGCCATAGTGCATTAAAGCTGCTCCGTTGGCCTGGGCGCTTACTCTGCCGATATCAATGGTCAGAGTTCTGCCGGCCAGTTCCATACTAAAACTTTTGTACATAGTACCTCCTTTGAATGATTAAGCAGGAGGTCCGAAACAACTGATAATCCAACGAATCACTTCATTAAATTGTCAGTGGCTTCGGCTTGAATCTCCTGCTTAAATATTAACTTAAAACGCAACAATAGACTTAAGGCACTGTAGCCTTAAGTCTATTGATACTGACATGTTACTTTCTGATGCCGAGTTTCTCGATCAGCTGACGGTAAGCATTGATGTCCTTTGATGCAAGGTAATCCAGCATACCTCTTCTCTGACCAACCATCTTGAGAAGGCCACGTCTTGAATGATGATCCTTCTGATGTGTCTTGAGGTGCTCAGTAAGCTCCTTGATCCTGTATGTGAGGATCGCGATCTGAACCTCTGGTGAACCTGTGTCTGATGGTGTCTTGCCGTACTCTTTAACGATCTCGGCCTTGATTTCTTTTGTAATCATAGAAAATAAATCCTCCTTTTATTCGTAACCGCCTGAAACTGAGGACCGGTCGGAGAGTCCGTCTCCTAAGTTTCGGCTAAACAACTCGTGTATGGTAGCATCAAGATGCCTGTTTGTCAAGTTTTATTTAAGCTTAGTGCCGCAGAATACGCAGAATGCAGCATTCGGATCCTTGATCTCCTGTCCGCATCCAGGACATACAGGTGTCTGTGGTACAGGTGGTGCCTTAGGGATCGGAGTTCCGCAGTTAGCGCAGAATGCAGCTGCCGCGTTCTGAGGCGTGCCGCAGTTCGGACAGAAAGTCTGGCCGGCTGCGGGTGCAGCGGGTGCTGCAGGTGCCGGTGGTGCAACCACAGGCGGCGGCGCTGCCGGCGGTGCTGCCGGTTTGGCGGCACCTGCCTTATCTATCATGCCCATAAATTTATCTTCAAAAATCAGGAATACTCCGGCCAATATGCCAACTACAGAGAAGAACAGGTTGATGATGTACATAGCTGTAACAGCTTCTTCACATCCCAGCTCTCTGGCGATGCTGGCTGCTAAAATTGCCAGGATAATATAAATTACAAGTTCAACGAAAAATGATCCCGCTACGATGATGGCCTTGATCTTCTCACCGATTTTCCTGATGAAGCAGATAACACCTACTCCTATAGGAATAAGCAGCAGAAGAAGCGGATAAACAAGCGCGTTAACTATCGATTCGCCCATATAACTATAGCCAAATGAAGCGTTCAGCGCGCTTACACCTACTGAGCCATAACCTGCGCATGAGAACTTAAATGACGGAATAAAGAATCCAATAATAAGTATTACGCAGCACAGTAAAATGACCCATGGGACAAATTGGTTGAATTTCATTCCTTTTTTCATTTTTTCACCCCTTACATCCATCAGAAGCTTAATCGGCTACTTCCGACGCAATGTAGTCCTTTACTTTATTTTTGTCAATTTCAAGCGCTATCGCCAGTTCACCGTATAGCTTGTCCTCGGCCATGTTGAAGTATTTCTCATCATTCGCGGTGACCTTCTTGCCCTCGGCGATTCGCTCCTGCTTTCTGAGGTAAATTGTCTTGATAATGCTTATGAACTCCATGCAGTCGCATCCGCGCATAACGCTCTTGTACGTTTCCTCGCGTTTCTTCTCATCAGTAATCTCCAAAAGGCCGATGCTCTTGATCTTGCCTATCAGATCACGAGCCTCCTGCTTGGTGATGACCGGTCTCATAACTACCTTATCATTGTCGCAGGGAGTGTAAATCCGGCTGTTGCGTCCATAATATGGCGACAAAGTATAATATTTCTTGTCTTCTGCCGCGCCTGCCAATGCCGGAATGCCGATTTCTTCTACCCTGCAGACTCCTGTATTGCCATATACGATTAAGTCGCCTACTTTAAACACATTTACTCCTTTCCTGAAAGCATACTGTTGCTCTTGTATAATAACACGGATTGAAAGAAAATGTAAGCAATTACTGTTATTTTCAGCGTTTTTTTGCTATAATTTCTTATCATGAGCAAAGAAACAACCAAGTGTAAGAAAATACTTCTGGTGCAGACCGCCAATTCCAATCTGGGAGACAATGTCATAGCTGACAATCATGCCTTCCTGATCCGGAAGATCGCAGGCAGGTCTGACATCAAAATATACCACTACAGCATCGCTTCACGTGATGTCGGGCAGATCAAATTTGTCGATGCCGTCGTATTCGCGGGCGGTATTCTTAAGATTACAAACGAGAAATTTTTCCTGTATATCCCGGAGATCATCCGCGCCGCCCAGGCAGCGAATGTTCCGGTCTATTTAAGCAGCATCGGCGTGGAACATTTCTATGCGGATGATCCTAAGAGCATCGAGCTGAAGGAAGCCCTTAACCTGCCATGCGTAAAGGGCGTGGCTGTCAGAGATGACATAGAGACATTCAAGTCGGAATATCTGACAGACAAGTCCAAAGCCGAAGTTTATCCGGTTTATGACGTGGCTGTCTGGTCTGCCAGGACGTACAAGGATATCCTGCCTGATCTGAAAAACAGAAAGCCGCTCATAGGCGTAGGTATCGTCAGACATAAACTATTCGCTGATTACGGACATCCCGAGATTACTAAAGAGATTCAGATGGATTTCTGGCTGGGAGTTATCCGCGAGCTGGAATCCCGCGGCATGGAATGGGCTATTTTCACAAATGGCGACAGAAACGATGAGGCAATGGCCAGAGAGGTTCTCGAAACCGTTGGCCACGGCAGAAAGCTTGACACCCCTCTGGACTCACAGTCGCTGATTAAAACCATTGCCCAGTTCACAGGCGTAATTGCCGGCAGGATGCATTCCAATATTGTATCTTTCTCAATGGGTATTCCGAGCATCGGCATCATATGGAACCAGAAACTGCGCTTCTGGGGCGCCAAAATCGGCCATCCTGAGCGTTTTATGGAAACCGACGAAATAGATTCCGCCAAAGCAGTTAATCTTCTTGTAGACGCTATGAAGCACCGCTGCGGTCCTTCCCGCAAGATGCTTAAAGCTGTTTATAAGCCGCTTAAGGCATTTATCAAGAAACAGGTACAGCCTCGCGGCGCCGGAGACCAGGCTCCTAAACTCAGTCCGCTCTGCGCCAATCATCTGGGATCGATCAGAACCCGTTATCCGGGCACCAATTCAATCGAGGCTCTGGTCGATTCAGTCAAGGATGGATATAAAAATTTCCGTGCTGACCTGCGTCTGACCTCTGACGGTGTCTGCGTATGCGTTCAGAGATGGAATCCATATGTATTCAAGATTCTCGGATATGACGGTTATGATCAGGACAATCCTAACCTTGGAATTGATTTCGAAACTTTTAAGTCCCTCAAATATTATGACCGCTTCCCTACTGTCAGCTTTGAGGAATTGTGGGATTACATCAATAATAATTACAGCAGTCCGCTCACCTTTATGCTCTCATACGGGCGTCCGGGCGAGGACAATATGAACGGTATACTTACCCAGGTATCTGAAGTATTTAAGAATTATCCGGACAGCATTCATAAGGTCATTTTCTGCGCTGAGCGTAAAAAAGACTTTGAGCAGATCCGTCAGATGCTCCCGGGCACCGAGCTCATGTATTATTATGTTCCGAATGATAATGAGAAGGAAGATGCCAAGCTGTTCAGGAAGAATTACAACAAGGCTCTGGATTTTGCCAGGGAAGCAGGCATCCAGTACATGGCGATCGGCAGCAGTGTCTTTAAGCCTGACCTGATCAAGGAAATCCATAGGGCAGGTTTCAGATCCTGTGTATTTACGGATGATTCCATAGATATGATCCTTAAGGCATGTAATTCGGGATCGGATATGGTGCTGAACAACACTTATCCTCCGGCATACATCAAAGATCTGTTAGGATAGTAATAACAATAAAAAACACGGGCAGGTGATTTCACCTGCCCGTTTGTTTTGGTTTGAATGTCAGCTTATTCAGCCGGCATGCACATTTCCTTAATTTCGCCTTCAACGATGATAGGAGCTGCTGTAGCTGCCTTGATGTCGTCTACGGTTACTCCAGGAGCGAGTTCTCTAAGCTCGAAGCCTCTGTCAGTGATCTCGATAACGCCCATTTCTGTAACGATCATATCAACTGCCTTAAGAGCTGTTGCCGGAAGAGAAATCTTCTCGAACAGCTTAGGAGCACCCTTCTGTGTGTGCTGCATAGCAACGATAACCTTCTTAGCGCCTACTACGAGGTCCATAGCGCCGCCCATACCTGGAGCCATCTTGCCAGGGATGATGTGTGATGCGATATTGCCTTCCTGGTCAACCTGAAGAGCGCCCAGAACTGTCATATCAACATGTCCGCCACGGATGATGCCGAAAGATACTGCTGAATCAAAGAATGCGCATCCAGGATATACATTAACGTTTACACCGCCTGAGTTAACAACGTTCTTGTCAACCTCGTCCGGAGCTGCAACGCCTGCCATACCGATGATGCCGTTCTCTGACTGAAGAGAAATATCGATTCCTTCAGGAACATAGTTAGCTACTAATGTTGGAAGACCGATACCTAAGTTAACTACATAACCATCCTGTAATTCCTGTGCTACACGGTGAGCAATAATCTGTTTAACGTCTGCCATTATTTGTCACCTCCTACAACAATATAATCAACAAAGATGTATGGAGTCATAACATAGTCAGGATCTAACTCGCCAACCTCAACAACCTTTTCAGCCTCTACGATTACAACATCAGCTGCTGTAGCCATAACCTGCTGGAAGTTCTTTGTTGTGCCCTTATAGAATACGTTACCCTTCTTGTCAACGATGTTTCCGCCTAAGATAGCAACATCTGCATGAAGAGGAGCCATCAGTAAGTAATCTTTGCCCTGAAGAGTGATCTGCTGAAGTGTGAATTCGCCATCAGCGATTTCTGTGCCAACACCAGTCGGAGTGATAACACCACCGAGTCCGGCGCCGCCTGCACGGATCATTTCAGCCATTGAGCCCTGAGGTACCAGAGTAACTGCCATCTCGCCAGCGTTCATCTGCTCAGCAACCTGCTTATTTAAGCCGATATGTGTAGCAATGAGCTTCTTAACAGCGCGAGCCTTAACAAGCTTACCTGTGCCTGTAGGTCCCTTAACTTCTTCGCCGGTTTCCTTGTCGATTGTCGGGCCAAAACCACCGTCATTGCACATAACAGTAAGGTCTTTTGCTCCACGCTCAACGAGAGCATCAATGATGCCTTCAGGTGAACCGTTTGCCATGAAACCACCAACCATTACGGATGCGCCGTCCGGAATAAGAGCAGCAGCTTCCTTAGCTGTGATAATTTTGTTTTTCATGTTTAAATTCCTTCTCTTTCAATTATTTAACCATATGGCCATCCGTGTTTCCACGGATGGCCACTAAAGTCTAAGTCGGGATTAATTATCTCTTAACAATAAGAGCCTGTCCCTGGCCACCGCCGATGCAAAGAGTAGCAAGACCATACTTGGAATCTCTCTTCTGCATTTCGTAAAGCAGTGTAACGAGGATACGAGCGCCTGAAGCTCCGATAGGATGTCCAAGAGCGATTGCACCACCGTTAACGTTAACTTTTTCCATATCGAACTCAAGGTCATGAGCTACTGCTAATGACTGAGCTGCGAATGCTTCGTTAGCCTCAACAAGGTCCATATCCTTAATTGTTAAACCAGCTTTTGCAAGAGCCTTGCGTGATGCTGGGATAGGGCCTGTGCCCATGATCTTAGGATCAACACCGCCTGTAGCGTATGAAACGATAGTAGCGAGTGGCTTGATTCCGAGCTCATCAGCTTTTTCTTTGCTCATAACAACGAGTGCTGCCGCACTGTCGTTGATACCTGAAGCGTTACCAGCTGTTACTGTGCCGCCGTCTTTCTTGAAAGCAGGTTTAAGCTTTGCAAGAGCTTCGATTGTAGCACCGAAACGTGGGAATTCATCTGTATCGAAAGCAATAGGATCGCCCTTCTTCTGTGGGATCATTACAGGAACGATTTCCTCTTTGAACTTGCCAGCCTTGATAGCTGCTTCAGCTTTGTGCTGTGAAGCAAGTGCGAATTCATCCTGCATTTCTCTTGTAATGCCCCACTGCTCAGCTACGTTCTCAGCTGTGATGCCCATGTGGTAATTGTTGAATGCGTCCCAAAGACCATCGTTAACCATAACGTCAACCATGTTTGTGTTGAACATACGAGCGCCCCAACGAGCTGCTGGCATAGCGTATGGTGCGAGTGACATGTTTTCCATACCACCTGCTACAACGATCTCAGCGTCGCCTGCCTGGATAAGACCAGCTGCCAGAGCAACTGACTTAAGACCAGAACCGCAAACGATATTTACTGTGAATGCTGCACTTGTCTCAGGAAGACCAGCCTTTAATGCTGCCTGACGAGCTGGGTTCTGTCCAAGACCTGCCTGAAGAACGTTACCGAAAATAACTTCATCAACCTGCTCTGGTTTAAGGCCTGCACGGTTAACTGCTTCCTTGATAACTACTGCACCAAGCTCTACTGCCGGTGTGTTCTTGAGTGTTCCGCCAAAGCTACCGATAGCTGTACGGCAAGCGCTGGCGATTACGATTTCTTTTGCCATTATAAAATTCCTCCTAGTAGCATTTAGATGATTTAATCTCGAGTTTTAAATCATTATGCGTTATTTTTGCGGGCACCGGGAGGACATCCCGGTGCCCTAAAGTTTAGATTAATTATTTAATATACTCGTAAGTATATTTGTTCTTTAAGAACAGATCTCTGTCCTCTGCGCCTGTTCCAGCGTATTTGTATGTTCTGTCAGGAACATCGTTAAGATCGTCTTCGTCAATGTAAGCAACGCAACGAGCCATAGAGCCGTCACCCATGTACCAACGAAGTGGGAAGCAGTAGAACTGGAATTTCTTGTTGGATACCTTATCAAGGTCGCCGCCAAGGTTCTCAACGCCTACGATGCCATGGCCGAGCATTGTCTTGTGGCATGGCTCCCATGTTCCCCAGCATCCGATAGCTTCGAGCTCACCGAACTTCTTGTCGTAAGCTTCCTGGCCGTGGATTCTGATGTACTCATATTTGTCGAATTCAGCGTAAGCTTCCTCACCGAATTTCTTCTTGAATTCTTCGGTGATTGGATAGCCGGTAGCGCCCAGAAGGTTCATTCTGGTCATACCATTGTTACCCATAGCTGTGTGAAGAGGATGATCAAGTGCCTGCATATCCATAGCAACACATTTAACCTTCTTCTCTACGAACCACTTACCAGCGTCAACGCCGGTACCGCATGAATAATGATAGTATTCCTTAGTATCATCGAACAGACGATGCATACCTGTGTTAAGGCAAAGAACCATTCCTTCAAGTTCGCCTGAATTTGGATCAATACCTGCACGACGGCAAGCGTCTTCCAGATGCTCTGGAAGGATCAGCTGCCAACGATCAACATGGATCTCAAGGCATACTGCTGGGCCTGTGTAAGCGTCGATTGGCATTTCATGAGTATAACGAGCTCTCTTGCCGTCAAACTCTTTCTCCATTACGTGACGAGGAGCGTCGCAGTGAGTACCTGTATGCATTGTGCATCCAACATACTGTGTTAAAACGCCACCCTTAGCCATTGAATGCTTTGAGTCGATGATTGGCTTGTCGAAATATGGCCAACGTGGAATCTCAGCGCCAAAAGGATGAGTTAAATCAACATAAACTTTCTTTCCCATTATTAAACCTCCAAAAATAAAATAATAACGTTATTATTTCAATCCCGGCGGTCCGGTTAGGGGTTCGGACCGCCCGGAAAAAAATCAAATTATTTACCATATACCATCTTAATGAGGTATTCATTAAGATCTGTTTTGCACTTTGCGATAGACTCTTCATCCCATTTCAGGAAGCCTTCGCCTGATGAGAATCCCATCTTGCCCTCGTCAAGCATCTTCTGAAGCAGTGGTGATGGCTCATGATTGTCAGCCAGATACTTAAGAACATATGAATGAATGTTGTAAGTAAGCTGTGTGCCAACCATATCTGAGTTCTCGATAGGAGCCAGCTGTGGCAGTCTTAAACCGAAGCTGTATTTAACAGCGTCGTCAACTGTCTTAGGATCAGCGATGCCCTGCTCTACGATTGAGATAGCCTCTCTCCAAAGAGCATGCTGCATTCTGTTAGCTACGAAGCCAGGAACGTCCTTCTTGCAGTAGATAGGCTTCTTGCCTGCTCTGGTAAGAGCGTCAATAGTAGCCTGCATAACTTCCTCTGTAGTATCAGCTGTCTTAACAACCTCAACCAGCGGAATAAGATGACCCGGATTCCAGAAATGTGTTCCAACAACACGCTCTTTATGAACGCACTTGGAAGCGATTTCTGTCGGGCTCATAACTGAAGTATTGGTAGCGAAGATGCAGTCATCACGGCAGATGCCTTCGAGTTCTGCAAAGAGATCCTGCTTGGTCTCCATAACTTCTGCTACACATTCGATAATAAGATCAGCCTCTTTGAATTCCTGTCCCTTGTCAGGGAATACGAATGAAATTCTGTCAAGTCTCTCAGCGATCTCAGCATCAGTAACGATGCCTTTGTCACGAAGCTGCTCAAGGTTAGCCTTGATAACTTCCTTGCATGGTTTCTCTCTTCTGTTCCAAACAGTTACTTTGAAATCAGGGCAGCTTGAGAAAGCCAGTGCGATCATGTTACCCATCATACCTGCGCCGCAGATAAGAACATTTTTAACTTTTTCCATGAATATAATTCTCCTAAAAAATATAGTAACAATACTAATAGACCGCTCTCGCGCTCCTACCTCCAGCATCCCATTATATGGTTTGCTGACGGACCGCTTCGCGCGTCCCGCGCTCTCGCGCTCCTACCTCCACTCCGCACTTTCGGGACTGCGTCCCTTCGTGCTCCGTGGAAGCTATTCGTCAAGAGAGATCAGCTTACCAAGCAAGCTTGTAAGCTGATCTCTTTTTCCTCATTAGCAAACCAGGTATCCACCTGAGCAGTCGCAAGCAGCGCCTGTGATGAAGTTAGAAGCATTTGATGATAAGAAGATGATGTATCCTACGAAATCATCCGGCTCAGCAAGACGGCCGATAGGCTCTCTCTTCAGGAAGTTCTGATATGCAGCTGATTCTGGATCGAACATCCACTCAGTTAACTCTGAACGGAATACTGTCGGGCAGATAGCGTTAATGTTGATACCATATTTAGCAGAAAGGTCACATGCTGCTGATGCGATCATCATGTCTGCGCCACCCTTTGATGTGCAGTATCCAGTGTAACCAGCCATACCTCTCTTTGAACGCTGTGATGTAACAACAACGATCTTGCCGCCCTGGCCTGAAGCAACTTTCTCTGCTCCGCCGAGCTGAGCAACCATCTGCTCAGAAACTTTCTTAAGAACGATGTAAACGCTCTTGCAGTCAGCATCCATAATGTACTGCCAATCAGCTACGCTCTGCTCTAAGATGTTGCAAGGTTTGTTGAATCCGTGAGCGATGAATAAAATGTCAACGCGGCCATATTTCTCAACAGCTGCCTTAACCAGTGCGTCAACGTCTTCTTCCTTAGCAGGATCTGCTGCGAAGAATGCGCAGTCGATGCCTTCTGCCTGGAACTCATCAACAAGCTCCTGAAGCTTATTAGCATTACGTCCTGTCAGGAAAACCTTAGCTCCGGCATAGCCGTAAGCCTTAGCTGCTACTCTGCCGAGTGCGCCGGTAGCGCCTGTAACGAGAGCAACTTTGCCTTCAACTGAATACATTGTGTTCACAAAATTCTTGTCAACTTTTACCATGGTAAATCCTCCTCAAAATTCTTATCCTAACCGAATAAGTAATATTATTTACACTTCTTGGGCGCATCAAAAAAATCAGCGCCCTAATCCGCTGCTTAAATAATACTATTTTCACCTGTAAAAATCAACACAGTGAACAGCCGTAATACAATTTTTATTTGTATTTTTTGAGTGCAATTAACAAATTAAAAGTAAATTTAAACAAAAAAAGAGGCTGCCAACATAAGAATATTTGGCAACCTCTCAATTTCGTTATTTTTTTCCGGATAATATTTTACAGTCCGGCCTGCTCCAAGAGTGATGGAATCTTGGATTCCCAGCCAAGTGTCATGATATGAACACCCTGACAGTAATCCTTGCACTCACGGATGATGCGTGCAGCGATTTCAGTACCGGTAATGCCGGCCTTTGTCCTCTCCTTGTCTGCCTTCAGCTCATCAATGATCGAAGCCGGAATGGAAATACCTGCAACATTATTGTTCATATAGTTGCACATGCCGGCATTCTTCGGAACAATGATTCCGAGCTGGATAGGAACGCCGAATTCCTTGGCTCTCTCGTAGAATTTGATATACTTCTCAGAATCAAAGATAGCCTGTGTCTGGAAGAACTGCGCGCCCGCTTTGATCTCGCGCTCCATCTTAACGAGCTGTGCGTCCAGTGAATCGCTGCAAGGTGATACAACTGCGCCCTTAGCAAATGTAGGAGGCTCGCCGATCAGGTCCTGTCCGCCGAGGTCCTTGCCCTGCTCCAGAAGACCCATCGTATACAGAAGAGATACGGAATCCAGGTCAAATACAGGTTTTGCTCCCGGATGGTCACCCAGTTTGGTATAGTCGCCGGTCAGTGCCAGAACATTATCAATGCCCAGCATCGCAGCGCTCAGCAGGTCAGACTCCAGCGCGATACGGTTCCTGTCACGGCAGGTCAGCTGGAAGATCGGATTAAATCCGTTGTCCTTCAGCACCTTGCACATTGCAAGGGATCCGAGGCGCATAACGGAAGACTGGTTATCAGTTACATTTATAGCATCAACATTTGAGAGATATTTCTTTGCCTCTTCGATCAGCTCCTCAACATGGATTCCTTTAGGAGGACCTACTTCAGCAGAAACAACAAATTTACCTTCTTTGAATAACTCTGTTACTTTCATTATTTACCGCTCCTTCTATCTATTCTGTTTCTTTACATTCTTTGGTTGCGTCATCTGTGGAATAATCACGGATCTGTACCGGTAGATTCTTCAGAACATCAATACGGCAGAGTGCCGTAAGGCGCTTCTGAATGCGCTCCCATCCGCATTCCATTTCCGGATCAACTTCGCACATGCCATTCTTGGCACCGCCGCACTGTCCGTTTACAAGGCCCTTGGAGCAGGCTGTAAGAGGACAGATGCCTCCGGTTCCGTTCAGAAAGCACATGCCGCACTGGTCGCAGTCGAACAGCTGCGGTGTTACGCCCTGATAGCCCGGCAGACGGTAGGTATCGCATGCTGCATAAACCTTCTTGTCCGCGAACAGATCAGAAACTGTCTGAACGCCAACGCCGCAGGCAAATACCAGAATGATATCCGCGGCATCTATCTCAGCCTTGAAATTGTCTGTATGCAGCTTCAGATTGTCCGGATTGCAGATGTAATCCATGGTCAGCGTGCCGGTTACTCTGCCGGCGTCTGCCATTTCCTTCTGGAGGCTGATTGCTTCCTGCTCAGGGAAGTGTACTTCCTTGCAGCCAAAGCAGTTGATAATAAACGCCTTTCCATTTACTAAAGCGTCAATGGATTCTTTAGCTTTTAATTGAGTTATCAGCATATTATTTCACCCCCATTATCGCTTGCTTGCCTGCCTTGATCCACTTAACCAGAGGAATCTTGGAAGAACAGATATATTGACAGCAGCCACACTCGAAGCAGTCCCTGATATTGTTCTCAAGGAGTGCCTTCGGATCATTATCTTTCATGTATCTGTAGAATTTGAGCGGAGCCAGTTCCATCGGACATACATCCTGGCATCTGCCGCACTTGATACACTCTTTCTCCTCTGTGTAATCAGTGTTGACAGCGATGATGCCGTTTGAGCCCTTGATGATCGGAACATTGGTATTCTCAAGTACGGCGCCCATCATGAGACCGCCCATCTTAACGGTCGCTCCCTCGCGGGTAATGCCGCCGCAGTGATCAATGATATCCTGTACATTGGTACCGATCTTGACCATGAAGTTGCCCGGCTCTTTCATATAATCACCGGTCACTGATACTGCACGCTCAACCAGCGGCATGCCCTTCTGAATAGCGTCTGAAATGGCAACTGCCGTGCTGACATTGGCAACAACGGCTCCAACGTCTGCAGGAAGTCCGCCTGAAGGAACCATGCGCTTCATAACGTTCTTGATGAGCATCTTCTCAGCGCCCTGTGGATATTTCGTCCTGACCTTGGCTACTTCGAGCATATCATCGTCAGCCACCTTGGCCTCCATCAGCTCGATAGCGTCAGGCTTATTGTCCTCAATAACAATGATGCCCTTAGGAGCGCCAACAGCCTTAATGATAGCCTTGAGTCCGTAGATCACATCATCAGCGTTCTCAAGGAGCACACGATGGTCTGCGGTCAGATAAGGCTCGCATTCGCAGCCGTTTAAGAGTACAGCGTCGATCGGCTTACCCGGTTTCAGCTTGACATATGTTGGGAAGCCTGCGCCGCCCATACCGGTAATGCCTTTATCTTTTACAATCTCAACGATCTCATCCGGTGTCAGCTCATCCAGCGGCTTAGCCGGTTTCACTGATTCGTCGAGAGTATTCTGTTTATCATTCTGGATAACGATGGCCAGCACATCCGTGCCCTTGGAATGCGGACGCGGTTCAATAGCGATAACTGTTCCGCTTACGCTGGAGTGTACATTAGCGCTGATAAAGCCTTTCTGTGCCGCGATCAGCTGGCCAACTTTAACTTTATCTCCAACATTTACAACCGGCTCAGCAGGAGCGCCGGCATGCATGGATGTCGGGATAACAACCACGTCAGATTCAGGGAATTTCTTCAGAGGAATGTTTTCAGCGAGTTCTTTATTCTCACTCGGATGAACGCCTCCGTTATAGCCGCTCAGGCGGCCATCCCTGATCTCCTTAACGAAATCATTAACTACTTTGAAATTGCTCTTGTTGTAATCACGCAGCTGAACCGGCTGGTCCAGGAAATCCCTCTGACGGCCCTGAGCCTCTAATCTCTGGTAAATCTTCTCCCATGCGCAGTCCTTCTTAGGATCTACCTCGCACTTGCCGTTCTTGGCGCCGCCGCACTGTCCGTTCAGCAGGCTCTTGGAGCAGTCAACTATCGGGCAAATGCCGCCGGTAATGTTCAGGTAGCACTGTGCGCACGCACCGCATGTCTTCTGTGTCAGCGCCATGCCGTGATGTCCAATATAATTAAGTGAGTTGCTGGCCGCGATTACAGGAATCTCCTCCATGTCAGCAACTATCTGGATGCCAAGGCCGCAGGAAACAACCGCAATGAAATCTGTTCCTTCAGGAACAACTCCCTCCAGCTTCTTTGATGTCAGAAGCTGATTGCACAGGAAGTCTATATTGACAATGCCGGTAACGTTCTTGCCCTGCTCTTTGGCAAAGGCTGCGAACTCATCACCGTCAGTCTCAACAACAGATTCGAATTCCTTGAAGCACTTGTTGCAGGCAATGACAAAAATATTATCCTTGCCTTCGAGCAGTGAAGCCAGTTCTTCTCTGTCTTTCAATACATACTTGGTATAATCCACCCATTTTCTCCTTTCCGTCTTTTTTAACTCCGGAATATAATCTATAGAATCTTATAAAGACCCTCCCCCACAAAAACTCAGAGTTTAAATTTTATTATATTCAAACGTGCCTTAATATTCAAACAAATTATATGCTTTGGAATATGCTTATTTTAGATGAGGTTATAACTATTAGTAATAATACAAATAAAAAAACTGCCGCAGTTCCCTGCGGCAGTCTGTCAATTAATCTATCTCACGAAATTTGTAAATATCTTATTGCTGTCCTGCTCCGGAAGTCCGAACTGTTCTTTGCCCAGCGCGATGCTCTTCATGAGGAACGTCATATTCTCTGCCAGAGTCCTCATGATCTGAACGCCTTCTGTATCCTGGCTGAATTCGCCCTGCTTAGCTCCGAAAGCAACGTTCCAGTAACGGCTGGCTGCTACCGGCATGCCGCTGATCAGGAAGTACTTGTTCAGGACGTCACATGACGCGGTCGTACCTGCTCGTCTGGCAATACATGCAGCCGCTCCAACCTTCATACGTTTATCAAAGGTTGTGCTGAAGAAGAGCCTGTCAAGAAATGAAATGATATTGCCATTCGGTGACGCATAATAAACTGGTGAAGCAACTATCATTCCGTCTGCTTCCTCGAACTTAGGAGCGGTCTCATTGACGATATCGTCTATAACGCATCTGCCTGTCTTATGGCAGCCTTCACATGCCTTGCAGCCGCAGATGTCCAGATTGCCGATTCGGACTATTTCTGTCTCAATGCCATTCTTATCGAACACCTTGACCATTTCATCAATAGCCGTGGAAGTGTTGCCGTTCTTACGCGGAGAACCGTTAATAATCAATACTTTCAAATCTATCACCTCTTATTCTGCAACGAATGAAAAGTCGCTGATGTCAACGGAAACATTCTTGTCACCGGTTTTCATGTGGATCAGCAGATGACCGTCTTTGAGCTCTGTGATTTCCGGATCAGCCAGGCCTTCACCAAAGCTGTCAATAGAAGTAACTGTCTTGCCGTTCTGATCGATCACATACAAAGCAGGGCCATCGGTACTGGTCAGGAAAACTGTGCCTGTAGCCTCGTCAGCGATGCCTGTTGCTCCTAAACCGCCGAAGTCCATATTCATCCACGCGGTCGTGCCGTCTTCAGTAAACAGCGCGATAACAACGCCGGCGTTATTAAAGACGAATACATCACCCACAACGCCCACTTCAGTGAACTGCGCGGTCTCTGATACCGGCAATGGCTTGGTGCTCATCGTCCACATAGGAGTGTCGATTGAGTTGAATCCGGTAATTAGAGGATACTCAACGTCAGTCATTTCGCCGTCCACTTCCTTGCGGTCGGTCTTGATCTCCATAGTCACACGGAGTACTGTCTTCTCCTTAGACTCAGTCTCCTTTGGTTCTGTTGTCTCAGGAGCCTCATATCCGTCGCCTTCCCCGTAGATGATCTTTTCAAATACATCCTCTGCCTTGTCTTCGCAGCCGGCCAATAATACAGCCGATGCACACAAAACAAAGCCAAGCAGCATGATCAGCCATTTTTTCATAATAAAACCTCTTTAGATCTGATTTGACTCATAGTGCGGAAGGAATGTTCCGCAGCCCGGGCACCTTACCTCTCCTGTATGTCCTGTAAAGCCGTGTCTGATGACTGCTCTGTTTGCCATTGGATTACGATGGACGTCAGAGGTGTGATACTTAAACTCGGTTCCACAGTGAAAACATTTGATACCATAAACTTTCTCTTCAGGTCCGCCATTAATGATTTCCATTATTCCACCTCCAAAAATTAATTTTTCTATATTTTACCAAATCTGTATAAGATTGTGTGAATAAAATAGCAAATTTATGTTACAGCTTGGTGACTGAGTAGCGAATTTATGGTAAAATTTACAGGCAATTGACATTAATTATTACTTAGATTGGAGAGAAAAATGGAAAAAGTATTCAAGATTTTCGCAATCAACCCGGGTTCCACTTCTACCAAGGTCGCCATTTATGAGAATGAGAAGCTCATTGATGAAACCGCGGTTTCACACGCAGGCCACGACAGCGCTTACGGCGGTGACGTACGTGAACAGGTTGAAGCCAAGAAGAGAGACATCGAAGCATATCTGGCCGAGCATGGCTACAAGGTATCTGATTTCGATGCCCTGGCCGTCAGGGGCGGTTCCCGCGGCAAATGGAAAGCCGGTGCATGCAAGGTCACCAAGAAACTGTCAGATGACTGCTTCGGCAATGGCAAGGCTGTCCATCCTTCATCAATGGGACCGATCATCGGCTATGACTGGAGCGAACAGTACGGCATTCCTGCATACAATTATGACGTTGTCCATGTTTTTGAGCTGTGGGACAAATCAGTTCTGTCAGGCGTCAAGGACGTAGACCGTACAGTCGGATGCCACACCCTGAACACCAAAGCCGTTGCGCGTCTGGAAGCCAAAAAGCTGGGCAAGACATATGAGGAATGCAAGTTCGTCATTATTCATATGGGCGGCGGCATTGAAGTTTCCCTGCACTACAACGGCAGGATCGTAGATGGATTCTGCAGGGATGAAGGCGCTATGTCTCCTGTTTCTTCAGGTTATGTCAAGACCGAATACGGCGTTAAGCTGGGTCTTGAGAAGAACATGTCTCCTGTAGACGTACGCAACTATCTGGGTAACCGCTGCGGTTTCATCAGCCACCTCGGCACAACAGACTGCCAGGAAGTTGAGAAAATGATCGCTGACGGTGACAAATACGCTGAGCTTGTATACAACACAATGGCTTATCAGATCGGCAAAAACATCGGCGCCATGGCAGCTGCTGCCAACGGACAGGTTGATGCCATTATTTTCACAGGCGGCATCGCCAATTCCAAGATGCTCATAGATAACATCAGCCAGTACTGCAGCTGGATCGCACCGGTTGTTGTATATCCAGGCAGCTACGAAATGGAAGCTTTGGGCATGGGCATTTTAAGAGTCCTGAGAGGCGAAGAAGCTGTTAACGATTATTCAGAAGTCATTACTGAAGACTGATAAAAGTTCAATAATAAGAAAAGCAGGAGATGTCTCCTGCTTTTTTTAATCCTCAAATACTTCATCTGCCACGGCAGCATTTTGAGCTCTTTTAGCCAGCCTTTTTTTCCTTCTGTTCGCCACGCCCGTAAATATTAGATCTATTATGAAAATTCCCAGAGCGATGCCAACAGCTACTGCCGCAACCTCTCCTAATTTGGCCATTCCTGCTTCACTTTCTGAATTGATAAAAGCAGTAATTGCTTCATATGTGGCGCCTCCTGGAGCAAAGCTCATGATACCCGGAACAATGAATACCGTGGTGGCTGTCTTGAACACTCTCGAAAAAATATGGGACATCAATGTTATAAACATCGTTGCCAGCATCGTAGACAGGAAGAACCCCCAGACATCCGGTTTGACCACGAAATACGTCAGTATCCTTGCGCATGCGCCTACGCCAGAAGCCAGCATAATATAACGTTTCGGAATGTTGTTTATCATTCCGTAACCCAGGCACAGCAGGAAAGCCGCCACTATTTGAATTATAAGCAAAGTTGTTCCGTTCAAAATATAATACCTAATAATCCCGTTGAGAAAATAATAACCGTTACTGCAATAGAACCTGCCAGGGCCCCCATAACAAATCCAAGTGTTCTAACCAGTGCCTCCAGGAGCCTTCCGGATCCTGATATATAATCTCCATGGAGAATATCCCTGACAGCGTTTACAATTGTGACTCCCGGGAACATCGGGCAGATACAGGTTGCCGCAACTATTGTCAGATCAATATTATTTGGAAAAACTAATACCGCGCCAAATCCTATAAAGACAGCCGCGAATGACATGATCGCATTAACAAAGAATGCGCCGATATTTACTTTTCTGAAAGCATACACCAGAAGTGCCATAAGCACGCCGCACAATGCAGTTGCCACGCAGTTCATTATCTGTACTTCACCCAGAAACAGCGGTGTACAGGCCGTGACCATAACATATCCCACTATCAGCATCCACAGTGGTATGTCTTTCTTGTCCTGCGTCTTTCTGAGAATATCTATTGCTTCCCTGACATTTATCTCGCCTGCGCAGAACCTGCGGGACACATCATTAGCCACATGGACCTTCTCAATATCAGTCGACCAGGACTTGATCTTGCGTATTGAGCTGACCGGTGAGCCTTCATCTTCAGGTGTATAACTAATAAAAATGCTGGAGCTGATAACAGTAATGACCGTGTTCCCTCCCGGCACCTGACCCATGATGTATTCCATCGTCTCCTCTGCCCTCTTGGTGTCAGCTCCGCTGGACAGCAGCATACCGCCGGCCATTGTGGCCAGCTCTATAACTGCTTTGACGTCTCTATTCTGTTGTGCTACAGCTTCAGCACTCATTTTTTAGTTGCCCTTTATTTCATCTTCGATTTCGAGAGTTAATTCTTCGATAGTTTTTTCCATATCCATTGGATCCGGCGCATGCGATTCTGCAGGTGCTTCCACAGGTGCCTCTACTGCGTCATCCAGCGAAAGTTCTTCTAAAATATCGGCATGATCCGCTGCCGGGTTTTCCTCTGGCGGTTCTGCTGCAGGGGGTTCCTCTGCAGGAGCCTCCGCGGCCTGTGTTTCTGTGGCAGCTGCTGCAGCTTCTTCCTCGGCAAAGAGCTTCTCAGCCGGTGTCTTAGGCGCATCGCCTTCCGGCGGTGTATCCTTAGGTTTTCTCTTCCTGTTTGTCACGATCAATGCAATCAGAAGAGCTATGATTATCAGTATCGCCAGTACCAGCAGTGCCAACAGCATCTTGGTTGTCTTGCTGAGTGCAGCCCAGCCCTTGCCTTCCTGATGTGCAGGAGGCGTGGTGGTTTCAGGCTCAGTCTCTTTCTGAATGGTTTCAAATTTCACCATCCTTTGGAAAGTATCCTTGGCGCTGTCGTAACTGTACCAGCCCTTTTCTCCATTGACCATGCAGTACATGTAATAGAAGTCTTTGAAATCAGCGTCTGAGCGCTGGATGACCTTGGCCTGGCAGTTCTCCAGTTTCAGTTCCGCATGCTTGTATCCTTCAGGCAGGGAAAAGCCTGCAGGCGCATCCAGGATAACGTACGTGGTATCATCATGCTGGATGAATGGCAGCATCGTGAACTGCTTGGTTGTCGGGTTAAATATAAACAGATCAACATCATGGGTGCTCTCGTTCTGGAGCACATAAGCCGTCACGTCACCGCAGACAAATACAGGCACTTCTGTGTCATTATACGGGGCCTTGGACTCGGTAAAACCGGACGGCGCGTTCAGATCGGAAATATACTTCATGATAGTATACTTCTCTGTACCGATAACTACTGACAGGTCTGGCTCCGGAGTGGTGGATTCCGTCTCAGGCGGGTTGTCATCATTATTATCGTCGTTATTATTGTCTTCATTATAATCATCATTATGATCGTCATTGCCGCCTTCGTCCGGATCAGTCTCATCATAGATGATAGTATCTCCGCCGCCGTTGTAGCCTTCATTCGGGTCAGTGATTTCAACGGTGATAACAGTACCCCAGCCGGTCAGATCATTTTCGTCATAGTCCGCAGCATCAAAGGCATCGATGTAGATGTATCCTGTTCCGGTGCCTTCAGCCACAACGTCGATCCAGACTGATTCATCATCAAGGAATATATCTCCAACAGGTGATATTGAAATAGGACCGCTCTTTGAAATGGAAAATCCACCGGCTATCTGCTCCGCTGTCAGATTCACTCCTGAACTCTCACCCGGACTTAACTCAATATAATCCGTTGACACATAGATCGATCCGGCAGCCAATGAGCTGACCGGAACAATCCCGATAATTAATATTAAAGCTATGAAAATGGCTGAAATTCTCTTCTTCATTAGTTCTTACCCATAATGATATTCTTTACCCTGACGTAATCGAGTGATGAAATCTTGCCATCGCCGTTTACGTCTGCTGCCTTCAGGTTCTCAGGGTCAGTGATGACCTTGGTCTTCATGATATGGTTCTTGATAGCTACATAGTCCAGCGCGGAAACCTTGCCGTCGCCGTTTACATCGCCGTTCTTTCTGGCCGGTGTTACGTCAGGTTCCTCGCCCTCCACGAATGTCAGCGTACAAGCCTTGGAAGCTGTGACTGTGATCGTATATGAATTCTTATAACCGGTCTCTGACTTAGCCCAGACTTTGACCGTGTTGGTGCCCTTTTCCAGTTCGAACGTCTTGCTGCCCGTCATGGAAGCGCCTTCAGGCACTTTGTAATAAATTGTTGTATCCCCTGAAACGCTCAATGAATACTTCTTGGTGTACATGGTGAATGCGGGACTGAGTTCACCTGACATTTCCATGAAATAATAGTTGTTTCTCTTGTCATTAAGAGGCGGACATGTATAGAGCTTGTCCCTGATATCCGTGTATACAGGTATTCTGAAAACCAGTGACAATTCCTTATTGTTTTCAAACACCTTTTTCAGTCTCTTGCCTGATTCATATGCATCGTAAACTGAAGAAGCATAGTAATGTTTATACTGCGATACTCCGTTCAGTACGTTGAAATCTTTGTAATAATATGTATCCTGATTATTGTTCAGATAGCCGCTCGCGTAGAGGCTGGCGCCGTCCACGATGGCTTTGTAAATGGTGTTCCATCCTCTCTTCTTGGCATATTCCAGACCATTCTTTATAACGTCCTCATTCGTTGTTCCTGAGGCCGCCCAGTTGTAGAAATTGTAATAACCCTCATAACCTTTGTATGTGCCGCTGGTCAGCGGAGATCCGTCCGCGCCCTGCTCCTGTACAATAGTACTGGCCAGGACATATGGGCTGACGTTCGCCACTTCCGCAGCCTTCATAATAACAGCCGCGTAATCTCCTCCCAGACTCTGGTCATCTTCATCTCCCTCGACCGGAGTATAAGGATTCTCCATAAAGGTGCCTGCAATTATCTTCCTGACTCCGGCAATAGTCTGGTCATCCGAATTTGACTGTTTCATGAACTGATAAATACATTCCGTATCAAGGAAATTCCTCGGGTCCAGATAATATGCCACGGTCTCATATGAAGCCACTGTCCAGTTGCCTTCAGACGCGATCCATTTGCCGGTTTCCCAGTTATAATTGCTCTTCACCATGGCCTTGAGTGAATTGTAATTGCTCATCTCGACCTTGCGTTCCATCTGGTACTGCGCAGAAATGACAGTAGTAAAAGGCGTGTCAACAAAGTCCGCCTGGAAAACATAATGCGGATACATCAGATGTATCTGCCTCAGTTTGTTCTTGTAATAATCAGGGAAATCCGCGATCTGCGATTCGAATAAGGTATCCTCATCAGTCAGCAGTACGACATACTTGTAGTTAACATATCCGCTCTTACCATCAAAAGTGATGTGATACCATTTGTAATTGTATTTGTCATACCCATGACCAGTGACGCTGACGAGCGTGCCCGCGCTCAGCTGCTCAATGGCTGTGCCGCCCGGAGTCTCCCTGAGCCACATGGAATCGCCGTCGTAAGGCTCGTCAATATAGCCCTCAATCGGCTCGTCGTATTCGACCTCATTAGCAGCCATTGTCCTGAACGGAAAAGCGCATAACAAAAGCAGCGCTAATAATACTATTAGCGCGCTTTTTATGATCATTGGTATTCGATTAAACGTAATCATTTTATTCATATTGCGCCTAGTATATGCTTTAAGAAATTATAATATTTTGTATAATTCTAGTCAAGCAAGACACAATATCTTGACATTTAGCTATTTGCCAGGTTTTTTAAGCGGCTGCAGATAGCTTGTCCACTCTTTGAAAACTCTGTCTACTTCGTCTTTATGTTCCTTAACAGCCTCATATGGTGACCTCTGCTGCTTATGCATCTCTTCCTCAGCCGCATTGTCCTTGAACCTGCTGGCATCCTCTCCTCCATCGAATGTGACCTTCAGCAGCCCGTCAACGATTTCAGCCTTGCCATAGAAGTTGCATACCGGGCATCTGACCTTGCCGTCCTGAATCTGTACAATATCATTATGGCAGACAGGACATACTTCGTTCTTATCTCCTCTGTATGTTGTCCTGCCAGGGAGTTCCTTAAGTGCCTCGGCAATATTCTGACCAAGCCTTTCTGCTCTGGCGAAGGCTTCCGGACGCAGAGTAATGCCTTTTATCGGCGCGCAGTAATAAACCAGCATCTGGTCGATCAGACGGTCCATCTGACTGCCGCAAAGTTCTGTTCCAATAAAGTTGATGAAAGGTGAGAACAGATTGAGCATATCTGATCCGCCCACGCCGATAGACGCAAATACTCTCTTCTGAGCGTCAGCCTCCTTAGTGTGTCTGGCAAATCCATAACAATGTATCCTGTTAAAGAATGTAAACAGAATTCCCGGTACTGTCAGCTGATAAGCAGGCGCGGATATGATCAGACCGTCGCTTTCCAGTACCTTCTCAATAATAAACTGAAAATCGTCTTCATCCCATTTATGCACGCATTTAGGAGTGAATACCCCATCCTTGTGGCTATCAGGGCCGGAGCACAGCTCACAGCCTGTACAAGGCGCGATATAAAAGTCCTGAAGTCTCAGATACTCAACCTCGTGGCCGTTCTCCTCAACTGTTTTAAGTGCCCTCTTGAGCAGCAGTTCTCCGTTGCCGTTCCTTCTGCCGCAGCTTATTCCTAAAACCTTCATTTCATACCTCCCATAATGAAAAATGCGGGCGGTGCCGCACAGCACACGCCCGCCGGTACTATTGTAGCACCTTTTTTATTGATAACACAATGTTCAATCCCTGTATTGCATATACAAGATAACATAAAAATCACTTTTTAACATTAAACCCAAGTTCGAAAAAATAAGGTTGATTTTGTACATAAGTTTAATTAAAATGGATTTGCGGTAATTATATCGTTTTTTTAGGAGATATTATGAAAATAATAATTGCTGAAGATAATGAAATAAAAGATATTGTTAAAAATAAAAACGGAGTCAGCATTTATGACTTTCCTGAGACTCTTGACAAAGATGAGATCATTCCTATCATTTCTTCCAAGAATTTCAAGGTTGCGTCATACTTTTCACATATGGGTGCACTTCATGAATCTCTCCGTTCAAATGACAGGGAGCTGATAGCATCTAATATTGCCAAGCTGTTGGAATGCCCTGTTGACTTTGTATCCCGCGCCGGCAAGGTGCTCGTATCCGTAAATATCGACGAGAACAAAAAGAACCGTTTTGCCAAGAATCAATATGTGCCGGGAATCAACAAAATCGGTGATTATCATTTAAGCACCATTTTTTTTAATCCCAAGCATACCAGCAAACTGGTTGCATTAGAAGATGCGGATGCGGAAATGATGGGCAACTACCTCTTCCCTATCCATGCTGACAGCAGTTCTCCGGTCGTTCTGGGATATGTTGTTCTGGAAAATATGTCCCGCAAAGTAATTGACTATCTGATGCCGGTAATGAACTATATACAGAACGCTCTTTCACTTACTTTCTGGAGTTATGAACGTACTGAATTCAGGAACGCGTCTAAATATACAGCTTTCATTAAACAGCTGTTAAACGGCGATCTGAATGACAACGTTCAGATTGAACATCTGGTGAATGAGTATCTGCCTCTTAAGTCATATCCTTTGCTGCTCATAGTTGTCCAGATCAGAGACGTTGATAACGAATTCAGACAGAACGATAATGTTATTTCAGAAGTTTTTCCTCTGGGAACCTACTTCTCTTATAACGCAGCCTCTGCGGTCCTGATTCCCTATGAAGAAGGCCCTCAGTTCAAAAGGCAGCTCGAACAGCTGCAGGCCAGCCTGGAAAAAAATGATTGTACCGCAGGCATAAGTGAGCCTATTCCAAAAATCGACGCTAATTTCAAGAATTATTTTGAACGTGCACACGCTGCTGCCATTGCTGCATCTGCGCTGAGTGCTAACGGCAGGAGATATTTGTATTACAAGGAAGCAGCCCTCTGCCACCTTGCGATCAACCTTACAGAGGTTCCTCACCTGTCAGGCATCAGACAATCGCTGGTGGATGTCAATCTGATCAGAATGATTGAACAAGACGCAAGAAAAGGTTCTGATTATTTCAGAACCCTTCAGGCATACTGGCATTTCAATCATGATACTGTCAAAATATGTGATTACCTGCATCTCAGCAAGAGCACTCTGTTTTACAAGCTGAATAAGATCAAGGAATTCCTTGGCCAGGACATTAATGATTATGAGAATGTGATCCAGCTCAGCATGGGCATAGCGATACTCGAATCCATGGGGCTGATCACCAGAGACGTTTATCCTGAATAAAAAAGCGCCGCACAATTAAGTGCGGCGTCATTTTTATTTGAACATCTTGGCGAAATAAGGAACAACCCTCTCAATATTAACATTCGTTGTGTTGATGCACATATCGTAATTTGCCTTGTCTCCCCATTTCTGGAGTGTGTAGTCTTCATAATAGCTGGCACGGTCTTTGTCAATCTTGTAGATGTGCTTTCTCATTTCCTTGTCTGTCAGGTTCTCACCTTCCGGAGCGCGGTCAAAACATCTCCTGACCCTGCTTTCAATATCTGCGTATACAAAGAGCCTGAACAGTCTGATATCCGGTTCTTCCCTCAGAATATAATCTGCGCAGCGTCCTACAATAACACAGTTTGATGAGTGAGCCATCTTCTTGATAACATCAGTCTGCGCGCGGAAGATATCCTGCACCTGCTGCATTGAATAATCCGGCGCAATGTTAAATGACTGCTCGATGGTGATCGGGAACAGTCTGTGAGCTTTGCCCTCGATTACTTCATGTACATAATTCTCTGATAATGAGGTGTGATTAACTATCTCAGTCAGGACCTCTTTATCATAATACTCATATCCGAGTTCTCCTGCCAATCTTCTGCCGAACTCTCTGCCGCCTGAACCAAACTCTCTGCCTATTGCAATAACGTTATTCATAATACACCTCCTTGACAATTTACCGATAAATTATACTGTCAAATAAAAGAATTAACAAGTCCTATTATTAAACCCAAAAGGCCTCCGAGGTAAACCAGATAGTTCATTTCCCTCTTTATAGCCTGGTTTACCAGTCTTTCGATCTCGCCTGTATCCAGCTCCATGATCTTGTCATGGATAAACTGTTTAATGTGGAAATTCTCCGCGATGCGTGTCTTGCTCCTGTTCATAAAGTCCTTATAGCCCTCGCGGATGAGCTTCTTGGTCAGTTCCCTGTCGATGCCTATTTCCTCAGCTGTTGCCACCAGATTCAGTTTCTTCAGTTCTTTGCCCTCTTCTTCCAGGACAGGCAGCAATATCTCCAGATCGTTTTCTTTGATATACTTCTCAACTTCCTTACCAACATAACCCGGGATTCCCAGGGAAATGGCCTCGTTCAGTATCAGTCCGCTCACAGAACCTTTGATCTTGCTTTTAATTACCTTCTCTGTTTCTGAGGCAACCATACCTGCTATATCAGCGCGCATAATCCCCTGATGGATCAGATTGTAGCCGAAAGCCTTGGCATTGATGCTGATTTCTTCAGCTTTCTCATCTCCTACGATTTCCCTGATTCTGCCCTTGGCCTCACTCTTGGTCAGCGTGCCGTAAATACCGTCCGTGAAGCTTTCCACCAGATCATCTGAAAGGAAAATATTTTCAATGTCCGCATTAGTAAAGAAATTATTGTATACGACATTCGAAAGTGAGTCTGCCAGCTGGGCCTGATGTTTAGGAATAACACCCGGCGTAAAAGGCACCCTGAACTTGCCTATGTATACCGGTTTAAGAGGCCTGAAAAGCATCTTTATAGCTATGAAATTTGTAAATGCTCCGATTATGCAGCCGATGATCGGCCCCATAATAAAATGTAAAACGTCTCCCATATCACAGCCTCAATTTCATTCCTGCGATCAGTGTATCCGGTTTCAGATGCATTACAGCATACATCTCACCCGCCATGCAGAATCCGCAGTCATCGCAAATGCCCAGCGTTTCTCCTGGACAGGCGCGGAATCTGGTGCCGTCAGTAATGATGAAATTGCTGATCCAGCAGTTCTTCTTAAAGCCTCTCCGTTTCATTATCTTCAGGCCGCTGACGCTGTTCTGCACAGGGCAGCCTGCCTTTTTCAGTTCTATTACCTCATCAATTATCCGGCATCTGTCCTCCATGCTCAGCATCAGTTCCTCCGTGCCCGGATAAGGTGTATGGAAGTTTACCGCAATAGAATCCAGATAAGGGCTGTCCTTGACATACATCAGTGTGTCGCGTACCGAATCTTTATTGATATTATTTACAGCTATATTTGCGCCGAGCCTGCGCGGTCTGCCCTTCTCATCTTTTGCCAGTTCATGGTATCGTCTGATGTTCTCTTCGAGCTTGGCAAATGCACCTTCGCCTCTTACCGCGTCATGGTATTCACGGAAGCCGTCCAGGCTGACCCATACGAAGTCCGCCTTTACCCATTCAAAAGGCATCTGGGCATTGGTCGTGATCGTCACGGAATTAAAGCCGCATTCCTTGGCCAGCGCGATCACGTCATTTATGTCGTAAGTCCTGCCGTTCTCATCGGTATATCTGTAAATGGTCGGCTCTCCGCCTTCCAGGTCCAGAAATCTTGAGCCCATAGAATGCGCGTAAATGAGTTCCTCACGTATTTTGTCGATAGACTTCATTTCCTTGCACTGGTGCCCCATTTCGAAGCAATGCTTACACTTCAGATTGCAGTAATCCGTCACGAACAAAACGGTCTGCAGAGGGCCGTGCTTCCTGAATATCACGTTTTTCAGATACCATACAGGCAGATAACAAAGCTGTGTGAATTTCATAGTACTGTAAACTTAACGATCATTATCGCAATTGAGGCAATGATGCATAAAACACAGAAAACGGAGTTGGCGTTCCTGGCCAGGAGCCATCTCTGCATAAACCAGTCAATGCCCGCCTTGCGGATTTCCTCCCACATGCTGGAAGGTCCGTACCAGCCCTTCCACTCCACGGGAGCGAACTGGTCTTTCTTAAACCTCAGCATCGATGCAAACAGCGCTATATTCCAGGGAATCGCGAAAACACAGATGATCATGTATAACGAAAGCACCTTGAATATAACACCCAAAATAACAAATACATAAGGCGCGAAATTGATGAACGCCAGGATAATGTATCTGACAGTGTCATTATGCGCCAGCCAGGCCAGCGTCTTCTTGCCGGCCTTCATGTCCGCTGCATAGTCCATGATTGAATGGACGTACAGGATATTGATAACGAACAGTCCCAGACAGATGGAGATGATCACCTCTGAAATATGGAACTCTCCGGATGCAGCTATACTCATTCCTATGCCGAGTGCAGGCCCGAATATTCCGCCTATTATGAGTTCTCCCAGACCGTGATAGCCCAGTTTCAGCGGGGGTGCGGAATAAAAGAGTCCGATCACAGCCACAGCCAGAACTATCCAGAGTATCCGCATTCCTCTGATCAAGAAAACAGGTACACCAAAGCAGACGGCTATGAGAGCGAAAAGGCATGACACCAGGAACCATTTGCGGGGAGAAACTGTGCCGTCCACGAGTGGCGGACATTTGACCGTCATGGCCCTGAATCCTTCTCTGGCAAGAGCTGAGCGGTCTCCCTGCTCGGCATTCTTGAAATCAAAATAGTCGTCAAATAAATTCAGACTCAGATGAGCAAAGGCAACTCCTATAATCGCAAGCAGTGCCAGATACCATCTAAAGTCTGAATATTTGGTCGCGAAAAACGCCGCAACCAACGCCGGCAGCATACTCTGAGGCAATGCTACCGGCCTTGAATTGTTAAACCAGAATTTTATTTTGGACATCAATTATTTAATCTTGTCTAACTGTCTCTCAGCTGCAGCTTTGATTTTCTGAGCAAAGGTCTCTTCACCCTGTGCTGCTCTGTCATATTCAAATCCTGCATCCTGAAGGTCGTCAAAATCCTGAACGTCAGCTTCCTTCTTGCCATATGCTTTGTAAAGTTCATATGCGCCGTAAGCTGCTAATCCGATAACTCCTAATTTCAGTAATCCAGTGAAAAAGCCTTTCATTTCTTATCCTCCATTATTATCCCCGACGGGTTTTTTACTTTTCATCCGGCAGCTCATCCAGCTCGGCCAGTGAGAATACCGGTCCGTCCAGACAGACAAACTTGCTGCCAATATTACATCTGCCGCACTTGCCTATGCCGCATTTCATCCTGAGCTCGAGAGTCGTGATGACATCTTCTTTCTTAAAGCCCATCTTCAAAAGACTCGCGCTGCTCAGCGTGATCATGATCGGCGGTCCGCAGAGTGCTACTTTCTTGTTCTCAGGCTTGAATCCAACCTCTTCAATATACGAAGGAACAAAGCCTACATGTCCGTCCCATCCCTCAGAAGGAACGTCTGTTGTGATATAGACATTGGTGTCCGGAGCCTTCGGCCAGTTCTCAAGGCAGTCCTCCTTGAAACATATGTCATTCATGCTCCTGGCGCCGTATAAAATGTCCAGATGACCGAAATCTTCCCTATGTTCCAGGCAGTATCTGATCAGTGATCTGACAGGTGCAATGCCTATACCTCCACCAATAAATAATATATCTTTTCCCTTAAAATCGTCAATGGGAAAATGATTTCCGTAAGGTCCTCTGACGCCTATCTGCTGGCCTGGCTGCATCTCGTGAAATGCCTCTGTTAAAAGGCCTGTGCGCTTGATGGAACTCTGGATATAATCATCTCCCTGGGCGGTTATTGAGAACATTGCCTCGCCTACTCCCAGCAGTGAGATCATGGCCAGCTGACCCGGCAGCGGACTGAACGGTTTCTTGCCGTCCACCGTCTGGATCGTGTAGGTCTGGACGTCAGGAGTTTCCTGTTTTACGTCTATGACCTTACAGAGTGTAGGAACTAAAGGATTCTTGCTGCATGAGCATTCATGATCGATTGCCATTTATTTATCCTCCTTTCCCAGTTCTGCTGCGCTCGCCTTTTCGATGAATTCGGAAATGTCCAGATGTGCAGGGCATTTCTCAACGCATCTGCCGCAGCCAACGCACAGCGTCTCCCCATATCTTTCGTTGAAGTAGCTGAGCTTGTGCATATAGCGGTTTCTGAGGCGCTCTTTCTTGGTAGGTCTCGGATTTGCTCCGCCTGCGAGCCTCGTATAATCAGAGAACATACAGGAATCCCAGCATCTGTACTTGCATCCCTCCGCGCCGTAGTTCTCCGAATCGATATCGAAGCAGTAGCATGTCGGACATACAAATGTACATGTTCCGCAGCCAATGCAGCCCTTGGTAACCTTATCCCAGATAGGATGCTCGAACATCTTAGCCAGCTTCTTATCCAGGTCTTCAGCCTTGTTGATCACCAGTGAGCACTTGGTATCCTTTTTAGCCTCACCGCCGTCTGTGATTAAGCCTTCCAGCTTCTTTACAAGTTCTTCTCCCTTTTCGGTGCGGGCCTCGAGCACATAGTCTTCTCCGTCTGCTGAAACATTCATCATTACGTCAGCGCTTGGAGCGTCGTTTGGATTCAGTCCCATGGATTCACAGAAACATGTCCTGCCGGCTTCGGTGCAGCCGAATGCGACAATGGTCGCATCGTCCCTGCGCTTTGCGTAATATGAATCAACATATTCCTTGGTGAGGAAAACCTTGTCCATTGAATCGATGGACCTCATGTCGCATGGACGGATGCCAAATAGGATCCTCTTGGTGTCTTCCGGGAAAATCTCCTCAATGAAGCCTTCCAGACCCATCTTGTATCTGTACATCTTCTCGACGTTCGGAAAAAGTACATCCTTCGGCGGCTTAATGGTGTTTAGGCCTTCCATCTCAACGTCTTTGCTCTCAGCCCACGGCATGAACTTCTTCTCTTCGTTTTCAACGATAGGAGCAAAAACTGTGTATTCCCTGGCAAGGGTCTTTAATACTTCGTTTAAGTCAGTTTTCTTAAATTTCATAACCCTCACCTCCTACATAAACTCGTCCGGATCAGCGAGTGTGTATCCGCCCAGAACAGGCATTGCGTCGTCGGGCATGCCGCACTCGTAATCTCCAAACAGGTCATTAATATCTTTAAGCATCTTCCTGGTCTGGCGCATGATAGGAAGTCCCATCGGACATACTCTCTCGCACTCACCGCATTCTATGCAGCGGTCGCCTACATGGAATGCCCTTGTCAGGCCGTAAACCTGATTCTGGATCCTGTCAGATGCTTTGCCCTGCCAGCCTGTTCTGTACTGATCAGCATAGCACTCAACACAGTTGCATGCCGGGCAGGCATTTCTGCAGGCATAGCAGTGAATGCACTTGTCATACTGCTTAGCCCAGTATTCATATTTCTCGTCAGGTGAAAGCTTTTCAAAAGCTTCAACCTCTGCAAATCTTTTCTCGTCTATCTGCTCAGGGACCGGCTCTCCGATCAGTACATCGTATGTGAGCGGATTCTTGTGCTGGCATTCTTCGCAGATAGGGTTTTCCTTACCGTCACAGACAACTCCGATAATATACAGATTCTCACGGAGGAGCTGCTTATCCTTCAGCATTCGGTTGATCGCGCGGCTGTCACAGCCTCTCGCTATGATCGCGAATTTCTTGCTCGGATATCTGTCATCGAGCGCGTATTTCGCGGTTCCGTTAATGCAGTATTTGTTCCATACCAGCTCGTCACACTCTGCCTCTGTCTCGGCGAAGAAAGGTTTCATCTTGTCTGGGAATCTGGTCGTTGTCCATCCTATAACGCATGATACCTCGCCTGTTGCCAGAGCCTTTTTAGCTTCTTCACGGATTTTCAGTTCGATGTCTTTTTCTGATAAAGCCATTATTTATCCCCTCCTTCCGTAAAGTGAGGCTCCGCGAATTTGGTGTTCGGGCCCAGAGCCTTGATCTCTGCGGATACCTTTGTGACAGTATCGCGGAACTTAGCGGCCTCTGATCCTGAAATCCATTTCGCCTGGAATCTCTTCGGATCTATTCCGTTATATTCAAGGAGCCTCTGCATCAGCATGAAACGTCTTCTGGTAAAATAGTTGCCTGTTGCATAGTGGCAGTCACCCGGGTGGCAGCCGCATACCAGCACTCCGTCGCAGCCCTTCTGGAAAGCCCTGAGAATGAACTGCGGATTGACTCTGGATGAGCAAGGAACACGTATTACACGGACGTTCTCGGGATATTTCATTCTGTTGAGTCCTGCGAGGTCGGCTCCAGTATATGTGCACCAGTTGCAGCAGAATGCCAGAATCTTAGGTTCCCAGTTTTCATTTGTCTTTACTGACATAATGCATCCACCTCCTTCAGAATCTGCTCATTTGTATATCCCTTCAGATCAATGCAGCCTGTACGGCATGTTGCTGCGCAGCATCCGCAGCCCTGGCAGAGTCCTGAATTAACGTCAGCTACAGTCTTGGTAACCTTTCTGTTGCCGTCACGTCCAGGCACCTGGATAAGTGAGATAGCCTTGTACGGGCAGACCTCAACGCAGTATCCGCAGCCTGAGCACTTGGTCTGGTCAACTGATGAGATCATCGGAGATGTCTCCATCTCATCGTGGTTCAGAAGAGCCATAACTTTAGCAGCTGCAGCGCCTGCCTGTGCAACGGTATCAGGAATATCCTTTGGTCCCTGGCAGGTTCCGCACAGGAATACTCCGCCGGTCTGTGTTTCAACAGGTCGCAGCTTCGGATGAGCCTCTGTAACCCATCTGTCTGAGTCGATTGAGATTCCGAGCTTGCCTGCGACGTCAGCGATATTAGCTGCCGGCTCCATAGCCGTGGCCAGAATGACCATGTCGGCTTCAACGGTAACCTGTTTTCCAAGGAGTGTGTCTTCACCTTTGCAGATGAGTTTGTCACCCTCTTTGAATATCTTGGATACCCTGCCCCTGATATACTGGGCACCGTCAGCCCTGGTATTATCATAAAACTCTTCATATCCCTTGCCCGGAGTTCTGACATCCATGTAGAAGATGTAGACATTTGAACCCGGAATCTTGTCTAAGATCTGATGAGCGTGCTTTGCTGAATACATGCAGCATGCGCGGCTGCAGTAACTCTTGCCCTTGTTCTGGTCACGTGAGCCTACACATTTGACAATAACTACGTCTTTAGGTTCCTTGCCGTCAGAAGGTCTGACAATGTGGCCTTCGGTAGGTCCTGAAGCGTTTACGAGACGCTCAAACTGAAGTCCTGTGATAACGTCAGCGTATTTGCCTCCGCCGTACTCAGGATACATCTTGGCCCAGTCAACGAGCTCGTAGCCTGTAGCTACAACTATCGCACCGTATTTCTCGGTTGTATATTTGGTCTCGTCCTTATAGTTGATTGCCTGGAGCGGGCAAACCTTTTCACAGATACCGCACTTATCTTTTGTCAGCTTCAGACAGCAGGTCGGATCTATTACAGGCTTTGACGGAACTGCCTGCGCAAATGGAATATAAATGGCCGGTCTGGTTCCTATGCCCTGGTTAAACTCGCTTGGCACCTTTGTAGGACATTTGGTCTGGCAGAGGCCGCAGCCCGTGCACAGATCGTGATTAACATATTTTGCTTTTTCTTTAATGGTTACTTCGAAGTTTCCTACATATCCCTCGACCTTTTCAACTTCGCATGAAGTCTTCAGGGTGATGTTCGGATGCGCTCCTGCGTCAACCATCTTAGGTGTGGAAATACATGCCGAGCAGTCCATTGTAGGGAATGTCTTATCAAGCATTACCATATGGCCTCCGATAGAAGGCTCCTTTTCCACGATTGTTACATCAAATCCCGCGTCAGCTATGTCGAGCGCTGCCTGGATGCCTGCGATTCCGCCGCCGATAACCAGTGCCCTCTTCGTGATCGGAATAGTTGATGTGGTAAGAGGCTTATCCTTTCCGACCTTTGCCACAGCCATTTTTACGTGGTCAATGGCCTTCTCGGTAGCTTTGGCCCTGTCGGTATGAACCCACGCACACTGCTCACGGATATTGGCTATCTCGAGCATATACGGGTTTATCTTAGTACCTTTGAGCATCTTGCGGAAAGTAAGCTCATGCATTCTCGGTGAGCATGAAGCGATAACGATCCTGTCGAGGTTGTAATCCTCGATAGACTCTTTGATCATCGCCTGTCCAGGCTCTGAACACATATATTTGTATGTCGTCGCGAATGCAACATTCGGAAACTCTCTGGCAGCTGCTGCCACAGCTTCCACGTCAACGGTTGCGGCAATGTTTGTTCCGCAGTGACAGATAAAAACACCTATTCTTGCCATATTATTTACCTGCCTTTCCGAAATTTGCCCTTAACACACCGTTGATAAGGTCGAATGCCGGCCAGAAGTGCTGGTGGATGCCGCTGGTCTTAGCTCCGGCACCCATTCCAATAGCCAGGATCTCAGTGAACTGGAATACAGGAATGTCATACTTCTTGCTGAACATCTCGTTGATTTCTTTTTCTCTCATATCCAGGTTCATGTTGCAGAGCGGGCAGGCGGTAACTATTGCCTGGGCTCCGTTTGCCTTAGCATTCCTGAATATTCTTTCAATAAGAGGGCGTGACTGTCGCGGGGCGTCTACCTGATGGCTGGCTCCGCAGCATTCAGTCTTGAAATCCCATTCAACGGCTGTGGCTCCGGTGAGCTCTATGATCTTATCCATCTGCATCGGATTTTCGATGTCCTCGGCCTTGGTGATCTTCCTTGGTCTAGACATCAGGCAGCCGTAATAGCAGGCAATCTTCAAGCCTGACAGGTCCCTGACCATATTCTCTTTGCAGGCCTGCATAACGTCTTCCTGAGAGAAAACATCAAGGAAGTTCAGGATTTCCTTTTTGCCCTTAAAAGGACGTTTGATGATTCTTTCAATCTCCTGACGCGTGAACTCATCTTCTGCCGCATGTTTGGCATATGCCAGTCTTGAATAGCATGCAGCGCAAGGAGTTACGATATCAAGATCAGGATAGGTGTCTTCCGCGATGGCTATATTTCTGGCAGCGAGTGAATATGCCAGCTTTTCATTCTTTGTGTGAGCCGCTGTGGATCCGCAGCAGTTCCAGTCCGGGATTTCCTTGAGTTCCAGACCTATCCTGCCTGCGACATATTCGAGAGATGCCTTGTATGTTACAGCTGTTGAATCCATTGAACAGCCCGGGAAATATGCAAATTTTTTCATCTGTTTGCACCTCCCTTCTCACATTCTTTCATGATATCTCTTACTTCATTTACGGCATTAACCTGGTTGAGTTCAGGTCGTACGATCTCTTTCTGGAGCATCTTAGGTACATTCTTCATATCCTGGAAGAAATGGCCTGATGTGACGTTATAAGCGCCCTCCAGGATAACTTCCTGGGATTTGCCGAATCCCCTTACCGTCTCCATGAAGATATCGTTAAACAGCCTTACGTCCCTGACTGCGCAGATGCCCCTCCTCTGCGCTTCCATTCTGGACTTCTCCATGAGAGTCGGAATGTCAATGCTGTGAGGACATCTCTCAACGCAGGTGTGACATGACGCGCACAGCCAGATGCTCTTGGACTTCATGACTTCCGTCATATCGCCCAGCTGCATGAGATGTACTATCTGTCTCGGCATCAGATCCATTGCATCTGCCATAGGGCAGCCTGCGCTGCATTTGCCGCACTGATAGCACTCGTGAAGCTTTACATCTGCTTCGCGCGCGATTCTTTCAGCTAAGAGTTTCCCCTCTTTTCTGTTTAAGATCTTTTCCATGCGCTTTTCCTTTCTGAAAAAAACGGCTTATTTCTTTCTGTTTTTCAGGCCCTCTGCCATCAGGATGAGAGCATCCTTAGCAGGCGAGTCCGGAATGTCTTTTATTGTTTCAACTGCCCTGGTGCTGTATTCTTCAATAAGTCTGCGGCAGTCGTTTATTCCATATCTGCAGACTATTTTAATGACATATTCCCTGTCTTTTTGGCTTAAGCTTCCATTCGGGTTTCTGGTCTTTAACAGGCTGTAAAGCAGAGGCTCTGCCTTCATCGCATATATCAGCGGTAATGTGCACAGGCCGCTGTCCAGATCCTGTCCGATTTTTTTCCCGAAGACCGTTTCTCCTTCGAAGTCCAGGCAGTCATCCCTTATCTGAAATGCTATTCCTAAGTATGTGCCGTAGTCTTCAAGGCTTTTTACATACTCTGCCGGAAGGCCTCCTGCAATGCCGCCGCATGCGGCGCACGCTCCGATGAAGATGGCTGTCTTGTGCCTGATAAGCTCGAAGTACTTCTCTTCCGCATCCTCGCTTATCCGGAATGCTTCTCTGATTTCAAGAAACTCTCCCCGGCACATTCTCAGGGATACCTCGGCCAGTCTCTCATCGATACCGCTGCCCTTGTAAACATGCAGGTACTCCATTGCCCTGCTGAGAAGGTAATCAGCTGACTGCACTGCTCTGTAATCGCCGCTCGTCGCGTTGATGGTCGGAACATTCCTTCTGATGCCAGCCTTGTCCACCACGTCATCGTGGATCAAAGATGCTGAATGCATGAGTTCCACCATGACCATGAGCGGGACGATCTCAGTATCAGAAGATCCCAGTCTGTACGCTGTATACGCCAGATTCGGGCGCATTCTCTTGCCGCCGCTCATCACTGCCCTTTTCAGGTCATCCGTAATGCATATCCGATCAAGCTCATTCTCCAGTTCCCGGTCTGCCTTTTCGAGGCCGCAGTAGAAATCGCTGTCAAGCTGGCTTTTCGCTATTTTTTTTAATAGGTTCTCAGTCATCTAATACAATTCCTACCTGTCTGAAAAAGTTTTCGAGTTCAGCTGCGTCAAATGCCCTGCCATTAAATGTTCCCTGCGCATCATCTTTAAGATACACGGAAAAAGCATCGATCAGAGGCGTTGAGTCTATCGGAATGAGCCAGTGCGAAAACCTGCTGAAAAAGTAGTCGCCCAGCAATAAATCTTTGTCATCTGTCTGCTCGTGAAGGAATCTGAACCAGAAGAAACACTGGCAGGCTGAGGCAAGGTCAAGCGTGTGCCGGCCGTCATAGCCTTCCATGACAGCATCGGCTCCGATATAACGGTATTCCTCCGGTGCGGAATCTTTTAAGAATTCCGCCCAGAGTGAATATCCCTCTCCTAACCTTTTATCCATTTCTTCGTGGATAAATTCCTTCGATAATTTTTCCATTAATTATTTTCCGTATGCTTCCTTGGTTTCTTCTGCGTCTGCCTTGGTCATGTGCTGGACAGCCAGTTCATTTGCATGTTCATTAGGCAGGATAACAGCAGGTTTTCCCAGCTCATCCGTGCCGAACTTGTAGCAGTCCAGTACCACGCTCTTGTCCTTGATCTCCAGATCAACCAGGATAGGATCGTAACCGTCCATGCTGGCCTTGATGGTCATCTTGCCGGAGTCCTTAGGAATCCTGTCGATCTTGAATTCGCCGAGGAAGTCAGTCTCTGTCTCAGCAACAACAACCTTATTGATCAGCAGCTCTACCTTGATGCCTACTGCTGCTTCTTCAATGCCGTCCTTATCAAAAGCGAATGCGCCTTTGATGAAGCACTTGTTGTAGCAGTAAAGGTTCTTGTACATAACCCTTGGTCTGTTCTCGCCGCTGGTGATAGGCTTGAGGCCCTGTGTCTCAACCAGCTGATCCCACTGGTAATCCTCGCAGAAAACTGTCTGTATAGCGTGGAGCGGGCAGGCCTGAACGCATCTAGGCTCAGTCCATCCCTGATCAAGCAGATGTGCGCAGCCGGTACATTTCTGAGCCACCTGGAGTTCTTCGTTCCAATGAATGTTGCCGTATGGGCAGGCGTTAACAATGTCCGGATTGCCTTTGGCCCTCTGAGGGTCGATCAGAACAATGCCGTCTGAACGTCTGAACAAAACGTCCGGGTATTTCTTAATGCACGGAGCATTGTCGCACTGCATACAGGTCTTGGTAACGTAAGTTACTTCAGTATAGGGAGCCTCTCCTCTCTCTGTGAGTTCAGGACAGATCCATTTGTCTTCGTGTTTCTGCTGCTCGTCTGTATATGGGAGCCATTTATTTCCAACGTGTTCGTCCTTGCATGCCAGCATGCAGTTAAAGCAGCCTACGCATTTCTCAAGGTCGATGATCATATGAAACTTTTTCATTCTACTTTGCCTCCTTCCCAGGCTTTAACTTCTACAAGGCAGGAGTTAACCGCCAGTCCGTGAGCGTGTCTGGTAATAAATCTGCCAGGAGTCAGGTTGTTGATGCAGCCCATTACCTCAACTGTGTCTTCGCCGCCCGGATTATTCTCCAGAGTTCTGTAATCTGCACAGGATTCGTAGGAATGGCATACACCCTCAGGAACTCTCTCTGTGAGCTCCAGTCCGCACAGTACGCGGCCTCTGTCATTGTAAACCTCTACAACCTGGTGGTCCTTAAGTCCTCTCTTGGCAGCGTCCTTAGGATTCATCCTGAATATCCAGTAACGGTGTCCGTCGATCAGCATACGGTGCTCCTGGATATCGTTGATATTGGTATCCTTCAGGTCGCCCATTGTATGGAATGAATATTTGGAATGAGGTGAGATCAGCTGCAGTTTATATTTCTGGTAAGGAACTGAGCCTACGCCTTCCCAGCTGTGAATGTAAGTACAGATCGGAAGTCTCTCATCATCATTCGGGTCAAATCTCTTAAGGGTCTGGCATTCAAATTCAATCTTGCCTGAAGGAGTCTGCATGCCCTCGCCATAACGTCCGTAATATTCGGATGGCAGCGGAGTGAGCTCAGGAGTATCCTTCTTCCTGCCTTCAGCGAACCAGTTGTAAGCTACCGGATCCCTTCTGTTTTCAGGCAGTGGCGGAACTACATAGTAGCCCTTCTTGATGAATTTATTCCAGCTCATGACATTCTTCATGTCAGTAGCTTCGTAATATCTCTTGCACCAGTCATACTGTGAATTGCCTTCTGAATATACCTGCCACAGTCCCAGCCTGTTAGCTACCATCTGGAAGATGTCAAAGTCTGACTTGGACTCGCCCAGAGGCTCGATGCACTTGTGCTGTACGAAGATAACACGTGAGTTGTTCTGCAGGTATGATTTGTCGATATAGCCGCCGCAGGAAGCGAATTCAGCGATATCCCAGCGTTCAAAGTTCGTACATGCCGGAAGGATGACATCGGCGAACTTGGTTTCGCCCTCGAACCATACAGCCTGATTTACTACAAACTCCAGTGAATCGCAGCGGTACATCTGAGCGAATCTCTTGGAATTAGGCTGTGTGCCGATATGGGAACCACCGTACTTGTAGTACATTCTGACTCTCTCATGGCCAGGAGCAGGATACTTGATGGTACCGAACTGCTGATGTACTGAATAAACACCCATTACATGGGATTCTGCCTTGCCTTCCATGATGGCTTCAGGAATACGCAGACGAGGAATCTGCTGGTATTCTGAGTTGATGGAAGGTGTCTGCGGCATTCTGTTGTATGTGGAAACGCCTGCGCCTGAGGTGATGAAGTCACCTGAAAAACCGCCGTCTGCATATCCCGGGAACCAGAACTTGCAGTCCAGAGGTGTGCCGTACTGCAGTGTTCCGAAGTTGATTCCAGGCTTTCCAAGACCCTGCATAGCGATGAGGCAGACCATTGAACGTGCCCACTCTGTACCGAATGCTGTACGTCCTGCAGAGCCGAATGACGTCATGGAGCCGCATGCCAGATATGTCTTGTGTGTGCCCCAGTAACGTGCCAGGCCTCTGACTGTACGCGCAGGAACACCGGTAATGTCCTCCTGCCATTCAGGAGTCTTGTCTATGCCGTCTTCCTCGCCGAGTACGTACGCCTGCCATTTCTCGAAGCCGTAGGTGCGTTTCTTAACGTAATCTTTATCGTATAAGCCTTCCTTCATCCAGACGTTGGCAATGGCGATAGCCATGGCCGCATCCGTTGCCGGTCTCGGGCAGATCCATCTGCCGTGAACGAAGGCTGCTGTAGCATTCTGATATGGATCGATATGGACACAAGGAATGCCCAGCTGATTAATCCACTCTCTTCTGACTGTACCTTCCTGTCCTGCGTAGTTACCGGATGTGGACTCCGGGTCAGATGACCAGAATACAATGAATTCGGAATTCTGCAGGCAGTCTTCTACAGTATTGTATGGCTCAGTACCGCCGTTACGGGCACTGCCGCCGAAATGGTGCTGTCCGCCCCATGCCCAGCCTTCCCAGCTGTCCGGGTTAAGCTGTGCTGTGGTTGCGCCGAGCACATTGAAAAATCTCTTTGCTGTGGAAAGATAATATCCGATATTGCCCCAGTTATGATGTGAGCCTGAGGTATGGAAGATTGCGCCAGGTCCGTATGTCTGGCGTACACGGATGATCTCCTTAGCTACGATATCCAGAGCCTCATCCCATGAGATCCTCTCGTATCCGGAGATACCACGGTTCTCGTAGTTGCGCTCTCCGTTTGGATCAAAGTCCACTCTCTTCATCGGGTAAAGCACACGGTTCGGTGAATAAACCATGCTCTTCCAACCCTGTGTGTATGGAGCGATAGTGGCGCGTCTCGGTGGGGTCAGAGCCTTGCCCTTGGCATGGATGGTCCACATCGGAGCGTCTGTCTCGTCAAATTCAATAGGTGTACATCTGACGATCTTGCCGTCCTTAACATATACAAACAGCGGACCGCCGTTTGTGCCTGTGGTGTATCTCATTTCACCGTTAGGCATCTTGGTACCATAATTCTTGAGGTATAAAACATCGAAAGCAAATACCTTAAGTAAAAGAGATGAGAACCACATTGCCTCGTCATCCGGTCCGTTCAGGACCAGCTGGCCGTTCTTGGCAGCGTTTACGAAGTCAAACTGACTCCTGATAAGCGCTGTTACCTTTCTGGCAACTGTCTCATCTTCAAAGATCATCTCAACTCTGGCGTCTCCGTTGATTCCGTCATAGCCTGTAACAGTTCCGTTTCTGAACTTGAAATAACGGCCATATGACTTGTCTTTGAGACGCAGCTGAACTGTAATGTCATACTGCTTCAGTTCGTCCTTGAATTCGCTGGAAACCGCCGACAGGGCGTTAAGGAGCTTGTCAAGGGAGAACAGGGTTCCGCCGACTATTGTTTTGTCCAATAGTTTCAGAACTTTCTCAACACTTTCGTTTGCCATGTAAAACCCTTCCTTTCGTATGATTGTGCATAATATTGCAATTTTAATCTTGGTATACCAAGAAGTATACCATTGGTGTAATCAGCGGTCAATTGACTATTATTATTGTTTTTAATATATACAAAAAGCGCGCACCCACAAAGGATGCGCGCCTGGCGATAATCGTTTTATTCAGGCAGTACCAGCGATACTCCCGCTTTTTCAACCTGTTTCAGGAAGCACTGCCTCTGGGTCTCGTACTCCTCCGGTGTCCAGAAATGCTCAAAGCAGATCGGTGTGTCCGCAGGCATCTGTGCCGCTCTTCTGAGGTATGTCACATAGTCCATCCTGCCTTCGCCGATGAACTTTTCCTTCATAACAGTAACCATTGAATGGTCATCCACGTCAATGTCCTTGGCATGCAGGGATACTATCCTGCTGCCGTATCTGTCAAATATATCATTGAAGTACTGGCCGCTGGTCATGACCCTCCTCATTGTTGACATATAGTTGACCGGGTCGAAATGCATGGCTACCATGTCTGACTCCAGACGGTCAATGAAGGCCGCCTGATTATCCATGCTGTCCATGAAGCAGAACGGAACAAATTCAAACGCCAGCTTGGTCCTGGTAGGTTTTACTTCGTTAAGGATGCCTCTCCATACTTCGAGCGCAGCGTCCTCAAACTCCTTCGAATAGTTCTCCGGGCATGGGCCGCCGAAGAATTCAGGATTTGCAGAACCCACCAGCGTAGCGAAGCATACAGCTCCCATTTCGTCAGCGAGCGCTAAACGTGACTTGCAGTATTCGATAGATTTCTTCTGAAAAGCCGGGTCCGGACTCATAACATTCGTAGGCTCATCCATTCTGACTTCGCCGATAATAATGTTATGTTTCTTAAGAGTTTCCACATATTTCGCGTTTTCCGCGTTTCCCGGGCTGAACTCCTTGCCGATCCAGGCTGCGCCGTACCCCTTCTCAACATGAGCCATAGCATAGCTCTCCGGAGTCATATCCTTCACAAAAACAGGTGCCGATAATCTCATATCCTATCCCTCTCTTTTTATTTTATGAAATAAAGAGACGGGCATTAAGCCCGCCTCTTAACAGATTATATCAATCAGTCTTTCTTACGTTTTTTGTCATATACAGCAGAACCTGCGATTCCAAGTGCCGCTACGCCCATGAACGCGATCCACATCCACATGTTGTTGTTATCATTTGTCTGAGGGTTGTCATCCTTCTCTGTTTCCTTCTCAGTAGGTTTCTCTGTCTCTTCTTCCTCCAGTGGAGCGATCTCCCTGGTTTCTACGTGAGACGGATCCCTCTTGCAGATGCGCTGCTCTTCGCCGGCTACGCCTACCTGAGGCTCCTTGACAACTGTCCACTCGCCCCAGTCATGGCCGAGCTGATCGTCTACTACAGGTTCCCTGCTGAGCTCTGCGCCGCAGGCATCGCAGTAAACAACATTCTCATGTGAGCCGTCTTCCAGGCATAACGGATCAACTACATTCTCAGTGACAGGCTCTCCTTCGATGTGTTCTACTTCGACTTCAGCAAGAACAAAAAGAATATTGCCTTCTACCATATAGTCTACCACCGTGCCTCCGGTAAGATTAATTTCAATTTCTTCACCAAATCCGGCCTTCTCAGGCATAGGGAAGTGCGCACCTTTAGCTGCTAAAACGAACTCAGCATATACTGTCTCACCGCCAACCATGCATGGATGCTCTTCCCAGTTGACATACAGTTCATATGATTCCTCGTCTTTTTTCTCCAGCCAGTAGCTATATGCATCTCCGTCTTCATCAGTCAACAGATCATATAATGCATCGCTGTCATTTATAGTTATTTCAGGCTTCGGGGACTGGGTATCTGCATAATAATGTACTCCCGGCTTGCCTCTTACTATAGGCTCATCATATCCATCAGCAGTTACAACAGTGCCGCACTTAGGAGCAGTGATTGTTACGTCAACTGATTCGATTATCTCTTCTTTGACATTTACCGCAATAATAACGACAATTGAAATAATAACGTCATCCTCATTTACAACACCAGGTATAACATCATACACTTCTCCGCCGGTCACATTAACAATTGGCTCGTCCAGGAAAGCATATCCTTCTTCAGCATAGATGCTGACATATGCATAATATGTTTCGCCGCCCATCATGTACGGATCCTCTTCACTATTAACATACAGGGATTCATTTTCTGGATCGACCCAATATCTGGCGTTGATCTCCTCATCCTCATAAATATGACAATGGGAGTCACTGTCTGTAATATTAACATCAGGTTTCGGGCTCTGGGTGTCCCAATCATATTCTTCCTCTCCACCGATAAGTTCAGCAGTTACTACAGTACCTTCTTTTGGTGCTGTGATTTCAAGATTAACTTCATCAATATTAGTGTAATCCTCTTCATCAGCCAAAGCTGTCATAGGCAGAAGGCTGATTACCAGCAGCATTGCCAGCAATATTCCAAGTATCTTCCTTGATTTCATAATATACCTCCCTCAAGGCTGCGCCCCAAAAAGTCCTACCGGGGCAATATTTATAGTTGTTTTAATTATATACCTTCTCAACATCAGAAAGCAATAAAATAATTATTTGTACATATACTCCGCAAAACAAAAAGAGACGGGCATTAAGCCCGCCTCTTAACAATCATTTTAATCAGTCTTTCTTACGTTTCCTGTCATATACAGCGGAACCTGCGATTCCAAGTGCTGCTACGCCCATGAATGCGATCCACATCCACATGTTGTTTTCATCGTTTGTCTGTGGATTGTC
>JAFRYA010000002.1 GCA_017441295.1 Lachnospiraceae bacterium
CGAGTTCCATATTGTCCAGCACCTGTGACTGCATCTCACGGCTGGTTAACAGACCGGTCTTTTCAATAATACGGTCTGCCAGCGTGGATTTGCCATGATCGATATGGGCTATTATGCAGAAATTTCTGATGTTTTTCTGGTTATACTTTGCCATCGGTTACATCCTCTCAGGTGCCTTGAATCCTAACAGGTCTATGCATGTTTCAAGAACATTTTTAGTCAGCAGCATTAGGCTCAGATAACTGTCTTTCTTCTGCTCATCAGATTCAGTCAGAATCTTAACCTCATGATAGAAGGAGTTGAAAGCATTTGAAAGATCATAAATAAACGCGCAGATCTTGTGAGGCGCCTTCTCCTCATATGCCGCCCTGATCACTTCATTAAACTTGGCCAGTTCGATCATGAGAGCCTTTTCAGTAGCCTCACCGGTGAAACGGATGCATCCGCTCGGCTCCTGGCCATATTTAGCCAGAATAGACTTGATACGGACTATGGTGTACAGGATGTATGGACCTGTATTGCCTTCAAATGAAGCGAATTTATTAATATCAAATATATAATCTTTGGTCGCCTGGTTGGACAGATCTCCGTATTTCAGAGCTGACAGTCCAATTATCTTGGCAGTTTCTTCAGCGTCTTCAGAAAGCTCTCTTCCTTCTTTCATCTTTTCAAGAACTGCCTCGTTAATTTCCCGGATCAAAACTTCCAGCCTCATGACTCCGCCTGAACGGGTCTTGTACGGCTGTCCGTCAGCTCCGTTCATTGTGCCGAATCCCAGATGGAACAGTTCAACGCCGTCATCAACGATGCCGGCTTTATGAGCGGTACGGAAAACCTGCTGGAAATGCAGTGCCTGACGCTTGTCTACAACGTAAATAATAGCGTCAGGATCAAACAGTTTAACCCTCTCAACTATTGTCGCGAGGTCTGTGGTGGCATACAATGTGGCACCGTCAGACTTAACGATGATGCATGGCGGGAGTTCCTTCTTGTCATCGTCCTCAGTAACATTTACAACTAACGCTCCGTCGCTCTCTTCCAGAATGCCCTTGGCCTTCATATCCTTAAGCATCGCGGGAATATAAGGCTGAGCGTCACTTTCGCCCTTCCAGAGCTCAAACTCAACATTCAGGTTGTCATAATTCTTCTTAAGGTCAGCTACAGAAACATCAATTACATGCTTCCAAATAGCCCTGCAGCCTGGATCTCCCTGCTGCAGCTTAACTGTATTATCATGTGCCTCAGCCGCAAACGCGGGATCGTATGTCTCGGAATCCGGTTTACATTTCTTGCTGGCCGTTGGATATATTTCTTCCAGTTCAGAAATTGTAAAAGGAGCTTCCTTTGGATATTCTCCCTTGAATTCAGGATCAAAATAAGGCAGTTCCGGCTTTCTGGCTCTCAGTTCAGCGATGATCTGGCCCATCTGAAGTCCCCAGTCGCCCAGATGCACGTCACCAATGGCCTTATGTCCAATATAATTGCAGATACGCTTAATGCTCTCACCAATAATGGCAGATCTAAGATGTCCTATATGAAGAGGCTTGGCAACGTTGGCTCCGCCGTAGTCAACAATGATTGTTTTGACCTTATCCGGAGCTTCCAGACCGAACTTGTCAGAATTAGTCATGCCATTCAGGTAACCAGCCATAAATGAGCCGCTGACAGTCATATTTATAAAGCCCGGTGCCACAGCGTCAATAGCCTCAAACATGTCGCTGCCTTTAAGCTGAGCGACAACGTCTTCAGCTATAGCCAGCGGTGCCTTGTGAGCCTGTTTAGCCAGAGCCATGGCTCCGTTGCACTGGTATTCACACAGGTCAGGCCTGTTTGAAATAGACGCGCAGACACGTGTACTGTCATAGCCTGCTGCCTCGAAAGCTTCTTTTAATTTAGCTGAAATTATATTTAATACAGTATCCATCTTTATTCCTACAATTCTATGTTATTTTTTGCATACAGCTCGCGGGCGCTGTCCAATGAGTCTACGCCGTGCAGGTTCTTGATCGGAGCGAACTCCTTCTCACGGATAACCTCGTAAACCAGGCAGTTATCCATCATTTCGATCATATCGAGAACCAGTGTCTCGTATTTATATCCATTTGGCTCTTCCGGCTTAATTAAGTTGCCTGCCTCATCTAAATGAGGGATTTTCTTCTTAACAATGTGGAGCGGAAGGTTTTCACCGGCAATCTTTTCAAGAGCTTCAATGTTAAACAGGTAGTTAAGTATTACTCCGAAATTATATGCCAGCTCACCGTTCTCGTCCTTTGCTTCCAGCATTTCATCAGTAAGGTCGTAATACTCAACGATAGAAGGCTTGCCGTCGCGGTAGCAGATTACTCCGAGGCCTTCTGTCGGGAATGCCTTTTTAATTACCTTTGCGCCAAGGTCATCGCCTGACTCCAGTACTGCTCCCAGAAAATATGGGTCTGCTACTTTCTGAAGACCGTTATCAACGCCGAATACATTGAACCATTCAATACCCTGTGCCTTAATGTCATCATATAATCCATTAAGCCTGAGTGATCTGTACCATCCGCCGTTACCATTTGGGGAAAGTGATACATGTCCTTTGCCTTCCAGGTATACTTTGTGGTCATAGTCCGTGGCAGGAGACATTTCCTGAATGAAGAAATGAATCATATTTTTGTCATATCCGAAGAAATTATGCTCGTTAAAGAATCTGACTGTAGCGGCATTGTTCTTCTCGGATGTCATAATATAAATCGGGAAAGCGCAGCCGGCTTTAGCTGCCACTTCTTTGGCATTGTTAATGAGCATCTCGAACAGATAGAGTTCTTTGGTAACGCCTACATTCAGTGTGCCTTTTGGTCCGTCAAATCCCAGTCTGGTTCCCTGACCGCCTGCCAGCAGCACGCATGCCAGCTTGCCCTGTCTGATCGCTTCAATACCCTTTTCAAAGAAAGAGTCTTTTCTTTTCTCGATTTCTTCTGCAGTCAGAGCTTTCAGCGGCGTGAAAACTGATGTACTGATATCCTTTTCCTTTCCTTCAAGTACACTGAAATCAATTTTATTTATTTCTGCAAGAAGCGCCTGTGCTTCTTCCTCGGAAAGCTCGTCGTAAAATCTTAACAACTGCTGCTGTCCATATTTTTCGAGTTTCTCTTTAGCTTCGCTGTAGTTCATTTCATTCTCCTTTTATGTGAACATATTTAGTCGATGATAAATATAACACAAACTCCTTGATAATGGAAAGCTTTGTTACTAAAATAAGCCCATGAAATTAAATAATTCCCAGCTGCAGTCTGTGCAGCATTTCAAAGGCCCCATGATGGTTCTGGCCGGTCCCGGTTCCGGGAAGACTTCAGTACTCATTCAACGAATAAACCATCTGATATCTGAATGCAATGTGCATCCGGAAAACATTCTGGCTGTCACTTTTTCCAGAGCCGCGGCCAAAGAGCTTGAGAAAAGATATTCATCCATGTCTGCTCAGGGCAGTTCATCACCCACATTCGGTACTTTTCACAGCATTTTTTTCGGCATATTAAAAGATTCTCTGGGCCTGAATGCCCGAAACATCATAACAGAAAGTGAAAAAATCGAAATCGTCGAGAGAGAAATCCTCAAATACTCTTTCGAATCTGATGATGATCAGCTGTATGAAAGTGTATTAAATGAGATCGGCAATATAAAAGGAAATCTGGCTGACCTTAACTCATATGTTTCCTCTTCCCTGCCTGAAGAGCTCTTCCGTCAGGTTTTCAGGGAATATAACAGAAGTCTGCGTGACAGCAGACTATATGATTTTGATGACATGCTGCTGTTCGCTTATAAGCTGCTAAAAGACAACCCGGAAATACTTATGCAGTGCCGCGAAAAATACCGGTTTATCCTGGTAGATGAATTCCAGGACATTAACATGCTCCAGTATGAGATTATTAAAATGATCTCTTTCCCCCTCAACAACCTCTTTGCGGTCGGTGATGATGATCAGAGCATATATGGTTTCAGAGGCGCCAATCCTGAGATCATGCAGAGATTCACTAAGGATTACCCTGACTGCGCCCAGGTCATATTAAATATTAACTACAGAAGCACAAGTGCTATTATCAAAGCTGCTTCCAAAGTCATCAGCAAAAACAAAAACCGCTTTAATAAAAAGATCATTCCTGCATCAGACACCAATGATGAATCCTTTTTCCTCAAAAATTTCCCTGAAAGAAAAGCTGAGGCAGACCACATTATTGAACTGATCAAATCAAAAACTGCTGAGGGCTGCCCTCTGTCAGAAATAGCAGTGCTTTTTAGAAACAACTATGATTATGAATATCTGATCTCAAGGCTTTTCCGCGAAGCCATACCGGTTATGGTGAACCATGAATTCCGCTCATCAAAGTTCACTTTTGCTGTAAAGGATATTCAGTCTTTCATTCATATTGCCTCAGGCAAAGTCTCAAGAGCGGATTTCATTAGAGTAATGAACAAGCCTTCCAGGCTGATTTCGCGCGAAGCCGTCAGCGAAGAAGATATCTTCCTGAACCTCAAAAGGTATTATTTCAGACGAAGCCCAAAGATATTGAACTCGATCAGGATATTTGAAAGCCAGATGCTCTTTCTGAAAGATATGACTCCATATGCCGCCCTGAATTATATTTTCAATGTGATCGGATATAAAAGTTTTCTGTCTGAATATGCCCGCGAGCATTCCATAGATGACAGCAGCCTGCAGGAATTCATTGAAAATGTTATAAGCGCGGCTTCCGGTTCTAAATCATTTATTGAATTTGAAAAGAATCTGAAGCTGTTAAATGAGCCTCAGAAAGGCGATAAAAATGGCGTGCAGGTAATGACCATGCACGCCTCAAAGGGTCTTGAATTCAATATTGTTATCATACCTGGTGTGAATGCAGGTGCCATTCCCAGCAAGAGAGCCAAAACGCCTCAGTCAATTGAGGAAGAACGGCGTCTCCTCTATGTGGCTATGACGAGAGCCCGCAACGAGCTTCATATTTCATATCTGGATTCATATCGCGGCAAAAACACAGGCAGATCTGATTTTATCAGGGATTTATGACATGCTGTCTGCCGTCCCCAGCAGCAGATAGTGCACGAACAGTCCGCACCAGTCTATGTCCATTTTATACAGATTCAGTATCTCTCTGCGCACTGCCTCCGGATCAGCATAGAAAGCCCTGTATATTTCAGCAGCCTTGTCATTGGCAGCTGAAACAAATTCATCAGAAAAGCAGGTTTCGATGACTGCCCTGATCGGCTTAACAGGTACTTTGTTCTCAGTATAAGTCTGGCCGGTCTTAAAGTTGACCCTGACCATGTCGATAGATGACTTATGGATGTAATCCGGGTCGTTCACGTCCAGGTCCTGCCCGGGCGCTATTGTGTTGCCTTCATAGCAGGTCAGTACTCCGCCGGTGCTGTCATAGATATAAAGGATATGTCCATTCCATCCATAATCCTCGTGCCAGTATTCAAATTCCCCCAGGCCGGTGACCTTCTCCAGTGTTGTGTCACTTAAGAAGAAACCGTCATAGTCTTCACCTGTGATCAGCAGGTCTCCAGCTTTTGGGATATATCCGTCATAAGCATCATGATATTTGTATGTAGTGTTCACATCCTTGGCGTAGAACATATATGCCCACGGGCCAATGAATTCGGAATATCCGTTCTTAAGATCCGGAACCACATCTGCTGTCACGACAGTCTCTGCTTCAGCAGTTTCTGCCGTGCTTTCATTTTCTGAAGATACATCACCGGCAGCTGAACTGCAGGCGGTAAGTACCAAACATAATAGTATTAAAAAAACAATCTGTAATCTGAATCTCATTATTTGTCGCCGAAATATGCTAACAGAAGCTCCCCGATCAGCTCATCTCTATCCACTTTTTGGATCGCATTTCTGGCATTATTGTAAGTTGTTATATAGCTTGGATCATTTGAAAGCAGATAACCTGTGATCTGATCGATCGGATTATAGCCTTTTTCTTTTAAAGCATTATATACAGTTGTTAAAGCTTCTCTGCATTCTCCTCTGAAATCGTATGCCATATTATTCTCCTTTTACAAAAAGCCCGGGCATATCAGCCCGGGCAATAATTATTTAGGCTTAGCAGTTCTTAAGTTTTTCAATGCCTATGCGGATTCTTCTCAGGGACTCTTCTTTGCCAAGGATCTCCATGATTTCAAATGCTCCTCCAGGTGTTGACTGTTTGCCTGAAACAGCTGTTCTGAGAGGCCACAGTACTACTCCGTTCTTAACTTCTTTCTTGACTGTATACTCTGTGATCACGTCTCTGAGAGCGTCAAGTGAATAGTCTTCCTGCTTCTCAAGGATAGGCAGAAGTTCTTCTAATACTTCCAGGGAATTCTCGGAATTGGTCTTCATCTTCTTATGAGTGTACATTTCCACATCATAATCAGGCAGTTCTTCAAAGAAATCGATCTTCTCGCAGATATCCGGGAAAATCTCGATCCTGGTCTTCATGAGCTCGAGGATCTTGTCGAAATCAAGTTCCTTGTGGATAACCTGCTTTACATACGGCAGAGCCATTTCTTTATACCTGTCATAGTCCATTGTCTTGACATATTCGCCGTTCATCCATCTGAGCTTGACCATGTCAAAGACTGCAGGTGATTTATTGATACGGGTATAGTCAAATTTCTCAATGAGTTCCTTCAGTGAGAAAATCTCGTTATTGTCCTCAGGGCTCCAGCCGAGCAGCGCGATGTAATTAACGATTGCTTCAGGAATGAATCCCTGCTCTACCAGATCCTCGAATGAAGAGTGGCCTGAACGTTTTGACAGCTTGTGGTGCTCTTCATCAGTGATCAGCGGCAGATGAACGAATACAGGCGGCTCCCAGCCAAATGCCTGATACAGTCTGATGTATTTAGGTGTGGATGAAAGGTATTCGTTACCCCTGACAACGTGTGTGATTCTCATCAAATGGTCGTCTACAACGTTTGCGAAGTTGTATGTTGGATATCCGTCTGATTTGATCAATACCATGTCGTCGAGTTCTGCGTTCTCTACAGTGATCTCGCCGTAAATATCATCAAAGAATGAGGTTGTTCCTTCATTCGGGATGTTCTGACGGATTACAAATGGCATTCCGGCGTCCAGATTTGCCTGAATTTCCTCTTTTGACAGATGCAGGCAGTGTTTGTCGTATAACATGATTTCCTTGCCTGCAACAGTGGTTTTAAGGCTTTCCAGACGTTCTTTGGTGCAGAAACAGTAATATGCCTCGCCCTTCTCGACCAGCATCTTAGCGTATTTCATATAAATGCCTTCGGTAACACGTTCACTCTGAACATACGGTCCGCAGTCACCTGGCTTATCCGGGCCCTCATCATAATCCAGACCGGTTTCTTCCATCGTCCTGTAAATAATATCCAGAGCGCCTTCAAAGAAACGTTCCTGGTCCGTATCCTCAATACGGAGTACGAATTCGCCGCCTACATGACGCGCGATCAGATATTCGTATAAAGCTGTTCTTAAGTTACCTACATGCATTCTGCCTGTCGGGCTAGGTGCATATCTTGTTCTGACTACCATAATGTCCTCCAATTATTTTGCCTCAATATATCCCTGTGCCGTAAGGAGCTCAGCCAGCAGTATAGCGCCGCCGGCAGCACCTCTTATGGTGTTGTGGGACAGTCCAACAAATTTATAATCAAATAAAGTATCCTCACGGAGACGTCCGAAGCTGACGCCCATGCCTCTCTCATAGTCTCTGTCAAGAACAGCCTGCGGACGGTTGTCCTCTTCAAAGTACTGGATGAAATGCTCAGGGGCGCTTGGCAGCTTAAGCTCCTGAGGAAGTCCTTTGAACTCACGCCATCTCTTGATGATCTCTTCTTTGGACGGCTTGTTCTCAAAGTTTACAAATACAGCAGCAGTGTGGCCGTTCTCAACGGCTACTCTGAGGCACTGTGCTGTAATCAGCGGTGTCTTAGCCGGCACAATAACACCGTCTTTGACTTCGCCCCAGATCCTGAGCGGTTCTAACTCGCTCTTTTCTTCCTCACCGCCGATGTAAGGAATTACATTGTATACCATCTCCGGCCAGTCCTTAAAGGTCTTGCCCGCGCCGCTGATTGCCTGATATGTGCATACAGCAACTTCCTTCGGGCCAAAATCCTTCAGGGCATGAAGAGCCGGTGTATAGCTCTGGATCGAGCAGTTAGGCTTAACTGCCACGAATCCTCTCTTGGTGCCGAGACGTTCCTTCTGGTATTTAATAACCTCTGCATGCTCCGGGTTGATTTCAGGAACGATCATAGGAACATCTGGTGTCCATCTGTGAGCGGAGTTATTAGATACAACCGGTGTCTCAGTCTTGGCATATGCGTCCTCAAATGCGCGGATCTCTTCTTTGGACATATCAACTGCGCTGAAGAACATGTCTACTTCAGCAGCATTTGCCTCAATATCATTTACATTTCTGACAATGAGTCCGCGGAGCTTCTCCGGAATCGGTGTGGTCATCTTCCACTTGTCTCCGACTGCTTCCTCATAGGTTTTGCCGGCGCTTCTCTCACTGGCTGCCAGCAGAACAACATCAAACCATGGATGATCCTCAAGCAGGGAGGCGAATCTCTGTCCAACCATGCCGGTTGCACCAAGTATGCCAACTCTTAACTTCTTTTCCATACACTGCTCCTTCCTGCGACTCAATGCGCATATGATTTTTTAAAAAATAATTATGTATGATATGCCTTGCTGAGGAAATAATCAATATCAAATCCTAAGTTTTGTGCCTTTTGTATCCCTTTTGGCAAGTTTAAGCTTCATTAATTCAACATCTTTATCATGATACTTGATCGTATCCTTGGATCCGAAGCCCACGATATAAACTTTGTCTATTTCATCGCCGTCGGCCAGTCTGATGCCCCTGACGCCCACTGCTCCCTTCTTCTTTTCAGGAACTTCGTTAAGCTTGAATCTAAGGAACAGGCCTTCTTTGGTCTGCAGGACTACCATCTTGTTGGTAGTAAATTCAGGCTTGCCTTTTGGCTTGTCCGCAGCCGGCTCTGCTGCAGGAGCGATATCTTCATCCAAACCAAGGTCGATGAATTCAAATGTCAGCTGATCATCTTCGTCTGTGAAGCTGCTGATGAAATCGTCAGGACCGTCAAAGCCTCCTGAAATAGTCAGGTCAGCCACTTCTTCATAGCTTTCTTCCACTGCGGCAGGACGCTTGGACGCATCGAACAGCTCAATGCTGATGACTTCGTCTCCATCCTGAAGCTTAGTGGCCGCTACAGTCTGCTTAGATACATCAAATTCGGCAGAATCCACGAATTTCATCATTCCGAGTTTTGTTGTGAACAGCAGCTCGCTCCTTCTGACCTGCTCCATGGATTTAACCTGGATAATGTCCTCTGTAACTGATGTATAGTTGCAGAGGTTATCTATCGGTGTGCCCTTGTCCTTGATCTTCTTAAGCGGCACCTTTAAGACCTTCAGCTGATGCATAATGCCCGTCTGCGTAAAAATGCATATCCTGTCGGTATTCATGCATCTGATGATATACCTGTTCTCAGCGTCAACAGCTTCCGCGTTTTTCTCGTATACAGCAGTTTCGAGAGTCTTGGCATATCCGAAGCGGTCCATAACAAATACTACTTCCTGCTCCTTGACTTTCTCTTCTTCATATACTGCTGCCTCAGCGTCTGTTATGAAGGTCTTTCTGGCGAAACCGTATTCCTTCTTGATTGCCTCCAGGTCCTTAATGATGACTTTCTTCATCGTGGAAGGATCGGACAGGATCTTCTCAAATTCAGCAATTTCTTTCTTCAGATCTTCGTACTCTTTCTTAAGCTGAAGGATTTCAAGACCTATTAATTTGGCCAGTCTGAGGTCGAGGATCGCTGTGGCCTGTTTCTCAGTAAACTTAAGGGTTTTCGCCTGTTTCTCAGATTCTTTAGACTTGAATTTAATGTCCTTGGTCTCGCCGTTAATGAGGCATGCTTTAGCCTGTGAAATATTCTGCGAACCTCTGATTATCTCAATGATAAGGTCAATGATATCGCATGCCCTGATCAAGCCTTCTTTGATCTCGAGCTGCTCTTTGTCCTTTCCGAGCAGATGTGTATACTTTCTGGTATTGATCTCGTACTGGAATTCCACACAATGTTTCAGGATGTCCTTGAGTCCCAGGACTTCCGGTTTGCCGTCTGCTATTACCAGCATGTTTACACCGAAAGTATCCTCCAGCCTGGTCTTCTTGTAGAGCATGTTCTCTATCTTGACCGGATCTGCGCCTTTCTTGAGTTCGAGCACTATCCTGATGCCATCCTTTGAGGACTCATTTGAAACATCCACGATGTCCTGGGTCTTCTTGGATTCAACCAGCCCCAGAACGTCCAGAATAAATTTCTCAATATTGGCACCGATCATGGTATAAGGGATTTCAGTAATTACCAGCTTGTCACGGTCAGATTTTCTCTTGGCCGGCTCCAGTTCCACCTTGCCCCTGAGCTTGATCTTGCCTGTGCCGGTCTTGTAAATATCCAGAAGGTCGGATTTATTAACAACCAGTCCTCCTGTCGGGAAGTCAGGGCCGATCACATATTCCATGAGTTCTTCCGTGGTAATGGATTTCTTCTTCATATATGCAATCATCGCGTCCAGAACTTCGTTAAGATTGTGCGTCGGGATATTGGTCGTCATACCGACCGCGATACCCTCGGCACCGTTTATGAGAACGTTTGGAACCCTGACCGGCAGAACCACAGGTTCCTTCTCTGTTTCATCAAAGTTTGGTATGAAATCAACTACGTTTTTGTCCAGGTCTGCCAGATAAACGTCCTGGGTGAACTTCTGCAGTCTGGCTTCTGTATAACGCATTGCTGCGGCCCCGTCACCTTCTATGGATCCGAAGTTGCCATGACCGTCTACCAGCGGCATTTCCTTCTTCCAGTCCTGCTCCAACACAACCATGGTTTCATAGATGGATGAATCACCGTGCGGATGATATTTACCCATGGTATCGCCGACAATACGGGCTGATTTCCTGTGCGGTTTATCTGATTTCAATCCTAATTGAGACATTGCGTACAGTACCCTGCGCTGAACCGGCTTAAGGCCGTCGCGCACATCCGGTACAGCACGTGAGCATATAACGCTCATCGAGTAATCAATATAGGATTTTTTCATTATTTCCGAATATTCGCTGTTTAAGATTGTTTCCATTCTTTTCTCTCTTTATACATCTAATTCTGCAAGATATGCGTTGTCATGAATGAATTTCTTTCTGGGGGCTACGTCAGAGCCCATCAGCATTTCAGTAATCTCTGATGCCAGTCTGGCGTCTTCGATCTCCACCTTTTTCAGGACTCTGCGTTCAGGGTCCAGAGTGGTCTCCCAGAGCTGTTCCGCGTCCATTTCACCCAGACCTTTGTATCGCTGGAGGGTGAAATCTCCTTTATGAGTAGCCCTGTATTTGTCCAGAGCCAGATCGTCATAAATATATTGCTCCTCGCCTTTCTTGGGGATAGCCTTGTAAAGCGGCGGAGTGGCCAGGAAAACATGTCCGGCCTGGATCAGTTCAGGCATAAACCTGTAGAAGAAAGTCAAAAGGAGCGTAGCGATATGCGCGCCGTCGACATCGGCATCAGTCATTATGATTATCTTGTTATATCTGAGCTTTGAAATATCAAAATCATTGCCATATCCTTCTGAGAATCCGCAGCCAAATGCCAGGATCATGGTCTTGATCTCAGCATTTGCCAGCACCTTATCCATGGAAGCTTTCTCAACGTTCAGGATCTTGCCTCTGAGCGGCAGGATGGCCTGTGTGCGTCTGTCCCTGGCAGTCTTGGCAGAGCCGCCGGCGGAATCACCCTCTACAATGAAGATCTCGCATTCTTCAGGCTTTCTGCTCTCGCAGTTAGCCAGTTTGCCATTGCCTTCCATGATAAACTTTTTCTGGGACAGCAGATTGGTCTTGGTCTTCTCCTCTGCCTTCCTGATCTTGGCGCTTTTCTCCGCGCAGGCTATGGTGTTCTTGAGGATTTCAATGTTCTTGTCGTAATAACGCTCCAGTTCCACTCCGGTGATATCGCTGACCACCTTCTGTGCGTCCGGATTGTCCAGTTTGGTCTTGGTCTGACCTTCAAATCGGGGATCCGGATGCTTGATCGCGATGATAGCTGTCATGCCGTTTCGCGCATCAGCACCGGTGAAGTTGTCATCCTTGTCCTTTAGTATTCCCAGCTCGCGGGCGTAAAGGTTAATAATTGAAGTAAACTTTGCCTTGAAGCCCGTAATATGTGTACCGCCTTCCTGGGTATAAATATTGTTGCAGAATCCCAGGATATTCTCTGCAAATTCGTTAACGAACTGGAATGCGCCCTCTACTTCGATGCCTTCTTCCTTGCCCTTGAAGTAAACGACAGGCGCTACGGTTTCCTTGCCAGCGTTCAGTTCATTAATATAAGCCACAATGCCTTCAGGCTCATAGAATGTGATTATCTCCTCTTCGCTGAATCTCTTGTTTTCAAAAATGATCGTCAGCTCAGGGTTAAGATAAGCTGTCTCGTGAAGCCTGCTCTTGATGGCATCTGCCTTGAAGTATATTTTTTCAAATATTTCTGAGTCCGGAAGGAACCTGACCACGGTGCCGGAAATGCCTCTTCTGGCTGTGCCGACCTCTTTAAGCGGGTACATTACCTTGCCCCTCTCGTAGCGCTGGTTATAAACCTTGCCGTCCAGGGTAACATCTACCTCGAGCCATTCGGAAAGGGCGTTTACAACAGCTGCGCCTACACCGTGCAGACCGCCGGAAATCTTGTAATTGCCGTCGCCGAACTTACCTCCGGCATGGAGCATGGTGAATACCACCTCGACGCCCGGCAGGCCGGTCTTAGCATTTACGCCGATAGGAATGCCTCGTCCGTTATCAGTAACCGTAACTGAGCCGTCAGCCTCCAACGTAACGCGAATCTCGCTGCAGTATCCCGCCAGATGCTCATCAACAGCGTTGTCTACAATCTCGTAGATCAAATGGTTGAGGCCTCTCGGGGAAACACTGCCTATATACATACCGGGGCGTTTTCTGACCGGTTCCAGTCCTTCCAGTATTTCTATACTATTTCCTGTGTAATTCTTATCTGCCATACAAATCTCACTTATCTGATCAACTCAGGGAAGCCCACTTTCTTCTGAACTTTCCTGAGGGTTTTGTTTGCGAAATATGATGCCTTCTCGGCATTATTCTTAATTACGGAATCTATGTAATCCTTGTTTTTCTCCAGGTCAGCAAATCTCTGCTGAATCGGAACGAGTACGTCTGTAACAGTCTCGCCGACAGCCAGTTTGAAGTCGCCGTATCCCTTGCCTTCGAATTCTTTCTCAATCTCTGCTGTGGACTTGCCTGTGCAGGAAGCGTAGATGTCAATCAGGTTAGATACGCCCGGTTTGCTCTCTGAATACTTAATGCATGTTTCTGAATCTGTAACAGCTCTCTTAAATTTTCTGATAATAGTATCTTTATCATCCATCATCAGGATATAAGCATTAGGATTCTCATCTGACTTGCTCATTTTCTTCTCAGGCTCCTGCAGGCTCATTATCCTGCGGCCAACCTCGCCGATGTATGCTTCAGGTACGGTAAAGACGTCGCCGTATATGCTGTTGAATCTCATGGCAATATCCCTGGTAAGCTCCAGATGCTGCTTCTGGTCAATTCCAACCGGTACAACGTCTGACTGGAACAGCAGAATGTCAGCAGCCATCAGTACAGGATATGTGAAAAGTCCCGCATTGATATTGTCAGCATGCTTGGCTGATTTGTCCTTGTACTGGGTCATTCTGGAAAGCTCGCCCATATATGTGTAGCAGTTCAGGATCCATGCCAGCTCAGCATGGGCGGGAACATGGCTCTGATAGTAAAGACAGTTCTTCTCCGGATCAATGCCTGCTGCTATATAAAGAGTCAGAAGAGCCCTGGCCCTTTTCCTGAGTTCGGCCGGATCCTGGCGCACTGTAATGGAATGCTCATTCGCTACCATGAAGAAGCATTCATATTCATCGCTCAGATTAACCCAGTTCTTGAGGGCTCCGAGATAATTGCCGATTGTAAGATTGCCGGTTGACTGCATACCGCTGTATAAAACTTTTTTACCATTTAACATTTTAAGCTCTGTAGTCCTTTCTCTTTATATAGGTTTTGTGGAAATAAACTATGTCAAAATATGTCTGTTCTTCAGAAAGCGCTCCCAGCACCCACTC
>JAFRYA010000033.1 GCA_017441295.1 Lachnospiraceae bacterium
ACTTTATTTAAAATAAAAAACCCGCTGCGTTCAGGCAGCGGGTTTCTCCATATTCAGTTAAAACTTTAATATTCCTGCAAAGAACAGACCTGCAATGACTATCATAGCCGCTCCGAGCAGCACATTGATCGTGAAGTTCATTCCCCTGGCTTTCCTGCCGGAGCCTCCGAACATCCAACCCCATTTCAATATGCCTCCGAGGAACAGATAAATACCTATTACTGCCAGTGCGATGGCCGCAATTAATTCTCCAGTGCCCATAGTTAGTCTCCATTAATTTTTATATGTCTATTCTACATTAAGCCTGCTATTTGTCAATTTTTACAGGATTATTTCTAAGACGTCCTTCAGGCGCCTCGCCTTTTTCAAGAACAGACAGAATGTTCTCAACCTGCATTATCTGTCTTCTATCCCTGCTCTCAGGAGTCTGGGCTGCACAGTGAGGTGTAACAAGGACATTTGGCATGCTGTAAAGCTCGCTGATATGTACAGGAGGCTCTTCCGGCATAACATCCAGTCCTGCGCCTGAAATAGTTCCGTCCTTAAGTGCCGCGATCAAGTCCTGCTCGTTAACTGTAAAGCCTCTGGTTACATTGATGAAGATAGCGCCTTTCTTGACCATAGCAAACTTCTCGGCATTAAAATAATCTCTCTGACTCGGTGACGCAGCAATATGGAGTGATACGACATCGGCCTGAGCGAGAGCTTCTTCCAGGCTTGCTGCCAGTGTCGCATATTCAGGCATATCTTCAGGTTTTGAATGCTCTGAGAAAACAACAACATTCATGCCCAGACCTGCGGCCAATTTGGCTGTGTATTTTCCGTTATGACCGAAACCGATGATCGCGATAGTCTTGCCCAGACATTCAAAGTTCATGAATTTTGCTGCTTCCTGCCAATTTGGCGAGCTGCCTTTCAGCAGATCATGACGCTCAGCTATATGATGGCCCACTGCCAGCATCAGGGTAATAGCATGCTCAGCAACCGCCAGATAATTGGAATCCGGTGTATTTGTTACGAAGATTCCTCTTCTTGCGCATTCTTCAAGGTCAATATTGTCAATACCTACACCGGTCTTGTTAATGAGTTTGCACTTTGGAGCATGATCGAGTACTTCCGCGTTTATCGGGCATGTGATAGGACAGATTACTTCTACATCTGCCAGTTTATCCAGTTCAATCTTATTCCCGATAATGAGTTCGTGACCTCGCTCTTCAAGACGCTGCCTGAAGATTGGCCCCTCTTCTCTAATACAGTAAATTTTTGCACACATTTTTTTACCTCTCTATTTGTTCAATGTTCAATTATTATTTCTTTACCGGGTTGTTTTTCAGCCTGCCTTCCGGAACCACTCCATTCTCTATAAATGAAATGATGTTCTCAGCCTGCATTACCTGTGCTCTGGCGCTGGCCTCAGGAGTGCCTGCGGCGCAGTGCTGTGTGATGATAACGTTCGGCATATAGAACAGCTCATTCGGCTTAACATGTGACTCGTCATTTACAACGTCCAGACCGGCTCCAAAGAGCTTGCCGCTCTTAAGCACTGCGATCAGGGCATCTTCATCAACCACAAAACCTCTGGAAACATTGATAAAGATAGCGCCGTCTTTCATCATCGCGAACTTCTCTGCGTCCATATAATTCTTCTGATCCGGTGTTGCTGCTATATGAAGCGAGAGCACGTCAGCATGTGCCAGCAGCTCCTCAACGCTGTTCGCCAGCATTACATAATCCGGCACATCCTCTTTCCTGGCATGCTCTGAATAAACCATAACCTTCATTCCCAGACCATGAGCGAGCTTAGCAGCATAGCGGCCATTGTTGCCAAAGCCAATAATGCCAAACACCTTATCCATGCATTCAAAGTTCGGCCTGATCCTGGTAAATGAGAAGTCCGGTGTATCTGTATCTTTAATAACAAGTTCTCTCTCATAGATGCGGTGGCCTACCGCAAACATCAGCGCAATGGCATGCTCTGCAACCGCAACATAGTTAGAAAGCGGTGTGTTGCAAACCGGAATGCCGCGGCGCGCGCATTCCTCAAGATCGATATTATCCACGCCAACGCCCACTTTGCAGATCAGTTTGCATTTAGGAGCGTGATCAAGTTCCTTAGCCCCTATCGGCAGCATGATCGGAAGGATGACATCAACGTCAGCCAGCTTGTCCAGCTCAATACCCTTTCCAACAACCAGCTCATAGCCTTTCTCAGACATCAGCTTCTTGAAAACAGGGCCTTCTTCCCTAATGCAGTAAATCTTTGTTCCCATAACAACTCTCCTCTTTTTTCTTTTACTATAAATTATAATAATGGTTTCTATAAAATCAAGAACCCCGCAGGCTGCGGCACACGTTTTTTGCGGTTGTGTGTCAAAATATTATAAATCTATCCAAAAATGCACTTTTTTTACACTTATGTATCGTTTAACAAGGATTGACGCCACTTTTTCTCTATATTTAGTTGATTATTATAATGTTTTTCGGCCTTTTTGGGGCCATTCCGTCTGTTTTTACTTGCTTACAGCAAGGGAAATGACACACAAGCGCAAAATAAGTGCAACGACTATCTATGTAACAGTTCTTTTACTACTATTCTACGCTTTTCCTGCTGTTCCGCGAACCTGGCACGGTCAAATCTGACACCCAGTTCTGTCTGAAGCGACGTAAAGGTGTCCTCGACCTTTCCAAAGTCCGAAATCTGTCCTGCTGTAATATAAGTCACCCTATAGCCCGCCTTTTGAATTGCATTGCTGCGTTTTTTGTCATGTTCATGCTGGTCTTTATCAAGATGTATTAAATTGCTTTCATACTCTACCAGTTTTCTTTGTTTGTACCAAACCATGTCTGCCCTCAGCACATCATATCCAACAAGACTGCTCCCCTCTTTACTAAGCTTGATCTCGCCGTTCATTACAAATTCCGGCAGGCCATAACCGCCATAATGTCTGGGAAGCCTGGCAATCACAGCCAGGAAAACCTCTCTTGGTGAATTACATCCGTCAACAACATACCTTATTGCTGTTCTGGCTTTTTTGATGCCTTTAAGGCCTTCAACATTTTTTAGGAACCTCCTTATTTTGTTTACATTTGTTATCGGTGCTCTGTTTCTTTGTCCAATTACAGAATCTCTGTCAGTGACATACTGAGCGCAGAGCTGATTGCCAATGTAAACCACTTCGTGAAGTGGCAGAAATGAAGCTGCGTAAAGAAAGCATAGTTCAGGGCACGCCATGCATAAAGTGTCATTCCCCACCTCCGCAATCTTGACAAAGCTCCCCGGAGGCATGCGGTTATAGCCTTGGAAGCGTTTAACCCCGTGAAAGGGTCTCCTCGTTGCGTGAGAACCGGTTAACACGTCAATGTCTCCATCCGTGCAGATGGTTTTCTTTATTTCTTCCACGGCATTCAAACTTAAATAAATATGATTTGGCTGCTTCAAATTTACTGGATAATGTACAAGCGGCTCATAATGTCTGGTTCCGTCCAACCAGTAATTCAGTGCAGTATTATTTATAATTGGAATAATCATCTACAAAAAAGAGTTATTCATTGAAGTGCAGGAATCTGCAAGAATGATTATAGCATAAATAAAAACATCCGCAAACCTTCCGTCTGCGGATGCTTTCATTTGTTCTTGGTCTGGCTTATGCCATTTTGTTAACAGCCTTAGCCAGTCTTGAAACCTTGCGGCTTGTCATATTCTTATGATATACGCCCTTGGTCTCGGCTTTGTCTAATTCAACTGTTGCGAGTCTTAATGCTTCCTGGGCTGCTGCTTTGTCCTCAGCCTCGATAGCTGCGTAAACTTTCTTGATAGAAGTTTTAACCTTAGATCTGATAGCTTTGTTTCTATCTGCTCTCTTCTGGCTTGTTAAGACTCTTTTCTTTGCTGATTTGATGTTAGCCATTATTTTTCCTCCACATTTTGCAAACGCTTTCGCCTGTAGTCCTGAGAGAGTGGTTGGACATCCAGACTCGCCGCTGCCACTGGGGTTGCGGACGTAACCAGTCGCAGCAAAATGTATTTTAAGGCAACGAAACTGTATTGTCAATGACAAAGTTGAATTTGTTAAAAATCAATGAAAACCCGTGTTTATTCAGTGAACTGTATTGAGAAAAAGTATCAAAAAGAATATAGTCAAGGCATCCTTAAAACCTATTTTCAAAGGAGGAAGAAACTATGTTTTGTGCGAATTGCGGTAAGGAAATCGCTGAAGATTCCAAATTCTGCAAAGAGTGCGGTACCCCGGCCGGATCAACGGCTGCGCCGGTAGTTTCGCTGCCGATCGCTCCGCCTGCACCGCAGGTAAAGGTCCGCAAAGACTTCCTGGATTCACCGGGATGGGCCAAGGCGATCAGCATCATCGGATTTGCCCTGGCACTGGTTACACTCTCATTTGTATGGATAAATGAAATGGCCCCGTTCACCTACGGTTTTTCCGCACTGGGACTCATCCTCTGCATACTGGCCATGGCTACGAGGAACCGCAACGTATTCTCTTTAGTGGGAATGATAATGAATATCTGCATCGTATTTATTGCAAGCATTCAGATAGCCGTTCTCGTCAATCCGCCCTCAATATGGTAAAAGAAAAGGCAGCCATCCGGCTGCCTTTTTTATTATTGGATATTTCTGATCAGATCCGCATATGTGTTGTAGTATAGGTTCCTCGTTGAGAACGAATACTTCTTACCGTCAGAACCGAGGAACAAGGCTTTCACGCCTAATATCTCCGTCCCCAGCTTGTTTTTGAAAGGCATAGGCCAGATGTCAAGCGAACCTCCTGTGCCATAGTCGATGTGTATGCCCTCTCCGGCGCCGACCGGGAAGAGGTCCATGTCCACATCCTCCCTGTACATCAGTTTCATGTAAATATCATAAGTCGTATCCGCATCCAGGCTGAAGGTTCTACCCTCAAAAGTGCAGGTGACCGTGCCCTGCTCTGAGCCATTGCTGGTCTCTGTTGACAGTCCCGAAACCATCTTCCAGTAATTGTTGTGCTTTATCATCGGGATAAAAACCGTAATTCCCAGAACAATGATCAGTACCACTGTCACAGCGACTATGATGCCTATCGCCTTGTTGCTCTTTTTCCTCTTTGGTTCAGCCTGAACCTTTTCATACATGCTACTCATAAAGTGTTAAAGCCCTCTCTGAAGAATCACGAAATAAGGCTGCTTTCTGTTATAGATATTGGCAGCTTTCTTGGCGAAGGTTCCCAGCACCCTGTACTGTCTGGAGCAGCACTCCACTGTTCTCAGTCTGGCAGAAGTAGACATGCACGGCATGATACGCGCCAGGTCATTCATGGTGGCAAAATTCTGATGGATCTCCACGAAGCAGTATGTCGCACGGTAGTTCCTGTCACCGAATTTAATCTTAGTAAAGAGCTGGTTGGTAATATCCTGGAGCTTTGCTGTATAAGCATCCGCGAACTCGTCAGCCAAAGCCTGGCTGTTGTACTGTGGATTGCTCAGCACATTGATCATCTGATTGACCGCCAGCTGCAGGCCGTTATTACCGCACTCACTCTCTCTTAAATATCTGTGTACCAGATCTGCTCCAGACGCAGATGAGGCCGGCGCAGGAGCAGCCGGAGCTGCTGCCGCAAGCGGTGCTCCGCATACAGGACAGAATCTGGAATTATCAGCTATTTGGTTTCCGCATTTAGGACAAAACATTTTTATTACCTCTTTTAGTCTATTATTCAAGTTCTTTGGCTTCTTCAAGCAGGCTGATGATCGGCAGCTGCTGCGGACATGCTGATTCGCACTGGCCGCACTGGATGCAGTCACTGGCCTTGCCCTTGCCCATTGTTACGATGGAATACTCTCTCTGGGTTCTGAACAAAGGGCTGCCTTTCTTGTGGTTCTGTACGTGGAAGATTTCCGGAATAGGAATCTCCATCGGGCAGCCTTCTGTGCAGTAATGGCAGGCTGTGCACGCGATTGACTGGTCCTCAGCCAACGCTTTCTGAGCTTCTTTGATGACCTCCATCTCGTGCTCATCAAGCGGCTTGAAATCCTTCATGTAGCTGAGGTTGTCCTTCATCTGCTCCAGGCTGCTCATGCCGCTTAAAACGGTCAGCAGGCCTTCCTGGCTGCAAACGAAACGCATAGCCCATGAAGAATAGGACAGGCCATTATTCTCTCTGTCAAAAATCGCCTTAACAGAATCAATTGGGTCGGCTAAGATACCGCCTTTGATCGGCTCCATTACAGTGACCGGCTTGCCGTGAGCACGGCAGATCTCCAGGTTCCTGCGTGAATTTACACCCGGATGATCCCAGTCAGCGTAATTGATCTGAAGCTGAACAAAATCCACATCCGGATGTTTCTCAAGCAGCTCTTCAAGCAGCTCAGAATCACCATGGAATGAGAAGCCGTAATTCTTAATACGGCCCTCGGCCTTCAGCTCCTTAGCAAAGTCCCAGATATGATATTCTTCGTATTTCTGATAATTGCTCCTCTGCAGCGCGTGCAGCAGGTAATAGTCGAAATAACCTGCGCCTGTACGCTCGAGGGATGTCTCGAACTCCTTCTTAGCAGTCTCTTCATCAGGTATGGAATCGTTGCACATGATCTTGGTAGCCAGCGTATAGCTGTCTCTCGGGTAGCGCTCTACCAGCGCCTTGCGGATAGCCTCCTCTGAGCCCGGATAAACATAAGCCGTATCGAAATAAGTGCCGCCCGCTTCAATAAACAGGTCAGCCATGGCCGCGGTCTGCTGCACGTCAATGCTGCCATCCTCCAGCTTCGGCAGACGCATCAGGCCAAAGCCCATTTTCAAACCTTTCTTCTCAGACACTCTCATACCTCCTGTTTTCTTATTGAAAACATTATAACATACACGCATGCGTTAATTAAAGTGACGGATGCATGCTATTTTTCTCCGTTCTTAATTCTGTTCAGAATCAGAACAATTTCCTTATCCGTAAACGTCTTTGGCGGGGAATAATTGATAGAATCCGCATCTATCAGCCTGATCAGCTCCGGATAATCCTTTTCTTCTATTTTAGAAAAACCTCCTGCAAATCCGCTCAGTGCTATCAGTTCTTCCAGTTTATCAAACAATCCTGCTGCATTTTCACAGCCACAATACACCGCGAGCGCCTGCAGTTTTTCGCTGCACAGGTTCTCCTGAAACTTTGCGACCGGCAGCAAACATCTGGCAATGGCTTCTCCATGAGAAATATGGTAAACCGCTCCAATGGTATGCGCAAAGGCATGCACATAACCGGCCAGTTGTTTATTAATAGCATTACCTCCGTAATTAGCCGCCAGGCAGAGTTTCTGGCGCCTGTCAATATTATGCGGATCGTCCACCAGCGCAGGCAGATTTTCGAGCACCAGCCTGACGCACTCCATGCTCTTCTTCATATCTTCATCCCTGGTCTTCACGTCTGCAACGCAGCCTTCAAAACCGTGAGACAACGCATCAATGCCGCAGGAAAGTGTGACTTTGGAAGGCGCGTTAACCGTCAGCTCGCTGTCCAGAATAACGTCCGGCACTTTCAGCCCGACAATGACCGAAGACGATTTGACGCCTTTGGCGTTCTTGATAACAGCGCCAACCGTCATCTCCGCACCGGTTCCGGCAGTGGTCGGTATATTGATCATCGGCAGGGTTTTTGCCAGCACAAACTTCGTCAGATATGCTCCTATCCTCCGTCTGTAGTTCCGTGCGCTGGCAGCTATGACCTTGCTGGTATCCATTACAGCTCCGCCGCCCAGCGCAATAATGCAGTCTGCCCTGCACTCTTCAGCTGCGCTGCGTCCTTCACTGACCATTCCTACGGTCGGCTCGCCGTCAATATTATAGAACAGTTTGTAACTGACCCCGTTCTCCTCTAATGATTTAATTACGCTCTCCTGGAATCCCAGGGAATAGAGGACTTTGTCCGTTACCAGGAGCACGGAATGGTATCCCCTCTCCTTACATATCCTGCCTGCCTGTAATCTGGTTCCGAAACCCTCAGTAATAACAGGTTCCGGCAGAGGTACAGCTTTGATCACGATGCCCGGCAGGCGCCTGATCATTTTTCTGAATAAATAAAAGCCCATTTTACTCCTCCGTCTGACTGATGCAGTCCATTGGACAGTTCTTTACACAGATGCCGCATCCTATGCATTTGTCAGACATTACCTCAGGGAACATGTTTGGGTACTTTCCGCTTTTTCCAAATAAGGAGAGTTCCAGAGCGGAAACCGGGCATGCCTGCACGCATATGCTGCAGCTGATGCAATTTTTACAGTCTATAATAATTTTTGTCTTCGCCATTGCTATTCCTCCATCAGGGCCGGGATTCCCAGCCTTTCCACAGTTTCTTTAAGAGGAACTCCTGTAACAGGATCCCAGCCAAAGGCCTTCCAATGCAGGGCGACCTGTTCCTCAGTTCTGAGGCGTCTGCCCTTCAGTGGTCCATTTGACAGCGGCGGATTGCCTTTCATTCTCTCCGGAAGCACCACCGCGGCCGGATCAAAGCCATGTTTAATATTAAACAGCTGTCTGATATTCTGTATTCTCTCGCCGATCTCCATATAATGGTCGCCGTCATAATTCCAGCCTAGTGCTGCATTCAGATACTCGACGAGTTTCCACATGTGTACGCCCATCATTTCAGCGTAATAGCAGCCGCCGGCACTGTCAGTCAGCAGTGAATAACAAGCGTTGGCCTTAGAGATCATTGCCATTTCCTCATTTGGAATGTAATCCCTGCCCTTGCCATGAATCCTGGCAGGCGGTGCCCATGAGCAGATATCACTCAGTGACATTGCGCCATATTGGATGGCCATGCCAATGGTGTGCTTGCCCGGAGCCGGCTCAGTCACCATATGTACCGCCAGCTGCGGGTCGTTGCGGGTATCATGCATACCCGGCTCCTGACCGCCTACGTGCATAGCATATTCTTTGCCGCCGTATTTCTCAGACGCGCGCTTAACTCCATCTGTCAGATCTGCTCCAAATCCGGTCCTGTTGATCATCTGTTCCACCAGTTTGACAATGCTTTCCGCATTGCCCCATGTGAGTTCCAGTCCTCCCGTCTGTTCTTTGGTAATTATGCCTTTTTCATAGCATTCGATTGCCCAGGCGACAATATTTCCGGCAGAAATACTGTCCATGCCTCCGCGGCTGAGCATCTCATTGATCGCCACAACAGAATCCAGGTTGCCATTCAGCAGGAGCGGTCCAAAACATTCTATGGTTTCGTACTCAGGTTTATGTGTCTCGGTATAATCCGTAAATGGATTGCCCTTTATCTTCATCTTGCCGCCGCATCCCAGCGGGCAGGAATAGCAGTGATATTTTACTGTTTCCATACGCTTAATGACGTCCGGATTATAGGCGCGGGTCATTCCCTTAGCGTCCTTTGGTCCTCCGCTCCAGTTCTTAATGGGACCATCGCCTGAAGTGATTGCCAGCGGCATATTGGAAGGCGTTCCCCAATGACGGAATATCAGAGAAGTAACCGGTCCCGGCAGAGGAGTAGACGGCATAATACCCAAAGCCGTGCCTCCCAGGCCCAGCATTCCTCCAACACCCGATGGGAACTTCATTTTATTGATCCTGGTGCCCAGTTCTTTGGACAGCGCCTTTACGGCTTCATGATCAGCGCATGGGATCGGCCTGCTGCCTGCCAGCGCTACTGCCTTCAGTTTCTTGCTGCCCATTACCGCGCCTACGCCGCTTCGGGCTGCGATCCTTCCGCCTTCATTCACGATACCGGAAATCAGCGAGCAGTTCTCTCCCGCCGTGCCGATGACAGCCACGCATGGACGCTTTTGGGATTTAATGTCTTCGCGTATTTTTATCTCTGATTCAACCGCATCCATTCCCCAGTATGCGGAGGCGTCCCTCAGCTCCGCTGTGGTATTGTCGCAATATAAATAAACAGGCTTTTCTGAAATACCCTTAAAGAATATTCCGTCATAGCCGCATTGTTTGATGGCTGGTGAAAAAATACCGCCGCAGCTTGCATCTCCCCATCCTCCTGTCAGAGGACTCTTGCATGCCACCGCCAGGCGCCCGCAGATCAGTGCTCCTGTACCGGTGAGCGCGCCTGAAACAAATCCAAGAATATTGTCAGGACCCAACGGATCAGCCCCTGCGGGAATATTTTTATACAGATACCATGCTGCCAGGCCCTTGCCCGTCAGCACCGCGTCAAAAACATGCTGCGGTACTTCCTCAGAGGAAACAGTGCCCGCAGTCAGGTCAACTATTAATATTTTGCCCATGTAATACTTCATTATATCAATCTCCAAAGCTACCGGATGTTCATTACTGTATCGTAAGCGCTGTGGCATGCCGCTGCTATAGTGCCGCTCTTTTGCGCATCGCCTACTGTGAATACCCGCTCAACGCCCAGCTCTTTGAGGCGTTCAGCCTCATTCTGTGCCGGCCGCACACCTAAGGCGAGCACTACATAGTCTGCCTTTCTTTCACTTGTTTGGCCGGTCCGCACGTTTTTCAGCAGAACTTTGTCCGGCTCAATGGCTGCCAGTTGGGTGCCCGTTAAAATTTCGGTTCCAAAAGGCGCAATCCTCTCCATTTCATCATCCACCAACTGGAACCATGCACCAGGCGCAGCACTTTCAGCCATTTCTACGATGGTTACTCTGTTGCCGCAGTCATTGAGCGTCTCCGTAACTTCCAAACCTGTCAGTCCCGATCCCGCCACGACTACGTTGCTGTTTTTAATATTGACTTTGCCCATGATCACGTCAGGCGCAGCAATAACATGCTCCCCGTCAATTCCCCGGATGGACCTTGGACGCACAGGCACGCCTCCGGTTGCCATGATTACAGCATATGGCTGCTCCGCAGCTATTTCTTCCGCATTAAGGGTACATCCAAAGTGCAGCTTCACTCCAGCCAGACTGCAGGATTCTGTCAGATCTTCAATAGCCCATCTGAGCCGCTCTTTATAATCTCCGGATGATGCAGCAATTACCTGCCCTCCGGGAACTTCCGATTTCTCATAAAGACTCGTATCAAAGCCTCTCAGCGCCAGAGTCTCTGCTGCCTTGAGTCCTGCTGGACCTGCGCCGATCACAATAACCTTGCGGCCTGCGCCGTCCTGCGTTATCGGATAACTCTGACGTTCATTGCCAATAGTCATATTCAGCGCGCATTCACCATGTTTGCCCTGCGGCGCGTTCGCCATAAAGGAGCGCATGCAGTTGAGACATCCAATGCATCTGCGTATCTGCTCCGGATGGCCGGACTCAGCCTTCAGCGCCCAATGAGGGTCGCAGATGAACGTTCTGGCGGACGCCACGAAATCCTGGAAACCTTCCTTAAGCTGCTGTTCTGCCTGCTGCGGGGTGCGGATCACTCCGGCCGCAATTACCGGCACAGAAACAGTTTTTTTGATTGCCTTCGCCAGGTCTTTGCGCCAGCCAGGTTCAAATGTAGTCGGCTCCAGCCAATAATTAAATGTGTCATATCCGGCAGAGGTTACGTTTATGGCATCTACGCCTAACTCCTCCAGCCGCTTGGCTATTTTCCTGCCCGTCTCCAGATTGTAGCCCATCTCCGGGTGGCCGATCCTATCGTACATTTCATCTACGGTCAAGCGTACGATCAGCGGATAATCCGCTCCGCACCTGGCCTTGATCCCCTGTACGATCTCGCTTAAGAATCTGAGGCGGTTTTCAAAGCTGCCGCCATATTCGTCCGTACGCATATTAGTAACAGGCGAGAGGAACTGCTGCAGCAGATATCCATGTCCTGCATGCAGCTCCACAGCGTCCACTTCAGCCTTTTGACAGCGCTGTGCAGCATTTATGAAATCTTCTATCAAGCGCTTTATCTCCCTGCGTGACATAGCATGAAGACGTCCCGCGCCATGCGGCTGCAGCGCGCATTTAGAAGGCGCCTGAACAGAGAAGCAGACCCTCTTCTGCTCCAGCTTCATCAGCGCCGGCGCGCACTTAAAAATCATTTTGTTAATTGATGGAATCCGCTCCGCCAATGGAATCACCAGTGGCAGTGAATTAAGAGAACAGCTGTATCCCTGCCTGCCGGCATGGTGCAGCTGGATGCACAGCTTCGCGCCGTGCTTATGTATGCGGGACGCAAGCTCTTGCATCGATTCGATATTAGCATCCCTACTCATTGAAAGCTGTGTAAACGTCGCCGCTCCGGTCCTGTCATTAACTCTGCAGATGCCCGGAATGATCAGCCCCACTCCGCCTTTGGCGCGCTCTTCATAATAATCCATCAGCTGCTCCGTGGGGCGGCCGGAGGGCTCACCCAGGCTGAATTCCGCTGCCGACATAACAATGCGGTTTTTCACCCTCATAGAGCCAATATTCATCGGTGAAAACAGCATTTCAAAAGCCATATGCGTGTCTCCTTAAGCAAAAATAATCCGTTATTAATAATTATAGCTTTAATGTTTATTCTGTCAATTTCATGCCTGTGTTAGGTTTATGTGACCGAGGCTGTGTTACGTGACCGCAGCTGTGTTATGTGATAGTGGCTGTGTTATATGACAGTGGCTGTGTTATATAACCGCGGCGCAGATTATCGAATGATTCTTACAGAATCTGCGCCTTTTTAGCACTTGTTTGAGTCTCTTGGCGCAGATTATCAATCCATCTGCACCAGAATCTGCGCCACATGACACCAAATGAAGCAAAAAAGACGCAGAATACGCATGCAAATCAGAATAATCTACGCCAAAGCCGATATAATAGAAGTTGCCATTATCAACAGAAAATGCTACTATTCATTTAGGTATATCCTAATACATTAATTAGAGGAAGGGAAAAAGAATGAGAAACAGGAATCTGAAACGCGCACTGGGCCTGCTGCTCAGTTTAGCGCTGCTAATGTGCGTCTCGTTCGCTGCGAGTGCAGAAGAAGGCGAAACTGAGACCCACAGCTATAACTTCGATGACGGCATGCAGGGCTGGACCACCCTCGACGCGGACGGAGACGGACACAACTGGGTGCACTTTTCCGACTTCCCCGTCATATACAATTACTACGTGGGCCTGGATCTGTCGAATTGGATTTACGGTGGCCAGGGCGGTTCCGTGCTCAGCGGATCCTATATCAACAGCGTGGGGGAACTGAGCCCGGACAACTATCTCATCTCCCCGCAGGTGACTCTGGGCGGAAGCATCTCCTTATACGTCAAGGGTGTCGATGAAAATTACTGCAACGAGCACCTCGGCGTATGCGTCTCTACCACAGGGACCGATGCCGACGATTTCACAGTAGTCTATGAGTGGACGATTCAGGATGGAGAATGGAACCAGATCAATGTAGATCTGAGCGAATACAGTGGCATGGGATACGTTGCCATCCGTCATTACAATATCTATGACATGTACATCGTATCCATCGACAACGTCACCATCACATGTCCTGCTGCCACTCATGAGCACGACTTCGCGTTCACCGCGGAGGGCGATACCATCACAGCCACCTGCACCGCAAGCGGCTGTGACCTGGAGGAGAACCCCACCCTCACAATCGTGGCTCCCCAGAAGCAAGTATACGGTGACGACCTGAGCGAGCTGGCGACCCTGGAAGGACTGGATGACTTCAACGAGATCATCGGCCTCGAGGTGAGCGAAGACGACATCCGTTACTTCGACGTCGCCAAACGTGGGGAAACGGAACTGGACAGCGCGCCAACCGATGCCGGCAGCTACGAAGCCCGCATCACGGTACTGGAGGGCGAAGACACAGTGACCGCCGTTGTCGAATATGAAATTGAGAAGGCTGATCCGGAACTCACACCGCCCGAAGCAAAGGAACTGACCTATAATGGGGAGGACCAGGAACTGGTCACCGCCGGCGAATCGGAAGACGGTACCTTCGAATATGCGCTGGCCGGCAAGGATGAGACCCCTGCGGAGGATGACTTCAGCTCCGAACTGCCCACCGGCAAGGATGCCGGCACCTACTACGTCTACTACCGCTTCATCCCGGACAAGAACCATAAGGATGCGGAGCTGGCCGAGCCAATCGAGGTGACCATCGAAAAGGCTGAGCCGGAGCTCACGCCGCCCGAAGCGAAGGAACTGACCTATAACGGGGAAGACCAGGAACTGGTCACCGCCGGCGAATCGGAAGACGGTACCTTCGAATATGCGCTGGCCGGCAAGGATGAGACCCCTGCGGAGGATGACTTCAGCTCCGAACTGCCCACCGGCAAGGACGCCGGCACCTACTACGTCTACTACCGCTTCATTCCGGACAAGAACCATAAGGATGCGGAGCTGGCCGAGCCAATCGAGGTGACTATCGCTCCCGCTGTCCTGAAGATCACGGCGGACGGCCAGGAGAAGACCCAGGGCGACCCTGATCCTAAACTCACCTACAAGGCGGAAGGCCTGATCGGTGGTGACGCCATCACCGGAGAATTGGCTAGAGAAGAAGGCGAGGAGCCTGGCAAGTATGCGATCACCATCGGCACGCTGGACGCAGGAAGCAACTATGAGATCGAGTTCACCGGCGCCGTATTGTGCATCAACGAGCCTGTCCCATTTACCGGCGACAGCTTCAACCCCGCGCTGTACATCCTGCTGATGATTGGCGCGATGGCAGCTGCCCTCGTCCTGCTTAAACGCAGCAAGATCTGAAACGGATCGGATAAATATAAGAAACAGGCGCCTGACCTTCGGATCGGGTGCCTGTTTTCACAATAATAAAAAGAACGATAGTCGCAAGGACTATCGTTCTTTTTATGCGGATAACAGGAGTTCCACCGGCGGCTCAGCCGCCTTTCAGGACGCATCGGCGTCGAAGGTCCACCGGACCTTCTCCTTCCGCGCGGCTCAGCCGCGCTCCCTCCTGGTTCAACTCCTGTTTATAAAACAATAAAAAACAGATATAGTCACTTGGACTATATCTGCTTTTTTATGCGGATAACAGGAGTTGAACCTGCATGAGTGTTACCTCACATGGACCTGAACCATGCGCGTCTGCCTATTCCGCCATATCCGCATGTCACCTTGTTAGGCGCTTGATTATATTACCACAAGGCTATTTTACTGTCAACAACTGACTTTTTCTTTCTTCCATTTCTTGCTCACGGGCAATGTACTCGGAAATATTCTTTACGTTCTCGCAGCGGACGATGTTGGTGAGTTCGCCCTTTCTGCGATTTGGGTTCGGCACCTGAGATCTCAGCACCAGCTTGCTCTGGGCTCCCGCGCCGCATGCGACAATGCTCTGCACTTCCTCCATGATCAGCACGTTATAGATGCCCTCACGGCCCGGCATAGCATAGCCGACGTTTTCGAAATTACCGGCGATGGACTTCTGCCTGTATAAATAATATGGCTCCATGCCCATACGCGCGGCGCTTCTCGCCGCTGCTTCTATCATTGCCTCGATATCTCCTGTCTGGGCCTTGTATCCTGACTGGCCCATCTGCGCGGTGCGCTTGATCGCAAGAGAATGAACGGTAAGGCTGTCAGGATGCATTTCCTCAATCTGCCTCAGGGTATCCTCCATGTCTGTCAGCGTCTCGCCGGGCAGGCCTGCGATCAGGTCCATATTTATGTTGTCAAAGCCCATGCTGCGCGCCAGCGCGAATGCTTCCCTGATGCTCTCTACTGAGTGTCTGCGGCCGATCAGATCCAGCGTCCGCTGCTGCATGCTCTGCGGATTGATCGATATCCTCGTAACACCGTATCTGCGCAGCACCTCAAGTTTCTCTGCAGTAATAGTATCCGGCCTGCCTGCTTCCACGGTGAATTCCTTAAGAGACGGATAAAGCTCCCTGATGCAGCCCAGCAGCCTGTCCAGCTCGTCTGCATTGAGCGTGGTCGGTGTGCCTCCGCCTATATAAACTGTTGTGGCCGTGAGGCCGGCACACATGGAGGCTGTTCCTCTGATTTCCTTTATCAGCGCCTCCAGATACGGCTCAACCTTGTCTCTGTAGGCATCAATCGCGCCTGAGCTGAATGAGCAATAACTGCAGATGCTCGGGCAGAATGGAATGCCCACATACAGGCTGTACGTAGAATCACTCCCCTCCAATGCCCGGGTTATGACTGCCTGCTCTTTAAGTGCCACCTGATATGCCAGCCGCGCCTTTTGCTCACTGACGCATCTCTCCGCTCCGAACCATTCAATGAATTCGGGCAGATTCATACCTTTCTGAATCTGTCGGGCAGCCAGCTTGGTAGGTCTGACACCCATCAGAATGCCCCACGGCAGGCTCCTGCCAGTGAGGCTTTCGAGCTGCCTGTACAGTTCTCTCTCTGTTTCCAGTTTGGAACAGCCTCTGTCTGCGACCGATACTCCGCACGAAACATTGATCAAAGCCTCCCGCTCCGGATCCAGACAAGGCTCCACGTCCTCCTCGGGGTAGAAAGCCTTCACCATGTGATATGCATTATAAATATATGTTTCTTCTTTGCAGCTGACTGTTATCATCAGTCTACTCCCTTGAAATGGTGTCCGCGGGTGTATTCCTTCACCGCCGCTGCTCCATAATCCAAAACAGCACTCACTTCATCAGCGCTCTCGAGCGTGAAGTCATACAGGACGGTGTCCGCGGAAACATCCTTGTCCAGCATGCTGGTCGGCAGTCCATTATAGACAATGTCCATGCACTGTCCGCACTCACTGGTCATCGCGAAGCTGTTGCCCTTCTCGTCTGAGAAATCCACCTTGGGCCGCTCGCAGCCGAAATAATTCCTGTTCATGCACTGGGCAGTGATCATAAGCTGCTGGTAGCCGTAAATCTTGTAAATAAACTTAACCCCGCTGTTCCTCTCCAGCGCTGCCATTTCATCATCTGTCAGTTCATCCGACGCGATGAATTCCATCTGAGGGAAGAGGCTCTGATACAGCGCTACTGCCTCTTTATTGTACGCGTAAAGAAAGGCGTCGCCGAGCACCGGTCCTTCGAAGCCTGCCAGCATCTCCAGCTCGTCCAGGTTCCTGATCAGGAAGCCTGCGCCGCGTCCTCTTTCGATTATCTTCTCAATTGACGCGAGCTTCTGTTCTCTGGCCACATCCGGCAGGGCGACCCACAGCTGCTTGTCGGTCTCAGGCAGAGGCAGGCATCCTGACTCGAGAATAATGCCGGACACATCCTCACGGCCAATGACTGCAGCGAGCTGTGCTTTATTCTTAACTCTAACGATGTTTTTCCGCAATTTTGGCCTCCTTAAATGCATCCAGCGCACTGCGTCTCAGCGCATTCAGCGCACTCATCTGTACAAAGGCGTTCGGGGAAATGCCGCACATTACGTCCAGCTCCACCCCGGTGCCGCCGGTTTTCTTCATTTTATCTATAATTGTCTGCTCGTCGGTCGGACGGCTCGATGCCTCCTCCACAACGTCGCCCGAAACGCTCACGCTGCAGTGCTCGTCGCAGATGCTGATGGTGAGCGGCTCGCCCACGTACGCGCCGACAAAGGCCCGCGCCTTCAATTTCTTCTCAGGCTCAATTATCTCCTTGTTGATGCGATCAATGAGAGCGTTGTTCCTCGTTCTGTATACCTGCATACCGGGCTTAATGTATTTCAGTTCCTTGCCCTTCAGGCTGATGGTCTCGCCCGCCTGTCCGGCTACATTACTGGTCAGCTCGACCTCCGCCTCACGGATCTCCAGTACGTCACGAATATTCACGTCCGCCTCCAGGCCGATAAATACGTCCGGCCCCTTGACAGATGTAACTTCGCCCACGAGTACACCGCTGTGATTCGGGCGGTCCGCCGCTATCATCACATGGCCCTTGTCAGTGAAATAGTATCCATTGTGGAATCCGCCGCGGTTGTAGATATCCATCAACTCCGCATATGTCCTGTCAATCAGTTCGTCGTCCCAGTTGTTGTCGAAGAACATGTCCACGGCCATTCTGTACGCCGCCGTCGCCGACGCCACATACTCCGGCTTCTTCATGCGGCCTTCTATCTTAAATGAATCGATGCCCGCCTCGATCAGCTCAGGAACGTCCCTCAGCGTACACATGTCCTTGAGGCTCATGGCGTATTCGCTGGCCGCGTCCTTGACGTTATAACGCTGCCTGCATGGCTGAGCGCATCGGCCGCGGTTGCCGCTCCTGCCGCCCGCGAAACTGCTGAAAAGGCACTTGCCCGAATACGCGAAGCACATGGCCCCGTGGACGAACGTCTCGATTTCCATGTTTGTGCTTTCGCGGATTGAGCGGACCTCTTCCAGAGACAGCTCCCTTGCAGGGACCACTCTCTTAAAGCCCAGTTTCTTGAGCAGCTCCACACCGTAATGCGAGCATACGGTCATCTGTGTGCTGCCGTGCAGAGGCAGATCCGGGAATTCCCGCGCCAGCACTGCAGCCACGCCCATATCCTGAACGATAATGCCGTCCACACCCGCCTTGTAATACGGACGCATATAGTCAACGAGCATACTTATTTCATTGTCCTTCATCAGCGTGTTGACTGTCATGTACAGCTTCGCGTCGTAGAAATGGCACTCGTCAATGGCCTTTATCATTTCTTCTTCATTAAAATTACCTGCGAATGCCCTGGCGGAAAACAATGAGCCTCCGGCATATATTGCATTCGCTCCGGCCTTAAGGGCCGCTCTGGCAGCCTCGGGTGTGCCCGCAGGCGCCAGGATTTCAGGTCTTCTGATCATATTAGTGTCCTAATGTGGCAAATTTTGCCGTTCCTTTCTTCCTGAGCCAGTTAAAGAGCAGGAATGAAAACAGTGCGAATAATACTGTCCATACAGCCAGGTAAACTGCCGGCGGTACAATGGATGCCAGCGCTATGTACAAAGCTATAGGAACCAGAGGTCCCAGCATGCCGATCAGCATCGTGAACAGAACTGACATGCTCTGCTTAACAGGCTGTACCTCATTTGTCCAGTCCAAAAATGGCCTGCGCAGGTCCAGTCTGAGTCCCAGCAGGCTGGTCATTACCGCGAACATTCCGGCGCAGAGCACGCCCAGTATTATGGCTGCAATGTCAGCCTGCACCACTATCATGACAACAGCTGCGCAGACTACCGCAGGGATGCCGGCGAACAGTACAGCCAGCTTGAACTTTGCCTTAAGCACCTGGCTGGCTGAAACAGGCATGGACTGAAGGATCCATATGCTCGGACCTTCCAGGGAAATGCTCGGCGCAGATATATCAATGAATCCGCACAGGACGCAGACCGCGAAAGCTCCTATGATCACGATCAGGTTCGCTCCTCCCGGAATTACCCTGGTCAGATTGGCAGCGAGCTCTTTGATACTGCCCGATGCTATCAGTGACGCAATAGCACCTGCTGCCAGGAACAGTATTCCCAGACCACAGTTCAGCATGTAGTTAGGGCTGGAGAGGAACCTCTTGAGTTCCTTTCTGTACAGCGCCTTCTCCAGACCGGATGTAACGATCTGAGAGTCTTTGAACTGAGCCTTCTTTTCTGAAGGTTTGATGTTAATGATCTTGTTAAAGCTCCTGCTGATGATCCAATATGTCACGCCGAAGAGCACCCCGGCAACACCTAAGAATATCAGCATGCCAACTATATTGCCCGTCATGCCCAGCGCCGGTGCGTAGAGCGGATAGCCCCAGCCCTTCAGAGCGTCGCCTATGGCTTCAGCGTTCATGATCAGGTCCCTGAAGAAATCATTCATCTTGAACCTGATAAACATAAACAGGCCTATAAATACAACCGCGATAATAACGGTCAGAATATTTTTATTTTTCAGTTTGGCTGTAATGATCGCCACGATCCATCCGAAGAAGCATGAGAATGCCAGTATGATGAATCCCAGAAGGACCATTCCCAGAATGCCGAACAGGATGTTAAGCACCGTTGGGCCCGCCAAGATCACGTACAGAATAACGCCCGGGAACAATACTATCAGCTCATAGATCAGTCCCATGATATACACGCCGACCATTCTGGAGAACAGTATCTTGGACGGCGGAATAGGCATGGCCAGAAGAATCTCGTTGTCCTTGGCCTTAAAGAGCATTTCAGCCGTTGTAAATATGCTGCCGATTATACCGACCACAAACGACATCGCCAGAACAAAGAAATAGTACAGCCAGCCATAGCCGATCGGTATGAGTTCAAACGCGAACGCGCTGTCCAGCGCTCCCATAGAGATCATTACAAGGAAGTAGCATACGATCAGGAGAATGAATACTCCCTTGCCACCCTGGCCGCCCTTGCGTCTGTTGGTCAGATACATTTTCTTTATCTGGGAGAATTCTTTTTTAAGTAATGCCTTGGTCATACCTGTGCCCCCATCAGATTAGCGTCTTCCAGCTCGAGGAATACACTCTCGAGTGATTCGTCGCCCTTTACTTCTTCCATGGTGCCTGACTTGATCAGCTGTCCCTGCTTGATGATGGCTACCTTGTCGCAGAGCTTCTCTGCCACGTCCAGAACGTGTGTTGAGAAGAAAATAGCTCCGCCTTCATTGCAGATCTCTCTCATGGTCTCTTTGAGCAGGAAAGCTGCTTTCGGATCCAGACCTACGAAAGGCTCGTCCATCAGTATCAGCTTAGGTGCGTGAATAAGCGCACCCATGACAGCGAGTTTCTGCTTCATGCCATGTGAGTATGAATTAACGTTCTGCGCGAGCTTGTCAGTCAGCTCGAACATGTCACCGTATTTCTTGATTCTCATGATGCGGTCAGCCTGGCTCACTCCGTAAATATCAGCCACGAAGTTCAGGTACTGTACTGCTGACATAAATTCATAAATGTCCGGATTGTCCGGGATGTATGCCATGATCTGCTTGGCCTCCACCGGCTTCTGTGCCAGTGAAATGCCGTTAATATAAATCTCGCCGGAGTCGTATGTCAGTATGCCCGCCACGCTCTTGAGAGTGGTTGTCTTGCCGGCGCCGTTGTGTCCGATGAAACCATAAATCTCACCTGGCTGAATGTGCAGGCTGAGATCGTCTACTGCTTTGAAATTGCCGTAAGTTTTTGTTAAGTGCTCAATTTTTAACATGATTATCTCCTGCTGTAATTAATTATCTTTTTCTTCAAAAGCCACCTTGAAGAGATTCGTGAAGGCTCCCTTAGGCGGTATCGCGAGGCCACGGTTTTCGGCTCCTAATATGAGGAGCGAATCCCCCGGTTTAATGTCAAATATTTCCCTGGCCTGCTTCGGGATCACGATCTGTCCCTTTTCACCGACCGTCGCGGTCCAGGCATAATAACCTTTCGGCGCACCCATATCCATTACCTCCAAAAAGTATGATTTGTATAACTAATTATACTCCGTATAGATTGGTTGTCAACATACATATAAAAAGACCGCCGCAGTTTCCCGCGGCGGCCAATACACTTAATTATTTATTTTTCTTCTTACTGATCCTTACCGGAATAAATATCGCCAGGAAGATCACTACTGCTGCCAATATGATCCACAGCCAGCCTGCCGCGAAGAACAGCGCTATGTTTTTTAAGAAGTTTCCGAATGTGCTGATGCCATTATCGAAGGCCATGCTTATTCTCTCGCCGAATGTCAGCTCGTCCGGTTCTGCGATAATCTCGCCCTGGTCGATGGTGATGCTGATTGTCGCGTAATCCACCTTGGACTCCATTCCATTGAGGATACCTGTATAGTAATCAACTTCATATTCTGCCTCCTCGATGGCGGCTTCTATTTCAATGATGTCTGAAATGTCGGTTGCCTGACCCAGGAGTTCCTGAAGTCTTTTCAGTTTGGCCTTGGCAGTCTCCAGTCTGGCCTCGTTGTCCCGATAGTACTCTGAGACATCTTCACCCCTCTGAGTGAAATATGTCACGTCTCCCGTTGCATTGATCGCGTCTGTGAACTCGGTCAGTTTGTCTGACGGAATCCTGACTAAAAGGTATGCGCTCGGGTATTTGGATGTTACAACTTCGCGGTTTTCATAGTATCCGCCGAGTCTCTGGGTCAGCTCGTCAATCTCATTTACAGTTTGCTCCACGTTATCAACAGTCATGTTGATCTCAGCTGTGTAAACGATCATGCCGCCTTCTGCCACACTGCCGTCGGCCTTCTCGCCCGGTTCCATGATGATTTCATAACCTTCGGCGCCTTCATAGGAGAAATCACTGTTATAATCTATTGAGCCGCCGTAGCCATGCAGAGTATACTTATCATCAATTCCATTTCCAGGGGCTTCATAAGCTCTTGTAGCAGATTCCGAGCGGCTGTCAGCACTCTTTGAGGCTCCGCCCATGCCGACGACCATGCTGCCGAAGAATCCGACTCCGGCCACGGTCAGGAACAGCGCCGCGCATGCCGCCACTACTATTCCTGCAATCTTGACAGCCTTGTTCATCCTCTTCTTGGGATATGCTGCCTCTTTGATATATTTGTCACCGATGCCGTTCATAGCTTCGGAAAACTTATCCGCTCTCATTGTATATAACCTCCCTCAGTAAGATACTCACGCAGCCTGCTGCGTACGCGTGCCAGGCGCACTGACACGTTCTTGGCGGACAATCCTGTCATGTCCGCAATCGCCTCATAGGAATCCGAGAAGTAATATCTGCGCATAAAGATAACACGGTCGGTCTGTTTCAGTCCGTCCAGAAAGCCTTCGATCACTCTGGTCAGCTCGCCTGCCACAACCTCCTCCTCAGGAGACGTGTTCGATGCCAGGCATTCGTCCAGCTCTTCCAGAGCCACATCATAGTGGCTGTTTCTCTTTGCCGCAGTATTGCTGTGATAACGCTTGATCGCCAGGTTTCTGGTAATCCTGCACACGTAGGCCATCAGGTTGTCAGGCCTGTTGGGCGGGATGGAATTCCAGACCCCCAGATAAGTGTCATTCACACATTCTTCAGCGTCAGACGTGTTATTTAAGATATTGCCCGCGATCTTGGAGCACAGGCGTCCGTATTTGCTCTGAATGGCTGTCAGGGCATTTTCGGACCGCTCAAATAACAAGCTGATGATCGCTTTATCATCCATAGATTCCTCCTTAAGGCTGCAAGATCTTATTGCCTTTGTCTATATACTACGGATTGGAAGAAAAATACTACAAAATTATTTTATACATTCCACGAGCCTGTCGCCTTCATAGCGGCAGGTCATATAAATATTGGATTCGCCCATGATCATGGGCTCCAGGAAATACTTGTCCCCTTCCCACAGATTCAGGGAAAGGATTTTATCTTTAGGGATCCACACGAGCTCTCCCTCATCGCACTCGAAGGTGCCGGACGCAAATGTGTCCTCGCCCTCCCAGCTGCTGCCGGTGTAGAGGTACATGTCTTCATCGTCCCAGAGGTCGGAGATAAATCGTATGATCCCGCGGAATTCGTATCCGGTTATTTTAAGCCCGGTTTCCTCAAGGACTTCTCTTTCGAGACATTCGTCCCCGCTCTCACCGGGCTCAAACTTGCCCCCTATGCCGACCCATTTGCCGGCACAGGGGTCTTCTTTTTTCTTGTTTCTGTAGAGCATCAGATAGCTCCCGTCTTTCTCCAGATAGCACAGCGTGGACCTGATCAGCTTTCTGCGCACATAGCCTGCGCTATGCCTTTCAAATCCTGCCTTTTCAAGGATAGCTCCATCTGAAGCGTCGACCAGGACGCGCTCTACTTCATGATGCCTGAATGCCCAGTAAGACAATGCCTCAATGGCACATGCTGCCCTCTCAGCATCCAGACCTTCAATATCATAACCCAGAGTGACCTCACCATTCGCCGCATGGCCCGAAAAGGCCATTTCTCCGGCCTTTTCCCCATTCAGGCAAATATTCCACGGCGCAGTCCACAAACCCTCTTCAGAGGCGTCTAGCGGGCTGATAGTCATATTCCGGATTGTTATAATATTGGGTGTCGCCATTATTCTTTAATAATCATTGCCGCAACGGCGCAGTCTGCCGCTGCCTGTTTAACTCTTTCTTTATCTTTCTCAGGGATCTCGTCGTATGCCACGTCAATATTGTGGGTTTCCCAGTTCCTGATGAAAATGTCCGGATACAGATCTATGCATATTCCGCAGCGGATGCAGTAATCAGCTATTTCTACTCTCATCTTAAGCCTCTCCTTTCACATATGCAGCTGCGCTGTCACCAGCCAGCATACCTGTCGGCATAGAGCCGTAAACATTGCCGCCCGCGTTGTGAGGAGGCTCGCCGAAAATACTGCCTACAACCATATCGCCGCCGCCGTACAGGCCCTCAATCGGGTAATTGTTAACGTCGAGGATATTGGCATTCTCATCAATTGCCAGACCTCCCATGGTGTCATACGCGCCGGCCAGAATGCGGTAGCAGTAAATATGTCCGCTCTCTTCCCTGACAGGTCTGATGTATTTAGGATTGGTCTTGAAGTCCTCGTCATAGCCGATTTCTTTGGCATGATTGTACTTTGCGATGGTCTTCTTCAGGCCTTTCTCATCGATGCCCATGTATTCGCAGACCTCGTGAATAGTATCAAAGTGGCATACATGCTTGTTGCCCTTCGCGATCATCTCGTCCATCTGTCCGCGCACGTCATCAATCTTGGCTCCCTGGAAGATGAAATAAACATATCCGTCTTCAACGCCGTCCACTGCCATATGCTTAGCTGTATCTTCGTCGAAGATCATGTAGCATGCCATATTCGGATTGTTCCTTACGATGGATGTGGAAATAGCGCTGTGGTTAGAAGACATTTCCTCATTAATGAAACGTCTGCCGAGCTCGTCTACGCGCAGGTACGGCTGCTCGGTAATGATCTTGGTCTGGTTGGCTGCCAGCCATGGTGTGTTCGGACCGATACGGACCCATGGGTTCGGAACTTCAGGATCCGCGCTGATAACGATGCCGGTCTTCTTGCCGCCGATTTCCCATACAGCGAGCTGTCCGTCGCCGTCCTGGCAGCTGTCGTTAAAGTGAATAAGCACCTGACCGCCGTCAGTATAGCACTCTTCAAACTTGGTATTGACCACGCCCAGGTCCTTCATCAGCTGCAGATTGCCTGTCATGCCGCCTGATGCCACGATGAGCGCCTTGCACTTGATCTCAATCTCATTGCCTTCCTGATCGTATGCGATAGCTCCTGTGACCTTGCCGCCGTTCGGCTCACGGATAATCTTTTTGATCGGTGTGCGGAAGTAGAACTTGAAGCCCTGCTTCTCCAGTTTCAGTCTGAGTCTGAGCAGAGCTAATGCCATAGCATGGCCCTGGCCTCTGCCGGTGATGAAATAAATATCGCCTACGTCCAGACCGTTTGCATGGCCCATGGTGTAGCCTCTCTGATTGCCGTAATCCTCCGGCGGACGCTTTACAACGCCGTCAATGCCGATTTTGAGCTCATCAAAGAAAATCCTCGGAAACTCTGAAGAATATTTGATCAGTTTACTGAGCGCGCCCATGTTGCAGCTGTAGTTAGCGAACCTGGACAGAACTTCAAATGCCTTGGTCTGAGCTTCAACTGTGTCCGGAGTCGTGCAAAGTCCCATCGGGCAGTTGGATACTGCGCCGCCCTGTGCCGGATATTTCTCAAATATCGCAACGTTGGTCACGCCCTTCTCCGCGAGTTTGTATGCAGCTCCCATTCCTGCGACGCCGCTGCCCATGATAGCGACGTCCACTTCAATCGTCTTTTTCATACCTTACTCCTTTATTTATAAACCCATTGTTACAATATTGATTTAGAAACCGTGACCTCCGCTGCCGCCGGAGAAACCTCCGCCGCCTCCGCCGCCGGAGAAGCCGCCGCCTCCGCCGCCTCCTCCACCGCCGCCGCTTACGACAACGATCGGTGAATAAGTCTTGGTCTGGCCTGTGTGCTGGATCTTGACGTTTGCCGGACGGACAGTGTTCTTGACCATCGAGAGGACATCATTCATAGAAGCCTTCTTAACGCCCATAGTAGCAAATACGATTCCCGCGCAAATGATAAGTCCCAGCAGAATTGCCAGAATAGCATTGCTGATGTGCTTCATCGGCTCGTTGATCCTCTGGCCGTTCAGGACTGCCACGATCTGCTCAAAGCAGCCGTTAGCGCAGGCGAAATAATTGCCGTCCGTAGCATAGCGGTAGTTATTATCAGTAATGACATTTGCCTTGGCTATGGTGACGTAATCGTAATTCGCGCCGTCAGAAGTGATTATGATCTGCCTCTGGTACATATCGATGATCAGGAGCGTACCACTCTGATTTCCAAAGATTGAGTAATACAGCTGCTCGTTGAACTCCTTTGTGGACATGCCGGTATTGTAATCAATACTCTTAAACATCAGATGTCCGGAGCCGAGGCCCTGCTTCATTGTGTCCATGAGCATGCGCTCTTCAGTATCTGACAGAAGGTCTGCATCGTCTTCGATTATTGCGTAGTATCCGCTGTCCGGATCTCTGTAATCCATCGCGAAGACGGTGAATGACGCGAGAATGCTGATTATGAATGTTAAAATAGTAATCTTAAATATCTTAGTACGCATTCTCATCACCTCCTCTCTTGCCGAACTGAGGCAGCGTTCTGGTTGTCAGCTGATTGTGTGCCTTAATGATATCAAATACGGTCCATGCAGCCAGGATAATGGCCACAATGGCTGCTCCGTAATATAAGAAATCTTCTATTGGATTCAGGATAAATACCGCGCCGCAGAGCACCATTCCAACGCAGCATTTCCACATAGTGCCTATCTTGTCCTTGAAAGGTGCCGCTACCTTAACGTTAATATTCCTGCTGCTTTGCGATGCAATCTGGAAGATCAGTCTCACAATGGTAATAACACCCCACAGAACAAAGCCTCCCAGGAACGATCCGACCACGGTTACGCCCACCGACATCATAATGAAAAACGTGAACACAGTAGTTGCAATGAAGGCGCCGGCGGAAGTTCCTTTTTTGGATGCCGCTCTGGCAGCTGCTCTGGCCTTATCCCTGTATTTCTTTATTTCCGCGGTCTTCTTGGAATCCTTAGATGCCAGTCCAATATCGTCCAGCATACCTTTCCGCCTGTAGACCGTGTTCAGCATCGTATTCGCAACCAGCAAAGCCAGCAGTGAAAGGAGCACTACAATAATGGCCAGGATCTTAGGTGTCATGGTCACGAACATTGTAAGTACCACGAAAATAGGGACCGCAATGATCAGCGCTCCGATAATATACTTCAGGAAATCTACCGGCAGATCGACCGCCAGCTTGCCTGTCTGTCCATTAATGACAGCGTAGCTGACTCTGTCCTGCTTCTTGTTGCGGGCAGCCAGAAACCATACCGGATAGTAGCCGATCTTTTCATCAATTTTAGTAGATGTAAAGGCGGATATAACGTCACTCTCAGTCATTCCGACATTTCTCATATTGCTGTCGACTACGCTCTTGGCAATGGCCTCTCCTGCAGCGAAGTTCGCATCTTCTATGTATACACCTGCGTCTACATCGCCCTGATCGGCATAGAATGAAGAAATGTAGGCGGGCGTGAATTCACGCGCCTCACTGATATCATAAGGAGCAATCGCTCCGCTCAGTTCATCTGAGAAAACAGAAGAAGCGTCGAATGCAATGCCATTGACTGAACCTTCCAGATCCATCGTGGTCCTGTAGTTGTCATGGATGATATAATTACCAGACCTTCTGTCAGTATGGCTCTTGATGGACAGCGATGACCCGGATTTCACGTCATATACCCAGTAAGGCATGTAAATGCCCCTGAACTTCTTTATCTGGGTATCTTTCTTCATGGATGACGGTGCAAAGATGGCGCCCCTCAGTCTCCTGATATAGGCTTTCTTACACTCATCTTCAGGAATCTTGAACGGAATGATATAATCCGGTTTCTTTAATTTGACAAGCCTGCTCTGCAGCGTAACCTGTGAACCGCAGTATGAGCAGAATGTAACTGCCGCCTCCTGCGTGCTCAGGATTTCTCCGCCGCACTGAGGGCAGATATATGCTGTAGCGTCAAATTCCTCGCGTACAGGCTCCTCATATGCCGGTTCCGGTTTATGCTCGTCAGCCACAACTTCCCTGCGGATGCCCAGCTCTTCCGGAGTAAATTTGCTGTCGCAGTAAGCACATTTTATTATCTCTGTACCCGGCAGGTACTCAAGTTCCCCGCCGCAATTAGGACATTTAAACATAGCGACTTCCTTTCATAAGTAAGTTAAATAATATTTTACCATAACAGAGTGTCATTGTGACTGTTTTCATACAAAAATCACTATATAAAAACTGCCGCGCTGTTTGAGCGCGGCAGCCGAATGTTTAAGATATATTATTATCTTAACGTATTATAGTATCTGTAAAGGAATGTAACGATATCCTTTCTCTTGCAGTTAAGGATGCATCCGAAGCATGGTGCCTTCAGGCCTGCCTGAGTCAGCTCCGCAGTCTGCTTCTTATATCCATTTGTTATCGCCATAGTATAAGCCCATGCGATAGCATTGTAAGTATCTGAAGTTACCGAATACTTGCCTTTTACATCAGTGAAGTTAAATCCACTTTCCGGACGGTCTGCATTGAAGGACCAAGTCGGCTTATCCGCGAATCTGTAGATCATTATCATGATGTCTTTTCGTGCAATAGGCTCGTTCGGTTTGAAGTACTGCTTGCCGTTCTCTTTGTAACCCTTTGTGATGCCTGTGCTGTAGCCCCAGAGGATCGCGTTATAATATGTGGATCCAAGAGCGGACTTCTTGACATCGCTGAAAGGATTCGTAACTCCTGATACACTTGGTTTGCCTGCCATTCTCCACAGGAATACCATGAGCTGTCCTCTGGTGCAGTTCTCTTCAGTTCCAAATGTACCGTACTTGCCGTTCTCTCTGTCAGCTTCGGTCTGGTAGCCGTTTGTTATACCTCTCTCTGCAGCCCAGTAAACCGGATTGAACCAGTATTTTGAAGAATCGGTTACGTCTTTGAAAAGAACGGTTACTTCACATGTACCGCTGTACAGTCCATCATCAGAAACTGCAGTGATTTCTGCCTTACCTGTGTGAAGAGCAGTAACCTTGCCGGTTTCATCTACTGATGCAACTGCCGGGTCAGAACTGGACCAGGTAATGCTCAGGCTGTCCGTAGCAGGTTTGACAACAAACTCAAGCTGTGTGGTGGTATCAACAGGAATAGCCAGTTCATTCTGATTCAGATAAGCCACATCAAACTGTGCTTCTCCCTCTGATGCACGTGTATATACATTATAAGCTGCTCCGGTTTTTCTGAGGCCAGCGAATGCTGCCATTGCCCTGAACATATCATCCCTGGCATAATCCACATCCATACCTGGCATATCTTTAATATCTGTATTATCAGCATTTGCGAATGTCATCAGCGCTGTTACAGGATTGTTTTCACCCTTGGTCCACTCTGCGCCTGTCGGGTCAATACCTACTGCACACAGACCAATGATAACCTGAGCTGTTGAATCAACACTGGTATCTGCTCCTGCCTCCCAGCCAAAGCCGCCGTCTTCGTTCTGATATGCTTTCAAGCCCTCGAGAGCTGCAGCTATCATCTCAGCGGTCTGTTCATTATCCATATAGCAGGAAAGTGCTGCCAGAGCCGCGCCTGTTGAATCCGGAGATCCTGTTTGTCCATTCCATCCGAAGGTTCCGTCAGGTACCTGATATCCTGCCAGTTTTTCAATCAGTTTATCCGGATTGTTAACAAAGCTTCTGTCAACTCCGTAGTCCGGATTTGCGCCGAATGCCAGCAGTGAATAAGCCGGGCTCTCTGCCCATGCTCCTACTGCAGTCGGTGTCTTGGCCACCTTCTCAAGCAGGTTAACCGGGCTGCCTTCTTCAAACTCAACAGCGGTAACGTCTACGCCCAGCGCTGTGAGAATAAGTATACTCTTCTGAAGGTTTGATCCGCTCGGAGTATTAAAGGCTTCTTCTGCCTGTGCAAGGGCAACATTCAGATCTCCGGCACCTGTCTTGCCTGCAGCGATGGAGCACATTGCCATCCAGCTGCTGCTTCCCGTTCCCATTTCAATAAAGTTCTCATACAGTTCTGAAAAGTCCTTATTGAAATCAGCTTCCTTTGCAACTTCTGCGGTTCCATCAGCAGGTGACGGATAAATCGGGCCATGAGCGGCTCCGCTGCCGGCTTCAGCCAGTGCACTGAGCGCCATCCATGCTTCTGTACTCAGGCCAATCTTGTTTGGATAATCTGTCCATACAAACTCAAATCTGGTTCCATCAGTGAGCGGGTCTCCTGCTGTACCGTCTGTCGCACCTGATACATATGCTTCATTCTTATAAATTGCCCAGTATGAAGAGTAATCCGCAGGTTGAGCAAGCACATATGTAAACCAGGTGATTGAGTTAAGATATCCGTAATCATCAAACGCATAATCATCCAGATCACCCTCTTCAACAATAGCGTCAAAAGCGTCTTTCAGGGTCGCACCTTCAGCGAAATCAATCTCATCATTTATAAGGGTAAACGGCACCTTGTCCCCATCTGAACCCCTGACAATGATCACGGATACAGTGCCTGCAGCTTCGCCCTCACCGGCCACACTGTCTATCGGATAAGTACTATCCAGAATATCAGCCCACTGAGCATCTGTAGGTGTTACATTCTCCGGATATGCCTCATATGAGAACTGGAAGCAAACACCGTCAGTCAGCAGATCTGTCTCAGTGCAGTCTGTGTAACCCTGGGCATATTCGCCGTTCTTGTAATTAGCCCAATAGTATGTATACATGTCAAATACATTTGCCATTGTGCTGGCGCCTGGCGCAGTAATGGAATCAATATATCCGCCCTTGAACTCGTAAGCGTCCAGGTCTCCTGCGTCAACTGCTGCCTGGAACAGGTCTTTCAGAGCAGCACCTTTTTCGAATTCATACTTCTTGTTAACTATTACGACCGGTTCCCCTGACATGCTGTCTACACCCTTGATGATGGTCAAGGTAGCCGTCTTCTTATGCATCTCTGCCTTTGCGCTGAGCTCTGCCCAGGCTTCTGAGCTAAGGCCTACCTTCGACGGGTAATCGAGCCATACAAACTCAAAACGGGTTCCGTCTGTCAGGGCGTCTCCCATTGTGCAGTCTGTGCCGCTTGCGTATCCTTCGTTCTTATAGCAAGCCCAGTATGAGGAATAATCCTCCGGCTGGGTGTATTCCATGCCGTACCAGGTTATGGATTTCAAAAAGCCATACTCCGTTGCCGAGTATTCGTCCAGTTCTTCTTCCTCAACCAGAGCGTCAAATGCGTCTTCAAGAGTTGCTCCTTCAGCGAATTCGATCTCATCATTGATGAGAGCTATAGGTCCTGCACTTCCGTATCCTTTTATGATCATTACTGTTGCAGAACCGACTGTTTCGCCTTCTCCTGCTACAGAATCAATCGGATAAGTATCTTCCTGCAGTTCAGCCCATTCGTCAGCTGACGGCTCTTTGTTAGGAGGATATGCTTCTACAGCGAACTGGAAGCAGACTCCGTCCGTCAGCAAGTCGGTTTCAGTGCCGTCTGTAGGTCCCTGGACATATTCACCGTTCTTATAAGTAGACCAGTAATATGACCAGTCCGACGCATTTGCGACAGCGCTGCCTCCCACCGGAGTAATAGAATTAATATATTGTCCTTTGAACTCGAAATCCTCCAGTGCGCCGCCATCCTTGGCCGCCTGGAAGAGGTCCCCCAGTGTGTCGCCCTCTTCAAACTGGAATTTTTCATTTACAAGTACCACAGGCCCGCCGCCCCAGTCATCAACGCCGTTGATGATCGTCAGCGTGGCCGTGCCGCCGCCTGCGGCTTTCTCGTCACCAGCAAATGCGAGAGAAGGCAGCAGCATAATTACCATGAGAAATGTCATGATAAATGCCAAAATTCTCTTTTTCATATCCACCTCCATAAAAATAAGCATCCCCTATGAGGATGCTCACTAAAAAAGCCTGTGACTTCCAGCGCCGCACACCTCAGAGGGCCTGAATAACCGGAGTGTGACAGGTCTCCCGACTTAATCCTTTAACCTACTCGGACGCCTTCCCGGTTGCCCAGTGGCTGCATAACGCATGTCCTTTCGAAGATATCACGGTTGCTGAGACACAGTACCCGATTCGCACGGGTTTCCGAAAAATGTCACAACTCTAATGTTTTAAATCATTTTAACAACAGTATATCTGCTTTTCAACATTTTTTGCGTTTGTTGACACTTCCAATTATTTGAATTACACTAAAATATCGGATTTATGGGAGTGCTGTTCAATGCAGGAAGATGTATTTTCATCTTATAATCCAATAACGAACTTTATTTTTTTTATGGGCGCAATCGTCATGACAATGTTCTTCATGCACCCGGTCTTCGCTCTGTGCTCTCTCGTCTGTGCCCTTGTTTTCTACTTTACTTTGAAGAGGACGAAAGGCTTCAAATCCTTAAAGTTTTCAATTCCGTTACTCGTCATACTCACAGTCATTAACCCTCTGTTTAATACTCAGGGCAAACATATTATTTTTAAGATTTTCGGCAGGCCTTACACCATTGAGTCACTGCTCTATGGACTCACCCTGGCTCTGGTTGTAGTCGCAGTCTTTTACTGGTTCGGCTGCTTCAACGTCGTGCTGACCAGTGATAAGTTCATATATCTGTTCGGCCGTATCACCCCGTCCATTTCACTGATTCTGTCAATGATTTTCAGGCTGATCCCTGACTTTCAGAGAAAGACCACGCAGATCTACAACGCGCGCGCTTCGATCGGAATGGCAGGCGATTCATCCTCCAGTAAAAAGGAAAAGATACGCAACGGCGCGGTCATTCTGGGAACTCTTACCAGCTGGGCGCTTGAGAACGGAATAATGGCTGCGGACAGCATGCGTTCCCGCGGCTACGGCAGCGGCAGACGCACCAGCTTTGCAATTTATAAATTCGATGTCCGGAACATTATTTTGATCCTGGCATTTGTCTTTTTCGGCGGCCTGACAGTTGTCTGCGCCGCAATGGGCGGAACGGAAGCTGAGTTTACGCCATCGCTGAATATGGCGTGGTTCGGAAACATCTGGACCATCACCGGCATTATCGTATACGCAGTCTATCTGATACTGCCCACTTTACTGAATGTTAAGGAGGCCATTACATGGCATGTTTTGAGATCAAGGATCTGACATTTCATTATCCTGCCGCGCCGGGAAAGGCAGCTCTGGACAATATCAACCTTACCATCAATCAGGGAGAATATATCACCGTCTGCGGCAAGAGCGGCTCAGGCAAGACCACCCTGCTCAAGCACTTCAAGACGGTCCTGACCCCTGCCGGCCAAAGGACGGGCAGCATTCTTCTGGACGGCGTGCCCCTGGAGGACGTGGACCTGAAGACCCAGTCTTCGCAGGTTGGATATGTTATGCAGAATCCTGACAGCCAGATAGTTACTGATAAAGTTTGGCACGAACTCGCCTTCGGCCTTGAAAACCTCGGCGTGGACCAGAACATTATCCGTCTGAGAGTGGCTGAAATGGCCAGCTATTTCGGTATCCAGAACTGGTTTCACAGAGAAGTGAGCGAACTGTCCGGCGGACAGAAGCAGCTCCTGAATCTGGCGGCCATCATGGCCATGCATCCTTCGGTCATCATTCTGGACGAGCCGACCAGCCAGCTGGACCCTATTGCCGCGGCGGACTTCCTGAATACCGTCCGCAAAATAAATCTGGAGCTCGGCACCACGATCATTATCACCGAGCACAGGCTGGAGGACATCCTGCACGCCTCAGACAGAGTTATCGTAATGGATAAAGGCCGCGTGCTGGGCGTTGATACGCCGTTAAACATCGGCAAAGTCCTGTATGAAAACGAGAATCCTATGTTCTCAGCCATGCCGGCGCCTGTTCAGGTTTATTACAATTCACCTGACGCATGCCGCGCGGCTTCAGAAGGCAAATGTCCTCTGACCGTCCGCGAAGGCAGAACCTGGCTGACCAAAGTATTTGAAGATAAAGAGCCGCAGCAAACCCTTCCGGATGAGCCTTCACTGGATCCATCCGCTGAGAACGCTTTGGAAATAAAAGATTTATACTTCCGCTACACCAGGGAAACTCCTGACGTGCTGAAAGGCACCACTCTCGCGGTTCCTAAAGGCACGGTTTACGCTGTTGTAGGCGGCAATGGCACAGGCAAGTCCACTATGCTGCGCAGTATCTGCCGCATACTGACACCTTACCGCGGCAGTGTTAAAATATTTGGTAAGAAGACCGATAAATATACTTCAGCTGAGCTGTTCAAGAACAATCTGGCCATGCTCCCGCAGGACCCTCAGAGCCTGTTCGCCAAGACAACTGTAGCTGAAGACCTGGCAGAAATGCTCGGCCCTGAGATTTCCGCCAGAATTGAGAAAGATATAGAAACTAAAGGTTTTGAGAATACAGAACTGGATCCTGAAATCCTCGATGTGGCTGCGCTCTGCCAGATCACAGACCTCTTAAAGAGCCATCCGGCGGACCTGTCCGGCGGCGAGCAGCAGAGGGCCGCTCTGGCCAAGGTACTGCTGACCAACCCAAGGCTTTTGCTCCTGGATGAGCCAACCAAGGGCATGGACAGCATTTTCAAGCTGAGCTTTGCGCAGATACTCTCTGACCTGAAGGCCCGAGGCACGACTATCGTCATGGTCTCTCATGACGTGGAATTCTGCGCGCGCTATGCCGATATGGTCGGAATGTTCTTCGACGGAAATATTATCGCCTCCGATACACCGAGGCGGTTCTTCAGCCGCAACAGTTTCTATACCACCGCCGCGAACAGAATGGGCAGACACATCTTTCCTGACGCGGTTACTGCAGATGACCTGATCTATCTGCTTAAATAGTTATATGAATGAACAAGCAGTATTAAAACAGAATAAAACAGCCCGCAAGCCTTCCTTTTGGATCAGCCTGGCGATCATTGTCATCCTGATCCCGGCCACCGGCGTTCTGGCATATCTGCTGGGCGACAGGCATCTCTATATTGCCAGCGTTATTATAATGATCCTGGCAATGATCCCTTTCTTCGTGGCTTTCGAAGGACGTAAGCCGGACGCGCGCTTTCTGGCAATACTGGCGGTAATGACCGTCATTGCGATCGTCAGCCGCGTGGCCTTCATCTGGCTGCCCAATTTTAAGCCGATGGCGGGCATCATCATAATAACAGCCGTTGCCTTTGGTCCCGAGGCGGGCTTTATGTGCGGTTCACTCTCAATGATCGCATCAAATATTATTTTCGGCCAGGGACCGTGGACGCCATGGCAGATGTTCTGCTACGGCATGATCGGATTTATTGCAGGTTTTTTGGCAAAGGGGTATATTATTTCGAAGAAACATTCCATTCGCTCAGCGGTCATTTCCTTCTTCCTGGTATTTGTCCTAAGCACGATTGTTCTGGATACATGCAGCGTATTTTACTATATGACCAGCGTGCAGGCCGAATCAGTTATCGCGATCTACATTGCGGGCATACCTGTGAATACTTCGAATGCAATTGCCAGCGCGCTGTGCGTATTTCTGCTGCTTAAGCCGATCAGCGCAATGCTGGACAGAATAAAAATGAAATATGGAGTTGAATACTGATATGAAATATTATTTATCAACCACTGCTGATATTGAAGTTGCTGATGAAAGCGCATGGCCTATTGAAATCGTAAATACTATGAAGAGCGCCAATCTGGCCAAGGCTCATGGACTGGGTATTGAAATCGCCGAGTTCTGCATTTCTGAGAATCTGGAAAGCGGTTTCGACAAAACCTGCAAAGAAGTCTACAGCAAAACCGGGCTCGTACCGGATGTCGTTCTGCACGCTCCATACAACGAGCTCCTTCCATGCGCCATTGAGCCTAAGGTCCTGGAGGTCGCCAAGTTCAGGTACGATCAGGCCTGGGGGCTTTGCAAAAAATATGGTGCTAAAAAGATGATCGTCCATTCAGGCTTCTATAATCAGATGTTTTTCGAAAGCTGGTTTACTGAGAGAGCTATTGTCTTCTGGAAAGAATTTCTTGAGACTCACCCGGATGACATCACCATATGCATGGAAAACGTTGTGGAGGTCTCCCCTGACAGCATGCTTAAGGTAGCTGAAGGTGTTAATAACCCTCGCTTCAAGCTGACCTTTGACGTGGGACACGCGCACCGCTCTTCCAAGATTCCTGTAATGGAATGGCTGGAGAAGCTCGCGCCTCATATTTCACACTTTCATATTCATAATAACGAGGGTGTGTACGACACCCATAACGCGCTCGGCAACGGAACCATTCCAATGGAAGACTTCCTGAACCAAGCGAAATCCCTCTGTCCTGACGCGACATTTACCATCGAGTCACTGGACCTTGAAAACAGCCTTACATGGCTTGAAGAAAAAGGATTCTTAAATGCTTAACAGTCTGACAGATATTATTAACAAAATCTCTCCTCCTGATGAGGAAGCCATCCGCAGAGCTTCCGACCGTCAGGCCGCGCTGGCCAAACCGCCGCGCAGTCTGGGCACTCTGGAGGATATCTCAATAAAACTGGCCGGCATTACCGGCCAGGTATGCACTTCCCTGCCCAAAAAGCGGATCATCGTTCTGTGCGCTGACAACGGTGTGACAGAAGAGGGTGTCTCCTCTGCTCCCGTTACAGTAACTGCCGCGCAGGCCATGAACATGACACACCATCTGACAGGTATGTCTTCTATGGCTGCGCATTTCGGTGATGAAGTGCAGGTGGTGGATATGGGCATAGCCACCCCTTATGATAACGACCGAATCCTGAACAGGCGTATTATGCCTGGTACAAATAATATCGCCAAAGGCCCTGCCATGACACAAGACGACGCTGTAAAAGCAGTTCTGACGGGCGTTGATCTGGTCCGCATGGCATCTGAAGAAGGCGTTAATATGCTGGGTGTCGGCGAAATGGGCATCGGCAACACCACTACTTCCGCAGCAGTCCTGTGCGCGCTCACCGGTCTTTCTGCTGAGGAGATCGCCGGTGTGGGCGGCGGCCTGACCAAAGAAGCTTTTCAGCACAAGAAAGAAATTATCCGCCAGGCACTGGACATTAATCAGCCTGACCGCGCGGATGTTATAGATGTTATTTCCAAAGTTGGAGGTCTGGATATCGCCGCCATGTGCGGTGTTTTCCTCGGAGCTGCGCTTTACAGGAAGCCTGCTGTCATCGACGGCTTCATTTCCATAGTAGCAGCTCTCTGCGCTTACAGACTCGCGCCTCTTTCCAAAGAATTCATGTTCACATCCCATGCTTCACTTGAGAAGGGCTATTCGGTCGCAGCCCATGAGCTGGGCCTTAAGCCGCTCTTTGACCTGGAAATGAGGCTGGGCGAAGGCAGCGGATGCGTGCCTGCTTTCCGCATTATCGATGCGGCCTGCGCCGCTATGAACGGCATGGCTCTCTTTGGAGACGACTCAGGCATCAACGACGGATATCTGACTGAGATCAGGAAAGAAGAAGGATTTTCGAGATGATCATTTATGTTTCAGGCGGATGCAAAAACGGAAAATCATCTCACGCCGAAGACTGGGCGATCCGTTTAAGCGGTGGGAAACCATTGTATTACATAGCTACAATGATCCCCCACGATGACGAGGACCGTGCCCGTATCAGACGGCATATAGAATCGCGCGCAGGCAAGAATTTCATCACGATAGAGCGCGGAATGGATATCGCCGGGGTCATCCCTGAGCTGGATGCAGGCGGCACCTATCTGATGGACAGTGTTACTGCCCTGCTCGGCAATGAAATGTTCCACGACGGAATAATAGATGCTGATGCAGCAGACAGGACTGTCAGGGATCTGAAAGCCTTGACCGGTTCTGTAGCCAATATCGTATTCGTAAGCGATTTCATTTATGCGGACCAGGGGCTGTATGATGAATTCACAGACGGCTATCTGCAGGGCCTGGCACACATTGACAGGTCAATGGCCGAAATCGCGGACTGCGTGGTTGAAATAGTTCTCGCGCAGCCAATCATATATAAAGGGAGTCTGCCCGAATGACCGGATTCTGGATGGCATGGACAATGTTCTGGATCGTTCCATGCCCTGTAAAAAAATGGGATAACGAAAAATATTCTCAGGTGCCCTTATGGATACCTGTTATCGGTCTGTTCATCGGAGGCCTGTGGACGCTGCTCGCCTTCCTGCTGAAATTGGCCGGAGGACTGGGATTCTTTGGCCCTGTACTGCTGTTCGCGTTCTGCAGCGTTATGTCCGGGTTCATCCATCTGGACGGTTTCATGGACTGCGCAGACGCTGTCCTGTCCCACAGGAATTTAGAAGAAAAATACAGGATACTGAAAGATTCCACGACCGGAGCCTTTGCGGTTATCTGCATCATTCTCTGGGCGGTCTGCTATTTTGCCCTGACCGCCAACGCAGCACTGCTGAACACATATCTCTACGACAGGTTCCTGTGCCTGATATTCATCCCTGCTGCCATCAGATGCGTAAGCGCGATCGCTGTGACCGCCGTTAAGCCGCTGGGCACCAGCGGATACGCGGCTTCACATAAGAACGTGCGTCCGGTCAGCATTATCATCCCGGCGGCCATATTGGCTGTCTGCATAGCTGTACCGATAATTATTTACGGACTGCCGGGACTGTGCGTATGCGCTGGAGCATTTGGTTCCTTCCTGGCTGTTTTATATCTGGTTCACAATCTCAAGGGAATGAGCGGTGACATTTCGGGTGCCGCGATCACCTTTGGCGAAGTCTGTGCCATGGCGGCGCTGGCTTTCATTAAATAGACGGAGATTATTATGGAATTGATCATCGGAGGTGCCTATCAGGGCAAACTGGAATACGCGTTGAAGCATTACGGCCTTACCGGGGCTGATGTTTTTGACTGCAGGGATTTTTCTTTTGAAGGCGGCGCCAAGCCTGATTTTTCGAAAAAGATACTATATCACTTCGAAGCTTACGTTCTGGCCTGCATGCGTGCCGGCGTCAGTCCTCTTGAATGGCTGCCTGAAGAGGCCATTGTCATCTCTGATGATATTTTCTGCGGAGTTGTCCCTATTGACACAGAGATCCGCGCCTGGAGGGAAGAATGCGGCAGAACCCTCACTGCCATTGCTGCGCGCAGCAGCTCTGTCACACGTATATTCTGCGGGCTTCCCGCCCGGATAAAATAGGCTTAAAACAATGCACATCATTCTGATCAGACACGGCAAAACCGAGGCCAATGAGAAATGGTTATACTGCGGCTTTACAGATCTGCCACTCAGCGAAAGCGGCAGGTCTGTTCTGGCTGAGCAGAGAGAATCAAACAGCTATCCTGACATCAAAGGCTTTGATATCTATACCAGCGGCCTGACCAGAACGAACGAAACGCTGAACATCCTTTTCGGCGATGTGGGATATCAGACTGTCCCTGATCTGCGTGAAATGAACTTCGGTGAGTTTGAAATGAAGGATTATTTCGCCCTCAAAGATACTGAAGAATACAAGAGATGGTACGGCAGTTCTCCTGATACCAAAACTCCCGGCGGAGAAAGCAATCTGGAAATGCAGGAGCGCGTCCTGAAAGCATTCAGAGGTATTATGTCAAAAGGCAGGGACGCCCTCATCGTGCTGCACGGCGGCCCTATTTCAGCCATTATGACAGACCTCTTCCCGAACGAGGGCAAGAGCCGTCTCGACTGGCAGCCTGACGGCGGCTGCGGTTTTGAAATAATAAAAGAAACCGGACAGCTCAGTTACCGTCCGATTCCATATAATTAATTATTATTCTGATCATTCATCATACTGGTACCACCAGTAAATCTCATCCCCGTCCTTCGGGAAATACGATCCGCACGCGATCATCGGTGTCTTGCCGTTAACCTGGTACAGCCAGCCTGACATCGGTCCGTGCTCTTTTTCTCTTAATCCATTAATCTCCCTGACATATGTAGAGTTGCCGTCATAGCTGACTCCGGTCTTTACAAGCAGATCAAAGACGGACAGTTCTCCCTCGAATGAAATATAACCTGAGTAGAATACGCCCGCGTCTCCGCCGCCGTCCACCGTTACATGGCAGGTGGTGAGCTTGACCTCAGGGGTAGTGGGCTCCGGTGTGGTAGGCTCCGTAGTGGTCTCAGTTTCTTTCGTGGCAGGCTGCGTAGGCTTGGATGTTTCAGCCTCTTTGGTTGTGGTCTCTGGCTCTTTCGTCGTTGGCTGCTCTGCCTTGCTGGTTTCCGGTTCTTTGGTAGTTTCGTGCTCACGGTCAGGTTCAGAGGATCCTGAATGATCCTGCTCCTGGCTGCCGGACGTCGTTCCCTGCGTATATTGTTCCGTTGTATCCTGCGCCGACGTAGTCTCCGTAGTAGCTGCAGTGGTCGTTTCCTTGGTGGAAGACGTCTCTTCCTTAGCTATCTCAGCAGTCTCTTCTGTTTCATCATCAAAAGAAATGCTCTTCTGGCCGCACGCAGTAACGCAGAATGCGGCGACAAACAGCATCAGTAAAACGGTTATTAATTTTCTAAAAGCTTTCATAGAATTCATTTTTGCTCCTTAGCCAAATATTACACACTTTTGTCTTCTTTTCAAGAAAAAATATTTCCGCGTCCGCATGCTTGTGCTAAAATCATTATAACTTGTATACACGGAGACACTAATGAAAGACTTTCTCAGTAAAAGACCTGCACAGATTGCTTTTTTATTTATCAAATGGCTTGGCCTGGGCTTATTCGCCGGGGCTATATGCGGCCTTCTCGGCACATTTTTTCACCATTCGATCACATTTGTCACAGGCCTTCGCAGTGCGAATCCATGGATCATATATCTGCTGCCTGCAGGCGGCCTAATAATCAGCCTTATTTATAAGGTTACTAATAAACCCATCAATGCCAACCAAGTCATCAAATCTGAGATTTCAGGTGAACCTGTTTCCATTCTGATGGCTCCGCTCATCGTCGCAGGCACCATTATCACACAGCTGGTCGGCGGATCTTCCGGCAGAGAAGGCGCAGCGATTCAGCTGGGCGGCAGCCTGGGTTATAACATCGGCAGGCTATTCAGGCTCAACAGCGTGGACCTGCGCATCCTCACGATGAGCGGCGTGGCGGCAGTCTTTTCTGCCATGTTCCAGACTCCTCTGGCCGCGGGCATTTTCGCGGTAGAGGTGGCCTGCGCGGGCATTATTTATCCTGCGGCAATCCTTCCATGCATGACCGCGTCACTGTCTGCATTTTATCTGTCAAAATTATTTGGAACTGAAGACACCATCTTCGGCAAATTCAACGTACCGAACGTTTCCTTTAAGTCAATGGGACTGACCATTCTGCTCGGCATACTGGTCGCCCTGCTCAGCATTGTATTCTGCATCGCAATTGAGAAATGCTCTGCTCTGCTGGCTAAACTGATCCCGAGCACTATCCTGCGCGCTGTAATCGGCGGCGCTGTTCTGCTGGGAATCACTCTGCTGATCGGCAACTTTGAGTTCAACGGCGCAGGCATGAATCTGATCTACAATGCCTTCAACGGACATGCCGAGTGGTGGCATTTCCTGCTAAAACTATTGCTCACCGTCATATCCGTGAGCTGCCTGTTTAAGGGCGGCGAAATCGTCCCTGCAATGAGTATAGGCGCGCTGTTCGGCTGCTTCTTCGGCAGTCTCTTTGGAATGAATCCGGGCTTCTGCGCGGCCATCGCTCTGGTCGGAATGTTCTGCGGTATCGTCAACTGCCCGCTGGCTGCCATCATGATAGGAGGCGAGATGTTCGGCTTTGAGGGCATAGTTTACTTCATTGTAATCTGCGCTGTCAGCTATGCGCTCTCAGGTAATTTCAGCCTGTACGAAGCCCAGATCAAAAACAAATCACACGTCGTTTCAGCAAATGAAAAAGAGCAGCTCATGTGAGCCGCTCCTTAGCAAATTCAATCTGCGCGTTAAACGATTCAGGTCCTGCGCCTCCCTCGCTCGTCCGGCGGAAGGTGCAGTTTTTTATATTCACCGCGTCATATATGTCTTCTTCAAATAAATCCGAAAATCCCTTATATTCATCCAGGCTCAGGGTCTCGAGCACCTTGCCCTCCCTGATGCATTTAGCTACAATCTGTCCGGAAATCTTATAAGCGCTCCTGAAAGGCAGCCCTTTGCCTACCAGATAATCCGCTGCGTCAGTGGCATTTATGAATCCGCCCCTGGCCGCGTTCAGCATATTTTCAGGCAGAGGCGTCATCGTCTCTATCATTCCCTTAAATACATCCAGGCACATCTTTACAGTATCGCATGCGTCAAACACGCCTTCTTTATCTTCCTGCATGTCTTTGTTGTATGCCAGCGGCAGCCCCTTCATGGTGGTGAGCAGCGCCATCAGGTCGCCGTAAACACGGCCTGTCTTGCCGCGGACAAGTTCTGCCATGTCCGGATTCTTCTTCTGAGGCATAATGGATGAGCCTGTTGTAAAGGCATCTGATAATTCCACGAACTTGAATTCCCAGCTGCTCCACAGAATGATTTCCTCAGCGAACCTGGACAGATGCATCATCAGGATTGACAGGCAGCTCAGCATTTCCAAAGCGAAATCCCTGTCAGATACACCGTCCATGGAATTCATTGCAATGCCTTCGAAGCTCAGTTCCTCTGCCACCATCCGCCTGTCGGTATCATATGTAGTACCGGCGAGAGCGCAGCATCCGATCGGGGAAATATTTATACGTTTCCTGCAGTCTGACAGCCTGTCCAGATCACGGATAAGCATCATCACGTAAGCCATCATGTGATGTCCGAATGTGACCGGCTGAGCGCGCTGCAGATGAGTATATCCCGGCATAATGGTCTCTTTGTGAGCCTCGGCCAGCTCTATTACCGCCTGACCCAAAGCCTTGATCCTGGCGCAGATTTCGTCAGTCTCACCGCGCAGATACATACGGAAGTCCAGAGCCACCTGATCATTTCGCGAACGGGCTGTATGGAGTTTCCTTCCGACGTCCCCCAGACGCTCCGTCAGGACCTGCTCCACGAACATATGGATATCCTCGCAGTTTTCATCTACCGCAAGTACGCCTGATTCCAGGTCGTCCAAAACAGACTGCAGGCCGTCAATAAGGCAGCCTGCTTCAGTCTCCGTTATGATACCTTTAGCGCCAAGCATCGCGGCATGAGCCATGCTTCCGGTAATATCTTCTTTGTACATGCGCTTGTCAACGCTTATGGAAGAATTGAAGTCGTCCGCGATCTTGCTCGTCAGCGCGTCAGTCCTTCCTGCCCACATTTTAGCCATAAAAACTCCTGATCATTTATTCTTGGCATCCACCATGGCCTGGACCTTGATCGGCAGTCCGTAAAGGGTAATGAATCCTTTGGCATCCGCATGGTCGTAGCTGCTCTCGCCGAATGTGGCGATCTCTTCGCTGTACAGCGAATAAGGGCTGGTGATGCTGGATTTGATAATATTTCCTTTGTAAAGTTTCAGCTTAACCTGTCCGGTCACCTTCTCCTGTGTCTTGTCAACGAAGGCGCTGAGCGCTTCCCTGAGAGGGGTGAACCACTGTCCATTATATACCAGTTCGGCAAATGTTATAGACAGTTTCTGCTTTTCATGCTGTGTCTGCTTGTCCAGGCAGATGGTCTCAAGTGCCTCATGTGCCTTGTAAAGAATGGTGCCGCCAGGTGTCTCATAAAGGCCACGGCTCTTCATTCCTACCAGACGGTTCTCAACCAGGTCTAACAGGCCGATGCCGTTCGCTCCGCCCAGTTCGTTGAGTTTCAGAATGATATTCAGAGCGCTGTCCTTCTGACCATCCAATGCTACAGGGATGCCCTGCTCAAAATCCAAAGTGATCTGTGTCGGCACGTCAGGAGCATCCATCGGGGAGACGCTCATCTCCAGGAAACCTTCCTTCTCGTAAGTCGGCTCGTTGGCAGGATCCTCAAGGTCCAGTCCTTCATGGGACAGATGCCAGAGGTTCTTGTCCTTGGAATAGTTGGTTTCACGGGTTATCTTAAGCGGAATATTGTGTGCTTCAGCATAATCGATCTCTTCCTCACGGGATTTGATATCCCACTCCCTCCATGGAGCGATGATAGGCATATCAGGAACGAAATGCTTGAGTGCCAGCTCGAAACGTACCTGGTCGTTGCCCTTGCCTGTGCAGCCATGGCAGATGGCGTCTGCCTGCTCCTTGATAGCAATCTCAGCCAGTCCCTTGGCAATGCATGGACGCGCGGTGCTGGTACCCAGCAGGTACTCCTCGTAATATGCGCCTGCCTTCATTGTAGGAATAATGTAATCATTCACGTATTCCTCCTGAAGGTTCAGAATATAGAGCTTGGAAGCACCGGTCTTGATAGCCTTCTCTTCCAGGCCGTCCAGCTCAGTGCCCTGTCCAACGTCACCGGCTACAGCTACAACTTCACAGTTATTATAATTCTCCTTCAGCCAAGGAATGATGATCGATGTGTCCAGACCACCCGAATATGCCAGAACAACTTTTTTAATATCCGCTTTATTCATAATTTAGCTCCTTTATGCATAAATATTCGTTAATATTGTGTATTTACTCACAATTTATACACCAAGGCGCATATAAAGTCAATACAAAAATTGCTTAAAATTAAGGCTTTTTCAGAAAAAAGTTGTGCATAATGACATGCATAATGTATGAATAAAAAAGAGGCCGCCCTTAGGCGGCCCCAAAATATCAGATTTTATTTAAGAATAAAGCTCATTATTACCGGATTGTGGTCTGAGTACTTGAATCCCAAGTCGATAACCTTGGCGCTCTTAACCTCGACATTTGCGGAGACCACGAATCCGTCAACTGTTACAACGAAATTGCCGGGAACGTATGGCACGTCATTGTTCCTGCAGCTGGCAACCAATTCAGTGCTGTCAAACGGAGCAACCAGAGTGATGTCATCGGTGAACAGATCCATATTGATCGGCTTCGCCCAGTTGTCCTCCATTGCCGGAACATTGAAGATTTCAGGCGAATTTCCGAGGAGGTCTCTGTTGAAATCGCCTCCGGCAATGCAGTAATTGCCTGCATCGTATTCAGCCTGCATGTCCTCTATGATCATGGACAGCTGCTCCTCAGCAATGCCTGCTGTGGTTGTGTACGCTGAAAGATGAAGGTTATATACTATCAGTTCTTTTCCATTAGAAGCAGGGATCCTCTGCTTTGAATAGCATCTGTCAAGGTCCACCACCTTAGATACGCCCTCCTCAATCGGCAGGCTGTATCTCGTCGCGCTGGTGATTCCATACTTTGAATATGTCATGATTCCGGCTTTGTTGGCGCCATGAGGAGCAAATATCGGATACATCAGGAACGGGCTGTCGTAGTTTTGGGCATATGTGAATGACAGCGGCGCATCCGCGGCATAGATCGGAGTGATGATCTCCCGCTCGTCCACATGATATGTTCGGGTTCCGCTCTCGTCTATTTCCTGGATCAGAATGAAATCCGGGTTGTATGAGCGGACCGCCTCTGCAGCATTTGTAAGGTTGAAAGTCAGTGCCTCAACTGATCTGGCGCGGCTTTCCTTTCCGCCATCCATAAAGAATGTATAATCATCGGAATAAGCGCCGAATCCCATATTGAATGAGACAATTTTCATCTCCCGGCCGGTCTCCGCCTGAGCCAGAGTCTCTCCGGTCTCTCTAACTTCCAGCGGAAGATTGTCCTCAAGCCTGTGAAAAACGATAAAAACATATGCAACATATGCTCCGACAATTACAATTATAGCTATGATAATTCCAAGGATTATCTTGAGCGCTTTCTTTCCTTTGCTCTTTTTCTTCTCCTTCATTGATTTGTCCCCCAAAAAGAAAAATTACAATTCAATTCTATCATTAATCATCAATTAAGCAACCGGAAGCCATGCAATATATCAAAAGTGTTCTTCCAGAATCTGCTTTGCATCATTTCTTAATTCTTCGAGGCGGGAATAATCATATTCCAGCCCTGTTTCCGCCAGTTTCTCGAACAGTTCCTTTGCTCTGCCTTTGTCGCCTGCATTATAGCAAAAGATTCCATAATTATAATAAACAACTGCCAGATCCCAGACATACTGCACGCTGTTGGTTTGCTGTGCCAGATGCTTTCTGATATCCAGGCATCTTTCATAATGCTCTTTTGCACCGGCAGTATCACCTCTCAGCTTCGCTATTTCACCCAGTCTGTTATGGCTGACTGACAGATCTCTGCGGGCTTCCACAGTCCCTGTTCTTCCTGCCACTTTCTTTCTGATCTCAAGCGCTTTCTCGTAATAATCCTGCGCGCCTGCCAGATCTCCTTTTTCTTTTGCAATAGCTCCGAGATGATTGCAGCTGATCGTCAGACCACGGAGGAATTCAACTGTTCCTCTCTCATCCGCAATTGCTTTGCTGAGATCATAGGATTTTTTGTAATAATCCTGTGCACTGTCCAGGTCACCATTTGATTCTGCGACTTCGCCAAGATGATCGTAGGCGGCGGAAAGATTATACTTTGAGTCAATTGTGTCCTCTTCTTCAGCAATCCTTTTGCTTATCTCAGCGCCTTTTTCATATAATTCGCGTGCGCTGTCCAGACTTCCTTTTAAGTATTCAACATCCCCCAGATGGCTGTAACACGTTTCCAGCATCTGGCGAACAACAGGATTTTCGTTTTTCTCTGCCAGCGCCTTAACTATATTGCATGCCTCTGAATAATGCTTCTGCGCAGTCTCCAGATCACCCTTTCGCTCCGCAATGTTTCCGAGATTATTGATTGCTGCAGCCAGGTCCTGGCGTGCTTCTACGGTTTCCGTTTCTTTAGCCAGAGCCGTCCTGATTTCCAGCGACTTCTCCAGAAAATCCTGTGCACCTGCCAGGTCTCCTTCATCTCTTGCAAGTTCTCCCAGTTCTGCATAGGTTACTGAAAGGTCCCTTCGCGACTGAATCGTTCCGGTTTCCTTAACCAGTGCCTCGTTGAGTGCCAGACAATTATTGAAATGCTCCCGTGCAGCCCTCAGTTCTCTTTTTTTCCGTGCGTTTCTGCCAAGCCTTTCATAGGATGCAGACAGATAACGCCTATAAACCGGAGAATCCGTTTCTTCCGCCAGCAATTTGATTATCTCAAAGGCCTTTTCATAATATTCCTGAGCGCCTGTCAGGTCTTCCCTTTCCTTTGCGAGATCTCCAAAACGTATATAATCAACGTAAATTGATCTGCGTGAAGCGGCCGTGCCGGTTTCTGCCATTAAAGCCTTGTTTATCTCTATACTCTCTTCAAGATACTTTTGCGCAGTATCTAAGTCTCCTCTGACTTTGGCGATCTCACTGAGTGCCCTGCAGCAGTTTGACATATCCCGCCGCGGCAGCTCCTTCCCTGTTTCTTCAGAAAGTTTTCTGCTTATTGCAAGCGCCTTTTCATAGTATTCCTCAGCAGTCTGCTGATTCCCTTTTGCATCTGCAATACTGCCAAGAAAATAAAGACCTACGGAATATGTCCTTTCAAAACTATTGTTTCCGGACTTTGACAGGGTTCCTGCCAGACTGCACATTTCTTTGTAGGACTCTCCAGCGTCATCTATTAGGCCGAGCGCGTACTGGGCATCGCCAAGGCTCCAGATTTCATCAGTCAGTTTTTTGGCATTTTCCTCGGAGCCATTCTCCTTATATGCAGCTTTAAGTTTTACGATATATTTTTTGCGCCACTCGATTCCTTTATGATAATCCCGTGCAACGCCCTTGCCGGTTTCATACATAGTAACCAACTGGTGAATAGCTTCCATTACGCCTGCGTCTGCAGCTCCGGTGATAAGCGAAAGCGCTCTCTCGGAATTCACTTCCACATCTATACCGTCCAGATAGGCCAGGCCGATCAGATAGTTGTGTTCCGGATCGTCATCATTAGCCGCAATAGCCAGCTCTTTCAATTTCTCCAGAAGCGCGCCTCTGAACGTCTCTCCGTCTTCTCCCTGCACACATGGCGGCAGCGCTTCATAGCTGGCATTCAGTGCCTTGCGGTCTGTTTCTGCCATCTCAACCGGGAACACCGGCTTGTTCTGCGCCAAGGCGGCCGGGTATTCGGTCGTCATAACATAATTGACCTCATTTACCAGGTTCGGTGTTACTGTCAATGCAAAGAGATTGCTCTTTGTGAGCATTTCTTCAATTGTCTGGTTAAAATCTTCTCCTGGAGTCAGGAATTCGTCATACCAGATTGCGATATCGCGGCAAATGGGGTTTTTGTGAATCAGCCGCATCAGCTCCTGCGCCTTCTTACGGTCCTTCTTGCGGTAGCTGAGGAAAATATAGGCGTCAAATGCCGCGCGGATCTTTTTGGCCAGCTCGTCGCTGACAAGGGTAGTCTGAATATAAGATGTTAATATTGAATCAAAAGAATTCTTAGTCTCATCGGTATTAAACGGGTCCAGATACTGCAGGTCGCCGAACCTGCGTGTATATACGTCATCCATACCCTGTTCCATCATAAGCGGAAGTATCGGAATATGCTTTTGTATAGCAAAAGGGAACTCCGCGTCCATCGCGCGGTTAGGCTCTGTGAGCAGCTTCGTTGTTACGGGCATAACAAAAAGCTGCATCTGTGAAAGGCTGAGCTCCAGATTCTCAGCATCATATGCACCTTCAGGCTCAGATTCGTACCAGATTGCACAGTCCTGTATCCTCAGGATCTTTGAGGAATACTCTTCAAAATATTTTTCAAAATCATCCGGATGACAGGCAAAATAGACATTAGGCTTTCCCTGCGGTCTTTCATTAGCAATCGTTCTATATAATAGTCTGGACATAGATGTCTCCTATGGTTAATTCTGTTTTTCAAGTTCCAGAAGCACCTGTATCGCGTCGCGGTCCTTCTGCTTTTCAGGTTCAGTCAGCTGATCATATGGTTTCAGATCCAAATGTATCCTGTTAATATTATCTTTATGCTTTCCATTTTCAGGCACACCGTAAGACCAGTTGTTGATCCAATGATAACGGCACCAGCGCATGTGCTCCAGTTCAGCCAGCAGTTCCATGCGCTCAGGTGAAATCTGGTCCGGATCGCAGGCCTCTCCCATGGCATTCAGCATCTTCAGACGTATCTCATGGTAATCTGCCGAGCTGATATTCGAGTAGCGGGTAAATGTGTCCAGCTTTTTCCATTCGCTGTTCAGGTTCTCCTCTGTTTCAGGAACACCCTGATATAAATGCGCGTAGCGCAGGTTGAGCATCTTAGCGCGGCGGTACAGATTCTCACTCAGAATATTCTCTGGTTTATAAGCCAGTTCTTTCCATTTGAACACCCGGATGCGTTCTTTGCCGTCAATAATGCTTAAGCCCGCGTCATTTGCGGAAAATACGTCTATCCTCTGCGCCTTAACTGCCAGCAGCAGCTGCGATAACAGCTCTGTCTGTCCATTCTGCTGCAGGACGATTATGCGTTCAGCCCCCTCCAAAAGAGGCAGGTTACAGGTCCACTCCTCTTCGTGGAAAACGATGCTGTCCTGCACGTCATCCAGTGTATGATGTATCTTCAGATATGACTGGTCGTCGCCAAATATATGATATTCTATCTTCTGCTCCGGGGAAAATATGTTATTCTGCAGAGCATACGTCAGAAGCTCGCTGCCCAGCTTACCAAAACCGATCATAACAATCTGCATCTGGTGGCCGCAGGCGCATGATGTTTCATAAAGGAAGTTCTCTTTCCAGAACACCCTCGCCGCTGTTTCTTCCGGGCAGAAAATATGGACGTCTGTTCCTGCAGCTGCCTGTGCGGGCAGGGAATGACACTTCAGGTATACACTTTTCCCCTGAAGAGCTTCTTTGTATTGCTCATAAAAGCGCAGATTTTCCGGCTCATCCCAGAGCAGTATATGCCGCCTGGTTGATGATGGGGCTTCACCGCCCGAAACTCCGTTTTTGCCCAATGCTTTCAGTACAGGCGCCTTCAGTTCATCCGGGCCATATACTGCCACCGCATCAGCGCGGCGGCTGCGCATGAAATTCTGCAGTCTGGTCCTGAGCGTCGCTGCAATTAAAAAGATACTGTATGCTGATACGAAAGGCGCTGTCCATCTGGCTATTTCCACCAGAATATTTGGCGCCGGATATGAGTAATTCATCACATACATCAGCACACTGTAGAATAATGAGTTTTGCAGGGGCTCTTTTTCCAATACAAAAAATCCTATAGTTCCGCAGACCAGCGGAAAGATAAAAATCAGAAATTTCAGCAGTTTTTTGCCAGTTTTCATATTAAATACTCCCCATGCTTTTTCCATCACATTATATCACGAAAAAAGCTGAAATAACTCCACAGTTTTTAGATTATAACTTTACTTCTATGCAATAAAAAAGCGCCGGAGCATAAGCTCCGGCACTTTGTATTCTTGTGTGTAAAACTATCTAGTGGCACGATCTGTAAGATAATCGTCAAGTGCTAAGCCAGCTGCCTGACGATACTTATCATCACGTTTCTTGATCCATGTGCCTCTGAAGATCAGCATGCAGATAAGACCAACGAGAGCTCCGCAGCCCTGGATAAGGTATGCGAAGAATGGTGAGCCAGTTGCAGTAACCTGAGTACGGATCCAGATAGGAAGGAGTGCTCCGATAATACCGGTAACAACACCTGATGATGCAGAAACCTTGGAGAAGTCTTCCGGTCTCCACCACTGATAAACAGCAGATACAGGGAAGTTTGAACCAGCACCCATGTAGATGCCAAGAAGGATCATTGCAATCCATGTGCAGATAGGGCCGCCGATGAATCCGAGTACAGATGAAAGCAACATAATGATCATCTCAAGGATGATAGCTTTTCTTGTACCGAACTTGTTATCAACAACACCAACCAGCCAGCTGCCTACTGCTGCAACGATACCTACAATAAGCATAACTGTTGCGAACTGATCCATCAGGCCTGATGTTGAAATAATAACAAATGACTGAGCCATCATAGCTGCTGAAATACCAGCTGGAAGAAGTGACAGTGAAACGAACCAGAATCCAAGGCTGGATGCGCAGCGGAGAGGATTCCAAAGCGCATGCTTCTTGTTCTCCTGCTGATGTCTCATCATCTCTTCTGCTTTTTCCTTAGTCATAGAAGGATCGTTATCTCTGAAGCATCCATTCTGCTCCGGAAAGTCAGCGAATGTTGTGCAGCTGAGGATGATACCAATAGCAACTACGATAAGGAATGGAAGGAATGCTGTGAAAGCATTGTTGCTTGCCATGAACCAGTTTCTGCAGTAACCAACAAACATGTTACCAACAGGGAATGCGATAGTAGCGATACCCATGATAGCACCCTTCTTTGTTGGGAACCACTGGCCAACTACAACACCTGTTAAGTAGTTAGCATAAAGTGGTGAAAGGATACATACTGCTACGTAGCAAATGATGATGATAGTATGGCCTGTTGATGTGTCAGGTTTGATAAGTAACATAACAACAGCAAATGCTAAAGTAACAGCACCCCAAATAGAACTAAATACCTTGATGTTCTTAACATAACCAACCAGGTACTTAACGATGAAACCGATTGCAATGTTGACAAGGTTACATGTACTGTAAATAGATGTCAGCAGGTTTGCATCGCCAGCGCCAAAGTACTCACCAAGAATGTTCTGTGGGTAACTAGTAAATACCATGAACGCGATCATGGATGAGAAAGCGTAGATAATTAACATCCATCCACGCCAGCCGTAATTACCGGCTTTTGCTCTTTTTGTCATAATTAAACCTCCATTTTTTTGTAAAACAGCAACAGCGGGCATTAAAGCCCGCTTGCCGCAACACAAGAACATCTTAATTATAAGTATATTTTTAGGCGTTTTCAATAACACCGAATAAGGAATGTTCCTAAAAAAAGGTTGGTATGCCAAGATTTTTTGGGAAAAAACACAATCCCGTTTATCTTAGTTTCCATTACTAAATAATTGTTTCACACAACAAAAAACCACGTAAAAAACGTGGTTTAAAATAAAAAAGTGCCCAGGACCGGAATCGAACCAGTGACACGCGGATTTTCAGTCCGCTGCTCTACCAACTGAGCTACCTGGGCGAATAGACGAATGCAATGCAATCGCCAAATCTAATATATGACAGCATACAAACTTGTTTGGATGCTGGAAAATATTGGATTTGGTGTTTGACTCATTATATGAATCAAACGGGCACGAGCAACGCTTTAGCGTTGTGAGTGGGCGATTGCAGACATTCGTCTATTCGCCCAGATGCCTTACCAATAAAATAGTAGCGGGGGCAGGATTTGAACCTGCGACCTCCGGGTTATGAGCCCGACGAGCTTCCGGACTGCTCTACCCCGCGTCGATAAACAGCCAGAAGGCTGGAGTGGGGGAAAGTGGATTCGAACCACTGAAGGCATTGCCAGCAGATTTACAGTCTGTCCCCTTTGGCCACTCGGGAATTCCCCCAATTAAGTGATGCAAAATCATGAAGTGATTGTCGTGCAAGTTTACTTGCTAAGACAAGCCGCTTCGTGATTTTATATCGCGCAAGCGATGGAGCAAATGTGCGAAGCGCATTTGCGCCGGCATCTCTTGCGCCGGCATCGCGATCTCTATGAACTTCTCAAAGTTCCTGGGGCCTACAGGGCTCGAACCTGTGACCCCCTGCTTGTAAGGCAGGTGCTCTCCCAGCTGAGCTAAGACCCCATTTCGTTGCTAAATGCAACAAAAGGATTGCAGGATGCAATCTATCTAAAAAATTTCGTTAAGAAATTGCTTCGCTGTGCTCCCGCAATTTCAGATCCACTCCACACTCCCACTTTAACAAAGCTCCGTGCTCCGTGGCTCTTGTCATCTTATGTCCGGTCTTTTCGCTGTGCAAGCACGCTCAAATCCCGCCCACAATCTGACTTAACGACCCAGATGAGACTCGAACTCACGACCTCCGCCGTGACAGGGCGGCGCTCTAACCAA
>JAFRYA010000034.1 GCA_017441295.1 Lachnospiraceae bacterium
GAACGCTTTCAAAAAAGCAGAGAACCCCTGTACCTGCCCGCCGAACTTTCCGGTATGTACCTGCGGGGCCGTACCAAAGGGCAGGATAATAACAAAGAAACCAATCATACCGACGCAGGAAGAGTTAGATAGAAATAAGAGGGCAGCAAGTGCAAAACTCAGAGTATTTGAGAAAATATAATACAGCAATGCAGATTTTCGCGGAAGGAAACACTGTCCGCGTTGTAAGCGAGCCCGAAATCAAAAAAGCAAAACGCACCACAGTTGTGACAGAACCGGTCAAAGAAGAGAAGAAACCTGCCAGAACAGCCAGAAAGGCCACACCGACCAGAAAGGCTGCGCGTCCTGCTCAGGCAGCTGCCGGAAGGACAGCTACCAGGTCCAGGAAGAAACCTGCCGGCAGATTCTCCAAAATTGTCGCAATCGCAATCGCGACAGTGACAGTGATCGGAATGAGCATGCTCTATCTGTCAACAGTTGTTGAGAACAACGAGCTGGTAAGAAATATAGGAATACTTGAAACTCAGTTAGATGATCTTAAGGCAAAGAATGATGCCAAGGAATTTGAGATCAACAGTGCGGTAGACCTCAACTTCGTAATCAAATACGCGACCGAGGATCTCGGAATGGTCAGGGGCACCGCAGAGCAGATCAGGATATACGACACATCAAATTCCGAGTACATACAGCACTTAGCCGGTATTCCGTCGGAGTAACGGTCCATGGAGAAGAAAGCGACACGCGAAAAAAAGGAAAGCAGACGCTTCGCCTACATAACAGCAATAGCAATAATAGCCTTAGCCATTGTCGGCCTAAGGCTATTTTGGATTTATATTTTCGATGGAGATAAGTACAAAAGCGCCGCACTTTCCAGAATAGAGACCGATTCTGTGGCCATTACAGCCCGCCGCGGAAGCGTTGTAGACGCTGACGGAGTACAGCTGGCGACCAGTACTCAGGTGTACACACTCTTCATAGATCCCAAGCTGATCCTCAGCAACGAAGAGAAGTACTTGGCGCCTACCGTAGCCCTGCTGGAGCATTGTTTCGGCTTCCCGGCAGAGGAGATGAGAGCCAAGATTTACGGCAATCCGGAGAACCAGTACGTAGTGCTCAAGAGGGAGATGCCTTACTCTGACATCGAAGAATATTTGAAGATCACTGAGACAGATGAGGACGATGAAGATTATCTGCCGGAATATGCCCAATATGCGAACGCTGCAGGCATTTTCCTGGAGAACGGATACAAGAGGAACTACGCTTACGGCACATTGGCATGTTCAGTTCTGGGATTCATGGACGGCGGTGTAGGCGCATACGGAATAGAGTACATGTATGATGATGAGCTCACCGGCGTGGACGGCAGAGAGTACACCTTCATCAACAGTGACAATGTTGTGGAAAAGTACAGGAAAGAAGAAGTAAACGGCTACACCATCAAGCTCACCATGAAGTACAACATCCAGAACATTGTCGAGAACAAGATTGCTGAGTTCCTCGAAAAGAACCCTTCACAGACAGTAGCGGTAGTCATCCAGGATCCGAATACCGGAGCCATCCTGGCAATGGCCGACAGCCATACATTTGACCCGAACAAGCCGAGAGATCTGTCCCTGCACTATACGCAGGAGGAAATCGACGCGATGAGCGACGAGGAGACCACCAGCGTGCTCACGAACATGTGGAGGAATTTCTGCATCACACAGAGCTACGAGCCGGGATCAACTTTCAAGCCTTTCACAGTTGCGGCAGCACTGGAAGAAGACAAGATAAACGTAACTGATTCATACTGGTGCGGCGGCTCACTGACATTCCTCGATGAAGAAGTTCACTGCCATATCCGTGACGGCCATGGCACATTGGACGTGGCTCATGCTCTGGCCGAATCATGCAACGTTGCACTGATGTATATGAGTCAGGAAATAGGAGCACCGCTTTTCTGCAAATATCAGTCAAAGTTTGGATTCGGAGAATACACAGATATCGACCTGCCGAACGAGATGAGCTGCGAATACCTTCTGTACAATGCCAACAATATGTCAGAACTGGACCTCGCGACCAACTCATTCGGACAGAACTTCAACGTAACTATGATCCAGATGACCACAGCTTTCAGCTCGCTGATCAACGGCGGATATTACTACAAACCGTACATTGTTCAGGGAATCTACAACGAGAACGGCGAGCTCGTAAAGAGCATGGACAAGACCCTGGTTTCGATGACAATTTCTCCGGAAACAGGTGAATTCCTTAAGAACGCCATGAGGCTGGTTGTCACTGAAGGAACCGGTACAGCTGCATACATGAATGACTATGTTATCTGCGGCAAAACAGGTACTGCTGAAAAGATAAGTGACAAAGAGGACGATTATCTGGTATCATTTATCGGATTTGCGCCGTATAATACTCCGGAAGTTGTCTGCTACGTTGTAATCGACAATCCTTCGACCGGTGACGCCAGCGGTGTTTCAGCGGGGTTCTTTAAGGACATTATGTCAGAGGTCCTGCCTTATCTGAACGTTACTCCGGCATCTCTTGACACCGACCCTTATCCGGGCGAAGGCCATGAAGAGGGCATCGAAGAGGAAACTTCTGAAGAAGGCGAAGAAGAGTACAACGAAGAAGAATATTACGAAGAAAATTACGAAGACGAATACACGGACGACTATAGCGATGACTATAGCGACGAAGAATACAATGGTGAAGAAGGGGACGAGTAAATGGATTACAATGGATTTATCGCATTAATAATAAGCTTTATTGTTGGAGTAGTACTTTGCCCTATATTGATTCCGGTTCTCAGAAAATGGAAATTCGGACAGAACATCCGCGAAGAGGGCCCGGAGGCTCATCTGAAGAAATCCGGAACACCGACAATGGGCGGAGTGGTAATACTTGTGGCCATGCTTGTGGGCACAGTTGTTTTCGCATTTACATATCCTCAGCTCTTTCAGGTGATGCTGATAACATTCCTGTTCGGCATTATCGGCCTGATCGACGACGTTCTCAAAATCGCCAAGCATCAGTCAGAAGGCCTGAAGGCATGGCAGAAGATGCTCCTCCAGATCATCGTGACTGTAGTATTCATGCTTTATATCACACTGGCTTCACCGAACGGCACAGTTCTGCTGGTGCCTTTCATGGGACCTGTTGATTTCGGCTTCTGGTTCTATCCGCTGGCATTCATTGCCATCCTGGGAACTGTAAACGGAGCAAACTTCACAGACGGCCTGGATGGCCTGGCCAGCACAGTTACGATAGTTATTACAATATTCCTTACATCCGCAGCAATTGTTCTGGGACAGAAAATTGCTATCGCAGGATTCGCAATGATCGGAGCACTGATGGCATTCCTGATCTTCAACGCGTTCCCGGCTAAGATTTTCATGGGTGATACGGGCTCACTGGCATTAGGCGGATTTGTATGCGGCATGGCATTTATGCTGCGCATGCCGATTTTCCTGATCATCATTGCTTTTGTTTATCTGGCTGAGATTTTATCAGTAATCCTGCAGGTCGGTTATTTCAAACTGACCCACGGCAAGCGCATCTTCAAGATGACTCCGATCCACCATCATTTTGAGCTCTGTGGATGGTCCGAGGTCAGAGTAGTGGCACTCTTCTCAATAGCCACAGTACTGCTCGGCGTACTGGGATTCGTCGGACTGATGATAGCTGTATTATAGGAGGATGGACTAAATGAATTTCAACGGCAAAACAGTTCTGGTATACGGTCTGGGAATAAGCGGCAGAGGCATTGTGCGCCTGCTGCATCAGAATAATATTTCAATGGTACTTTACGACGCGAATGTGGATCTGGATACAGACGCATTCATGAGTGAATATGGTCTGAAAAACACCAGATTCATTAAAGGCAGCTTAAAGGCTGAAGACCTGGAAGGCATCGACATTCTGGCGCTCAGTCCAGGCATATCGATTAACGCTCCTGACATCAAAATGGCTGAAAACGCAGGCCTGGAAATTTTGGGCGAGATTGAAATCGCGTACCAGCTCTCAAAAGGCAGGATCGCCGCAATTACCGGAACAAACGGCAAGACAACAACCACAGCTCTGGTTGGTGAAATCCTGGGCAGGGCATTTCCTGAGACATTTGTCGTAGGAAATATCGGCAGATCATTTGCTTCTGTAGCTGATCAGACCACTGAAAACAGCGTGCTGGCAGCGGAAATCTCCTCATTCCAGCTGGAGTCCATCAAGGAATTTCATCCTGTTGTAACAGCAATTCTGAATGTAACACCTGATCATCTGGACAGGCATGGCAACATGGAAACATATCTGGAGTGCAAGATGCGCATAGCTGAGAACCAGACTGAGGACGAGGTCTGTGTAATCAACTATGACGATGAATTATTGAGGAATAATTATCAGAAGCTGAGACCTGAAGTGGTCTTCTTCTCCAGACTGACAAAACTGGACAAAGGCGTTTGCCTGGACGGCAGGGACATTATACTGGCAACCGGAAACGAAAAGATAAAAGTCTGCAGCAGGGATGAACTCCTGCTTATGGGCGATCACAATGTGGAAAATGTATGCGCGGCCATAGCAGTCACATATGCCATGGGCGTGGATTTAGAAACTATCTCACAGACCGTGAAGGAATTCAGGGCTGTTGAGCACAGAATAGAGTATGTATGTACCAAACGAGGCGTAGCATACTACAACGACTCAAAGGGAACCAATACTGACGCGGCACAGAAGGCCGTAGATTCAATGGTTGCCCCGACTGTCCTGATTGCAGGCGGTTATGACAAAGGCGCTGATTTCACTGACTGGATCAATGGATTCAACGGACGCGTCCGTGACATGATCCTTATTGGACAGACAGCTGAAAAAATCCGCGATACCGCACTGAAATGCGGTTTCACCAACGTACATATGGCTGCAGATCTGGCAGAAGCTGTCAAGATGGCAGCTGAAATTGCGGACAGCGGAGACGCGGTCCTGCTGTCACCTGCATGCGCCAGCTGGGGACAGTTCAAAAACTACGAGCAGAGAGGAACAATGTTCAAGGAATTTGCCAGAGCACTTCCTGAATAATTAAAATGAGCAGAAGCAGCAGCAATCCAATCCAATTCAGGAGGCCCCGCGGGGCTGCGCAGGAGCAGGCAGTAAAGCCGGCTCCCAGAAAAGGCAGCGTTGACGCGCCGCTTTTTGTTGTTGTCGGAATCCTGCTGATCTTCGGTCTTATCATGGTATACAGCTCCAGCGCTTACACCGCCAGAGTAGAATATAATGACGCCACCAGATTCCTGTTCGACCAGGCCAGAAACATGGCCATCGGCGTGGTCGTGATGGTAATCGTGACCTTTATTCCGCCGGTATTCTGGAGAAAAATTTCCGGATTTGTATATGTAGTGGCTACACTGAGCATTCTGGTCGTTCTGTCGCCTTTGGGCAAGACAGTAAACGGCGCGCGCAGATGGATCAACCTGAAGGTTATGACAGTGCAGCCTGCTGAGCTGGCAAAATTCGGCCTTATTCTGGCCAGTGCGGCGCTGATAGCCAAGCTGTATAAACAGCTTGACGAGATCATTCCATATGTGATGGTATTGGCTTTAGGCGGTATTGCGGCTATACTGATCATCCTTATCACAGATGACCTGGGATCAGGAATAATCATTCTCGCAATCACCTTTATCGGATTGATCGTGTCATGTCCAAAGAATAAATATCTGCTGGCGACGGGTGCATTGGGCGTGCTGGCCTTAGTGGGCTCAGTTCTGATCAAGCCATACCGCATGGACAGGATCAGGGCATGGCTGCACATTGAGCAGTACTCCGGCAGCCTGGGCTACCAGGTAATGCAGGCGCTGTATGCCATCGGCTCAGGCGGATTCTTCGGAAAAGGCCTTGGCAAAAGCACACAGAAGCTGGGCTTCGTACCTGAAAACGAAAACGATATGATTTTCTCGATCATTTGCGAAGAGCTGGGTATTGTCGGAGGCATCGCACTGATCGCGCTCTTCATTTACCTGATCTACAGGCTCTCAAAGATATATAAAAAGACACTGGACAGATTCGGCAGACTGGTAGTCTTGGGCGTTATGACACACATCGCTGTACAGACCATCATTAATCTGGCTGTAGTAACCAACCTCATTCCGAATACCGGTGTTCCGCTGCCGTTCATAAGTTACGGCGGCACTTCGATAATCATAATTATGGCGGAGATCGGACTGGCTCAGGCAGTGAGCAGGCATCCGGATCCCGAAGGCGAATAAAACGTGAAGAAGAGAAAGAAAAGACGCGCTAAAAGAAGGATTTTCCCTAAAATACTGATAACCATACTGGTTCTGGCAGCCATCTGCGCAGGACTTTATTTCCTGGGCTTCTGGGGCTTTGAAAACGGCAGGATCAGAATAGGCAAAAAGACTGAGGTGCAGGTGGATGAGACCCCTGTGGCCTATATTAAGAACGCAAATCAATATTTATATGTGAACAAGGACGGCTATGTGCTGGAGGCTATTGAGTCCAAGCCTACGGACATGCCGGAAATAAAAGGCTTTGAATTCACACAGATAGCTGTAGGGCAGCCGCTAACCTGCGAAAACCAGGCCACCCTGGATTATGCCCTGAAAGTTATCAAAGACCTGCGCATGTATTCGCTGAAAATGGACTCCGTGGCGGCGTCTGAAGATACGCAGCTGATAATGTATAACGGCAGGGTCAAGATCCTGTTGGGCGAAAACAACAGAACTGATGAGAAAATAAGCGATCTGAGCAATTTCTTCGACCAGATAGAGGGCATGGACGGCACCCTGGACATGAAGGAAATCAGTGACAATAATTTGGGATATACATTCAAAAAGAACAAATAATATTTGTTGAAATTTTACAAGGGAGCATTTATTATAGAATAAATAACTATGACTAAAAGAGCTCAGAGGAGAATATCAATGGCAAACGAATACGGATATGACGTTGAGAGAGGCGCTCGCATCATCGTTGTCGGTGTTGGCGGCGCTGGTAATAATGCAGTAAACAGAATGATTGACGACGGAATCGACCTGGTCGAGTTCGTTGGTGTAAATACAGATAAGCAGACACTGTCATCCAGCAAAGCACCTGTAACCATCCAGATCGGTGAGAAACTCACCAAAGGTCTGGGCGCAGGCGCACAGCCTGAGATCGGACAGAAAGCAGCTGAGGAGAGCCTCGAAGTAATCCAGAAGGCTATCGCAGGCGCAGACATGGTATTCATTACCTGCGGCATGGGCGGCGGCACCGGTACAGGCGCAGCTCCTGTTATTGCGAAGGTAGCTAAGGAAATGGATATCCTGACAGTAGCTGTTGTCACCAAACCTTTCAGATTCGAGAACAAGACACGTATGAACAATGCGCTCATGGGCATCCAGAGACTGAAAGAAGTAGTTGATACACTCATTGTTATCCCTAATGACAAGCTCCTGGAGATCGTTGACCGCAAGACCAGCATTGTAGATGCTTTCAAGAAAGCTGACGAAGTACTGCAGCAGGCAGTTGCAGGTATCACAGACCTGATCAATATCCCGTCACTCATCAACCTCGACTTTGCCGATGTTAAGACTGTTATGCTCAACAAAGGCGTTGCTCATATCGGTATCGGTACAGGCACAGGCGATGACAAGGCAGAAGAGGCTGTTAAATACGCAGTTACATCACCTCTGCTGGAGACCAGCATCAAGGGTGCATCCCATGTTATCATCAACATTTCCGGTGATGTATCACTCGTTGAAGTTAATGACGCAGCATCCTACGTTCAGGAGCTGGCAGGCGATGCAGCGAATATCATTTTCGGTGCCCGTTATGTGGAATCTCCTGCAGA
>JAFRYA010000035.1 GCA_017441295.1 Lachnospiraceae bacterium
GTGTTGTTTAAACTACAAAAGTTATTATACCATTTTTAATTTAAATATGATACTATTACTTTCGTTATGAAAAGTTCGTTTTTTATTAAAGATAAAACATTCTATAAAGCACTCTTCTCAATGATGATCATCGTCACCCTGCAGAATCTTGTGGCATACTCCGTAAATATGGCTGACAATATCATGCTTGGAAGGTTCAGTCAGGAAGCATTGTCCGGTGCTGCAACTGTCAACCAGATATTTTTTATTGTCCAGCAGTTCGCCCGTTCTTTCGGCAATGCCCTTGTTGCCCTGTCTGCCCAGTACTGGGGAGAACACAGGGTCAGACCGATCAGAACAATTACAGGCATCACGCTTAAAGTAGGCTGTGCAGTCGGAATAGTTCTGGTTGCGATCTGCATCATTATTCCAGGGCCTCTGCTCAGGATTTTCACAAGTTCTGAAGCGATCGTGAATGAAGGCAAAAGCTATCTGGCCATCATTGTATGGACATTCCTGCTCTTTATCATTTCTCAGATCCTGATGGCTGCTCTGAGAGCTGTTGGTACTGTTAACATTTCATTCTATATTTCCATCGTTTCTCTGATAATCAACGTTGGAATCAACTATGTGCTGATCTTCGGTAAGTTCGGCTTCCCTAAGATGGGCATCGTCGGCGCCGCCATCGGCACACTTATAGCACGTATTGTAGAGCTGGCTATTGTCATACTTTATATGGCCTTTAAGGACAAGAAGCTTGAGCTCTTCAAGGGCGGCATGTTTGAAAGAAACAAACTGCTCTGGAAAGACTACGTCAAGATCTACATCCCGATCATGTGTGCTTCCGTACTGTGGGGATTCTCTGTTCCGCTGCAGACGGCCGTTCTGGGACATTTGTCCACGGACGCGATTGCTGCGAACTCGGTTGCCACGACCTTCTACCAATATCTTAAAGTTGTTGTAATGGCTGTATCATCCACATCCGCTGTAATAATCGGCCAGACTATCGGCAAGGGCGACCCTGAGAAAGTCAAGGCTGCCGGCAGGAGCTTATCTGTCATTGACATTGCCATTGGAGTCATTATGGCCGCGCTGCTTGTGGCTCTCAAGAACCCACTTCTCTCTCTGTACACTCTGAATGACAACGCTATGACGATGGCAGGAAACCTGATCCTGATCATGGCTGTAGTCATGGTCGGCATGTCATATCAGATGCCTGTCAGCTTCGGTATTATCCAGGGAGGCGGCGATGCCAAGTTCACTATGAAGATGAACCTCATCAGCACATGGCTGATCGTTGTGCCTCTTACATTCATGGCTGCGTTCTGGTGGAAGCTGCCGGTTGAATGGGTCGTTGTTGTCGTACAGTCCGACCAGATATTCAAATGTCTGCCGACATTCATCAAGTTCAGGAAATACAACTGGTTCAAAAAGCTTACCCGTGAAAATGCATAAATAAAGGCTGCCGCATCCGCGGCAGCTTTTTATTTGTTGTTTCTTTCCCCCATCATCATGTTCAGGATGTCTTTTCTCTTGACAATTCCAATGTACATATTACGGTCATCCACAACAGGTACAAAGTTCTGTTCCAGTGCGAGAGCAAATATCTCCTCATCACTTACATTGTTGACACAAGCCTTGTATGGACGGTACTTTTCTATGGATCTGACCTTAACCTTTTCTGCCTTTTCAACATCAAATTTCGCCTGATTTTTAATATATCTCAGTATGTCGCCTTCCGATACTGTTGTGAGATATGTGCCATCCTTGGCAATCAGAGGAACAACGCTGAATTTGTGGTAGTCAAATTTCTCAAGAGCCTGCCTGATAGTCACATCTTCAGTCAAATAATGTGTTTCAATCTTAGGCGTAATTATACTAAATAAACTCATATTAACCTCCTATTTTTTGATAATATAAAACATCTTTATGTCAAAATTATGTTCAAAAAAAGACTGTTCTAATGAACAGCTCTTTATGTATCAGAATGGATGATCCTGAAGCCAATATTGCCTTATTTTTGTTCCATCAAGCAAGACAATATCATACAGATTTTTATAATTCTTAAGAGAAATAAAAAAATCGGTGCGACAGGATTTGAACCTGCGGCCTCTGCGTCCCGAACGCAGCGCTCTACCAAACTGAGCCACGCACCGATTGCAACGTTTTTGCAACGTTGCTATTATAACATGAAATTTTTATTTATCAATCAATATTTTCTGTAATCTGGCATATCTTGGAAGTGATTTGTACTTCGGAATGTCAGGCTCGCCCTGGATAAGAGGCATTACGTAATCCAGGAACTCTTTCTCAATGCCGTTGCCTTCCTTGGTGATCCACTCCAGAGGAACCTTTTTCTCCTCATTAGCTACGTCAGCCAGATCCAGCAGTTTAACGTTGCAGACATAATTGCCATCAGCGTCGTACTGGCGTTCGAAACCGATCATCTTGTCAGTGATGCCGCCAACCGCGCAGTTAACAGCAGCCTCGCCTGCCATGTAAGCTTCATTGATATCTGTCTGTGAAGCAAGGTGCGCGCCGCATCTCTGCAGCAGTGAGAGCTCGATAGGTCTGACCTTGGCATGAGTTCTGTCAGCAGCTACGAATGCCAGAAGTGATGCCAGACCGCCCAGCTGTGCATGTCCGAAACCGTCTGTAGCTGATGTCTTGGCATTGGATACGAATGATCCGTCAGCATAGTGAACGCCCTCGGATACAGCTACCATGCAGTAGCCTTTCTGCTTGTAAATAGCCTCAACATCATCCAGGAATGTATCCATATCAAACGGAATCTCCGGCAGATAGATAAGGTCCGGTCCGCAGCCCATAGATGTAGCGATAGCTGATGCAGCTGTCAGCCAGCCTGCGTGACGTCCCATGATCTCGATAATGCAGATTTCGCCTGTATCGTATACATGGCAGTCATTGAAAACTTCCATGCAGCTGGTGGCGATGTATTTAGCAGCTGAACCGTAGCCCGGGCAATGGTCTGTGCCGAACAGGTCATTGTCGATGGTCTTAGGTACGCCCATAACGCGGCACTCGTAATTCATCTTCTGCATATACTTGGAAATCTTGTTGCAGGTATCCATTGAATCATTGCCGCCGTTGTAGAAGAAATATCTGACGTCATATTTCTTGAAGATCTCGAGGATCCTCTTGTAATCTGTATCATCCTTATCAGGGTCTTTCATCTTGTATCTGCATGAGCCGAGAGCTGATGAAGGTGTATATAATAACCTTTTCAGTTCATCAGGGTCTTCCTTGCCCATATCAAAGAGCCTGTCATTTAATATGCCTTTGATGCCGTGTTCAGCTCCCAGAACCCTGGTAATGTTAGGGTTATTAAGTGCTGTATTGATTACTCCGTATGCACTGGCGTTAATAACGGATGTTGGTCCGCCTGACTGTCCAATAATGCATGCTCCTTTTAATGCTTCCATAATTGTTAACCTCCAAATTGTGTTCCCATCAATAATATCATAATCACTGATTATTTCAATCTAAATGAAGCGTTGTTTGTTGATTTTTATGCCTTTTGTGCTAATATATGTTAAGAACAAAAGGAGGTAATAATTATGCCATTAGTTACTAGTAAAGAAATGTTTGAAAAAGCTTACAACGGGGGGTATGCAATTGGTGCCTTCAACGTTAACAATATGGAGATTGTTCAGGGTATTACCGAAGCTGCTGCTGAGCTGCAGGCTCCGCTCATCCTTCAGGTTTCCAAGGGTGCCCGCGCATATGCTAACCACACATATCTGATGAAGCTGGTTGAGGCCGCTGTTATTGAGACAGGCCTTCCTATCTGCCTGCACTTAGACCACGGCGACAGCTTTGAGACATGCAAGAGCTGCATCGACGGCGGATTCACATCAGTTATGATCGACGCTTCTTCCAAGCCATTTGAGGAGAACATCGCCATCACCCGTCAGGTAGTTGAGTATGCTCACGACAGAGGCATCGTTGTAGAGGCTGAGCTCGGCACACTGGCCGGCATCGAGGATGATGTTAAGGTAAACGCTGAGGATTCATCATACACACATCCTGAAGAAGTTGAAGAATTCGTATCCAGAACAGGATGTGACTCACTGGCTATCGCTATCGGTACCAGCCACGGCGCATACAAGTTCAAACCGGGAACAAAGCCACAGCTGAGATTCGACGTTCTCGAAGAAGTATCCAAGAGACTTCCTGGCTTCCCTATCGTACTTCACGGATCATCATCAGTTCCACAGGAATTCGTTGAGAAGATCAATAAATACGGCGGCAACATGCCTGGCGCTATCGGCGTTCCTGAAGACCAGCTCCGCAAGGCTGCTTCCATGTCAGTCTGCAAGATCAACATCGACTCTGACCTTCGTCTGGCAATGACAGCAACTATCCGTGAGTTCTTCGTTGAGCATCCGGAGAAGTTTGATCCACGTGAGTATCTGAAACCTGCACGTGCTGCTATCAAGGCAATGGTTGCACATAAGATTGTTGACGTACTTGGCTGCGATCATAAAATCTGAGAAATGTAATTAATAAGAGCCGCCATAAGGCGGCTCTTATTTTTATTTTGTTTGCAGGTTTTCGTCCAGATTGAAATATGTCGCTGTCAGTTTGATAAGCTTCTTGCCATTCTCATCTGTTACCACTACTTCTGATACTGTGGTCTTGCGTCCGTGCTTCAGTACGTCTCCGTATGCATAAAGTGTCTTGGTACCTATACCCGGTGACATATATACAATATTGCTGGACATTGTGGTGCAGGCCTTCTCTCCTGTGGAACGTACGGCTACGCCGCCTGCCACATCTGCTATAGTAAACAACAGTCCTCCATGCAGTGACTTCATGTGGTTAAAGAATTCCGGTCTGACATCCAGTTTGACTTCTGAATGGCCATTTTCAATTTTAACTATCTCGAGTCCCAGGAACTGGTTGAACCCGACCATCTTCTCGCTTCTTTCCAACTCAGTCATAGGCATTAAAACTCGAATTTATGTCTGAAGTACTCTTCCAGACTGTCGATTGATACTCTCACCTGCTCCATTGAGTCACGCTCACGGATGGTTACGCAGTTATCTTCAAGTGAGTCAAAGTCGAATGTAATGCAGTAAGGTGTGCCGATCTCGTCCTGACGGCGATAGCGCTTGCCGATGGTGCCTCTGTCGTCGAACTCGCAGTTATAGTACTTGCTGAGCTGTGCGTAGATCTTCTCAGCGCCTTCGTTAAGCTTCTTTGAAAGAGGAAGAACACCGATCTTAACAGGTGCCAGTGCCGGATGGAAACGCATAACTGTACGGATGTCAGGTTTCTCCTCTGTGCCGAGGTTCTCCTCGTCATAAGCACTGCAGAGGAATGCCAGAACGACACGGTCAGCGCCCAGTGAAGGCTCAACAACGTATGGAATGTATTTGATATTCTTCTCATCATCGAAGTAATCCATTGGCTCGCCTGAGAATGTCTGGTGCTGAGTCAGGTCATAGTCGGTTCTGTCAGCAATGCCCCAGAGCTCGCCCCAACCGAACGGGAATGTGAACTCGATGTCTGTGGTAGCCTTTGAATAGAATGAAAGCTCTTCCGGATCATGGTCACGCAGGCGGAGTTCTTCATCCTTGAGGCCTAATGATTTAAGCCAGTTGATGCAGAAACCTCTCCAGTATGTGAACCAATCCAGGTCTGTGTCAGGCTCGCAGAAGAATTCCATCTCCATCTGCTCGAACTCACGTGTTCTGAATGTGAAGTTACCAGGAGTGATCTCGTTTCTGAAAGATTTACCGATCTGGCAGATGCCGAACGGGATCTTCTTTCTGGATGATCTCTGGATATTCTTGAAGTTTACGAAAATACCCTGGGCTGTCTCAGGACGCAGATAAACAACATCCTTGGCATCCTCAGTAACGCCCTGGAAAGTCTTGAACATCAGGTTGAAATGTCTGATCGGTGTAAAGTTGCTCTTGCAGCATGATGGACATGGAACCTTATTGTCAATGATGAACTGCTCCATCTTCTCATCACTCCAGCCGTCTACCGAGCCCTCAAGCTCGATGCCATGCTCCTGCGCGAAATCTTCGATAACCTTATCAGCGCGGAATCTCTCCTTGCATTCACGGCAGTCCATTAAAGGATCTGAAAAGCTGCCGATATGACCTGAAGCTTCCCATGTCTTTGGATTCATAAGGATGGCACAGTCAACGCCTACATTGTATGGGCTCTCCTGTACGAACTTCTGCCACCATGCTCTCTTGACGTTGTTCTTGAGCTCAACACCTAAATTGCCGTAATCCCATGTATTTGCCAGGCCGCCATAAATCTCTGAACCCGGGAAAATGAATCCTCTGGCCTTACAAAGAGAAACGATCTTATCCATTGTCTTTTCCATAATTCAACCTCTCTAAACCTCTATTTTCAGCTTAATAACTTAGCTATATTACTCTAAATCTCCTATGCTTTCAAGCATATTAAGAGAATTAAATTTTTTGTCAACCGTCAATGAAATCAGCGATTTCGCCAAAGCACAGAATTCATTCAGTACGCTCTCGGTCAGCCTGAATGTGAACAGCTTATCTATCGGGCTGGAAATAACGAACTGCAGCGCATATGCGCATGATTCACTTATGCCCTTACCGAACGAGAACTGCCCCTCGCCCTGGATGATCCTGTCAGCAGGCGGACATACACCGTTTATTGCCAGCATTTTAATCTCATAAATGGCTCTTACGAGTCTGTTGTCATAACTCTCGTGCATCAGCGCCCTGAGCGACTGATAAAGGAGTTTTAATACCTGACCGGCCTCGACATTCTCTCTGGTGAAATACTGCGCCAATTCCAGGAAATACGAGCCGTAAAACGTAAGCACAATGTCTTCCGACAGTTCAGTAAAATAATTTGTTATCTTGGCGGAATTCACATTATATGAGGACTTGCCGCGGAATAATTCAAACTGTCCGAACGCAAACAGCCTGCTAACGGAAACCAGCGAAGAAGAGGGTTTCCGTGCCCCCTTCGCAAAGGCGCTGATCCTGCCGTACTCATCGGTCAGGATTTCCAGCCTTCTGTCATATTCACCTATCGGCATGGAGGAAATGACCATGCCTCTGACTGAAATATTATCCATTATTCCTTGGATCGTATCCGAAGTTCTTCAGCTGTGTATCTGAATCCCTCCACTCTTTTCTGACCTTAACCCAGAGTTTCAGGTTTACCTGGCGCTCTGTAAGTTTTTCAATATCAATACGTGCGCTGGAGCCTATCTTCTTGAGCATCGCGCCGCCTTTACCGATTACGATTCCTTTATGTGAGTCGCGCTCGCAGATGATGGTCGCATCAATGTCAACCATGTCTCCTGAAGGTCTCTCATGATATCTGTCAATTACAACAGCGATTCCGTGAGGAACTTCATCGGACAGGTTGTAAAGGGCTTTCTCTCTGATGATTTCGGCAACGATCTGCTTCATAGGCTGATCTGTCAGGGTATCTTCATCATAGAACATCGGTCCATATGGCAGATACTTAAACAACTGCTCCAGAAGGGTGTCCACATTTGTACCTTCTCTGGCAGATAACGGCACGATTTCCGCGAAATCATAAACCTTACGATAAGCGTCGATGAAGCCGAATACGTCATCACGGTTAACTGAGTCCACTTTGTTCATTGCCAGGATCACCGGCTGTTTGTGTTTCTTCAGTTCCTCGATAATAAACTGCTCGCCTTTGCCAATGAAATCGCTTGGCTCTACGATCCACATGATCACGTCCGCGTCAGCAAGTGTACTGACAGCTGCTCCCAGCATGTATTCACCCAATTTATTTTTAGCCTTATTAATGCCCGGAGTGTCCAGGAATACAATCTGTCCGCGATCATCTGTATAGACAGTCTGGATGCGGTTCCTGGTCGTCTGCGGCTTGTTGGATGTAATGGCGATCTTCTGTCCGATAATCCTGTTCATCAGCGTAGATTTGCCTACATTGGGCCTGCCGATAATGGCTACATATCCTGATTTGATAGATTCGTTATTCAAATAATGTCCTCACATTCTTAAAGAGTGCCTTATCCTCGTCAATATCCTTTTCAGTTCCCACTGCGCAGATATTGCCTTCATCAAGCGCTTTCCTGAAATTCTTTGCCAGTTTTCTGATGTCTTCGCAGGTGCAGTGGATCATCTCACGTCTGATGCGCTTGGTGAATTCGATATCAGTACCTGCCAGATAATTGATAATATCCCTGCTGCCCTTGCCTCTCGCAGTCAGCGGAATATCCGCCTCGCTCATTGTTCCGATGACGAATTTGGTCATCTCTCGCTCATCCACGTCGAAATTCTCCAAATATTCAGGAACACCCTCGAAGACTTCATTGCTTCTGGCAATATGCGGGTCCCTGAACGTTGCGAAGAATGTATCACCGTCCAGATTGCTCCTGTTCAGGCAGCCGTATGCTCCGCCCTGAACACGGATGTTGAACCAGAGATACTCAAATCCCATAATGCTTCTCAAAACGTTGACTGCTCCGGTATATTCGTCAACAGAGTCAATATATTTGCCTGCCCTGGCAACGAAATTAACGGTGCCCAGGGTCTTGAATGCTTCATTCAGCTGTTTCAATTCAAAGCCTTTGCCTTTGAAATCGAATGTTCTCTCCCTGACAGGCGGCTGGAATGAGGTTTCCCCGCGTCCGTTGGATGCAGCGAACTCATTCAGGCGCTCGCGGAATCTGCCAAGGCGCTTCTCCAGGATGCCTGTGCCTGCATCGTCAGCTGTGCAGCTGATGATGATATTATCCGGTGTTAAGATCTTAGCCAGGATTGACTTCAGTGTTTCGGAAAGCTTCTCCTTTTCTTCATCAAAGTTCTTCTCAAGGTTCTCAATGAATTTATAAAACTCAATTCCGCCCAGGATTTCCTTAAGATGGCCGGTCTCTGAGAAGTAAGACATTGCCCTCATATAAGCAGCTGCATGGCCTGAAAACTCCAGATAAGTCCTGGACTTGCTCTTCAGTTCGACAATGATCTCATAAAGTCTCTTGTAATCGTCATATTTGCCCGAAAACAGCGCTTCTTCTATCAGGTCGAAGGATTTGTCCAGATTCTCATAAAACGCCTTAAATGTCAGATCTGTGAGCAGGGAGTACTTGCTGCGGTCCGCGTAATCAACGCAGTAAACTCCGCATCCGGCGCCGAATGAACCTGTAGTGATATTTATCTCATCGTTCAGCTCAGCGAATGTGTAATTATCAGTATCCACAAAGCTGATCACAGATTTAAGCAGTCCCATGTACGGGAGTTCTTCCTTAGTGACCATATTAGAGTCAAACAGCAGGCTGACATAAGCGATGCGGCTGGTATTATAATCATGCTGGATCACAGGGATGCCTGCCGAGAATCTGCTCTTATTATTGTAAGGCTGAGGAAGAGGTGAAATATCGCTGACGTCCAGGAGCGGAATGCATTCCAGCTCTTCACTGGTCGGCTCTTCTTCCTGATAAGCGGCCAGTTCTTTGGTATCAGCGACCATCTGCTCTATTTCTTCCGGTGAAAGGCTGGCTTTATATGCAGCCAGCTTTTCAGCCAGTTCTTTTTCTTTGATGGCTGTCAGCTCCTTACGTGGTTTAAGCACAACAAAAGAAGTATGTGTGCTGCCAAGGAGCTTTTCAGCGATCAGCTGCTCAAAATATCCGCTGTCTATCTTATTTCCCAGATCATCCAGGATATCATTTATCTCAATACTCAGGAATGGCTTATCTTCGTTAAATATCCAGCTGTCAAGCATTGTCAGGCCATAGATCAGGCCTTTTGGTTCGCTGCCATAGTCTGCCTCTCTGAACCTGAATTTGATCTGATCCAGGCTGGCCAGGAGTGATTTCCTGTTCAGCGCGCCATTGGCTGCTTTTCTTAACTCATCTCTGATGATTTCAATAAAACGGTCCTTGTCATAGAGGTTGGAATTCTTGGCCTCAATAAAAAGATATGGCTGCATTATTCCGCTGTCATATCCGGGAATTACGTCCTTGCAGACGTCTTCATCCAGCAGTCTCTGTCTGATCGGCGCGCCCTGTGTATCAGCCAGCGCATAAACGAGCATCTGCATCGCCAGACACTCTTCAGGATTGGAGATGTCGCCGCAGACAATGTTGTATGACATATAAGCGTTATCTTTCTCTTCCTCGTCGTCAGAGATCGGATACTCAAGTTCCAGAGTTTTCAGCTCTCCGAACGGCTCCTGACGGTCTATATGTGAATCAATGTCTGCGTAATCATATTTACTCAGATATTCACGGTCCATCCAGTCGAGTCGCTCTTCAATATCCATGTTTCCATACAGGAAAATAAAAGAGTTCGACGGATGGTAAAACTTTCTGTGGAAATTCAGGAACTGCTCATATGTAAGGTCCGGAATGAAATTAGGCTCTCCGCCGGATTCGAATCCGTAAGCAGTATCAGGGAATAATGAACTCATTATTTCCCTCTCAAGGAAGCCTTCACATGAAGAATAGGCGCCCTTCATCTCGTTGAAAACGACGCCGTTATATGTGATATCGTCATCGGGGCTTTCCAGATTGTAATTCCAGCCTTCCTGCCTGAATATTTCAGAATGCTTGTAAATATTCGGATGAAAAACAGCATCCATATATACGCTCATCAGGTTCGCGAAGTCCTTGTCATTGCAGCTCGCAACCGGATAAACAGTCTTGTCCGGATAAGTCATTGCGTTTAGGAATGTATTCATAGAACCCTTTGCCAGCTCAATGAACGGATCCTTAAGCGGATATCTTTCAGAGCCGCACAGGACTGAATGCTCCATGATATGGGCTACGCCGGTGCTGTCTTCAGGCGGTGTACGGAAACCTATATAAAATACTTTATTATCATCATCGTTTGACAGGATGCTGATTCTGGCGCCTGTCTTTTTGTGCTTTAACAAATATCCCCTGGAATTGACGTCAGGTACATCCTTATCTATTAAAACTTCGTAATTTGCGTTATTTATCATTACTGCTCCTCTGCGGCGAAAAGGTTTTCAACATATTCATCCGGGTCGAATCTCTTGATATCATCGATGCCTTCACCCACGCCGATATATTTTACCGGAACTCCCAATTCGGAAGTGATGGCTACAGCAATGCCTCCCTTGGCAGTGCTGTCCAGTTTAGTCAGGATGATGCCGTCAATCTTCATGACTTCTTTGAATTCCTTGGCCTGCTGCATAGCGTTCTGACCCGTTGTGGCATCAAGAACAATGATATTCTCCCTGACAGCCTCAGAAAGCTCAGCTGAGAGGATCTTATCCAGCTTGGCGAGCTCGTTCATAAGGTTCTTCTTGTTGTGGAGCCTGCCTGCGGTATCACAGATGAGCATGTCTGCTTTTCTGGCTCTGGCTGACTGCGCGGCATCATAAATAACGGATCCCGGATCGGCGCCTTCATTACCTGCGATCATCATACAGCCGGCTCTGTCAGCCCAGACTTTCAGCTGATCGATGGCAGCCGCCCTGAATGTATCTGCGCCTGCGAGCAGTACCTTCTTGCCCTGCTTCCTGTACTGATTAGCCAGCTTGCCGATGCAGGTGGTCTTGCCTACGCCGTTAACGCCGATAACTATCATTGCGCAAGTCTTGTTCTCGAAATCATAAGCGTCCTCAGGCTGCTTCATAATGCCTTTGACATAATCAATGATCAGTCTTCTGGCATCTTCAGTCTTCTTAAGGCCGCGGTATTTGATCTCATCCTTAAGATAATCCATGAGTTCCATGGTTGTATTAACGCCCATGTCACCCAGGATCAGCTGTTCTTCCAGTTCATCATAAAAATCATCATCTATTTCTGAAAATCCGCTGAATAATCTTGCGAAAAATCCTTTAGCCATTTGGTCCCTCCAGAGATATTTTTCCTATTTTTCCATTTCTGTAATTTTCAAGTATCAGATTAGCTGCTTTAAGATAGTCCAGTTCTGCGCCGGCCTTTATGCAGCCCCTGGCACGCGCTATTTTCTCTAAGATTACAAGCGCGCTGTCAGTCTCTTCAATGCCTGCTTCATAATACTTTTCAAGCATTCCCGGATATCTCTCCTGAAGCATCTTAATAAGTTCCAGAGAAAGCTCTTCAATATTCATGATCTCATCTTTTATCGAACCGATGAGAGCCAGTTTAAGGCCCACGCTCTGGTCCTCAAACTTAGGCCATAAAATGCCCGGTGTATCCAGGAGCTCCAGGTTGCTGCCCAGTTTGATCCACTGTTTGCCTTTTGTAACACCCGGCTTGTTGCCTGTTTTAGCAGCTGCCTTCCTGGCATATGTATTAATGAATGTGGACTTGCCTACGTTCGGGATGCCAACAACCATAGCCCTGACAGGCCTGTTCCTGATGCCGCGCTTTTTGTCTCTTTCAATTTTGGCTGCGCATGCCTGCTGAACAATAGCGCTGATCTGCTTCATGTCGGCAGCATTACGGGAATTAACCTTGCAGACATATAAGCCCTGATCAGTGAAATATTTATACCACTCATCAGTTACACTGCTGTCAGCCATATCGCTTTTGTTCAGCAGAATAAGACGGGATTTACTGCCTGCAATCTCGTCTATATCAGGGTTCCTGCTGGCAAGCGGAACACGGGCATCAAGCAGTTCAATAACAAGGTCAATGAGCTTGATGTCCTCCTGCATCATTCTTTTAGCTTTGGTCATATGACCAGGGTACCATTGAAAATTCATAACTAGATTATTATATCACATTTTTCCTGTTAGCTGTCATAAAAAAGAGGACCGCCGCAGTCTCTGCGACAGTCCTTTAAGATTATCAATAATTAGCGAAGAACTTCTTTAACTTTTGCTCTCTTGCCAACTCTGTCTCTTAAGTATGTAAGCTTAGCACGTCTTACGCGGCCTTTTCTTACTACCTGTACAGAAACAACTGATGGGGAATGAAGAGGCCAGGTCTTCTCTACACCGATACCGTTAGATGACTTTCTAACTGTAAATGTCTCACGTGCTCCGCCGTTCTGTCTCTTAATGACAACGCCTTCGTATACCTGAATTCTTTCTTTCTCGCCTTCCTTGATCTTGGCTGATACTCTAACTGTATCACCTACTCTGAAGTCGTCAACTTTCTCTTTAAGCTGACCTGCCTCGATCTTTCTAATAATCTCGTTCATGTGTGACCTCCTTAAATAAATATTCGATGTTCTTAATACTTAATCGGCTCACATGAAGCCTCGTAACAGCGGACCATCTGTTTCACAGCGTGAATTACTATAGCACAAGCATTTTCCTAATGCAAGGAAAAATTTGTTTTATTTACGGGATTTTTTCGTATTTGTCTGCTCATCCAGAGTCAGATAATATCCAGGCAGGAAATTTTCAATGAAGAAATCTGCTTCCGGCATTTTCAGCTCCTTGATCTTCTTCATCGTAGATTCCTTGGCCATCTCAAAATCACGGTTACCTGCCCGCTCTTCTTCAATGCATTTAATAAGGGCTGACAGTTTATCAGCGGCCTTGACATATTTCATGAGCACTTCGTCCTCAGCGTTCATGAGATCATCATAGCTGGCCTGCATTTCTTCAGGCAGCTGGGAGATCATCTTGGCCTTGGCTGCGCCTTCTACCTTGTCATATGCCTTCTTGATGGCAGGATCATAATACTTGACAGGTGTTGGCAGATCGCCGGTAATGATCTCCGGCGCGTCATGGAAAGCTGCCAGCAGTGCTGCCCTGCCTTCGTCCAACTTGGCTCCGAAATATGTATTGGCAACAACTACCAGCGCGTGTGTAATAAACACCACGTCCAAAGTATGGTCAGAAAGAGACTCTTTACGAGAGTTCCTCATAAGGCCCCATCTGTCCACATATTTCATTCTGGATAGTATTGCGAAAAAGTTGCTGTTTCCGTTCATTATTTGATATATCCGATTTCCTTGGCAAGCGCCTCTTCAATAACTACTGTAGCGTCCCTGTGCATTCTCATAAATGTTGCCGGACACATCGGGTCGATCTTGTCCTCCATGAGGAGTCTGGATGCGGCTTCAGGCTTATGTCCGCCGATGATCATCAGCAGAGCCTGTGCTCTCATGATATTGCCCATACCCATTGTAACAGCCTTGGTAGGAACATCTTCCTTGGAAGCAAAGAATCTCTTGTTAGCTTCGATTGTTGAATCGTCAAGAATCTCCATATGAGCGCCGTCACGCATGAATGCTCCCGGCTCATTGAAGCCGAGATGTCCGTCAGGGCCTACGCCCAGGACCTGGATCCTGATATCAGTCTTGTCAAGGACTGCGTTGAACTCCTTAAGATTCTCTTCAATGTCGCCCGTTCCCTTGGCAACATATGTATTAGCTTTATCAATATTAATATGGTCAAAGAGATTGTCGTTCATGAAATATCTGTAGCTCTGATCATGTGTCGGCTCAAGTCCTACATACTCATCAAGGTTTACAGAATGGATCTTTGAAAAATCCAGTCCCTCATCTGCGCATCTGCGGGCAAGCTCCTGATACATGCCGACCGGTGATGAACCGGTAGCCAGACCCAGTGTGCATTCAGGTTCTTCACGAACGATCTTCTCAATAATATCTGCTGATACTTTGGCAGCTTCTGCCGCGTCTTTAACGACTAATACTCTCATAATGTCCTCCATTATTTTTTAGGAACAATATTGTCCTTATCTTTATAAATACTGCACTCAGGAACGACGCCGCGTACGCATGATGTAGGATAAATATTTGAGTCTCTGCCAACTACTGTTCCCGGATTAAGTACACTGTTGCATCCGACCTCTACTCTGTCTCCAAGCATAGCGCCGACTTTCTTGCGGCCGGTCTCATATGACGCATCCTTGTCCTTTACTACTACTAGAAGCTTGTCGCTCTTAACATTGGAAGTGATGGAGCCTGCACCCATGTGAGCCTTGTATCCCAGGATGGAATCACCCACATAATTGTAATGAGGCACCTGAACATTATCAAACAGGATAACATTCTTAAGCTCTGTAGAATTGCCTACTACGCAATTGTTGCCGACCAGAGCGTTTCCGCGTATGAAAGCAGAAGGTCTGACCTCAGTCTCGTGGCCGATGATGCAAGGCCCTTTGATATATACATTTGGGTAAACCTTAGCATCATTGGCAATCCAAACATCCTCAGAGATGTTGTTGTATTCATCTTCAGGAAGAGTTGCCCCGAGAGCCTTGATAAAGTCAGATATACCTGCCAGTGCCTCCCATGGATATGTAAAACCTTTTAAGTAGTCTGCAGCCAGTGTGTGCTCCAGATCATACAGATCGTTTATTTTAACACTCATTTTCTCACCTACTTCTTGATCTCAATAAGGTGTCCAGATGCAGCCATGGCACCTACAACATAATCAACCTTTTCGATAGCGTCCTGCGCGTTTACAGCCTCACTCATTACACGGATTACAGGCTCTGTACCGCTCGGACGAACGAGCATTCTGCCAGAATCACCCAGCTCAGCCTTGCACTGCTCGATGGCTGCGATAACCTTAGGATCAGCCATAGTGCCTTCCTTGCTGTCGATTACAACGTTCTTTCTGGCCTGTGGAAGTTCTTCACAGCCTTTGGCCAGCAATGACAGCGGCAGCTGTGTCTTGATCATGACATTCATGATCATGATAGCTGTCAGGATACCGTCACCGGTGCGCGCGTGCTGTCTGAAAATAATATGTCCGGATTCCTCACCGCCCAGCGCATGTCCGTTCTTCTTCATGTTTTCATATACATTCTTGTCGCCTACATCAGTGACTTCAGTCTTAATGCCGGCCTTTTCAAGAGCCTTAATGAGTCCGAGATTAGACATAACTGTTACGACAACGGTGTCGTTTGGCAGCTGGTTGCGCTCTTTCATGTATTTGCCGCAGATGTACATGATCTTGTCACCATTGACCAGATTACCTTTCTCATCTACTGCAAGACATCTGTCAGCATCGCCATCGAAAGCGAAGCCCACGTCGAGCATATTGTCTACAACATATTTCTGGAGTCCTTCGATATGTGTGGAACCACAATTTTTATTAACGTTTGTGCCGTCAGGCTGATTATTTATAACATTCGTCTTGGCACCCAGAGCATCAAATACGGCTCTGCCTATCATCCAGGCGCTGCCGTTAGCGCAGTCAATACCTACGCGGCAGTTCTCAAATGACTTCATAGCCTGGCTGACCAGATATCCGATGTATCTGTTTCTGCCGAAATAATGGTCTTCTGTCTTGCCTATCTTATCTTCTACGGCATAAGGGATATAATCCTCAGCGCTGTCCAGGTATTTCTCAACCTCAGCGATAACTTCGTCTTCCATTTTCTCGCCTTCGCCGTTCAGCAGCTTGATGCCGTTGTCATAGAACGGATTGTGGCTGGCGGATACCATAATGCCGCAGTCAAAGTTTTCGTCTCTTGTTATGAAGCTAACGCTCGGGGTAGTTGTAACATGAAGTAAAAATGCATCAGCGCCGGAAGCTGTAATGCCGGCAGAGAGCGCGTTTTCAAACATATAGGATGAACGTCTTGTGTCTTTGCCTATAACAATCCTGGCACGGTTGCCGTCAGTATGGTTCTGACCATAGTACCAGCCCAGGAATCTGCCTATCTTGTATGCATGTTCTGCATTAAGGGCTCCGCCTGCTTTTCCGCGGAATCCATCTGTACCAAAGTATTTACCCATTTCGTCATCTCCTTTTAAAAAATACTTAAAAATTTTACACCTTGAATGTTCAGTACGCAATATTTTTATTTTGATAATTTATATGTTATAATCCATCTAATTAAAATCTACTTAAGGAGCAGGAATGGATAAAATATATATCGTAACCGGAGCTTCAGGTTATCTTGGCAGTGAAGTATGCCGTCAGCTCCTGAAGCGCGGAGATACCGTTCGCACGCTGTCCAGACAGAAAAAACACAGATCGCATATTCCTGAAGGCACAAAGGTTTACGCAGGCAATCTGCTTGACAGAAAATCCCTGGACCGTCTGTTTGAAACAGATGGCCCATGTGAGTTCATTGTGATCCACTGCGCTGCCAAGATTTCAGTCAGAAAGCATGATCAGTCCGGTTATCTGATAAATGTGGAAGGAACACGCAACATCATCAGCGCATGTAAGGAACATAATGTCACCAAGCTGGTCTATGTTGGCAGCGTGGATTCACTTTATAATCCCGGTAACGGAGCAACCATTTATGAACCTGCTGAATTTTATCTGTCCAAACCATCCATGGACTACGCCCGCGGCAAATGCGATGCCGCTGCTCTGGCCATTAAGGCTGCCAGAGACGGGCTTAACTGCACAGTTGTTTTGCCTGCATGCATAATAGGCCCCGGAGATTACAACAGCGGATTGATATCCATGATGTTCAAGATGTACCTTAAAGGCATGCCTCCTGTCAGCATTTCAGGCGGATATGATTTTGTTGATGTAAGGGATGTCGCCAAGGGTATCCTGCTTGCTGTTGAAAAAGGCAAAAGCGGCAGTTCATACATACTTAGCGGCCATTACAGAAGTGTTACGGAGATATTCAACATTATGGCTGATGGGCTGAACAGGCACAAGACTCTGATAACTTTGCCGGCTAAGATTGTTTACCCTGCCCTGCCTCTGATTTCAGGTGCTGCTGCTCTGGCGCATAAGGAGCCTCCGATTACTCCAAATGCTCTGAAGCTGCTTGAAAGCCGCGCTGTCTTCTCACACAGGAAGGCCGAAAAAGAGCTGGGTTATACCATCAGGCCGATCAGGCGCACGGTATATGATACCCTGGCATTTATAAAAAAGACCAATAACCTGTAAAGGATTGTTATTTTATGAGTAAAAAATCAATTATCTACGTTTTTTCCGGAACAGGAAATACATATATAGCCGCGCAGAAGATTGCTGAAAATCTTTATAAATACGGCTATGAAACCGTCATTTATCCAGTAGAGAAAAATAAAAACGGAGAGTTTGAGAACGTACCCGACCCCAATGACTTTGACGCTGTGGGCTTCGGTTATCCTGTGCATGCTTTCAACTCACCTAAATTCTTCCTGAATTTTGTAAAAAAGCAGCTGCCCGAAATGGATGAAGACAATTTCGGCAAAAGAGCCTTTGTTTTCAAGACTTCAGGTGAACCGCTCAAACTGAACAGTGCTTCCAGCCGCGACCTGTGCGGCCTGCTGCGCCGCAAAGGAATGCTTCCCGGCATGGACTTCCATATGATCATGCCGCATAACGTAATGTTCAGCTGTCCTGATGCTATGGCCAAGCAGATGTATCTGCATACATGCCAGATGGCAGAGCTGGTCGCGTATTATGTAGCAAATGATATGTACAGGGATGTCAGATTCAATCCTTTGTTTTATTTTGTTTCAACAATTTTTAAGCTTCAGTGGCTCGGAGCCAAGCTCAACGGTCCATGGCACAAAGTTGATCATGAGAAGTGCGTGCACTGCAACCTCTGCGTTTCAGACTGCCCTGCCCGCAATATCAGCATTGTTGACGGATTTCCAAAGCAAGGCAATCACTGCATAATGTGCATGAGATGCTCCATGAACTGCCCTGCTCAGGCAATCAGTGCCGGCATTCTGAAACCATATCAGTTGTCTGGCGGATGGAACTTTGACGCACTGGCCGCAAATGAATCCCTGCCTGCAAACTACACAGATAATAAAAAGATCGGCCGTTTCAAATGTTATAAGAAATATTACAACAGGACCTGGGCCGAATATGATAACGTGTTTAATTATTAAATAATACCCTTCAAACAAAAAACCGCGCCAAACGGCGCGGTTTATTTTTATCCTCTGATCAGATATGGTATCAGGTATGTGATTATGCTCATGATCGCTGCCGCCAGGCAGATGCCTATCGCAATGGCGATTGAGGATTTCTTAATAGGGATGCCCAGGAGACTTGCCAGGAGCGCGCCTGTCCATCCGCCTGTACCAGGAAGCGGTATTCCAACGAACAGGATCAGTCCCCAGAATCCGTACTTATCTATCTGCTTTCTCTTCTTCAGGGTTTTGTTCTCCAGCCAGGTTACAAATCTGCCTGCAGTCTTAAATCTCTTCAGCCATGCGAATATCTTTTTGATAAACAGCAGGATGAAAGGAATCGGAATGATATTGCCGATCATACAAATGATCAGCGCACGGACATAAGGCACATTCAGCAATGATGCAGCAATCAGACCACCCCTGAGCTCCAATATTGGGAGAAGAGATATGATAAAAATAACAATATTAGGATTTAACGCTGCGAATACATTAGTCAGCCATTCTATGATCTTATTCATTTATTCCCAGGAATCCTTTAACCTTCTGCTCCATTTCGCCGATCTCACATACGGTATCATGTCTGATATCAGCATCAATAATATCTTTAACAGCCTTCGGGATATCAACGTTTGATTTCCTGTTCAGTTCATCTATCAGCGCGAAATCGTCCAGTGAATCCAGTTCAGGATCAATGGCTGTCATAACTGCCCTTGAGAACTTATATGGGCTGGCCGTTGACACGATAACAGCCGGCGTCCTGTCGCCTGTTTCGCTGACATATTTCTTATAAACTGCATTAGCTACGCCGGTATGCGTATCAGTAATATAACCGGTCTGCTCATATGTCTCTTTGATGCCTTCAGCGTTTTCTTCTTCAGAAGCGAATCCGCCATAGAAGGCACTCAGCTGAGCTCTGCTTTCCTCAGGAATCTCATAACGTCCATTTTCAGAAAGTGACTTCATAAAAGCCTTGTTCTGCTCTTCACTGTTTCCGGAGATCATATAGATCAGCCTCTCCAGATTGCTGGAGATCAGAATGTCCATTGAAGGAGAACTTGTCAGAATAAACTCCCTGTTCTTGTCATAAACGCCTGTCTTGAAGAAATCATATAAGACTTTATTCTCATTTGAAGCGCAGATGAATCTGTTAACAGGCAGGCCCATGAGGCTGGCGTAAAATCCTGCCAGAATATTGCCGAAATTGCCTGTCGGAACAACGAAGTTCACTTTGTCCCCTGCCTTGATCTCACCATTCTTAACCAATCTGGAATAAGCCCAGACATAATAAGCGATCTGCGGAACCAGACGGCCGATGTTGATTGAATTGGCTGATGAGAACTGGCACTTCTTTCCGTTCAAAAGTTCTTTAAGAGACGGATCATTGAACATCTTCTTGACAGCGCTCTGACAGTCGTCGAAATTGCCCTTTACACCTACTACGAATGTGTTGGCGCCTTTCTGGGTAACCATCTGAAGTTCCTGGATACGGCTTACTCCGCCTTTTGGATAGAACACGATAATCTTAGTGCCCGGCACGTCCGCAAAGCCCGCCAAGGCAGCCTTGCCGGTGTCACCTGAAGTCGCAGTCAGTATAACAATATCGTTTGTAATATTGTTCTTACGGGCAGCGACAGTCATAAGATACGGCAGGATTGAAAGAGCCATATCCTTAAACGCGATCGTGGATCCATGGAAGAGCTCCATGATGTAGGCATCTCCGATTTTTCTGACAGGTGCGATCTCTTCTGTGTCGAACTTACTGTCATAAGCATTGTCGATACAGTACTTAAGCTCCTGGTCAGTGAAATCAGTAAGGAACAGACGCATTACCTCAAATGCGACTTCCCTGTAGTCCATTTCAGCCAGTTTTTCCAGCGAAATATGCAGTTTTGGGAGGCTGTCCGGTACGAACAGCCCCCCATCATCTGATAATCCTTTTAATATTGCCTGAGACGCGGTTATCTTGGAACCGTCGCCTCTGGTGCTTTTATATAATATATTCATCATAATCAGTTATTTTATCTTAAAACAACTGAATCTGCAACTAATTTAACAGTCTCTGAATGTTCCGGCCAGAGCGCCTACAACTCTTTTCCTCATTTCAGGATCTTCTTCCCAAGAGTCATCAGCAATCAGTCTGTCCAGTAATTCTTTTACTGTATATTCATCATTACCCGGCTGAATTTTATCTTTAATATCCATAATTAGCTCCTTCCGTAAGAATACTCATCAGCGAACTCCCAGACTTCTTTGACAACTTCAGGTTTTGCATCTGCCGGAGAAAGAAGCGGCTTGTCCTGATAGAACATGAATCCGCCGCCGGGAGCCAGCTCGTCAAAGAGCTTTTTAACAATGTCCTTAAGGCTGGAGATGTCCTTGGTGTGAATATCCGCAGTTTTCAGGCCGCACATAAGAGTCTGATGGTCTCCGACTTTCTTTTTCATTTCAAAAGGATCGTCGGCATCAAGCTGGATTATTACGCTGCCCTTAGGCATTTCCTTGAATTTCTCAATAGTGTGTGAGAATGATCCCTCGCCTTTGATATAGATTTTCTTGCCGGCCTCAGCGAAAGGCATCATTATCCTCTTGAACGGACCGAACCAATATTTCTCGTAATCAGCAGGTGAAAGGAATGCAGCGCTGTGATAAATACCGAAGCACATTGGGAATGGATGTCCATCCGGTGCTCCTCCCATCATAGGAGGCATCTGCTTCATGTTATACTCACGAAGCTTTTCTATAGCAGCATCGAGTAAATCCCTGTTCTCTGCCAGATCTTCGAATGTTCCCATCATTCCGCGGTAGAAATCAAATATTGTATCGATATCCGCGAAATAAAATGGTCCAAACTGTCCATAATACTCATCAAGTCCTTCAAGCGGTGCGAAAGGGCCAGGTCCCATCAAAGGGACAATATCGTACCTGTTTACGCAGATATTCCTGATCAGGAATTCCGCTCTGTTCTGGACTGCTGTTCTTCTGGCTGCCTCTTTTAAGTGCTCATAAGCATCTTCTTTCGGCATCTTAAAGATCGGCACGTTTCTCTTTGGGAAGTATTCGTTAATGAAATATCCTGTATCATTAATGAGGATTTCATATTCGTCTTCCTCAATAAAGCCGCTTTCTGCCTGTGCATGCTGTACTGTAGTTTTGTCAGCGCATAATGTGTAGTGTGAGCTGCCCAGCGCCTGGTACACATCATAAGGAACATAATGACCCGTATTCATGGTATATTCAAATGGAATATCCTTCATGAAAGCGCAGTAAGCCTCTGCATGCTTAACAGGATCATTAACAACCTCTTCAAGAGTTACGCCGGCATATCCATAAGGCCAGCCTATGTAGTCCATGCCTACAGGCACCTTCTCAGGTTCCCTGAAGCTGGACGCATCAACAATATTTTTTACCCGTTTAAGATATCGTTCTGATGCCATACCATTTCTCCTTAAAAGTTTTTAATTTTTATTTTCCGGAGCTGCACATTCACTGTCCAGTCCCAGTAAAATTTCGATGCCGTGCTTAAGAGGCTTGATAACGGCCTCCAGGTTCTCGACTGCTGCTTTCGGACTGCCCGGAAGCGTAATAATAACGCTTTCGTCCCTTATTCCCGCATTTGCTCTGGAAAGCCATGCCTTGTCTGTGATCTGTGCACTGGCCAGGCGCATTGCCTCGCCAAATCCAGGGATCATCCTCTGGCATACTGCCTGGCATGCCTCAGGAGTGACGTCTCTCTTTGAAAAGCCGGTTCCTCCTGTGCTGACGATCAATGTGATCTTCTGATCTGCCAGTTTAATGAACTCTGCTTCAATCTGGTCTTTTTCGTCGGGAATAATGTTTGTATAAACTACTTCATATCCGTTTTCGGATAAAAAAGAAGAAACCCTTGGGCCTGACTTGTCTTCTCTGAGCCCCTGGCTTCCTTTGTCACTGATAGTCAATACCGCAGCTTTGAACATATCGCACATCCTTTCATAATTCCTATGAAATACTGACAAAATTATTTTGTCATATCTCATATTTATTCGCTACTGAGAAATGGTTATGACACTATTATTAAAAATTATTGTTTAAGAAGCAATACCTTTTCAGGAGGTATTTCTATTATGAGCTTATCAGCACGGATTTTGTTCCACTCAGACTTGTCCAGATCCATCAGAATATATTTAGAGCTGTCCAGGCCATCAGGATGCAGCATGATCGAATACGAGAACGGGTTCTCAATTTCACCTGTCACTTTACAACTAAAACTGTTTACTGCAGTGGTATCGTTCTGATCCGCCAGAATAATATCATGCATGCGGATTCCCACCGCCTTAATATCATCTGACACCTCAGGAACCATCAGTTCTAATCCCCAATCTTTGGCAAACACCTTGTCTGGCGCTTTTATATCTATTTCTGAAATGTTTTTGCACCCTGTCAGGATAGCTCCGCCTACAGTCATCGGCTCTGAAAAGACTTCATGCTTTTCTCCCATGCTGCTTAAGGCGCCGTTTTCCATAACAGCTATATTATCTGTCAGCCTGAACACCTCATCCCTGTCATGAGAGACGAAGATAACTGTGCCGCCAAACTCCTTTATTATGTTTTCAACCTGACGTTCAGTATTAAATCTCAGATGAGCGTCCAGCGCAGAAAAAGGTTCATCCAGAAGCAGCACCTTGGGTTCATTGACCAGGATCCTCGCCAGTGCGCACCTTTGCTGCTGACCGCCTGAGAGCTGGGATGGCTTCTGGTTTTCGCAGCCGTCCAGATGCAGTCTGGAGAGCATTTCCATGGCCCTCTGTTTCTTCTCTGCTTTGCTGCCGACTCTTACTCCGCATATAACATTCTGGAGAGCAGTCATATTTGGGAAAAGCGCGTACTGCTGGAAGAGATATCCTACCTGTCTTTTCTGTGGTTTCAGGTCTATATGTTTCTCTGAGTCGAAAAGAACAGTATCATCCAGGACTATCCTGCCTCTGTCAGGCTTTTCAATGCCGGCTATGCACTTTAAAGTCATACTTTTGCCGCAGCCGGACGCGCCAAGAATAGCCAGCACTTCACTGCCGGCTTCAAACTTTACTTTCAGAGTAAAGCTGCTCAGATGCTTTTCAATATCAACTGACAGAGCTATTTGCGGCCTTCCTTTCCTTGCGTTCCAGCAGATTGACTGCCAGCAGCACTACAGCTGAAATCGCAATATTAACCAGGACCCATTTGAATGCTTCTGAGTCCTGGTTATTCTTCCATAACGCATATACGGTTGTTGAAATGGTGGCGGTATGACCAGGTATGTAACCGGCGATCATACTGGTAGCGCCATATTCGCCCAAAGCCCTGGCGAATGCCAGAACTGTTCCGGCCAGAATTCCCTGACGGCAGTAAGGCAGCCTGATCCGCCAGAAAATATATGAATTCGACAGACCCAAGGTCTGACCGGAATACATAAGAGTATTGTCGAATGATTCGAAAGCCCCTCTGGCGGTCCTGTACATCAGCGGAAATATTACTATAACCGTAACGATTATCGCGGACCACCAGGTCATGGGGATTGTAAAACCAAATATTGTCTGAATGAACTTTCCTATCACTCTTCTCGGCCCTACCAGGCGAAGCACCAGATATCCTACTACTGTAGGAGGCAGCACTAATGGAAGCGTCAGAATAACATCCAGTATTCCCTTTATTACTTTAGGAAGCCTGGCAATATAGTACGCGAAAAAGAGTCCCAGAAAGAAAACCAGTACCGTACTTATCGCAGCTATTCTGAGTGAGTTTAAGAGTGGGAACAGATCCATATCAGTTTAATGCCTTGAATCCTACTGATTCAAAAATGGCTTTTGCTGTATCGCCCTTGAGATACTCAAGGAAAATCTGAGCGACTTCAGCGTTTTCACCTGTTTTGATGAGTGCCGCAGGGTAAATTACCTTGCCGCCGGTCATCTCTTCGGTAGCAGTATCTACTGCGGTCAGACCTGCAGAATATGCGTCAGAGCCATAGATGACTCCGGCCTGAGCAGTCGCCTCATCTACTGCTGAAGTAACTGCCTTAACATCTTCGCCGTAAGTAATCTTACCTGCCTGAGCCAGGGCTGCTTCATCCAGTCCCAGATATTCAAATATCTTCTGGGTATAAGCTCCGACAGGAACTGACTCTCCGCCCATAGCGAACAGGAATCCGTCAGTTTCAAACGCTGCCTTCAGGTCATCAAATGAATTGATATTTGCAGGATTGCCTTCCGGAACTGCCAGAACGCACTGGTTCTCAAGAAGGTCCAGTCTGGTTCCTTCCACTACAAAGTCATTGCCGTCTTTATTGACTTCAGGGTCCGCTGTAATATCGATCATATTCATCTGCTTCTTGGCGGCTGAAACGAAAATGTCACATGCGGCGCCCTCAACGATCTGGTCCTTAAGAGTTCCTGACGATCCATAGTTTGCTGTGATCTTAATACCCGGATATTCTTTATTGAATTCAGTAATGATCCGGTCCATTGACTCAGTCAGTGACGCAGCCGCGAATACCACAACATTTCCTTCAATTGTTTCTTCTGTTGCCTCAGGAGTTGTCTCCTCAGGCGTAGTCTGCTCTTCGCCTCCCTTATTTCCGGAACAGCCTGCGAGAATAAGCGCAAGCAGACTTAAAACTGCAATAATACTGATTAATTTTTTCATTTTTGCCTCCTAATTTGATCCAAAACTACAGTTTGGAAAATTACAATGTTCACATGACAGGCACAGGCCTCCATGTCCCAGCTTCACAAAATCCTTCTTTTCCAGACGCTCGCCTGATACTATTCTCGGCAGCATCAGATCAAATATGGTCGCTTTGGCATACATTACGCAGCCTGGCAGTCCCATTACCACCTTGCCATCGTCATAATATCCTAAAAGGAACATGGCTCCCGGAAGTACCGGTGCACCATAGGTTACAATCCTGGCTCCGCTCTCTTTGATCGCGCCAGGGGTCCTGTCGTCAGGGTCGACGCTCATTCCCCCGGTGCAGAGGATCATATCCGCATCTGTCTGTCTGGCTTTTGCAATAGCCTCTATAATAGACCCTGTATCGTCTTCGCAGGTCATGTGTTCAATAACTGAAATGTTATATCCGGCGAGCTTTTCAACAACTACCGGTGTGAATGTGTCTTTTATCCTGCCCTTTGCCACTTCACTGCCTGTAGTGATAATGCATGCAAGCATCTGCTTAAACGGTCTGACCTCCAAAATCGGTTTTCCGCTGCAGGAAGCTATGGCCCTGGCAGCGTCCAGTCTGGATTTTTCAATAACCAGCGGCACTACGCGCATAGCTGCTATCTTCTCGCCTTTTCGCACACATGTGTTGCTCCTTCTGGTGGCGATGACCATATCGTCAATTGAGTTGACGTCAAACAATGTCTTGGTATCCACCTTGAGCAGTCCGTCGCATGTGGCTTTAATCTCTATCTTGCCTTCTGAAGGCTCTGAGGCCTCCATATTCGCGTTAAAACACAGGTCCTTTAGTATTTCCGCAGCCTCATCTTCATGGAGCATATCGGGCGTTTTCTCCCACACATAGATGTTTTCCTTGCCCATGGAAAGAAGCATCGGAATATCTTCTTCAGTAACAATATGTCCTTTCTTGAACTGCGGTCCCTTCATCTCGCCGCGAACAATCCTTGTCATGTCATGGCAGAGCACGTGCCCTGCCGCATCTTCAGTCCTGATCAGCTTCATTTCTCTTCTCCGTAAATATAATGCCCGCTCTTTCCGCCTGATTTTTCCAGGAGATGAACTTCTTCGATCCTGATATCCCTCTGTACAGCCTTGCACATGTCATAGATAGTCAGTGCCGCAATAGAAACTGCTGTCAGAGCCTCCATCTCAACGCCTGTCTGGCCTGTGCATTTGCATACTGACGTTATCTGGATCATGCATTCATCGTCATTTAATTCAAAATCAATATCCACTCCGGTGATCATGATCGGATGGCACATAGGGATCACGTCACTGGTCCGTTTGGCACCCATTATGCCGGCCACCTGAGCAACTGCCAGAACATCTCCCTTTTTCATCTTGCCTTCTTTGACCAGTTCATAAGTCTCTCTGTTCATATAAACGCTGGCTGTTGCTTTAGCCACACGCTCGGTCTCCGCTTTGGCTGAAACGTCAACCATCCTGGCTCTGCCTGATTCATTGAAATGAGTAAGTTCTGCCATGTCATCCTCCTATCTGATTCATGTTCCTGTCCGAACTGCTCGGATTGGAAACGCTTAGATCATAATTTCTTGGTTTGTTTTTTATTTCATTGATGATCGCCTCCCTGAGAGCATCGCCCTCCAGATCGATCACTGATGTTTCTTTATTGGAATGCAGGCATGCCTTCAGCTTGCCGTCAGCTGTCAGCCTGAGCCTGTTGCAAGTTGAGCAGAAATGATTGCTCAGCGGGCTGATGAGTCCGACCATGCCTTTATATCCCGGAATATTATATAAATGAGCCACTCCGCTCTCACCGCATGGTACCAGTTCTGGCACCTTCTCAAGCACGGTGCTGTTCGGAATAAATGTAGCTTTGTCCCAGCTTTTGGCCTCTCCGATAGGCATCAGTTCAATAAACCTGACCTGGAAGTCTTCGTCTCTGGTCAGTTCAACCAGAGATCTGATCTCATCATCATTTACACCTCCCAACAGAACGGTATTGATCTTGATGGTCCCAAAACCTTCCTTCTTGGCTGCTTCAATTCCTTCAAATATCTGCTTGATCGGATGTTCTGAGCAGGCGCATCTGGTAAGCTTTTTATACTTTTCTTCATCCAGCGTATCGAGGCTCACATTTAACCGGTCAACCCCTGCCAGCTTGAGGTCATGCGCGTATTTTTTCAGTAAGATGCCGTTTGTGGTAATGCACAGCTCCTCAATGCCCGGAATAGCAGAAATCCTATGGCAAATTTCAATAATGCCCCTTCTGACCAGCGGCTCGCCCCCTGTCAGCCTGACCTTTCTGGTACCCAGATCTGCGCATATCTTCACTATTTCCTCAATCTTATCAACACTGATTATCCTGCTGTGATCGGCCTTTTCAACGCCGTGTTCAGGCATGCAGTATGTGCATCTCAGATTACACAGATCTGTAACCGAAACCCTTAAATAATCAATGCTTCTGTCATAACTGTCTCTCATAAATAACCTCTATTAATTCTCCTGCCAAAGGCTGCTGTCCCGGCTTAATAATACCTACGGAATCGCTTTTGGCGTTTGCTTTGGTTGTGCCGTTTCCCGCTATTTTATTAGGCAGGAAAATGGCTTCTCCATTTTCTATTATCACCCTGCCGCGGATAAATCTTCCGCCGGGGCTTTTCTTCTTAATATCTTCACCCAGTTTCATTTTGGAAATAACCGGTAACGGACGGCATACACCTTCCAGTCTTCTGATAAGGGTCTTGCCAAACATGGTCATCGACATGGCCGCAGCTGAAGGATTGCCTGACAGACCGATTACCGGCCTGCCATTATATACTGCTGCCACAAAGGCCATTCCGGGCTTCATGCTGACCTTCCAGAAAAGAATTTCGGCGCCGATCATTTTCAAGGCGCTGATAACCAGGTCGTAGTCTCCTACAGACACCCCTCCTGTTGTAAATACTATATCAGAAGTACCGGAGGCCTTTATGATTGCTTTGGCTATCTCTTTCTCATCGTCAGATACAATGCCGTAATTAACTGCCTTCGCGCCGGCCTCCTCAGCCATGGCGCCTATTGTATAAATCGAGGAATTCCTGATCTTGCCATTAGGCAGTTCAGGTTCATCTGCATCAACCAGTTCGCTGCCTGTACTGAGCACCGCTGCAACAGGTTTTCTGTACACATTTACGCTGGCATATCCCAGCATAGCCAGAAGTCCTGCCTCAAAAGGTCCTATTCTGTTTCCTTTTTCAATCAGCAGTTCTCCTTTATGGTAATCCTCGCCGATAGGAACTACATTAGTATCCGCTTCATACTCTCTTGTAATAGTGAGAAGATCATCTTTAACAGTACATACTTCGAATTTCTCTACAACATCAGCATTTTCAGGCAGAGGGGCTCCTGTTAATATCTTGGCCGCCTCACCCTTTTTAAGCGCATGCTCAGGGCTTTTGCCTGCAGGTATTTCCTCAACTATTTTGAAAGTGACAGGGTGTTCTCTGTCAGCCCCCTTGGTATCCTCATGGTTAAACGCGTATCCATCCAAAGGAGACCTTCTGAATGGCGGGAAATCCATTTCAGAAAGGCAGTTTTCAGCAGAAACCCTGCCGAAAGCTTCGTTTATATCCACATATTCTGTCTCAGGTTCAAGCGGGATGCTTTCAATTATTTCAAATGCCTTTTCCACGCTGACACCCCTTGAGAAATCGTCATTTGATCCAGATTCTGCAAAGCTTTCATCCAGCAGCCAGTCAGCCACGGCCTTCTCATCATCAAATCCAAATCTGACCGGATGCTTAAGATTGTCATCATCCGTAATCAGAGCTGCCAGATTTTTAACATCTACAGACAATCCTTTACCAGTGGCAACTCTGGATACTCCGATCTTAGGTATGGAACTTTCTCTGCATCCTTCGACAATTACTACATCGCTGCCTTCAGCCATATTGATCAGCTCGTCCAATTTGGCCAGGCCGATCTTTTCAGTGCCATACGAAGAAACAACCGCGTAATTATTCTTTGAGAAAATAGAAACAAAGCCGGCTCCTGCCTGTTTATATCTGAATGTGTCCTTGCCTTCTTTGTCTATATCAAATTTATGGGCGTCATGTTTTATAACAGCAACACTCCTGCCGCGTGATTTCAGCTCTTTTATGAGTTTCTCTATGAACGTGGTCTTGCCGCTGCCTGAATATCCAACAAATGAAGTTATTATCTGGTTTCTGTATTTCTGCATAAAAAATATCTCCTGTAAAAAGGAGATATAAAAGCAGCACAAATAGTGCTTTATACTCCTTTTCAAAGATGGAAGGCATGTTCATTTCTTAGCATACCCTGTGAAGTTTCCTTCAGGCTTATGGACCATAGCAACGCCTTAGGCACATAAGCTCGGAGAAATATTAATTTTTCTTTTTTCAATATATCACAATGGCCAGTGCTTTGCAATAAAGCCTTATCTCAGGCCATCCGTCTCAAATCTGCACATCTGGTTGAGGCAGTTCATCAGGCTCATGTATCGGGCATCCCAGCTGCCGTCTTCAACAACAACATCCAGTGAAACCGCAAAATCAGTGATCATCTTGTCCGTCAGCTTGCCTCCGAACTGTCTTAATATCTCACGTTTTCTCTTATAAGAGCGTGCGTCAAAGAATGCCTCATACAACTCTTCAACAGACGGATCGTCTGCCTTTGAAGCTGCAGCCACAGGCTTCGGTGCAGGTGCAGCTGTCTGCTGCTGTACAGGCTCAGCAGGCTTTTCTGCCACAGGTTCTCCCTCATAGAATGACCTGACCTTCCTGATGAACTCAAAAGTATTAAGAATATGCGGATTTTCAGCTAATGAATATGGAGCCATATCCCTCGTGATAAACCCTGCTTCAATACATCTGTAAACAGCATCCTCCATACGTACAGCCCACCTGAACAGCCAGTCATTCCTGTCCATGATGCCCCTCATTCTAAGAGCTTTTGTCCATGAAAGAATGGTTGCAACGGAATTTGCTGAAGTTTCTTCGCCGTTCATATGCGCGCTGTACAGTCTCTGTCCCGTGCTGTGAGCAGCTTCAAAAATGTATTTTCCTGCTGCTGATGCCAGGCATCCTACCATCATTGCAGGCATTGAAAATGCTCCTGAAATAAAACCTGATGCGATGTCTGCGTCTGCATTTTTCATTGCCCAGATGAATCCGCCTTCTGTTTTAAGAGCCCTGGCAGAGCCTTCTGCAGGAGGCATGAATGAATATGTCACACCCGCTTCATTAAATGATTCCTTAAATTCAGAATCATAAGCCTCATCGAAGGCATCTTTATAAGCAGGCTCCCTGAAGCCTACCCAGAGGTCTTTCTTTTCAAGAAGCGCATATTCTAAGCAAGATATAGCGTATTCGCGGATACGATCAGCCTGGCATTCCCTGGCCAGTGTTACAGGCTCTTTCCAGCCAGTGATGCAGGCTCTGATACCTTTGGCAGCTACAGGGGTCTTAAAGTATCCTGCAGCATTAAGGCCTGATGCCAGGGATGTCCTGATTCTGGAAGCATTAACAGTGGCGCACTTTACACCCACGCCATAACGTTTTACAGCCTCTGCAGCGTCATTTAACACGCTTTCACCAGCCGTGCGCATATTTTCCTGTCCCAGGTCAAAACAGACGGATTTCAGGTCAATAAAGGGCTCTGCGAGCTCATCCTTCACCATGTTCCAGATGATACGGGTCATCTCGTCGCCCTGCATTTCCACTATAGGTACCTGCATCTGAATCTTATCCATATTTTCTCCTAAAAGATAAGCCCATCTGTGAGATGGGCAATCTGAACTTTCGAGCAGGGCTGTAAGCCGGGTTCTGTCTGGAATGGTCATCTATCTTGTTTTACCGTTGCCGGCAAAATCTTCGCGACCTACCCGGGAACTGGACGGGCCGCCTTATACGTTCCCTGTTTGGTCTTGCTTCGGATGGAGTTTACATGTGCCCTTCATGTTACCATGGAGGCGGTAGTCTCTTACACTGCCATTTCACCCTTACCGGCACAGCCGGCGGTATATTTCTGTTGCACTGGTCCTGAGATCACTCTCGCCGGACGTTATCCGGCATCCTGCCCTATGAAGCCCGGACTTTCCTCACAGAGACTGCTCTCTGCGCGACCATTCACCCTGCTCTTGGTTATGATAGTATTATTTAATGATTTTTTCAAGGTTATGAATTCACACTCTCACAGCCTTGATAACAGTATAGTTTTTCTTTTTATCAATGAATTCTTCCCTGACAGCTATTTCAAATCCGACTGATTCCACGAAATCAATAACGGTCTGCAGATCCCTGTGCGGAGACAGTATCAGTTCTTTAGCTGACCTGACAACAGCGATTCCATCGTTAAGGATACGCGTCATCAGCATGCCGCCCATGCCTGCAATTATAATTGACTCTGCCTCTCCAGGTTCAATTCCCGACAGTCCGTCAGAAAGCCTGAATTCGATCAGTTCTGACGAGGCAAATACAGGTTTTTTCTTTCTGCCATTGTATATATATTTTTCCTGAACCCCTTCAGCCAGATGGAAATAAACCGCGTTCTCCTCTGCTTTCCTGAGCGAACCTTCGCTGACATCCACAGCAATTACCCTCGGCGCAATATTTTCCCTCAGCAGATATATAGGTACAAACCCATGGTCAGTACCTATATCTGCTGTTACATATCCCGGTGTAACTAAATCCGCTATCAGTTTTAATCGTTTGGAAAGACCCATTAATCAAGAAAATCTTTTAACTTACGGCTGCGGCTCGGATGACGGAGCTTTCTGAGTGCCTTGGCCTCAATCTGCCTGATACGCTCTCTGGTGACGTTGAATTCCTTGCCGACCTCCTCTAAGGTCCTGGCCCTGCCGTCTTCAAGTCCGAATCTCAGTTTCAATACTTCCTGCTCTCTGTCTGTCAGAGTGTAAAGTACTTCATTCAGCTGTTCCTTAAGAAGCACAAATGCGGCAGCGTCTGCAGGCGCCGTAATGTTTTCGTCTTTTATAAAGTCACCCAGATGTGAATCCTCTTCCTCTCCAATAGGAGTCTCCAGGGATACAGGGTCCTGGCTGATCTTCAGGATTTCTCTGACACGTGAAGCAGGAATATCCATTCTCTCCGCGATTTCCTCGTTGGTCGGCTCACGGCCGAGCTCCTGAAGGAGCTGTCTGGAAACACGGAGCAGTTTGTTGATAGTTTCAACCATATGTACAGGAATACGTATGGTTCTGGCCTGGTCCGCGATAGCTCTGGTGATGGCCTGGCGGATCCACCATGTAGCATAAGTTGAGAACTTATAGCCTTTCTTGTAGTCAAATTTCTCTACTGCTTTCATGAGGCCCAGATTGCCTTCCTGGATCAGATCCAGCAGCTGCATTCCACGGCCCACATATCTTTTAGCAATACTTACAACCAGCCTGAGGTTTGCTTCGGCCAGTCTGGCTTTCGCTGCCGGATCGCCCTTTTCCATCCTCTGTGCCAGTTCAATTTCTTCATCTGATGAAAGGAGGGAAACCTTGCCGATCTCTTTCAGATACATTCTGACATGGTCTTCAATGTTAACATTGTTCTCCAGATCAGAAAAATCCAGGTCGGCCTCAGTAATTTCCTCATCAAGATCATCAGGCTCAATGTCATCGCTAAGGTCTAGTATCAAAGAGTCATCATTCAAGTCTGTGCGAAGAACGTCAATGCCTTTGTCATCAAGGTAATCAATGATGCGTTCCATCATTTCATTATTCAGATCCATGCCCGGAAAGAACTTATAAATATCTTCATATTCAATGAAATTCTTCCTTTTCTCAGCTGTTGTTACCAGCTTTTCAAGGCACTCCTCATAACTTAAATTCTCATCTCCCATTTTACTGCCCTCCGGAGATCTGAATTTTTTTCAAATCTTCCTGTTGTTTCTTAATACTTAATATTTCTTCAAAACTCTGAGCCTCAGACAGTTTGGCGGACAGGTTATTGCTCTTGATCTTTATTACGCAGTCTGTCAGAACCTTGCCTATGTCATCCTCAAGGTTCTCCTTCAGAAAATCATAATTAAAGATCGCTGCAGCCTTTTCCTGGTCCTCAGTCTCTTCGAATGAACTGACAATACCCGAGAAATTGATCTTACCATTTTGGAGTTGCCTGAACATTATTTCAGCAATCCTGTCATATGGCGCTAAGGTAAAATCTCCGGCATCAATAATACTTGATATCTTGTCATAAAATGACGGATCCTTCGCCAGATATGATAGAACTATCTCCATACATGTTCCAATGGCACTGCTTTTTACTTTTCTCTGTCTGTCAGCACTTCTTACAGGCTGTGCAGGTCTGATGTTATCACGGTTCAGAGCAAATCTCTTCGTTCTGTCCCTGATAAGGCTTAAGTCTATATTAAACTGACGGCTGATGGCGGACGTGTAATTGTCCCTCTCAATATCGTCAGTAAAATAACTCAGTCTCCTTGCGACTTCTGTCTCAAAACGGGTCTTCTCGTCCGGATCGTTCTGGTTATAGCCTTCTCTCAGAATGCTGATCTCGTAAACAAAGCTGTTCATCGCATTCCTGAGCCTGTTGCGGTACTCCTCCGCTCCTTCTGCCTTGATCAGCTCATCCGGATCCTTATATGGCAGCAGATTAACGACCTTAACTGAAATGCCTGCGTCTCTGAGCTTAGGAATAGCTCTGAGCGTGGCATCCCTGCCTGCCAGGTCGCTGTCATATGAAATAATGACATTCTCCGTAAACCTCCTGAGCACTCCGACATTGCCATCGGTGAGGGCTGTTCCCAGTGAGGCTACAGCATTAGTAAATCCAGCCTGGTGGAGCGAAACTACATCCATGTATCCTTCTACCAGAATGAATTCCCTGCCTTTATATTTTCTGGCCGCGTTCAGGCCAAATAATGTTCTGCTTTTGTCAAAGCATACCGTCTCAGGCGAATTCAGGTATTTGGGCTCACCCTGACCCATTACACGTCCGCCGAAGCCGATAACCTTGCTGCGGACATCCATGATCGGGAACATTACGCGGTTCCAGAAATAATCACGGGTGTCTTTCTCATTTATCACAAACAGGCCTGATTCCTTGAGAATCTCGTCGGAATAGCCTTTGGTCTTGATATATTTGTACAGGTCGTCCCTGTATTTGTCGGAATAGCCCAGGCCGAAATTCCTGATCGTCTCATCCGACAGCCCGCGCTCTCTAAGATAATTATATGCCTGAGTACCCCTGTTGGACTTCAGCAGGTGATAAAAGTATACGGCGGCCAGCTTGTTGACCTCGAGTATCTCCTCCCTGCGTTTGGCTCTGGCAGCGTCCGCCTGTGAATAGTCAGGTTTTGGAAGCGTGATGCCCGCCCTGTCAGCCAGAATCTTGAGAGCCTCAGAATATGTACAGTTCTCGTACTTCTGAATAAAAGTCAGGACTGATCCGCCTGTATGGCAGCCAAAGCAGTAAAACATCTGCTTATTGCCATTATCAGTTACTGAGAAGGAAGGGGTTTTCTCATTATGAAAAGGACAAAGGCCGAAATATGTGGAGCCTTTCTTGTTGAGCTTTACATAGCTGCCTATTACGTCCACAATATTATTCGCGTCTATAACCTGATCTATTACTTCCTGCGGATAAAACATTACCTTCCCCAAAACTCAGGAATATACAATTCCTTAAATACTGCAACTGAATAGTAATCCGTCATGCCGGAGATGTAGTCAGCGACTATCCTCTCAGGCTTTACATTATGTGTCTCCATAACTTTAAGATACTCCTTCGGGAGCTCCATTACATGGTCCAGATAATAGTTATAAAGCGTGATTATCATGGACTCAGCCTTGGATTCCTCCGACTTGCATACCGGATTAAAATATAAATTATCGAACAGAAACTGTCTCAGGTCTTTGAAAGCCTCAAAGACGTCAGGTGACATCCTGATCTCGTCCCTGTCATATGAATTTGTAATAATATCGCTGATGAGACTGTCCAGTCTCTCTTTTCTGGTCTCTCCCAGCACCTTTCTGACACCTGCAGGAACGTCTGATTCCTTCAGAATGCCCGCGCGCATGGCGTCATCCATATCATGGTTGATATAAGCAATCTTATCAGAAAGCTTGACCGCGCGGCCTTCAAGCGTGGCGGCCTCTCCATCTGTATGGTTTATAATACCATCACGTACTTCCCATGAAAGGTTCAGACCTTCTCCATCGCGCTCTAAAATGTCAACCACTCTGAGGCTCTGCATAGTATGGCTGAATTCTATGCATTTACTAAGTGCGCGCTCTCCGGCGTGTCCAAAAGGCGTATGGCCGAGGTCATGTCCCAGCGCGATGGCTTCAGTCAGGTCCTCATTCAGCTTGAGTGCAGACGCGATAGAACGGGCTATCTGGGATACCTCAAGAGTATGCGTCAGCCTGGTCCTGTAATGATCACCTGCCGGAGCCAGGAAAACCTGGGTCTTATGTTTCAGGCGCCTGAAAGCTTTGCAGTGGATGATCCTGTCTCTGTCACGCTGATAACATGTTCTGTAAGTGCAGGGTTCGATTGCCTTCTCCCTGCCCTTTGAATTCATGCTCAACGCTGCATATCTGCTTAAATACTGCTGCTCGTGCAGTTCCTTTTCTTCCCTGATATTCATATTAATTGTCGTTTGTGGCATTAGTCATGGAACTCATAACAACATAGAGGTTTCTAAGATCTGTATTTGATTCCAATGCCCCGTATAAACCATCCTGGGCAGCTGTCAGTATCGACCTGATAGGATTGCGGAGTGAAATAAGTTTCATATAATTCCTGACTGAATTGTCAGAATACATTGATGTCAGAATCTGTATCCTGTTATTCTCAGTATCCATTCGGATATAAAAACTGTCAACCGACGGCGCAGCCGTGGTGATATTGTTGAAATGGATCAGGTTATAAACGAAGCATACAACTTCGTTCTGGCTCAAGCCGGGTGTTACATAAACCTCCAGATCTGAATAGGAGTCAATGATTGTTGACAAAGCAGTAGAAATGTTCGCCTTGGACGGGTCATCATACATACCCTCCATAACGGACGTATTGCCTTCTGCCTGCGCAGAATAAAAATCTTCAAAGAAAGTATTGATCGAATCGACATTGCATTCGACCACATCCTTCCTACGGGCCAGTCTCATAAGATTCTGCGGATCCCTGGAGACATCCTTCTCGATGCCTGCGCCCAGAATCATGGAAGCTGCGAGCGCAATAACCAGAACAGCCAGAATGCCGAACAGAATGGGCACAGATCTCTTGCGATAGAAATTTGAACTCTTTTCATAGGTAGCGGATATAATATCCCCCACCTCGATACTCTTCTGAACGGCCGGGCTGGATTTGATCAATTCCTTGGTAATCTCTGCCCTGGAAATAGACTGCGTAACCGCCAGATCTATCTTCTCTTTGCCCTTGTCTTTAAACCCTGTTATTTTGTTTTTTAATTCATCAAAGAATTTCACAAACATTCTCCCAAGGTATAGTTATTAAAATTTTACCAAAGCCAAGATTAAAAATCAAGATACGCGAAAAAAAGAGGGCTGTGATGCAGCCCTCTTAAAAATCTATATAACATCAGTCTGTGCCAAACAGTCTGTCTCCGGCGTCTCCAAGTCCCGGAACAATATATCCTCTCTCATTTAATCCCTCATCCAGCGCGGCAAGTGTAATGTCTACATCCGGATGATCCTTCTCAATCCTCTCAACGCCCTCAGGAACGCCTACCAGACATACCAGCAGGATCTTCTGTGCTCCGCGCTTCTTGATATTGGTGATTGCCGCGGATGCGCTGCCGCCTGTAGCCAGCATAGGATCTGTAACGATTACGATGGAATTCTCCATTCCCTTAGGGAATCTGGCGTAATACTCATGAGGCTCGAGTGTGACTTCATCACGATACATTCCGATATGTCCGATCTTGGCTGTAGGAATAATATCTCTGAATCCGTCTACCAGACCGATTCCTGCTCTCAGGATAGGAACGAGTACCAACTGCTGGTCAACTTCATATCCGATAGTCTCACAGATAGGAGTCTTGATCTTCTTTTCTTTGATAGGAATATTCCTGGTAACCTCATAAGCCATGAGCTTAGCTATTTCATCGAGGTTCTGTTTGAAAATATAAGTGGATGTTTTCTCCTCACGCATGATGCTGAGTTTATGTTTAATGAGAGAATGGTTTAAGACTGTTAACATACTGACCTCCTGCAATATTTTTTTATCCCAAAAAAGTTTATCACTATGAAAAGTTTAATGCAATGAAATATGAAAAAATTTTAGTCTCAAAACGCATAAAAAAGACAGAGGCCAACAGACCCCCGTCTTCCCCCGGTATATGATACAGATCAATACAGCTTCATCATCTCCACCCGGTCAAGCAGGGCGTGATAATCCCGCTCAATCTGTTCAAAAACAATCCTTCTGATCATCCTGGATACGGTCTCATTATGGTATTGTGCGTACTTTTTCATTAGCACTCCATCCAGTTCAGAAACGCGCAGCGAAATTGTCATGCAGATCACTTCCTTTCATGCTTAGTTGCTGTAAATATATCATTGCTGCAATTCTTTTTTGGGAAAGTGACGCAGACAGTTTCTTAAAAGACGCAGACAGGCATTTATCCGACGCGGATAAACACTAAAACAACGTAAAAAAACTGCTGCGGTATGCAGCAGTTTTGATTCTTTATTAAGGCTCTTCGCCTTCTCCTCCGCCATCCTCAGCAGGAGTAGTCTCCTCAGGTGGTGCCTCAGGGGTAGTTTCTTCAGGCGGAGCTTCCGGGGTAGTCTCTTCAGGAGGTGCTTCAGTTGTAGTCTCTTCTTCGTATGGAGTGGTGTCTTCTTCACCGCCCTCATAAGGAGTAGTATCTTCTTCACCGCCTTCTTCGTAGTAGGTGTCTTCCTCACCGCCTTCATACTCTTCGGCCTCAGTGGTGGTTTCTACTTCTATCTCCATTTCCTCTTCTTCATCTTCACCGATGAATGAGTATCCGTCTGTATTCTTAGGACTTACAACATATGAATAATCGTCGCCTTCCTGAAGCTGCAGCTTCGTTACTTTCTCACCTGAAACCAGCTGAGCCAGCATGATCTTGACATTCTCAATGGATTTGTAGTAAGGCATTGTGACGCTGAGAAGCGAATTACCTACAACAAAGCAAGGCTGGTACATTGAATCGCCTTCTGCCTGTGCGGATGTTATCTCCCAGTGCGGGCTGTCAGCCAACTGCATCTTAATAATAGCTGTAATATCGCTCTTGGCCATATTTGTAACAGCACAGTTTTCCAAAGCGTCAGTCAGAGCTGTATACTTGGTCATTCCTGTAGATGAGAACAATTTATCCATAATAGCAACAATTATCTGCTGCTGGTGGCGTCCTCTTGCAAAGTCACCATCCTGGAAAGCATGTCTCTCACGTGCGTAATGAAGAGCGTATGTTCCATCAAGATCCAGTGTGCCTTCCGGATAGTAATATCCGTCTACTGAAGTGAACGCAAATTCATTCTCTATTGTAACTCCTCCGATAGCATCTACTATCTCTATCAGTGATGAGAAGTTGACCTTGACATAGTACTCAATCTCATAGCCGTACAGATTCTCCATAGTGTCAATCTGCTCATCCATGCCATAGATGCCGGCATGAGTCAATTTGTCCCTTTCATCTCCTGTGATACCAGGGAATGTTACATAATAATCTCTCGGTGTGGACAGCAGCAGAACCTGATGTGAAACAGGATTAACAGCCACCAGCATGTTGACGTCGCTCCTGCTTGTCATGGACAGTTCACCATACTGATCACTGCCTGAAATATAAACTATGAACGGATTCTTGGTAACGTCAGCAGTGCCCTTTGGTTTTGTGTCAGCCTTTTTCTTAACTGTTATAACTTTAATGATCCTGACGTCCTTATCCCAATTCTCGTATCCTTCTTCGATGGTTGATGTGAAGGAATCATTGTAGATAATGACCTTTATCTGTTTCTTATACAGAGCCTCTGCCAGATGCCCAATGGAATCATAATTGGTAGTCTTGACAGTGGTTCCCATTTCTTTATTGAGTTCTTCAAGAGCGCTGTCAATGGTCTTGTCCAGATTCTTGCAGATACCGAATTTATAGTTCTTGGTATCTTCTAATTTTTCGGCAGGATCGTCCTTCAGAACAGCTACATTGTATGTGATAATGTCATAGCTTTCGGTATTGTCTGTAATCTTATCCAGCATTTCATTCGTCTTGTGCAGATAGAAAATGCCAAAACCCAGGACAATGCACAATAGTCCTCCGACGATCATGCCTGCCAGCTGCAGTTTGCTGCGTTTCTGCCTCTGTGTATAGATGACAGCTGCTGTCAGTCCGCACAGAACGATGATGGCCGCAATAAGATATCCGATCGGGAGAATATCAAGAATAAACAGATAGATTAAAAAGACTATAGCAATAACAGCTAAAGCAATGCCAATGGCCAGGCCTGCAATATATCTGCCTTTTGGAGAGAATTGACTGCTGCCCTTCCTGCTGCTCTTTTTCTTTGGTCTTTTACTATTATTTTTGCCTGAATGTCCATTGCCGGATGAATGCGAATCGTTATTCTTCTCTTCAGGTTTGAGGGAATCGCCGCCCATTATATCCAGTTCAATGATTTCAATGTCGTTTGAGTTGTCCATCCAATAATATCCTTAAGAATGCTTATTTAATGTAAATCGGGGTAACAGGATTTGAACCTGCGACCTCACGGCCCCCAGCCGTGCGCTCTAGCCAAACTGAGCCATACCCCGTTTAATTTCGTAATTATAAAGTATAAAAACGAAATTATCTATTAAAAAATTGTGGTTTTTATGTTAACGTCACCGGTCTTCCCTGAAGTAACTCAGGCCTAAACTAGCAGGCGGCTGGTCCTCTCTTCTGTTTCTCAGTGAGGTGAAAATAAGAACGATAATAGTTACCACATAAGGGATTCCTTTGTAAAGTTCTTTAACTGCCAGGTTGGTTCCTGTAGGGATGAACATATGCAGGATGCATAATCCGCCGAACAGGATTGAAGCCCAGATTGAATGGCCCGGACGCCATATTGTGAAGATAACCAGAGCAATAGCCAGCCAGCCTCTGTCACCGAATGCGTCATTTGACCAAACACCGCTGGCGAAGTCCATTACATAGTACAGACCGCCAAGTCCGGCAATCATTGCGCCGATGCATGTTGCAAAGTATTTGTATTTAGTAACATTAATACCTGCTGCGTCAGCTGTTGCAGGGCTCTCTCCCACCGCTCTGAGGTTCAGGCCCATCTTGGACTTGGAAATCAAAACCGCCAGTACGATTGCCAGCACGATAGCCATATATGCAAGGAAGCCGTATGAGAAGAATATCTTGCCGACCCAGCCCCAGTTCTTGGCGAACGGAAGGGTCGCGCTGATAAATCCATGTGTCCTTGACAGCGCAATGGAAGGAACGTCCGCGCCTGACAGTTTGATAAGTGAACCTCCGAAGAAGTTGCCGATACCTACGCCGAAAGTGGTCATTGCCAGACCTGTAACATTCTGGTTGGCTCTTAAAGTAACTGTCAGGAAGCAGTAAATAAGTCCCATCAGCAGAGAGCCTGCCAGGCAGCATAGGATCGGAATGAGTATTGCCAGCGCCGCAACCATCTTCGTGGCATTGTGTTCATAGAAGAAAGCTCCTATAACGCCGCAGATACCGCCGACATACATGATACCGGGAGTACCAAGGTTTAAGTTACCGCTTTTCTCTGTAATTGTTTCTCCAACGCAGCCGAACATCAGAGGGATGCCCTGTACTACTGCACGTGGAATGAAGGCAACAATATCAAACATATTACTGCACCTCCTTATTCTTTCCATGGCGGAAATGAAGTTCATAATTCAGGAAGAATTCGCATCCGATAATGAAGAACAGAATTATTCCTGTGAGGATTGCGCCAAATGAGTCATTCAGTCCGAACATGGTCGAAATCTCAGATGCTCCCCTGCCGAGGAATACCAGCACGAAGCTCGTGATGACCATGAAGAACGGGTTGAATTTAGCCAGCCAGGCAACCATAACGCCGGTGAATCCGCGTCCTCCGACAAGTGTGGTGGTCATTGTGTGGTCAGTGCCGCTGACAAGCAGGAATCCGGCCAGACCGCAGATAGCGCCGGACAGGATCAGTGTTCTGATGATGACCTTTCTGACTTTGATTCCGACATAACGAGCTGTCGGTTCACTTTCACCGACAACTGAGATTTCATAGCCGTGCTTGGAATATCTCATGTAAACGAACATTCCGACAGTCAGTAATACGGCTACGATAATGATCAGAATATATTTATTACCGCCTATTGTAGGCAGCCAGCCCAGCTGTGTACGCTGGTTGATGATACCGATCTTACTGGATCCCTTTGGGTTTTCCCAGAATACTACGAAATATGCAACCAGCTGAGTCGCTACGTAGTTCATCATAAGTGTGAACAGCGTCTCGTTCGTATTCCATTTTGACTTGAAGAAAGCCGGAATAAATGCCCACAGAGCTCCTCCGAACAGAGCCGCCAGCAGCATGCATATTATAAGCAGCCAGTTTGGCATTGAATCCCTGAACAGGATCATTATTGTGGTGGCACCCAGACATCCCATAAGGGCCTGTCCGTCACCGCCCAGGTTCCAGAATCTCATACGGAACGCCGGTGCCAGAGCCAATGAAATGATCAGCAGTATCGCCAGGTCCTGAAGCATAAACCAAATCTTTCTGGCAGTTCCGAAGTTGCCAACGACCATGGTCTTATATACATCGATAGGATTGGCACCTACCAGAAGCATGGTTACAATACCGCACAGAATAAGCGCCATAATAACCGCTACAACTCTGACGATCCATGCTCTGTACCAGACAATATTTTTTCTTCTGGTTATATGAACAAGTGGAACTTTTACAGCACTATTCATCCCTGCCGGAACCTCCTATTCTGGTCATCATAAGGCCGATTTCATTCTTTGTGGCTGTCCTGCCGTCTACTATTCCGCTGACACGGCCGCCGCACAGAACCATTATTCTGTCGCAGAGTTCCAGCAGAACGTCCAGGTCCTCACCGACATAAACGACTGCTACGCCTCTTTCTTTCTGTTTGTTTATAAGATCATAAATGGTATATGACGAGTTAATATCCAGTCCGCGGACAACATATGCTGTCAGGAGAACTGTTGGTGATGACGCGATCTCACGTCCTACCAGTACTTTCTGGACATTGCCTCCTGATAATTTTCTGACCGGTGTAGATACACTAGGTGTATTGACCTCCAGCTCCTCTACTACATGCTCGGCCAGCTCATGAGGGGTCTTTCTGTCTGTGAAGACGCCTTTGCCTTTTCTGAAAGATCTGAGCATCATATTGTCAGCCAGGTCCATGTTTCCAACCAGGCCCATGCCCAGTCTGTCCTCAGGAACGAACGAAAGCGAAACGCCCATCTCAGCGATTTTAAGAGGATCTTTGCCTATCAGCTGTTCCTTATTGCCTTCATCGTCTATGTAGAAAATATTTCCATTTTCAACGTGCTGCAGGCCTGCGATAGCTTCCAGGAGTTCCTTCTGTCCGCTGCCGGCAATGCCTGCTATGCCAAGGATTTCGCCGCTGTAAGCGTCAAAGCTGACGTCGCACAGTCTGACAACGCCGTCACTGCTTCTGACTGTCAGATTGGAGATTTCGAGCTTTTTCTTAGGATCCTTAGGCTCCGGGCGGGCGATGTTCAGGACAACGCTGTGGCCTACCATAGCATCTGTAAGTTCCTGGACATTTGCCTGAGCAGTAATCTTGTCACAGATATACTGGCCTTTTCTGAGAATGGCTACACGGTCTGAAATGGACAGAACTTCCTGCATCTTATGGGTGATGATTATAACAGTCTTGCCATCCTTCTTCATGTTGCGGAGTACCGCAAAGAGTTTCTCTGTCTCCTGAGGAGTCAGAACAGCTGTAGGCTCATCCAGAATAAGGATATCAGCGCCTCTGTACAGAACCTTGACAATCTCTACGGTCTGTTTCTGGGAAACGCTCATATTGTAGATTTTCTGGTCGGGATCTACCTCGAAACCATAGAGGTCACAGATATTCCTGATCTTCTCAGCCGCTTTCTTAATATTTAATTTGCCTTCATCAAGACCCAGTATGATATTTTCTGTAGCTGTCAGAACATCTACAAGCTTAAAATGCTGATGTATCATACCAATTTTCAGGTCAAAAGCCTCTTTCGGGGATCTTATGCTGACAGGATTGCCATTTACCAGTATTTCACCTTCGTCAGGATAATAGATACCGGAAATCATATTCATCAGCGTAGTCTTGCCGCTGCCGTTCTCGCCGAGCAGCGCCAGGATTTCTCCTTTATAGACACTTAACGAAACATTCTCATTAGCGACAACATCGCCGAAACGTTTCGTGATCCCTCTAAGCTCAAGCACAGGAGTTTTTATGTTCTCTGATGCCATGTTTTGTGCCCTTTCTGATTGTTTCTTTACAACACTTATTGCCTCACAAGGAAATACCCGAAGATATCTTCTGGTGAAGCAATAAAAATAACCTCTTATGAATTACAAGCGGCAGGGAGCCTTAAAAGCTCCCTGCCAATATAAATATTATTCGCCGAGTATTGTAATTCCATCAATATCAATGTCGAAGTAAGGAGCTGAACGGTATTCAGACTCGTGGAAATATCCGTCAGAAATTACTTCTGTCTCCGGAGCGAAGTCGCCCATGTCGTCAACGTCTGCAAGATATGATGTAAGAGTTTCGCCGCCTTTTGTGAAGTTAGCTGTATCAAATACATGAAGTGTGCCTGCCTGCATTTCAGCCTTAGCTGCTTCGATAGCTTCAACTGTTCCAGGAGCTGCAACTGCTTCGTTAACTTCTGTTAAGCAAACTGAACCGGTCTCAAGTGTACCAACATAATCAACGTCGATAGGCTGTCCGTTCTTTACGCAGTCGATTGCGTATCTGTAATATGGAGCCCAGTCGATTCTTGAAGAAACGATGAATGTGTTAGGTGCTGCTGAGATAGTTGATCCATTGTAAGAAACGTTAGGAACGCCAGCTGCCTCGCAAGCTGTAGGAGCGCCCATAGAGTCAGCGTGCTGGCTGATAAGTACGCAGCCCTGATCGATAAGGGTCTGAGCACCTGTCTTCTCTAAGGTCTCATCATACCATGAGTTGGTGAATGTTACTAACATTGTAACAGTCGGGCATACGCTCTTAGCGCCAAGGTAGAATGATGTGTAACCAGATTTAACTTCTGCGTATGGATAAGCTCCAACATAGCCCATCTTGGTCTGCTCCGGTGTGATCTTGCCTTCTTCGATCATTGCGTTGATCTTCATACCAGCTGCGATACCAGCCAGGTAACGGCCTTCATAGATTGAAGCAAATGCGTTGTGATAGTTAGCAACGTTTTCGGTATGAGCCTTTGTTCCTGTTGCATGGCAGAACTGAACATCCGGGTTCTCGATAGCTGCCTGGAGCATGTAATCCTCATGACCAAAGCTGTCAGCAAAGATAATGCTGCATCCTGAGTCAACTAATTCACAAGCTGCCTGATAGCACTCTTCGTTCTCACCTTTGTTAACCTTGATGAAATAGGACTCACCTTCAACCAGTCCTAATTCAGAGCAAACCTGCTTGAATGCGTTGATGAAGTTGAGGTCATATGTTGAGTTCTCATCATGCAGGCAGATAAGACCAACCTTAAGGGTTGTCTCTGCGCCGCCCTGCTCGCCGCCTTCTTCAGGAGTGGTCTGCTGCTCGCCGCCACCCTGCTCTTCGCTTCCCTGCTCGCCGCCGCCCTGCTGGCCGCCGCCATTGCCTGAGCATGCAGCAAGAATGCCAACTACAAAGATTGCAGCGAGAAGTAATGCAAGTACTTTCTTAAAGTTTTTCATGTTTTCTCCTCCGTAAAATAATATTTACAAGTTTTTATTTATCTTAAAGCTAAAAGCTTTCAGAACAGATTAATCGATAAATACAATACCTTCCACAACATCCATGGACTTGATCCTTGCAAGTGATTCTATCCTGATGCCCTTTTCCCTGAGGCGTGTTCCGCCGTCCTGGAAGGCTTTTTCTATTACGATGCCGCAGCCAACAGCCCTGGCTCCTGCCATTTTAACGAGATCCAGGAGGCCTTCAAGAGCACATCCGTTAGCCAGGAAATCATCGAGAATAAGCACAACGTCATCCGGGCCCAGAAACTGCTTTTCAATTATTACATTTGAAACGTTTTTGTGGGTATAAGATGTGACCTGTACTGTATATACATCGTCACCTATGTTGATGCCTTTGGATTTCTTGGCATATAAGACAGGAACATTGAAAATGTTGGCAGTCAGACATGCGATGCCGATGCCGGATGTTTCAATAGTAAGAATCTTGGTGATAGGTTCATCTTTGAACAGATTATAAAACTCTTCTGCCACTTTATTCATGAACGGAACATCAATCTGATGATTAAGGAAGGCTCCAACCTTAAGTACCTGTCCCGGGTAAATCCTTCCTTCTTTTATGATTTTCTCTTCGAGTAATTTCATTTATTCGTTCCCCTGAAAATAAAAAAGCCGGCCTGACAAATGCTGCCACCGGATAAACAAACGCCAAAGCGATCTATGTGAAGCCGGTAGTCGTAGCTTATCGGCGCTACGGTAGAAACATTTGGACCATATCTATCCAAACCTATACTGGCAGATATTAAATTAAAGTGCAGATTTTCTACACGAAAATACTACCATTGGCACCTACAAAAGTCAATTATGCACATTGTTCTTATTTATATACTTTTTTTGGTGTAAAATCATAATAATTAACAATATAAGGGGGTGGAAAACCAGATTTTCCACCCCCTTTATATGGTATATCAACAGTTTTTGTTCTACTAAATATAGAATTTATATTCTTTCGGCGATGTCTCTGGCAACGAATACTCCGCTGGCTGAAGCGTGTGAAAGCGAATGGGTTACGCCGCTGCCGTCTCCTATCACATAGAGACCGCTGTATTTGGTCTCCAGATTATGCGCCAGTTCTACCTGCATATTGTAGAATTTAACCTCTACACCGTACAGAAGAGTGTCGTCACCTGCTGTGCCAGGCGCAATCTTATCCAGTGCATAGATCATTTCAATGATTCCGTCCAGGATTCTCTTAGGGATAACCAAAGAGAGGTCGCCCGGAGTTGCCATGAGCGTCGGTGTGGTAAAGCTTTCGTTGATCCTCTTGTATGTACTTCTCTTTCCGCTGATGAGATCTCCGAATCTCTGGACGATGACGCCGCCACCCAGCATATTTGACAGCTTAGCTATATTTTCCGCATAGGCAGTGCTGTCATCGAAAGGCTCAGTGAAATGTTTGGAAACCAGCAGCGCAAAGTTAGTATTCTGCGTATGCAGCGATGGATCCTCATAGCTGTGGCCGTTAACCGTAACAATGCCATTGGTGTTCTCATTTACTACTGAACCATATGGATTCATACAGAATGTACGCACCAGGTCATTGTATTTCTGGGTTCTGTAAATGATCTTGCTCTCGTACAGCTCATCGGTCAGATGCGAGAATATCTCAGCAGGGAGTTCCACACGAACACCGATATCCACTCTGTTGCTGAGAGTCCTGATCTCGAGGTCTTTGCAGACCTGCTCCATCCATTTGCTTCCGCTCCTGCCTACAGAAATAATGCAGTACGTGCCAGTATAGGTCTCGTTCTCTGTTTTGACATTGTAGCCGGCATCAGCTTTTTCAACGCTTACGATCGGCGTGTTGAAGTAAAAGTCAATGCTGTCCTTCAGAATGTTATACAGATTATTCAGAACGACATAGTTCTTGTCTGTTCCCAGATGTCTGACAGATGCATCCATCAGATGCAGCTGGTTCTGCATGCACAGACGCTTGATAGGTGTATTAGTCGTTGAATACAGTTTGGATCCGGCGCCGCCGTATTTCATGTTGATGCTGTCAACGTAGTTCATGAGCTCTGTGGCTTTGCTCTTGCCGATGAACTCATGTAGTGTGCCGCCGAATTCATTTGTGATATTATATTTGCCGTCTGAGAAAGCACCCGCTCCGCCGAAACCGTGCATGATGGCACATGTTTTGCAGTGAACGCAGCTGGTAATCTTCTCTCCGTCTATCGGGCACTTCCTCTGCTCAAGAGGTTTGCCGGATTCGAATATCGCAATCTTTAAATTCTTATTAAGTTTAATCAATTCATACGCGCTGAAAATGCCTCCGGGGCCTGCGCCTATGATAATTACATCATATCTGTTCATTGTGTAAATCAATTCCTCCGTTATAAAACACGGCTTTTATATTATTAGTATAATTCCGCCGTGTCAACCGATTTCCGCTTTTAATATTACTGCCATTATGATATTATCAACACCATGGCGAATAAATTATGGACTAAAGATTTTACTATAATCACTCTCGGAAGCGTTGTCTCCATGCTGGGCAACGCTATTTCAGGTTTCGCCATCAGTCTTTTGGTTCTGGACTTCACCCGGTCCAATCTGCTGTACGCGTTATTTATTGTAGCATATACACTGCCTCAGGTGATCATGCCTGTTTTCTCAGGCGCCATTCTGGACCGGTTTTCCAGAAAGAGGACAATATACAGCCTGGACTTTATTTCAGCCGGAATGTACTGTTTCGTTGCTGTTGTCATGCTCCTGGGAGGCTTTAATATTGTATTCTTCCTGATCTACGCTTTTGTAGTCGGCTCGATCAACAGCATATATATGGTTGCATATGAGAGCTTCTACCCGCTCCTGATCAGCGAGGGCAATTACCAGAAGGCTTATTCCATCGCCAGCGTGCTTGAAACACTGTCAGCTGTAATGATCCCGGTTTCAGCCTTCCTGTATAACTCTATCGGCATTGAGCCGCTGTTCTTTATCAACGCGGGATGCTTCCTTATTGCCGCAATAATGGAGACTCAGATCAAGACTGAGGAGAAATACATTGAACAGCAGAAACAGGCAATAGAGGGCGAAAACGTAGGTCACGTTAAGCGTATGCTCATGGATACCAAAGAAGGCTTTAAGTATCTTAGTGTGGAAAAGGGACTTTTGGCTGTTGCAATCTATTTTACGTTCTCAGCTTTTTCAGGCGGAGCGTCATCAGTCATCACCCTGCCGTATTTCAAATCTAATTATAATAACGGCGAATATATTTATATGCTGGTCTGGGGAATGAGCGTGGTAGGCAGAGCCATAGGCGGTCTGGTCCACTACAGGCTGAAGATTCCTGCCAAATTCAGATATATGACAGCTTTTGCTGTATACTGCATCATCTCAGTACTGGAAGGCAGCTATCTGTTCCTTCAGATTCCTCTGATGATGATCATGTGCTTTATGATCGGATTGGGCGGTGTCACCAGCTTCACAATCAGAGTTTCTGCTACACAGAGCTATGTTCCGGACGAAAAAAAGGGTCGTTTCAACGGCGCCTTTAATATGCTCAATACTGTCGGTAGCGTAGCCGGTGAAATGATCGCCGGCGCGCTGACAGTTATCATAGAACCGAGACTGGTTCTCTCGGGATTTATGTTTATTAATCTTCTGGCCGCACTATTCGTAATAGGCCGCGGCAGGAAACATATCGAACCTATCTACAACAGGCAGCAATAGCTACCTGTTTCTTTTTACGACTTCGATGCTTCCGCCGTTTTCCAGGTCTTTGCCGTCCAGCATGAGCAGCTTTTCAGCCAGCAGCTTAGTAAGACCGCAGACAGTAATGCTGTCGATCAGCAGATTGACTGTATCGTCTGAAGCATTATTCTTTTTGCTGCTTTCTTCCAGGATAGGCTTAGCAACGTATCTGACGCCCTGCAGGAAGGCTAATGTGATTTTCCTATGTTCTTCCTGATAAGCGCAGTAAAATTTCTTAAGGTCCTCTTCAGCAATATCAGCAGGAACCATCTTGGAAATTGAGCTGATGCTGATGCACTGCTTCATTGTCAGAATGATCAGAAGCAGAGCCAGATGCCTTCTGTAATATCTCTTGCGGTCCGGCATCGGCAATATTTTCTTGCGGACATAATTGTTAATTGTTGAAGGTGTCAGCGAGAGCTCGCTGTCAAGTTCAGGCGGTATGTAGTCTAAAAACTTCTTAAGATAATCAATGACCTGCTCCATATAGAGGCCAAAATCCGGGATTTCGTTCCATTTCGGCAATTCGTAATCTTTAAGATAACCTTCCCATCTAAAAAGTTTTCCAGCTATAAGATTTCTATCGTAAACCATGACGTCCTCCTATCAGCTTTTATAATTTTTATTATTATATCAAAGTGTGGATTATTTGACAACCACCCTATTATTATGTCTCTTAGTCTTTTAGATTAGATGAGGGCGTTTAATGGGTAAGTAGTGAAGGCGTGACGCCATGGTTGTTTTTATTGGTAGAAATGTTCATATTTCGCCGGTATAATAAACAAAAAGAACCGGGCTTTGGTCTTAAAAAGGAATAATGCAAAATGGCAAATATCATAACTGGAATCAGAATAATTATCAGCACATCTCTGATGTTTTGTCCGGTGTTGTCTCCTGCATTTTTTGTGTTATATATAACAGCCGGAATCACCGATATAATAGATGGCGCAGTGGCCAGGAAAACTGGTACTGTCAGTGATTTCGGTTCAAAGCTTGATACAGCTGCAGATATCGTTTTTGTATCTGTATGCCTGATTAGATTGTTGCCTGTGATGCATTTTCCGGTCTGGCTTTATATATGGATTGTGATCATTACTATGATTAAGCTGACAAATATCGCAATAGGATTAATTCGTCAGAAAGAATTCATATCTGTGCATTCCATAATAAACAAGTTGACTGGTGGGCTGCTGTTCATTTTTCCTTTGTCGCTGGGAATTATAGACTTTAGATACAGTGCCGCAGCTGTATGTATGATTGCGACTATAGCAGCTGTTTATGAAGGATATTTGATTCAAACAGGAAGAACAGCTTAAGCCAAAAAGCTTTTACTGTTTGAATCAAAGGCATTGATTAAAAAAGAGCCGCCACAAAAGTGACGGCTCTCTAATTCATAATATAAATTATTTATTCATAGCTTCTGCAACTGCAACTGCTACTGCAACGGTGGCTCCAACCATCGGGTTATTGCCCATGCCGATGAGGCCCATCATCTCAACATGTGCAGGAACTGATGAAGAACCAGCGAACTGAGCGTCTGAGTGCATACGTCCCATGGTGTCGGTCATACCATATGAAGCAGGACCTGCTGCCATATTGTCCGGATGAAGTGTACGGCCTGTGCCGCCGCCTGATGCAACCGAGAAGTACTTCTTGCCCTGCTCGATGCATTCCTTCTTATATGTGCCTGCTACAGGATGCTGGAATCTGGTAGGATTGGTTGAGTTACCGGTAATGGAAATGTCAACTCCTTCCTTGTGCATGATCGCAACGCCTTCCATAACGTCATTAGCGCCATAGCAGTTTACCTTGCCTCTGACACCGTCAGAATATGACTTTCTGGAGATTTCCTTGAGCTCGCCTGTCTTGTAATCGAGTTCGGTTCTGACATATGTAAAACCATTGATTCTGGAAATAACCTTGGCTGCGTCTTTGCCGAGACCGTTCAGGATAACACGGAGCGGTTTCTGTCTTACACGGTTAGCCTTCTCAGCGATACCAATAGCGCCTTCAGCTGCGGCAAATGACTCATGTCCTGCCAGGAAGCAGAAGCACTCTGTCTCTTCTTCCAGAAGCATCTTGCCCAGATTACCATGGCCCAGGCCAACCTTTCTCTGGTCAGCAACGCTGCCCGGAATGCAGAATGACTGCAGGCCTTCGCCTAATGTAGCAGCAATGTCTGCAGCTCTGGTCTGACCCTTGGTGATAGCGATAGCTGCGCCAACTGTATATGCCCAACATGCGTTTTCAAAGCAGATAGGCTGGATGGATCTGACGATGCCTGCAACGTCAAGACCCTTTTCTTTAGTAATTCTTTCGCAGTCTTCTATGGAAGAAATGCCATAGTCAGCAAGAACTGCGTTTATTTTATCAATTCTTCTCTCGTATGATTCAAATAAAGCCATTTCTTCCCCTCCTTACTCTTCTCTCGGGTCAATGATCTTGACCGCGTCTGCTACACGTCCGTACTGTCCTTTAGCCTTCTCCCAGGCTGTGTTCGGATCGTCGCCCTTCTTGATGAAATCAGTCATCTTGCCAAGGCTTACGAACTGGTATCCGATGATCTCGTTATCTTCGTCCAAAGCGATGCCTGTTACATATCCCTCTGTCATCTCAAGATATCTCGGACCCTTTTCAACTGTGCCGTACATGGTACCGATCTGGCTGCGCATACCTTTACCAAGGTCTTCAAGACCTGCGCCTACAGGCAGTCCGCCTTCAGAAAAAGCTGTCTGGCTTCTGCCGTAAACGATCTGCAGGAAGATCTCTCTCATTGCTGTATTGATAGCATCACATACAAGGTCTGTATTAAGAGCCTCCAGGATAGTCTTGCCCGGAAGAATCTCTGATGCCATAGCTGCAGAATGTGTCATGCCGGAGCATCCGATTGTCTCTACCAATGCCTCCTGGATAATGCCTTCTTTAACGTTCAGCGTGAGCTTGCATGCGCCCTGCTGAGGTGCACACCAGCCAATACCGTGAGTCAGACCGCTGATGTCTTTAACACCTTTGACCTTTGTCCATTCACCTTCCTGCGGAATTGGCGCAGGACCGTGATCGCAGCCTGAAGCTACAGGACACATATGCTCTACTTGTGCTGTATAAATCATAGTTTTTCCTCCTATATTTCGATTGGTAGTATTTTAACAAATATGATAGAATTAAACAATATGATTTGGGATATTATTGTGATAGGTGCAGGTCCTGCCGGAAGCACCTTCGCCAGAGAGATTTCAAAACTGAATAAAACCGTGCTGGTAATCGATGGCCAGACAGCTGAGAAGTCCAAACCGTGCGGAGGACTGCTAGCTCCTGATGCACAGAAATTGCTCGCGCACTCAGATATGATACTGCCTAAGGACGTACTGGTAGACCCGCAGATTTTCTCTGTAAAAACCATGGACCTCGGCACCGGACTTACCAGATATTATCAGCGTTATTATATGAACATGGACCGCTATGCGTTCGACCTGCATTTAATGTCGCTGATACCGGAGAATATCTGCATTACCGAAGGCAGATGCACAGGAATTGCTCAGGACGATGGACTATTTACTGTTCAGGTTCATCAGTATGGTGATATTGCGCAGTTCAAATGCCGGAACATCGTTGGCGCTGATGGAGCTTCATCCATTGTAAGGAGGAAGTTCTTCCCTGATCGTCCTATAAGCAGATACACAGCTATTCAGCAGTGGTTCGCATATGACGGACAGGAAAAGCCTTTCTATTCATGCATTTTCGACCGCGAGACATCTGACAGCTGCTCATGGACCATCCACAAAGACGGCTATCTGCTCTATGGAGGATGTTTTAAGTCAGAAGGATGCAGGGAAGCTTTCGAACTGCAGAAGGAGCGTTTCGAAGCATTCAGCGGCATTGAGCTGAATGAGCCAATACTCACAGAAGCCTGTCAGGCATGCAGGCCAAAGCACTTGCGTGATTTCGTAACAGGTGAAGGGAACTTATTCCTTATCGGTGAGGCTGCCGGTTTCATCAGCCCCAGTTCTTTTGAAGGAATCAGTTCTGCCATTTTCAGCGGCAAAGCTCTGGCTGAAGCCTTTGCTGACAGTAACGTTTCAGCGTCATACAGCAGGAAAGTCAGGCACTTAAAATATAAGCTCTATTTCAAAACATGGAAACGTGCTTTCATGTATACGCCATGGACCAGAAAGCTTATAATGAAATCAGGAATATCAAGCATTAAAGTATCAGAAAAGCAGGAAAACTATGAAGACGATCAATATTAAGAAATTAAATGAAAAAGCTATTCTGCCTACATACGGATCAGAATACTCAGCAGGCGCGGACCTCTATGCGTGTCTGGATGAGCCGGTAACAGTAAAATCCGGTGAAGCATATCTCTTCCATACCGGTCTGGCCATGGAGATTCCTGAAGGTTATGCAGGATTGATATTCGCACGTTCAGGGCTGGCCACCAAGAAAGGTCTGGCACCGTCAAACAAAGTCGGAGTGATCGATTCAGATTACCGCGGCGAGATCATGGTCTCTCTCTTCAACCATTCTAAAGAGGACCGGGTTGTGGAACATGGCGAACGCATTGCGCAGCTGGTGCTTACACCATATATCACCGCTGACTGGAATATCGTAGACGAACTGAATGAAACCGTCCGCGGCTCGGGAGGTTTTGGAAGCACAGGAAAATAGTTATTTCCTTAAACCGGCATTATACAAAAAACAGAGGGTGTGAATTATCACACCCTCTGAATTATTAAGTTTTTATTTCTTAAGATCTTTCTTTCTGGACACCGCCAAAGTTACTATACCCGCTGTAAGCAGTGCATTCCATACAAGCAGTACAATAATAATCCACCATGGTACATTGCTATTTGCCGGTGTTTTAATTGTCTCCTCACCCGAAGCCGTTTCTATTCTGATCTCGCCGCCTGTCTTAGGTATACTCTCTTCTTTGATCGTGATCATTGATCCGTCTCCGTAAGACTCCACACTGTATTCTTCTTCAGTAATCTCCTTGCCGTTAATATAAATCTTTGAGATTTCTGAACTTGAAGTATTGAAGTAGTAGGTCTTAACTTCACCTGAGGTTTTTATTGTCTGAGACTCTGACCTGACGTTTCCTGCGTTAATCTCTCTGCCGTCGCTAAGCGTAACGATCAGATCTCCATTTACAATGCGTACATCGGCAATTCCAACTCCGTCCTTTCCATTTACGCCATCTTTGCCGTCCTGGCCGTTGGTGCCATTTCTTCCGGCTGCTCCGGTTGCACCTGTAGCACCTGTAGCGCCTGTTGCTCCTCTGGCACCGGTATCGCCTTTAGCTCCGGTTGCGCCTGTCGCACCGTTCTGGCCATCATTACCGTCTTTTCCGTTTTCACCATTTGCAACTGTATAAGTCGATGTGGTGCCGTCTGAATAAGTGATGGTGAATGTATCAATATTGCCTTCTGTAGCTGTTTTTTCAATTGAGACAATACCTCGTCCATCCTCACCTTTATCACCTTTCTCACCATCTTTTACATAATATGTATATGTAGTACCGTCTGAATACTTAAATGTATATTCAGTGGTCAGTTCATCTATTCTCTCACTGCTGATGCTTATCAGAGATATGCCTTCGCCCCTGAGAGACGCCAGCCATTCCAGAACGGTGCCTTCAAAACCATTTTCTACAGCCAGTTCATATGCGCTCTTTCCATCCACGCCGTCACGGCCGTTTCTTACGGTAAATGTATACATGTCACCATTTGACATCGTAATAAGATAGGTGTCGAGATATGGATCTGAACCGACCTCAACCTTTTCGATGGAAACAATGCCGTTGCCGTCTTTACCATTTGTGATTGTATAACTGAAAGTTTCTCCGTTGGAAAGCGTGATGGTGTATGTATCAACCAGTCCGTCTTCTGATGTGCCGGTCTTCTCAATCTTTTCAACGCTTACTCCATCAGTGCCGTTGGTAACTGTGAAGGAATACTCCGTACCATCTGTCATGGTAATAGTGTATGTATCTTCATTTCCATTTTGTTCGGTTCTTTCAATTGAAGCAATTCCGACACCATCTACTCCGTTGGTTACATTAAATGTATAGCTGCTGCCATCGGTATAATAAATTGTATATGTATCAACCAGTCCGTCTTCAGATGTTCCGGTATGTTTAATGTAATCAACTCCAATGCCGTTTCCATGCAGCGATGCGATCCATTCAGCAGCAGTTCCTTCAAAACCGTTCAGTACAGCAATTTCGTATGCGGACAGGCCGTCCTGGCCGTTTGCGCCATTTACTACTGTAAAAGTCTCTACAGATCCGTCGGTGTACGTAATCGTATAGGTATCTGTCAGGCCGTCTTCGGATGTTCCTGTCTTTTCTATCGAAGCGATTCCGACACCCTGTTCACCTTTCTCGCCCTGTTCGCCCTGTTCACCCTGGTCACCTTTCTCGCCATTAGTTACTGTAAATGTGTAGTAAGAACCATCAGTGTAATAAATTGCGTATGTGTCGATCAGGCCATCTTCGGATGTTCCAATTTTTTCGATACGGTCAACTCCTATTCCGTTTCCGGTCAGGGATGCGATCCACTCCGCTTCTGTTCCCTCGAAACCATGCAGAACAGCTATTTCATAAGCAGACAGGCCATCTGTTCCGTTAGTAACTGTAAAAGTAGAAGTTGTTCCATCTGTATAAGTTACTGTATAGGTGTCAACATTGCCCTCTGTTCCGGTCTTTTCAAACGATTCTATTCCACGTCCGTCTTCACCGTCTGCTCCATTGTTTACAGTGAATGTTGAATAACTGCCATCGGTGAAATATATTGTATATGTATCAATCAGCCCGTCTTCTGATGTGCTTGTCTTTTCAATCTTTTCAATACCTATTCCGTTTCCTGAGAGTGAAGCAATCCATTCAGCTACAGTACCTACAAATCCGTTTTCCACAGCCAGCTGATAAGCGGACTTTCCATCTTCTCCCTGAGGGCCCTGCTCACCCTGCGGACCTTCCGGACCGCCGATTGCCGGTACATAGAAGACCTGATTGGACCAAATGCTTTCAAGCTCTTTTCCGCTCGGAAGATCAGTTGCTGATGTAACAACGAACTGGTACAGATTGCCTGATGAGTCATCCAGATTGTCCTGAGATATTGTGAAGGAAGTTGTGCCTGCGGTAATACGTGTATCGTTCAGACGTATATATTCGCCGCCAACTACCTGATATAAATAATATCCATCAACTGAGTCCGCATGTTCATCTTCCCATGAAAGGATAAATGTTCCATCGTCATATGATACTGACAGTTCAGGAGGCTGCGGAGGCATTGAAAGCTGTGCTACCTTGTATCCGTATACAGGAACATGTGAGTTGTCCCATAAGCGTTCTTTCATTTCTTCAGGATCTTCAATATCATCATACGCGGTTCCGCCTCCGCCGGTACCCATATCAACGTACCAACGGCCAAAGGACCAGAAGAACTGATATGCACGGATAATATCATCTGTAAGTCCCATTTCTTTCAGCGCTCTCTCATCCAGGTCATTTACGGTACCTGATACTGTATTACCTCTTGTAGTGGTCTCATAATGGCATGTGCCCTTGAGGAAATCCGCTGATACATAGAAGCCTGCACGCGCGTCAACCAGACCTGCGAGGCCAACGCCCCATGTACTGGAGAAGTTGATTGAGAAGCCTCCCGAGAATCCTTCTCCTTCAGTAACATACTCCGAATGAGCATACTCCTGCGTCTTGGAAGTACCGCTGTATCCCAGCTGCATATCTCCCATATTAGACAGTTTCTCTGCATCAGTCAGATCTCCGTTGTTCCAGTCATTAAGGTATTCTTCCGGATTGCCTTCGTTTCCGACAAGATACTCGCCGTTCTCAGTGCTGCTGGTGTCAGTATCAACGATTTTCTTAAGCACAGGAGGTTTGTATGAGTAATTCTGTGCTTCAGCTTCTGCTTTAAGAGTCGCTGCCAATGCATCATATTCATCAACAAAACTGTTATAGTCTTTGACGCTGAGCTGACTCCAGACAGGTCCCAGAGGCATTGGTACCTGAACGAAGTTTTCAAGCCACTTACCATTTTCTGCGTCATACATATCGTAGTTATATAAAACTATAGGTGTTCGCTGAATAAGAACAGTGTTCTGGTTTGTCGTCTCAAACACAGAATTGTAGCTTGTCTCCCAGCCTTTCTCCCATTCCCAGGTGTAGTTGAATGCTGCGCCTGCTTCAATTGCCAACTTTGCAGACGCCAGGGCTGAAACCTCAGCTTCTCCAGAGAATCCTACACCCCAGTCAAGTGATGTGGTCGTATTGTCATTCTCTCCGTATGTAGTGTCTATAGAATATGATGTACTGCCCGGATCCTGTACCCCGTCAAAGAATGGTGCTGCCTGGAGCACTGCTTCGATCTTTGGATCGGTATAGATGTAATTCTTGCCCCTGTAGCGCAGACGCACACCATCTGTATCCTTGTCTATGGCCGTGACAATCGTATGACAAGCACGCCAGTCACCACTGTCATAGCCATCAGCATCGTTCAGCAGGTAATCGTCATGATCAACATCAGTACAGTAGAATCCGCTGCCTGTTACGATTCCCAGCATGTCATCAGTGTCGTTATAGGTGGCTCCGATCATACCTATCTTGTAGCCGTAGGCTTCCATTTCGTTATGCTTAAGTGCAACAACATAGTAGACCTGTTCTCTGCCAATGTCGTTATGATCGAAATTACCTACTGCGACATCACTGACCCATGCATTTGATACTGATACACTTCCCATTCCAATGTCCGTGTGATTGAAGTATTCCGGGGTATAGGTGACAGATACGCCTCCATCAGGGTTGTAAGTCATAATCTGTCCGTTAAAGAATATCAGGTCCTTGCCGTTTTGGCCGTTAAATGCTACGGTTGCCACAGAGGCGCGCGGATGTGATCTGTCCTTCACGTAATATCCACGTGTGATCATCTTGTTCATTCCGGGATCAGTCAGGATAACTTCCCGTACGCTATTACTGCTATTTAACTCATATATACCCAGAAGCTGGGCTTTTATATGCTGATATCTGCCACCGTCTTTACTGCGGAAGTGATATCCGCCTACTACAATCTCATTTGTGCCATCGCCGTCCACATCGCCTACGGATACTCCCGGTGACTGGAAGGTCAGACGATAAGAATTGCCGTCCTCTGAGTAGTCATTATAAAGATACTTTGTGGTGTGGCTGTGGCTAAAGACGGAGGAAGTGCTGTTTGGAACGCCGTAGTAAACATACATTTCGGTCTCTCCGTTCCCCTTCTTTGGCGCGGTGGTTCCCGTATCTGTCTCTCCGGTTTTTCCGGTTACAATTATCAGCTCGTCGGCATCGTCGCCGTTCAGGTCACCGGCCGCCAGAGAAACGGTATTGATATATTCAGTAGTACTCAAATGTTGAAGTTTCAATGATCCTATACGACTAAGCTCACGATTGATATGGTCATACTCAAACAGTATTGTATACGATCCGGTTTCGTCGCTGTCGTCACGAGGCCTAAAAGTGGCTGCCATGACAAGAGTCTCATATCCACGGCCAAAGTCACCCGCGGTCACCGATATGAAAGCATTTGCCGCATAAAGATCATTTGTCCAGTCATCATTTCTGGTATAGATCGGCTTGTACTCTTTCCACGTACCAGCTGAATTCTTTTCCCATAGTTCAACCTTTGTACTTGTGGTTTCATTGTCTAATGACGGTTCGACCGTCCACAGATAGTAATCATTCTCCTCAGGATCGAAACCAGCGTAAGCTACAACGTCCCTGCGGCCGTGGCCTTTCTTGTCGAAGGCTACGCTTTGAATATAGGTCAGATTAGAGCAGCTGATCGGGAAAGTACCTGTGGAACCAAATCCGCTGAGGGCTTTGCTCTTCTCACTCCCTTTGTCCTTTTTGTACCATTTGAGTTTATGATAATCATTTTCATAATCCTCTACCAGCACTGCCAGCTCATTCCACGGAAGCATCAACGTTCCTTCGGATGTTCCATTCTCATCATAGGCTGCACCATAAGGGTTGCTGGTATCTCCTGGCGCAAAGCCTTCTGGATCTGTCCCGTCAATATTAAGCAGCTGGCTGCCTGTTACGGTCTCGGTTAGTTCTTCTTCCGAGGAATTATCTGCACGGGCAGTCGTCAGGCTTCCCGGGATTATGCCCAGTATCAGAGCCATAACCAGCAGTGGGCCAAATACCTTTTTCATCAAACTACTGTAGACTTTCATTATCGTTCTCCCTCCTATTATTTTCTTCTTTGCCGGTAAATGATTTTTCCTTTTTTTTCTTCTGCCAGTTTATACACAAAACGGTAAATATCACGGCAACCGTAAAAGCAATGATCGCGACTAGCACATAACCGCCCGTGCCTTCAAACAGCATTATCGATCCGCTGTACATTCCGGCTGCTCCGGCACTGTGCGTTCTGCCGGCAGTGAAAATCAACAGGAATAGGCATATGGTGAGCACAACCCCGGCTGTACCGATAAGTGTTGTCTTCCGGCGGTTCTTCATGTTCTGCCTAGCATTCATTCGTACATGCAGGGCGTTGACTCTGTCTTCTGCCGTCCTCATCATAAATTCCTCCTTCCTGAATAGTCTTTCACTTATTAAGTGTCAAAAAGCCGGGTAAAACCCGAACCTCTGCCAAAAATTTTTTATAAAAAAAAGCCCCTTACGGGGCTAATCTGTTTCTTAACTGATTCTTTTCCGGAAAAAGACCATATATAAGAGCACCAGTGTCATCGGGATAACACTGCCGATCCAGAATACAACACCGGACTGATTAACGAAAATATTAAAAACAGCATGGAAAATAATTACAAAACACAGCAGCGCAAATGCACCTACTATCTGCAGCCATATCTTGTTCCACAGATAGAACAGGCCGACAGCAATGATCATTCCGCAGACGACATGCATAGCCCCGGTCCCAAAGCCGCGGATTATGAGACGCAGCAGATCCGAAGTGCCGTAATAAGTTATAAAGCATACATTTTCGAATGTTGCAAACCCTACTGCCACCAACAGGAATCCTGTAATGGCGACCTTCTTCTCCGGCTCAAATACCAGAATAAAGAACAACATAGGAAGAAACTTAAGTATTTCCTCAACTACCGGAGAAATCTCATGGGAAGCCTCGATCAGATCTGCTCCCGCTGCACCAGCCAGAAATGTGTTGACGTATGCAGAAAGCAGGCAAACAGTCATACCAGCCAGCAAAAAAAGCAGAGCTCTGCGGCCTTCCCTTCGAAGACATATGATTGCCAGTATAAGTGGCGCGGCCAAACATATATAAATATTCTCAATATAATTCATTCTTCCACCGCCTTTTTTGTTGCAGGAAGAAAGATTGCTGCACTGACTGTCAACAGGAAATCGAACCAATAGTATGGATTTGTTAATGTGTCCGAAGTCCAGAAGCATGACGCTGTCCATAGTCCATACTCCAAAAGACAGAACACCAGGATCATAATTGATAAAAAAATCTGATTTTTATAAATCTTCCAGTCGATAAATCTACATATTACTGAGAAAAGCAGCAACCCCATCAGTGAAGCATATATAATGTTGCTCAGAATCTCACCACGCAGGATAAAGAAGACCGCCATGGCCACAGAAAAAATAGGTCCCAGCCACGGAAGCGCGCGCAATCTACTGGTTTTGACCGGAGGTGCGGTCTGTATCAGCAGCATATATAGAAAGATATACATGGCATACCAGCTCAGGTCTGATACTACAGAAATCTTAGGCGTGTCGCCAAAGAAAATCAGGCACACCAGCCAGTAAATATCTCCCAACAGAAAACTTCCATAGAAAAAGAACAATATCATCCATTCCCGGCTTTTTCTTGTAATAGTCGGGTACAGAGAAACAACAGCACAAATTATCAAAGCACCGATCTGCAGCGCGTTCTCAATGCTTTCGATCATTGTATTTTCCCTCCAGGTGCTTGCGCATCCTGTAACAGAACACTGTAACCAATGCCCCCAGACAGAATGCCACCAGGGCAATTATCACATAACCTAAGACTGCGTTGCCGGCAAAAATACTTGCCGAAGCGCCTGAATTACCTGTAATCTGATATTGGATAGGAGTCTTGGAAACCGCGATTATTATTATGATAATCACTGCAGCGCAAAAAGCACATGCAGCAGCACATTGCAGCATATATCTGCGTAATGCTTTACTTCTTTTCTTTATGTCCATGCGGTAGTGCAGTTCTTTCACACGTTCTTCAGATGTCCGCATGAGTAATTCCCTCCTTCTCCAATTCCTTTCGAAGCCTTGCCTTTCCGTTCTTCAGCAGATCTTCAATTTTCTTTGTAGAGCCGCCCATAACTTTTGCAGCCTGAGCATAACTCATATCCATAAAATAAAACAGCCACAGCGCTTCCCTGTATTGCGGTGCAATACGGTTCAGGCACCGCTTTAGAACAGCATTTTGCTCACTTCTTAAGCAGTTATCCTCAGGAGAAATATCCCCGCTCGGAATCGCCTCATCCAATGCCTCATCCGGGCTGAACTCCTGCCTCTTAAATCTCATCTTCCATAAGTGATTTGCCTTGTTTCTGGCCATTTTGAACAGATAGGCCCGAAAGTGTCCTTCAGAGATCCTGGGCTTGTCCACCAAAATAATGGTGAAGCAGTCCAGCATCAGGTCTTCCGCATCATGCGCATTATGGAGGAAAGCATCCAGATATGCTGTAAGCACATCACCATAACGGAGCATCAGCTCATCGCCGGCTTTTAAGTCGCCGGACAGATATTTTTGATATAACTGATCATCCGTCACAACCTTCCCTCCTTTCGCATATTATATCCTATTTACAGATTATCTGCTATTCTATCAATGAATTCTTCTGTGTTCAGTACAGTTACTTTTTCAGGTTCTTCGGCAATATTGGCCAGATCCTTTGTCATAAAGCCTGCGTCCAATACTGTGAAGCATGCTTTCTCGAGCTTATCTCCAAAGGCCATGAGCTCCGGCAGGCCGTCCATCTCTCCCCTCTTCCTGAGCGCTCCGCTCCAAGCGAAGATGGTCGCGATCGGGTTCGTGCTGGTCTTCTCTCCGTTCAGATACCTGTAATAATGTCTCGTGACCGTTCCATGGGCAGCTTCATATTCGAATTTGCCGTCCGGAGAAACAAGCACTGAGGTCATCATCGCCAGTGAACCGAAGGCAGTTGAGATCATGTCGCTCATAACATCGCCGTCATAGTTCTTGAGCGCCCAGATGAAGCCTCCTTTTGACCTGACAACCCTGGCGATCGCATCATCGATCAGCGTGTAGAAATATGTAATTCCGGCTTTTTCAAAGTCTTCTTTGTAATTCTGGAATTCTTCTTCAAAGATATCCCTGAACTCACCGTCGTAAACCTTTGAAATAGTGTCTTTTGCTGAAAACCAGAGATCCTGCTTCAGGTTCAACGCATACTGGAAACATGATCTGGCAAATGATCTGATACTGGCCTCTTTGTTGTGCTGTCCCAGCCAGATGGTCCTGCCGTCTACTTTCTGCACGGAAAGCGTGGTAGTTTCACCGTCATCAGCCTTAAATGTCAGAGTACACTCTCCCGGCTTATCTGTTACCAGGTCCACTGCCTTGTAAATATCTCCATATGCGTGGCGGGCAACTGTGATAGGCTGCTCCCAGCTCTTAACCATGGGTTTTACAGCATCGATAATGATCGGTGTCCTGAATACAGTACCATCCATGATAGCTCTGATCGTGCCATTCGGAGACTTCCACATTTCTGTCAGCTCAGGATATTCCTCCATGCGCTTCTTGTTTGGAGTGATAGTGGCGCACTTAACAGCCACACCCAATTCTTTGGCTGCATTGGCTGCGTCCACAGTTACCTGATCCCTGGTTGCGTTTCTGTTTAAGAGGCCCAGGTCGTAGTACTCTGTTTTCAGGTCCACATAGGGCAGAATCAGCTTATCCTTGATCATCTGCCATATTATTCTGGTCATTTCATCCCCATCCATCTCTACCAGAGGGGTTGTCATTTTTATCTTTTCCATGAATAAATCTCCGAATTATTTATTATTTGCTGCGTAATAGTTCATCAGGCATCCGTCTGTTACGATCTGCTTTTCTTCGCTGCTGAGACCGATGCACTGCAGCTTAATCTCCTTGATCTCGCCCGCTGCGTTCATAGCCTTCGCCGCGAATTCTTCCTGTCCGTTTAAGATGCCTTCCTTGATGCCCGGCACATAGATCCAGTCTCCGCTCTCAAATGTGAAATCGCCTTCAAATGTAAAAGGCACGATTCCCCAGTTGATGCAGTTGGAACGGTATCTCTTGGTGGCATAGCTGTGTGCAATATTGGCAAATCCTCCCAATACTTTCTGGCAGGATGCCGCCTGCTCTCTGGCAGAACCATCTCCCGGCCTGTTGGCATATACGCATGAGCCGATTGTTGTACTGCCTGCAGCTGCGTCAAACTTATCCAATACAGCCTGCAGCTGAGCATCAACCTGACCCTGCTCCCTCTGCTCTTCAAGTGCTCTGACCTTTTTAGACAGGCCGACATACTCAGGCACTCGTCTGGAAAGAGCAAACTCTGAAAGCGCGATCGGGTTGGATCTGTAGCTGGATGTTTCTCCGGACGGTATCAGTTCGTCTGTCGTCGTAACTTCATCGTGGATAACCGCGCAGAGCTGAACCAGCAGATTCTGCTCCAGTTCCGGCATCTTAGGCCAGTCCTTGATATTAGGACCAAGTCTCAGATCCAGATCCTTTTCAGCCTTGCCAAATCCGAAATAGCATCGTTTCTCATAAATGCCATCGGTATATTTATATTTTCTGTCAGTAATTTCGTAATCAATGTCTGTAGCTGCTGTCAGAATTCCTCCATTAGCCGCTGTAGCTGCAATTGATCTGGCGTCCATCAGCGCAACTGCAGCAATCTGGCCGTTTGCCGGCTTGCTGCCTTCACGGTTAGCGAAGTTTCTGGTGGCATGGCGGATTGACAATGTATTGTTAGCCGGAGTATCTCCCGCGCCGAAGCAAGGACCGCAGAAGCACGGTTTGAGAACTGCGCCTGACTCCAGGAGTTCTTCTGCAATTCCGTCCTTAACAACAGCCAGATTGACCGGTGCTGAAGATGCATAAACAGACAGGTCGAAATAACCGTTTCCTACAGTTTTGCCTCTTAAGATGTCCGCTGCCTCGGAAATATTGTCATACATTCCGCCTGCGCATCCAACGATAACGCCCTGCTCGCAATGAACCAGACCATCAGGACCGATATTTCTGCACAGGTCCATCTTAACCTCGCCGTTCAGTGAAGCATTGCATTCAACTTCAATCTCTTTGAAAATCCTCTCCGGATCTGCCTGGAGTTCGTGAATTGTATAAGCCTTGGACGGATGGAACGGCAGCGCGATCATTGACTCCATTTCTGACAGATTGATCCTGACCATGCAGTCATAACATGCGCCTTCTTCGAGCTCCAGCTTCTTGTATTCTTCAGGTCTTTCGATGTTTGCGAAGAAGTCCTTCGTAACGTCATCTGTAATCCAGACTGAGCTCAGCGCGCTGGTTTCAGTAGTCATTACGTCAATGCCCATTCTGAAGTCCATGCTGAGGCCTGCAATGCCCGGACCTGCGAATTCCAGTATTTTATTCTTAACAAAACCATCCGGGAAGGTCTCTTTGACAAGGGCTAATGCCACGTCGTGCGGGCCGATTCCCTTTGGTGCCTGGCCTTCTACCCAGACAAGCACCATCTCAGGTCTGTCAATATCCCATGTATTGTTCAGCAGCTGCTTAGCCAGCTCTCCACCGCCTTCACCTACACCAAGTGTTCCCAGACATCCGTAACGGGTGTGCGAATCAGAACCAAGTACCATTCTGCCGCAGCCAGCCAGTTTTTCTCTGGCGAACTGATGAATGACCGCCTGGTTGGCAGGAACGTATATACCGCCATATTTCTTAGCTGCTGAAAGTCCGAAGACATGGTCATCCTCATTGATTGTGCCACCTACAGCGCACAGGCTGTTGTGGCAGTTCGTCATGGCATAAGGCAGCGGGAATTCGGTCATTCCGCTCGCCCTGGCGGTCTGGATGATTCCGACATAGGTGATGTCATGAGAGATCATGGCATCGAATTTGATATGCATTTTATTGTCATTTCCCGGGACGCAGTGGCTTTCAAGGATTTTGTAAGCCATGGTCTTTTGTCTGTCCGCGTCTGAAATGCACTCTGCTTTTACAGGAACGCCGCCGCAGATTTTGTAATTCTCAGCGTATTTTTCAATCATCATGTCTATTCCCTCCCGTCAGCGTAGCTTTCAATCAGCCTCTGTCTGGCATCTTCAACATGTCTGTTCATCAATTTGTACGAAAGCTCTCCGTCACGCGCAGCAATCGCTTCGAATAATTCCTTATGTTCATCGCAGGAATTCTTTGCGTTGCTCTTAAGAGACAGTACTGACTTTCTGAATTTCTGGATCTTGTTATGGATCGGGGAAAGGATGTCGAAATAAACAGGGCTTCCGGCAAATTCGTAAATCTTCTTGTGGAACATACTGTCATAGGTCTTCACTTTTTCTGTGTCACCTTTCTTAGCATAAAATTCCTGAAGCTCAACGATTTCGCGAAGTTCCTCAATCTGCTCATCTGTAATGTTTTTGGCGCAGGCCTGTGCTGCCAGTCCTTCGATTTTCTCTCTGATATCATAGATGATCAGCGCGTCCTCAAGAGTAATAGAAAGGATCTCAACGCCTTTATTCACAGGTCTTACCAGATGTTCCTGTTCAAGCCTGCTCATGGCCTCCCTGATAGGAGTCCTGCTGACCTGCAAATCTTCGCTCAGCATGCCCTCGGTGACAATTGCTCCCTTAGGATACTTTCCGGTTAATATATCTGTTTCAAGTCTTTCAAATACCTGATCGGCTAATGATGAATGTTTAATCATATCTATCTCCTATTTCGTAAATCTGTCACCTGCAAGAGCAGCGATCTCTTCTTCCACTTCCTCAACGCTCAGGGAAGTCTGCCTTCCGTTCGCGTATTCACCATCAATCCACTCCTTGAGAGCTGCTACCAGCGGATCTGATTTCTCGATCATCGCGTCATCCTCAAGGCGGTAATTCTTATTGATCCAGTAGGCAATGCCTGCCAGGCCGGAATTCTGTCCCAGCAGAACCATAGGCTCTCTGTTAAGGATTTTCTTGGTATTGAAAACGTTATAAATCTTCTCGTCTTTCATCAGGCCGTCTGCGTGGATGCCTGCTCTGGTGACGTTGAAGTCTCTGCCTACGAAAGGAGTCATCGGCGGAATCTTATAACCGATCTCATTCCTGTAATAATCAGCTATTTCAGTAATGACTGTCGGATCCATTCCGTCGAATGAGCCTCTCAAAGAAGCGTACTGCATCACCATAGCCTCAAGAGGCACATTGCCTGTCCTTTCGCCGATACCCATCAGCGTGCAGTTTACAGCGCATGCTCCATACAGCCATGCGGTAACACCGTTGGCAACGCCCATATAGAAATCGTTGTGGCCGTGCCACTCAAGCATCTCCGGCGGAACATCCGAATAATGCTGCAGACCGTAGATAATGCCCGCAACGCTCCTCGGCAGCGCAACTTCTGTATAAGGCACGCCGTAACCCATTGTATCGCACGCACGGATCTTAACCGGAATACCAGCGTCATCAGACATCTTCATCAGTTCATTTACAAATGGAACTACAAAGCCATAGAAGTCAGCCCTGGTAATATCTTCCAGATGACATCTTGGAACGATGCCCTCCTCGAAGGCCAGTGCAACTGTCTCCAGATATTTATCCATAGCCTGTTTTCTGGTCAGTTTGAGTTTATTGAAAATGTGATAGTCACTGCAGGAAACCAGTATTCCTGTTTCCCTGATGCCCAGGTCCTTTACAAGATGATAATCTTCTTTAGTCGCTCTGATCCATGTAGTGATCTCCGGGAATCTGTATCCCAGGTCCTGACAGCGTTTGATGGCCTCCCTGTCTTTCTCGCTGTACGCGAAAAACTCGGTCTGCCTGATTATTCCATATGGGCCTCCCAGCCTGTGCATATATTTATATAATTCCACCATCTGATCCGCAGTATAAGGTTCAACTGCCTGCTGGCCGTCACGGAAAGTCGTGTCAGTGATCCAGATATCCACCGGCATTCCCATAGGCACACGTCTGTGGTTAAATGAAACCCTTGGGACCTCTTCATAGTTATAAAGGTCAGGAAGCAGATTTGGATTATCCACATCCTGAAGCGAATATTTATAACTGTCCTGCTCTAACAGATTGGTTTTCGGTGATCTTTCAAGCATAATCTCACTCCTTCTTGGTATAATTGTATACAATTATACATAAACATTGATATTTTTCAATACTTTTATTTATTTATACTTTTAGTGGTTAGCCAGATTTTTCAGCTTGTAGGCGTTTTTAGGCGCTTTTCAGTCTAAAAACGCAGCTTATGGGCGTTTTTTGACCCATAAGCTGCAAGTCCTGTCCGAATCAATATATAAAAAAAGAGCTGCTGCCCAAACGGCAGCAGCTCTATGATAAAACAGTTTTAGAATTCGAAGGTAGTGCCTTCCATGACTTTCCATGCTTCGTTCGCAGCCACGATATCCTGAGCTGATAAACCGCATGTCTCAAATAAAGTGATCTCGTCCTCTGACTCTCTGCCAGGTATCTCGCCATTGATAACAGCTCCTACCTGACCGATTACTTCGTCAAAGCTGTATTCACCATTCTTGATAGGAATCAGGAGATCTCCTGCTGAGCCCTTAGCGCAGTCATAAGTATCAACATATACTTTTGAAGCCTTAAGAACTGACAGATCCAGCTCGCGGATAAAAGGAGCGCATGCTCCGACTGCGTTAACATGGCAGCCAGGTTTTAGCCATTCTCCAAAGAGGATCGGCTCTGTGGCCCTTGAAACTGTGCATACAATGTCTGCTCCCCTGACCATTTCTTCAGCGTTTGTTGAATAAACAGTCTTGACTCCCGGGAGCTCCTCGGCGAGTATTTCCGCGGCCTTCTTAGCAGATGCTTCAAATACGTCGAAGAAGCGGATTTCTGACAGGTCACGAACCTTAGCGATAGCTCTGGCGTGATTCTGTCCCTGATTGCCTGCGCCCATGATGCAGAGAACCTTGGCATCCTTTCTGGCCAGCACATCGGTGATAGCTGCTGATGTGGCCGCTGTTCTTACGATTGTAATATACTCTGCTGAAACAAGTGCCTTGAGTTCACCGGTCACGGTATCAAATAATGATACAACGCTCTGGTGTGTTGTTGTGGTCGGACCAGGGAAAATAGCGTTCTTGCAGCCACAGATCTGAAGCCTTGGGATAACTGCACCCATCAGTGCGAAAATGTTCTTAGTCTCCATTCTGGAGCCTACTCTGGGCATGGATTCTATCTCGCCTGTGTGTACCTCTTTCATAACGTCTCTCATCAGAGGGATAAGGAGGTCAGGTGTCAGTGCTTTCTTTACATCGTCATTATTGATTAATTTTGTCTGGTTCATTCTTTATTACCTCTTTCAAGCATTTCTAAAGCAGTCAGCACGTACATTGAGCATCCGTACGGCATCACATTTTCGTCAATATCAAGTTTCGGGCTGTGTCCCGGGTACTTGCCGTTTGTTCCGATTGAGAAGAAGCAGGCCTTGCCATGGGACATATAGTTTCCGAAGTCCTCTGCTCCTGTGGTCGGGATAGCAGGAACAATGTTTTCCTTTCCAACCAGTTTCTCAGCTGCCGCCAGCGCGCAGTCAGAAGCCCAGTCGTCATTGATTACCGGTGGGAACGGATCTGACAGGCTGAGTTCAGCTGTTGCGCCAAAAGCCTTGGCAGTATTCTCTATAACGTCCTTCATGTTCTTTACGATAATCTCATGAACTTCTTCAGTGCGGTACCTGATGGTTCCTCTCATGACTACTTCGCCAGGAATAACATTAGGAGCCGGGCCTGCAGTGATCATACCGATTGAAACAACTCCGGTATCTGCCGGATTCAGCCTTCTGGATACAACGCTCTGGAGTGAAACAACAATCTGGCATGCTGCCAATACAGCGTCTACACCATCGGCCTGATGAGGCATGCCACCATGGTGACCCTTGCCGTGGACAGTAATTGTAATCTCACGCGCGCCTGCCATTCTGGGGCCTTTAGCTGCATAAACTGAACCTACCGGGATGGCTTCCTTGACATGCTGTCCAAAGAAATAATCCACTCCGTCCGCTGCGCCCTGAGCAATAATGGTTTTAGCACCCTGGCCGTTCTCCTCTGCCGGCTGGAAAACCAGTCTTACAGTGCCATGTATTTCATCTTTATGGTTTAAGAGAATCTTCGCTGCGCCTAGCAGCATAGATGTATGTACATCATGTCCGCATGCGTGCATAACTCCCGGGGTCTGTGACGCAAAAGGCAGACCGGTCTCTTCTGTCACCGGAAGCGCGTCAATATCAGCCCTGAGCAAAACAGTCTTGCCCGGATGCGCACCCTTGATCTCAGTCATCAGACCTGTCGGCTCAAATCTTTTGCAGGTCAGACCCATCGCATTTAACTCTCTCTCAATCCTGTTGGTCGTTTCAAATTCCTGAAAGCTCAGCTCAGGATGCATGTGCAGCTCATGTCTCATCGCCTGCATGAAATCCTGCTGCGCTAAAGCCTCTTCATAAATACCCATGGGAGTCCTCCTTTATGTTTTATTATTTATATTATAAATATTAGCCAGGAAATTTGTTAGCCTATTTTTTGGTATGCATATAGTCTAAGAAAAAGAACCTCCAAATGGAGGTTCCTTTTCTATTTACTACACAAAACAGTTCAATAAGTATTAGGCCGCAGCTGCTTTAGGAGGGGTGCCGCTGACTTTCTTAGCGGCATTGATTGCTGCCCTGGTCTGGAGAGTATCCAGAGTTACTGCTGCTAGGAGAACAATACCAAGAGCAACATACTGCCAATACTGGTTAATGTTAAGGAAGTTCATACCCTGGTTAAGTACAGCGATGATGAGTACACCGATAACCATGTTGCTCATCTTTCCGCCGCCGCCGCCCATCTTAACGCCGCCGAGCATTGCACCTGCCATTACAGTGAACTCTGCTCCAATGCCCATTGAGTTGGCGGCTGAACCAATCTTGCCAATGTTAACAATCTGTGCAATTCCGAAGAACAGACCTGCCAGTGCAAATACTGCGATTCTCATCTTGGCTACTGATACACCGGAAAGTGCCACTGCATCAGGGTTTGAACCAAGAGCGTATACGTTACGTCCAAAGTGAGTCTTGTTCAGGATCAGTGATCCGATCACAACCATGATGATCATAACGATTACGCCTGATTTCAGGTAGCTGCCTGCTATAAACGGGATATTGGCTCCGCCGAAGAACTTGAACATACTGGACAGACCCTTATAGGTATGTGAAACACCGCCTGAGAGGAGGTATGTGGCTCCGTTCAGAATATACTGCGTAGCCAGGGTTATTACGAACGGGAATACCTGCAGCCATGCATACATGACTCCGTTAAAGCCTGACAGCACAACAGAAAGCGCAATTCCGACCAACGCTGTCAGAATAAATAATGTGCTTCCGCCGCCTGAATCACCACCGTCCACAAGTGCCATTACAATACCAACGGTTGATAAGAGATAGCCTGTGGATAAGTCCATTGCTCCGCCAAGCATGATGAATGTAATGCCGATACCTGTTATTACCAGGTATGCATTCTGTCCGAGGATGTTCATCAGGTTAGCCATGCTGAGAAATGCACGTCCTGTTACAATCGGGCAGATAACACCGAAGGCAATAAGAAGCACGATGAGAACTATCAACATGATATATTCCTGAATATAATCTGATACTCTTTTCTTCATTGTTTTTCTCCTTTTAGTTTTCAGCGGCACCACCGGTCGATGCCATGTCCAGGATCTTTTCCTGTGAGAACTCTTCCTTTGTCAGTTCTCCAGCCAGACATCTCTCGCCAAAAACGACGATCCTGTCAGACATTCCCAGGAGTTCTTCCATATCCGATGTTACCATGATTACGCATTTGCCTTCTTCGCACATCTGATTCATCAACTCGTAGATTTCATACTTGGCACCAACGTCAATTCCTCTGGTTGGTTCGTCAAAAATGATGATATCAGATTTGGTGGCCATTGCTTTGCCTACAACGACTTTCTGCTGATTGCCGCCGGACAATGTCATAACTTTTGTCCTCTCAAGGTCAGGCGCCTTGATTCTCATCGCATCGCCGTAATATTTGGCAATTTCCTTTTCTTTCTTTTTATTTACGAAGCCGCCTTTAGAGATTTCTCCCAGAACGTTATAGACCAGATTCCAGGATATTGTTTCCATCAGGAAGCAGCCTTCTCTTTTCCTGTCTTCAGGGATCAGGCACAGTCCATATTTGTGGAGAGCGTCCTTAGGTGAGCGGATATTTACTTCTTTCCCATTAATGTATATGCTGCCCCACTGCTTCTTTTCCGCACCGTAAATAACTTTCATTATCTCAGTGCGTCCAGCTCCTACCAGTCCTGCAACGCCCAGCACTTCACCTTTATGGGCCTTGAAGGATATATTCTTGACTTTGTTGCCTGTCAGGTTCTTAACCTCCAGCGCAACATCCCCTATTTCAGCATTACGCTGCGGGAATGTAGCTGTCATTTCCCTGCCGACCATATATTTGATCAATTCCGCCCTGTTTGTATCTTTGGTCATCAGAGTTGTGATATACTCGCCATCTCGAAGAATGGAAACTCTGTCCGTAAGTTCAAAGATTTCATCAAGTCTGTGAGAGATGAAAATAATCGCTACTCCCTCACTGCGGAGCTTATTTACAATCTTAAACAGTATCTCTACTTCTGCGAGAGAAAGAGGTGCTGTAGGCTCATCAAGGATGAGCACCCTGCATTTCTTTGAAACAGCCTTGGCAATCTCAACGATCTGCATATGTCCCGGTGTCAGGTCACGCACCAGCGTGCGCGGATTGATGTCTACACCGAAATCATCAAATATATCCTGAGCAATCTTGTTCATCTGTTTCTGGTTGACGAACTTTCCGAGTTTTTCACCATAACAGATATTTTCAGCTGCGCTCAGAACGTCAATCAGGTTGAATTCCTGATAAATACACTCGATACCATGTTTTCTGGAAAGTGCAGGCGTCATGGCCGTATAAGTCTCTCCATCTATGGTGATCGTTCCTCCGTCAGGAGCGTGCGCGCCGGTGATTGTCTTTATAAACGTTGATTTTCCAGCTCCATTTTCTCCGATAAGAGCATGTACTTCACCCGGATAGAAATCAATGGATACACCGTCCAAAGCCACTACTCCCGGGAATACTTTTCTGATTCCTTTCAGAGATAAAGCAGGTTTCTTTTCTTCTGCCATAAGCAACTACCTTTCCAATTAATTGCTGAACAATAATGTAACTTTGGGGAGGCGGCGGGCACAGAGCCCGCACGCCGCCCATTAAAAGGATTAATATAAGTAGTTAGGTACTTCGTACTTCTCACATGGATTTACATCGCCCTGCTTCCAGCTGAACTGTGTTCCATATACATTTGTAGCTGAAATATCATCAAAGTATGCTTCGCCATAGTTCCATGTATATCCGCCTTCGCCGCATACACCCAGAAGGATGATTGCCAACTTCTCGCCTGTCGGTGAGTAAGCCTTAGCTCCGGTAGGATCATATGTATTCTGCTGTTCTTCTGTTGCTGTTGCACCATAGCTTGAGTAACCTTTGATAGCGTTTGCAGAATGATTCTCAACAACCTCTGCATACATCTGCTGGAATGTAGGATCCTCGAAGTAGCAAGGAAGCACTGCAAAGTCAGCAAGGTCAAGGTTCTTCTGTGCTGCATAGTCAGCGATAGCTGAAGCTGCACCCATAGCTTCATCAGGCTCGTAAGCGATGAAGATACGGCAGTCAGGATGTGCCGCAAGAACTGCCTGAGCATTGTCATAAGCATCCTGCTGAGCTGAGTTTCCGTATGACTGTGTTGTTGAAACGCATACTAATGTTTCAGACTCCTCAAGAGTACCAACGATAGCGTTTGAACGGTAGATACCATCAGTGATGTCAAGATAGTAGTCAACTGCAACTTCGTACTTTCCATCTGCATTTGTCGGAACATTACCGCCTTCAGCAACTCTCTGCTTAACCCAGTCTTCTGCTGCCTGAACTGCGAACATACCTGTGATTGAATACTTGGTTGCGATGTAGCCTGCGATTTCATAATCAGGAGCTGCACCGAGGAAGTCAACTGCGATACCTGCTGCTCTTGCCTGATTGCAAACATCCTCAAGCATCGGAGTATCCATTGCTGCGATCATAAGAGCGCCAACGTTTCCTGCTGCAATTGCATCTTCAACGAATGTTACCTGGTTAGCCGGGTTGCCTTCAGCATCCTTTGCAACGTATGTCCAGCCCTGCTGTTCCATAACCCATCCCATGGAATCTGCATGCATCATAAGTCCAGGAACACCTGTTGTAGGCAGGATAGCCCATACTTCCTTCTGGCCATTCCATGTGAATGCTGCCTCTTCGCCGCCGCCTTGTTCGCTGCCTTCTTCGCCGCCGCCCTGCTGACCGCCGCCGTTACCTGAGCATGCTGCAAGAGCAAATACCATCAGTGCTGCTAATGTGATAGCTAAAAATTTTCTGATTTTCATCTTTTTCTCCTTTTCTAAATTAAAAGATTTTGAATTATCTTTATTAAACTATATTTTGCTTCTGAACCAGTTCGA
>JAFRYA010000036.1 GCA_017441295.1 Lachnospiraceae bacterium
AAACGCCGCCAGAGCATCCATATCTGCTATGATCTGATCGGGTTCATCCCGCTGAGTGAACTGATGACACAGGAAATGGCATGACCCGAAGATCATGCCATTCCTGGAAACTATAAAACTTTCTTACGAGGGGCGGCCTTTGGCGCGATGGCTTTTTTATGTGTCGTTAGCCAGGACTTTTGTGTGCATGGGAGCGGCCGAATGCTCGACTAAACCGACGTGGAGAGCAGTCGGCCGCTCCCATGCACAAAAAAGTCCGGCTAGCTATAGATAAAAAAGAAGAGCCATCGCGCCAAAGCGCGACAGCCCTCCTTTTATATAAACTTTCTTTTATTAACGGGTATTAGCCAAGAATATACTCAGCCATAGCTTCAGCTGCAATACGTCCGGAGTTCAGGGCGAATCCCATGTGGTTGCCCGGAATGTAGAAGTTGTAAGCTGTTCCGTAGAGTCCGTTAGCGTCAGTTCCGCATGCATAGAGGCCAGGAACGATGTCGCCTTCCTGAGTCAGGCAGCGCATTCTGCGGTCTGTCAGGATACCGCCTGCGTTAGAGGTCTCCTGAAGGATCATCTTCATTGTGTAGAATGGCGGCTTGCGGACCGGATTCATGTAACGACGTGATTTGCAGAGGATATCATCGTATCCATGATCACAAGCGTTGTTGTATTCTTCGATTGTCTTAACCAGGTTCTCTTTGTTGATGCCTGCCAGATCAGCCAGCTCTTCGATAGAGTCTGTCTTGAAGAAATACTTGTTAGCGTAATCAGGCTCCTGCATAGCAGCGTCAGCTGCCTCGAAGAAGTGCTCGAAGAAATCTGAGCCGTGAACTTCGTCAAGGAGTTCAGGACCGTGCTTCATCTGATATTTTACGCGGTCAGAGTCAATGATCTCAAATGCTACGTGGCCTTTCTGACGGAGAATCTGATTGCCGCAGAATGTACCCATCTGGCTCATTTCCTCGTTCATGAAACGCTCGCCGTCCAGGTTAACCATCAGCTCAGCCTTGGTTCTGTAAGCGCCTTCAAGAATCCAGTGGTTGAAGTTGTCATGGATACCAACGTTGAACTCAGCCAGAACTGGAGATCTGCCAACGCCTGCTTCCCAAGCCATGCGGAGGCCGTCGCCCTTCAGACCAGGAACCTGTGCGAAGTTCTCACCTTCAGAACCATCTCTGCCGGTGATCTCTTTCTTCATTTCATAGTTGTCGCCGATACCGCCGGTGCAGATTGAAACTGCTTTAGCGCGGCATTCGATCTCTTCACCGTTTGCGTCAATAGCGAGAATACCAACAGCTTTGCCATCCTCCATGAGGATCTTCTTAACAGGGCATTCGAACATCATCTGTACGCCCATCTGCTCAGCGCGCTCGGTCATACGTCTTACCATTGTGCTGGCGCCACGTGGACCTGGCTTGCCGCCGTCATCAGGAATAACGTTGTGAGCTGTCCAGTAAGCCATTGGGAAGTATGGAGCAACCTCGAAGTTAACGCCCATATCCATCAGCCAATCAATAGTATCAGCTGTTTTCCAATAGTAGTCATGAACCAGACGAGCGTCTACTGACCAATGTGTATAGTTCATATGCTGCATGAAAGCTTCTTCACGGGTCAGGGTTAACTGTTTCTGTTTCTGAACACGTGACTCAATAGCGCAAGGGCCCATGCCCATGTTTGCAGCACCACCGGTAATACGCATCTTCTCGAAACCGATAACAGAAAGTCCCTGCTCTGCAGCAGCGATAGCATTTGCCAGACCTGAAAGTCCCAGAGCGACAACTGCTACATCACATTCCATTTTTTTCATAATATCTCTCCTTATTCGAAAAAGTGTTAATAAATTTGTCTCTTAAAAAGTAACACCTTGTCGGATTAATTGCATTATTCTCGTTGCATAAAATGGCATATTTTTAAAATATGCGTTTTTGGTCTAACTAACTAATCGTGTCAGCCGTTGATCTCCTCAGCCATGTATTCGCCTGCCAGTCGGCCTGAGTTCAGGCAGAAGCACATGCTTAAGCCAGGCAGATAGAAATCATATGTATCGCCGTTAATGATATTGCCGTCAGTACCGCATACATAGAGGCCAGGGATTACCTCGTCATCCTGGGTAAGTGCCTGCAGCTTGTGGTTGATCTTGATGCCGCCGGTGCCAACGCCGGTAGCTGACTGAAGGATCATCTTCATGCAGTAGAACGGAGGAGTGGAAATCGGATTCATGTAACGTGTTCTGCACAGTTCCAGATCGCGTCCATGGTAGCAGTAGTCGTTCCATTTCTCGATAGTCTCAACCAGGTTCTCTTTGTTGATGCCCATCTTGTCAGCCAGTTCCTCGATAGTGTCTGCCTTGCAGAAGTAATCAGCATATTCCGGCTCTGCAATAGCGCGCTCAGCTGCATCGAAGAATTTCTCATAGAAGTCATCGCCGTGAACTTCGTCCAGAACTTCCGGACCATACTTGATGAGGTGTTTGATACGTGCGGTATCAACGATTTCGAATGCAACACTGCCAGGCTGATTGTGAAGGGCATTGCCGAAGTATGAGCCCATCTCACTCATTTCCTCATTGATAAAACGGTAGCCATCCATGTTTACGCAAAGTTCCGGTTTGGAACGGAATGCGCCTTCCAGCTCCCAGTGATTGAAGTTGTCATGAACGCCAACACCGAATTCAGGATGGATAGGCAGACGGCCTGCGCCAGCCTCCCATGCCAGCTTAAGGCCTTCGCCCTTCAGACCAGGAACTGATGCGAAATACTCAATCTCGCCAGGCTTTACGCCGGTCAGCTCTTCAGTGAGCTCCAGATTGTCGCCAACACCGCCGGTGCAGATAGCAACGCATTTAGCGCGGCATTCAACTTCTTCGCCGTCAGGACCTGTTGCCAGGATACCTACAGCCCTGCCGTCCTCCATGAGGATCTTCTTAACCGGGGTCTCGAATACCATCTGTACGCCGAGTTCATTAGCGCGTTCGGTCATGCGCTTGATCATTGTGCCGGCGCCTCTTGGGCCAGGACGACCGCCGCCCTCAGGGATTACATTGTGTGCTGTCCACTGAGCCTTCGGGAAATATGGGGCAACTTCAAATTCAACGCCCATATCCATCAGCCAGTCGATGGTGTCAGCGCTCTTCCAGAAAATGTCATGTACCAGATGGGCATCTACAGCGTAATGTGTATATTCCATGTGGTGCATAAATGCTTCTTCTCTGGTAAGTGTGAGCTGTTTCTTTTTCTGAAGACGTGACTCAATGGCGCAAGGGCCCATGCCCATGTTGGCAGCGCCGCCGGTGATGCGCATCTTCTCAAATCCGATTACGGACAGACCCTGCTCAGCAGCAGCGATTGAAAGCGCGAGTCCGGACAGACCCAGGGCTACGATAGCCACGTCAGCTTCATATTTTTTCATGTGAAATACCTCCTGTAAAAGTAAATAATCTTACAACTTTATTTTATGTTTATTTATAGTGAAATGCATTGGACTTTGAGCACAAAAAAGGCACCCCATTGGGATGCCTTTTACACAAATATCAGTGGCCTGATTTAGAAATCGTTCAGCTCCTCAGCCATGTATTCAGCAGCCATACGTCCTGAGTTCAGGGCGAATGCCATGTTCATGCCTGGCAGATAGAAGTCGTATGTCGGGCCGTAAATGTTGCATGCGTCAATACCGCAGGCATAGAGGCCAGGAACAACCTTGTCCTCTGCGTCAAGGCACTGCAGCTTGTGGTTAACTGTGATACCGCCTGATGCGATACCAGCAGCACCCTGCATAACCATCTTCATGCAGTAGAATGGAGGTGTTGCGATAGGATACAGGTAACGTGTTCTGCAAAGCTCCAGATCGCGTCCGTGATCACAATAGCTGTTCCAGTTGTTGATTGTTTCAACCAGATTCTCTTTGTTGATGCCTGTCATATCAGCCAGCTCTTCAATGGTATTAGCCTTGAAGAAATACTTGCCGCCGAATTCAGGCTCAGCCAGAGCTTCCTCAGCCTTCTCAAAGAATCTCTCATAGAAGTCATCGCCGTGTACCTGATCCAGAACTTCCGGACCATACTTGATGTAATGTTTGATACGTGCTGTGTCAACGATCTCGAAGCATACGTGACCCGGCTGATTGTATGTAGCATTTCCGAAGTATGAGCTCATCTCACTCATTTCCTCGTTGATGAAACGGAAACCGTCCAGGTTAACTGCTACTTCAGGTTTTGAACGGAAAGCACCTTCCAGCTCCCAATGGTTGAAGTTGTCATGAACACCAACGCCCAGCTCAGGGAAGATAGGAGCCAGCTTAACGCCAGCCTCAACAGCCATCTTGATACCATCGCCTACGAGGCCAGGAACGCCTGCGAAGAACTCGATGCTCTCAGGATCGATACCGGTGAGCTCTTTGGTTAATTCCATGTTAAGTCCCAGACCGCCGGTGCAGATAGCAACGAATTTGCTGCGGCATTCAATTTCTTCTCCGTCAGGACCAACAGCCAGAACACCAACAGCTCTGCCGTTCTCCATAAGAACCTTCTTAACAGGTGTTTCAAATACCATCTGAACACCCATCTGTTCAGCGCGCTCAGTCATTCTCTTAACCATTGTGCCGGCGCCTCTTGGGCCAGGACGTCCGCCGCCCTCAGGAATAACGTTGTGAGCTGTCCACTCAGCCTTTGGGAAGTAAGGAGCAACCTCGAAGTCAACGCCCATATCCATCAGCCAGTCAATGGTGTCAGCGCTCTTCCAGAAGAAGTCATGAACCAGATGAGCATCTACTGAATAATGTGTATATTCCATATGATGCATGAATGCTTCTTCACGTGTAAGAGTGAGCTGTTTCTTCTTCTGAAGACGTGACTCAACCGCGAAAGGTCCCATACCCATGTTAGCAGCACCGCCGGCAACACGCATCTTTTCGAAGCCGATTACTGACAGGCCCTGCTCAGCAGCAGCGATGGAAGTTGCCAGACCGGAAAGACCCAGAGCAACAACCGCTACATCACATTCCATTTTTTTCATTAAAGTTTCCTCCTGTTGCAAGAAATGTTGTTTACAATGCTTATTCTAATTTTATGGATTGCTAAAAACATTGGCACGGAGGCACAAAAAATTTTTGAATATTACGATTTTTATTGTCGTTGCCGTCGACAAGAAACTCCCCGCCGTAAAGCGGGGAGTTAAGATGAATTTCAGATTAGAAATTATTCAGCTCTTCTGCCATGTACTCAGCAGCCAGACGGCCGGAGTTCAGAGCGAAGCCCATGTTCAGGCCTGGCAGATAGAAGTCATATGTATCGCCATAAATGTTGCAGGCGTCAACGCCGCATGCATACAGGCCAGGGATGATCTCGTCATCCTCAGTGAGGCACTGAAGCTTGTGGTTGGTTTTAACACCGCCGCATGCGATACCGTTCAGTGACTGAAGAACCATCTTCATGCAGTAGAACGGAGGAGTAGAGATCGGATTCATGTAACGTGTTCTGCAAAGTTCGAGGTCACGTCCATGCTCGCAGTAATCATTCCAGTTGTTAACTGTTTCTACGAGACCGTCCTTGTCGATGCCGGCTTTCTCAGCCAGCTCTTCAATAGTGTCTGCTTTCCAGAAGAACTTGGAGAAATCTTCCTCTTCCAGTGATCTCTCAGCTTCCTCGAAGAAGTGCTCATAGAAGTCATCACCATGAACTTCGTCGATTACTTCAGGACCATATTTGATGCGGTCTTTGATACGCTTGGTATCAACGATTTCGAAGCAGATATGATCAGGCTGTCTGTAAACTGCGTTTCCGAAGAATGAACCCATCTCGCTCATTTCCTCGTTGATGAAACGATAGCCGTCTTTGTTTACTGTAAGTTCTGGTTTTGAACGGAAAGCTGCTTCCAGATTCCAGTGGTTGAAGTTGTCATGAACACCAACACCGAGTTCCGGATGTACAGGAACTCTGGCTGCTCCAGCTTCCCAGGCCATCTTAAGGCCGTCGCCCTTGATACCAGGAACGAGGTTGAACTGCTCGAGAGCCTCAGGAACAACGCCGGTGAGCTCTAATGTCAGTTCTTCGTTGTCGCCTGCGCCGCCGGTGCAGATAGCAACGAATTTAGAGCGGCACTCAACTTCTTCGCCGTCAGGGCCTGTTGCCAGGATACCTACAGCTCTGCCGTTTTCCATAATGATCTTCTTAACAGGTGTCTCAAATACCATCTGAACACCCATCTGCTCAGCACGCTCTGTCATACGCTTGCACATTGTGCCGGCGCCTCTTGGGCCAGGACGTCCGCCGCCCTCAGGGATAACGTTGTGAGCTGTCCACTGTGCCTTCGGGAAGTATGGAGCTACTTCAAACTCAACACCCATGTCCATCAGCCAGTCGATTGTGTCTGCGCTCTTCCAGAATATGTCATGAACAAGATGAGCATCTACTGCATAGTGAGCATACTCCATGTGGTGCATGAATGCCTGCTCTCTAGTGAGGGTCAGCTGTTTCTTTTTCTGAAGACGTGACTCAACTGCGAATGGACCCATGCCCATGTTAGCTGCACCGCCTGCCAGACGCATCTTCTCGAATCCGATTACGGACAGACCCTGCTCTGCGCAAGCGATAGCTGTTGCCAGTCCGGAAAGTCCCAGAGCGACAACTGCTACATCACATTCATATTTTTTCATTACAAAAATACCTCCTATAAGATATAAACATTACAATGTTATTTTATGTTTGCCGATATTGAAAAGCATTGGACTCGGCGCACAAAATGATTTTTGTCAAGGACACATTTTACACAATATCAGCCGTTCAGTTCCTCAGCCATGTACTCAGCTGCCAGACGTCCTGAATTCAGGGCGAATGCCATGTTCATGCCCGGGAAGTAGAAGTTATATGTGTCGCCATAGATGTTGCAGGCATCAATACCGCAGCAGTAAAGTCCTGGAACAACCTTGTTGTCATTGGTTACGCACTGCAGTTTGTGGTTAACGTTTACGCCGCCTGAAATACCGCCGTTGGTGGTCTGCAGGATCATCTTCATGCAGTAGAACGGAGGAGTGGAGATCGGGTTCATATAACGGGTTCTGCACAGCTCCAGATCGCGGCCGTGATAGCAGTAATCGTTCCATCTCTCAATTGTCGCTACGAGGTTCTCTTTGTTAATGCCTACTTTGTCAGCCAGCTCTTCGATAGAATCTGCCTTCCAGAACCAGTTCGCATATTCCGGCTCAGCCAGAGCAGTCTCAGCATCTTCAAAGAAATTGTCATAGAAATCATCGCCGTGTACCTGGTCGAGGATTTCAGGTCCGGTTTTCTGGAGACGTTTGATACGCGCGGTGTCAATGATCTCAAAGCCGCATTTGCCGGGCTGCATTGAAACAGCGTTTGCGTAATAAGAGGTCATTTCAGTCATTTCCTCATTGATGAAACGCTCGCCGTTCAGGTTGACAGTCAACTCAGGCTTAGCACGGAATGCGCCTTCCAGATGCCAATGGTTAAAGTTGTCATGAATACCTACATTGAACTCTGAATGAGGCTGAACCTTGCCGGCGCCTGCTTCCCATGCCAGCTTGAGGCCGTCGCCTACCAGACCCGGAACGCCGCCGAAGATTTCAACGTCATCCGGTTTAACGCCGATGAGTTCTTCTCTGAATTCTACGTTGCTGCCAACGCCGCCGGTGCAGATAGCAACGAATTTGCTGCGGCACTCGATCTCTTCGCCGCTTGCGTCAACTGCAAGGATACCAACAGCCCTGCCGTCCTCTACGAGGATTTTCTTAACCGGTGCTTCCAGAACCATCTGAACGCCCAGCTGCTCAGCGCGCTCGGTCAGTCTCTTGCACATTGTACCTGCGCCTCTTGGGCCTGGACGTCCGCCGCCCTCAGGGATAACGTTGTGGGCCGTCCACTGAGCCTTCGGGAAGTATGGCTGTACTTCAAATTCAACGCCCATGTCCATCAGCCAGTCAATAGTATCAGCACTCTTCCAGAAGATGTCATGTACCAGATGAGCGTCAACATTCCAGTGTGTATGCTCCATATGGAACATAAATGCTTCCTCACGTGTAAGTGTAAGCTGTTTCTTCTTCTGAACACGGGATTCAACCGCGAATGGTCCCATGCCCATGTTTGCTGCGCCGCCGGTCACACGCATCTTCTCAAATCCGATAACGGACAGGCCCAGCTCAGCGGCTGCTACGGAGACTGCCAGTCCGGACAGACCCAGAGCGACAACCGCCAGATCGCATTCCATTTTCTTCATATATCAATTCCTCCTGTGATTATCATTGAATGATAGCTACAAATTAATAATAATGATTATATAGAGGAAAAACATTGGAAGGGTTGAACAAAATAATAAATTAAAATTTGTAAATCGATTATTTCTTGTATTCCAAATGAAAAGAATCAGGTAAACGCTGTCTTTTCATGTCAGCACCGTACAAATTACGTACTGCATATGCTGATAACATATATGTAATGCGTAATTTCTCTCAATGCAAATGATGCTTTACGTACTAAAAAGAATAAATGCATTAAGTAGTACGTAAATTTGTAATAAGTCACAGCAGCATTTACGTACTACTTAATCAAAACTTTGGTTGTTAGTTCGTAATCCGCTTTTTAAAATGAAGTAAAGCTACGTACTACTATCACATTTTTGTAGAAGGTGGTACGTAAGCCTAATTTCTAATCAGAGTCATTTACGTACCATATTAAACAAAAAGTTTATGTAGTACGTAAAACAAGAAAAAAGGAGTGGCCGTTCAGGCCACTCCTTGATTCATTAGATTATTTAACTTAGAAGTCGTTAAGTTCCTCAGCCATGTACTCAGCTGCCAGACGTCCTGAGTTGAGGCAGAAGCCCATGTTCAGGCCTGGGAAGTAGAAGTTATATGTATCGCCGTAGATGTTGCAAGCATCGATACCGCATGCATACAGGCCAGGGATAACCTTGTTGTCATCAGTTACGCACTGAAGTTTGTGGTTAACTTTGATTCCGCCAGGAACACCGCCTGATGAAGTCTGAAGGATCATCTTCATGCAGTAGTATGGAGGTGTTGAAATAGGATTCATGTAACGTGTTCTGCAAAGCTCAAGGTCACGTCCATGCTCGCAGTAGCTGTTCCATTTCTCGATTGTATCAACCAGGTTCTCCTTGTTGATGCCAGCCTTCTCAGCCAGCTCTTCGATGGTGTCAGCTTTGAAGAAGTACTTGGAGAAGTCTTCTTCAGCGAGGGCTGTCTCAGCATCCTCAAAGAAGAAGTCATAGAAATCTGAGCCGTGAACTTCATCCAGAACTTCAGGACCATATTTCTGAAGGTGTTTGATATGAGCTGTGTCAACGATTTCGTAGCAAACCTTGCCAGGCTGGCGAACGATAGCGTTGCCGAAGAATGAACCCATCTCGTTCATTTCCTCATTGATGAAACGGAAGCCGTCACGGTTTACAGTAAGCTCTGGTTTGGAGCGGAATGCGCCTTCCAGATGCCAATGGTTGAAGTTGTCATGAACACCAACACCAAACTCCGGATGTAATGGAGCACGTCCTGCGCCGGCTGCCCAAGCCATTCTAAGGCCGTCGCCGTTCAGACCAGGAACATCTGCGAAGTACTCAACTTCACCTGGCTTAACACCGGTGAGTTCTTCCTTCATCTCAAGGTTGCTTCCGATACCGCCTGTGCAGATTGCAACGAATTTGCTGCGGCACTCAACTTCTTCACCGTCAGGACCTGTAGCACGGATACCAACAGCTCTGCCGTCTTCCATGATAATTTCCTTAACAGGTGTCTCGAATACCATCTGTACGCCCAGCTGCTCAGCACGCTCGGTCAGTCTCTTGATCATTGTGCCGGCGCCTCTTGGGCCAGGATGTCCGCCGCCCTCAGGAATAACGTTATGAGCGGTCCACTGTGCCTTCGGGAAGTATGGAGCAACGATAAACTCAACGCCCATATCCATCAGCCAGTCAATAGTATCAGCACTCTTCCAGAAAATATCATGTACAAGATGAGCATCAACGTTCCAATGTGTATACTCCATATGGAACATAAATGCTTCCTCGCGGGTAAGAGTCAGCTGAGTCTTCTTCTGAACACGTGATTCTACTGCGAATGGTCCCATACCCATGTTAGCAGCACCACCGGTAATACGCATCTTCTCGAAGCCGATTACTGAAAGGCCCTGCTCAGCAGCAGCAACAGCGGTTGCCAGTCCTGAAAGACCAAGAGCAACGACTGCTACATCACACTCGTATTTTTTCATGTTAAATCTCCTCCTTAAAAATTAGTCATAATATGACATATTACAGTTTACTTATAACACGAGATTTTTATCTTTGCATTGTGCTGGATGCATAAATAAAAAAACTTTTTTTTACTTATTTATAAAATCCTTTAGCAAATCTGCGAAAGGATTATTGGCAACCGGCTCGCTTTTGTATTCAGAAACTTCTTCGTTGAGCTCCTGTTCTTTGGCAGCATTGGCGGCCTTAAGTGACAGGCTGATGCGGCTGCCATCGATTTTGGTGATCATGACGTCGATCTGCTGACCCACCTTGAGCACAGCACCGGGATGATCGATGTGTCCGTCGGTGATTTCTGAAATATGCAGCAGTCCGGAAATGCCTTCCTGAATCTTTACGAAAGCACCGTAATTCATGAGCTTTTCGACAGTTCCGCTCACAATAGTGCCCGCCATCATGTGGCTGATCCTGTCGGTGCGCTCTTCCATGGCCTTTTCAGTGAGGATGTCACGCGCTGTGAGGATGAGGCGCTGATGAGCCTTGTCAACTTCGAAGATCTGAACGCTGACTTTTTTGCCCAGATATCCGGAGGTGTCTTCGACATATTTGAGGTCCAGCTTGGATGCCGGGATGAATCCCCTGATGCCTTCGACATACATGATCGCGCCGGAACGCGTGGTATCGGTAATGGTGCCGTTGATGACGGTCTTTTCATCGAGCATCTGCTCGAGCTTTTCCCATGAATATTCCAGATCGCCGGCTTTCTTGGACAGGATAATATTGCCCGCACCGTCATCTCTCTGCAGAACTACTGCCTTGAAAGTGTCACCTATGTGGACGTCGTACATAATGCTGAATGTAGGATCCGCGCTCATTTCCTCGAGATAAATCTTACCCGGGGCATAATAATCCAGATCCACAGTGGCACAGGTTTCATCCACAGCCACAACGGTGCAGTCCATTACATCGCCGGGATAAATTTTCCTGAGAGATGCTTCCAGCTCTTTGGCATAATCGTCCATAGATTCTTTGTTTTCAAATCCGTTATCCATTTTCCGCTCCTATAGCTTTATTTTTCAAAAGGATTATATCATATTTGATTGGACTTAAAACATACGATGATTTAATATATAACTAAGATATTTTTTAGGGGGAGGTATTTTTATGACACCTGAAATCAAAGCGAAATATGACGCTAAAGTTAAAAGAGTAGAGGACGCCATCGCTCTGAAAGAGCCTGATATGGTCCCTATCAAACCGTCAGCTTGTATTTTCCCGCTGCTTGACGCAGGTTATACGAATGCACAGGGTATTTATGACGACACCCTTGAAATATACAGAAAAGCTATTTTTAAGTACCTTAACGAATTTGATCCTGACTGCGGCATTGGTACAGGCAACAACTACGCCGGCCAGGGACATCTCATGGAGATGATCAATCCTAAAAATATGCGCTGGGCAGGTATGCCGGGTAAGGTCATCGACGACAATTCCATTCAGCAGTATATTGAATTCCCGTTCCTGGAAGACGATGAATTTGATGAATTCTTCTCCGACAGGACAGGCTGGACTCTCAAGAAAGCGCTCCCAAGACTGAGCACAGTAACAGAGTCTTTCGCGAATCTTAAATTCACACATTCCAGCAGAGGCATAGAGGATCTGTCTGCGCTGATCTCCAAGCCGGAGATCAAGGCAACCATCCAGAAACTCTGGGAGATTGACGAAGCAATGAAAGCATTCGGCAAGAAAGCCGCAGCCTTTGCGCAGGAAGTTGAAGAGGCAGGATATCCTATCTTCCTGGGCGGCGGAGCAGCTGTTCCATTCGACGTTTACAGTGATTATTACAGAGGCACCCTGAACTCACTGGCTGACCTGTACGAGCGTCCGGAAGAGGTTGAACGCTTCATCAATGAAGAGCAGGAGAGACAGCTGGCAGCGATCCGCGCAACCAAGGGCATCAATGACGGCAAGCACGTTTTCATGGCCTTGCACAAAGGCATGGACGGCTTCATGAGCGATGAGCATTATGCCCAGTTTTATTGGAGACATCTGAAAGAGATCATCGAGACCATCATCGAAGTAGGCAAGGTTCCGTATATTTATACAGAAGGCAAGTATACTTCACGTCTTAAATATCTGGCTGATGTGCCTGCAGGCAAGGTATTCTATCATTTCGAGACCGTTGATATGGTCGAGGCCAAGAAAGTCCTTGGCAATATTGCATGTATCTCAGGATGCATGTCACACACCACATTGAACTTTGGCACACCTGAACAGGTAAGGGACGAGGCTAAATTCCTCATCGACACCTGCGCACCGGGCGGCGGATTCATCTTCGAGACCTCGTCAGGTCTGGATTACTGCTCGCATGCCAATGTTGAAGCCATGTTTGAAACCGTAAGAGAGTACGGCAAAAAGAGATAGTATTGGAGGAACAAAATGACACCTGAAAACAAAGCTAAGTATGACGCTAAGGTCAAAAGGGTTGAAGACGCCATCGCTCTGAAAGAGCCTGATATGGTGCCTATCAAACCGTCAGCTGCTATCTTCCCTGTGCTTGATGCCGGTTACACCAACGCACAGAGCATCTATGATGAGACGCTGGAGATTTACAGGAAATCCATCTTCAGGTATCTGAATGATTTCGATCCTGACTGCGGCATCGGCGTAGGCAATCACTATGCCGGCCAGGGACATCTCATGGAAATGATGAGCCCTAAGAACATGCGCTGGGCAGGCATGCCCGGTAATGTAATTGATGACAATTCCATTCAGCAGTATATCGAGTACCCATTCCTGGAGGATGACGAGTTCGATTACTTCTTCTCTGACAGGACAGGATGGATGCTGACCAAAGCTCTGCCGAGACTCAGCACCGTTACAGAGCCGCTGGCAGGATTCAAGTTCAATCATTCCAGCAGAGGTATTGAGGATCTGTCAGCTGTGCTTTCAAAACCAGAGATCAAAGACATGATCCAGAAACTCTGGGAGATCAATGAAGCCAGAGCAGTATTCGGCAAGAAGGCAGCAGCATTCGCTCAGGAAGTTGAAGACGCAGGATATCCTATTTTCCTGGGCGGCGGAGCAGCAGTTCCGTTCGATTCCTACAGCGATTTCTACAGAGGCACACTTAATTCACTGGCTGATCTCTATGAGAGACCGGAAGATGTTGAGCGTTTCATCGATGAGCAGCAGGAAAAGACCCTGGCAGCGATCCGTGCTACCAAGGGCATCAATGACGGCAAGCACGTATTCATGGCCCTGCACAAAGGCATGGACGGCTTCATGAGTGATGAGCACTACGAGCACTTTTACTGGAGACATCTGAAAGAGATCATCGAGACCATCATTGAAGTTGGCAAGGTTCCATATATTTATACAGAAGGCAAGTACAATTCACGTCTGAAATATCTGGCGGATGTACCTCCTGGAAAGGTATTTTATCATTTCGAGACAGTCGACATGGCAGAAGCCAAGAAGATTCTCGGTGGCATAGCATGTATCTCAGGATGCATGTCACATACCACCCTGAACTTCGGTACACCCGAACAGGTCAGGGACGAGGCAAAATACCTCATTGACACCTGCGCACCGGGCGGCGGATTTATCTTCGAGACTTCATCAGGCCTGGATTACTGCTCACATAAAAACGTTGAGGTAATGTTTGAGACCGTCAGGGAATACGGTAAGAAATAATTATCAGCTTAGAAGGGAGACCTATCATGACTAACAAAGAAGTAATACTGAAATTCTATGAAGAAGTGTTTAACAATCACGACCTCACCAATCTGGACAGCTACATGAGGGACGACTACATGCAGCACAATCCTACAGCTGAGGACGGCAAGGAGGGATTCAAGAGATTCTGCGGATTTTTCTTTACGCTGGATCCTCATATGGACATTATCAAGATCTTTGAGAATGACAATAATGAGGTAGCTGTATTCTTCAAATGCACTTGCCGCGCGAACGGAACTATTAACAAAGTCTGTGATATTTACCGTCTGCAGGATGGTAAGCTGGCTGAGCACTGGGACGTTGTTGAACACGATGTCGCAGAATTCAGTGAAGTGAACGGCAGGTCTCTGTTTTAATTGATTTTTGTTGGCAGTAGGAGTACAATGCTCTTGCTAAAAATCTTTTTTAGATACTATAGGAGGAAAAAATGAAATTATTTAAGAAATTAATTTTGTCATTAGCACTCGTGTTGATTGCAGCATTCGTTCTGGGCGCATGCTCAGGCGGTCAGCAGGGTGGCGGCGGCCAGCAGGGCGGCGAAGGTCAGGAGACTACTCCGGCTGAAGGCGGCGAAAGCCAGGAGACCACACCGGAAGAAACTGCAACAGAGCCTGCAGCTGAGCTTGGAATCGATATCCTGGTTGAGGCTGATGAGAACATGATCAATACATATTCTCTTCTGGCTGTAAATCCGGAATCACCATGGGTTGACGCTGATGGCAACTCAGTTGATCCTGCAACTGTTTCAATCAACACAGCAGGCGCTGACGCATTCATCAACTGGATGCTTTCTGACGGCAAGGAATATGCCGGACAGTACGGATTCGAAGAATATGGCGAGTACCTCTTCTACATCAAGGACGACGCTCCTGTTTCAGAAGTTGAAGTTCCTGCAGCTACAGAAGAGACCAAGGTTATCAGAATCTCAACAACCACATCTGTAAACGATTCAGGTCTGTTAGGATACCTTCTGCCGATCTTCGAAGGCGAATACGGATACACTGTTGAAGTTACTTCAGCAGGTACCGGCAAGGCTATTGCAAATGCTAAGATGGGCAACGCTGATCTGCTCTTAGTTCATTCCAAGAAGCAGGAAGAAGCTTTCATCGAGGAAGGTTTTGCAAGAGTAGTTGATGGACAGGCAGCAGAGCGTCTGGCATTCATGTACAACTATTTCGTACTCGTTGGACCGAAGGATGACCCTGCAGCAGTTAAGGCAGCAGCTGACGTTAAGGCAGCATTCGCCGGCATTGCTGAAGGCAAGTTCCCGTTCATCTCACGTGGTGACGGCAGCGGTACACACACCAAGGAATTATCACTGTGGCCTGAAGAATTAGGCATCGCAGCTGAACCTGAATCATTCGAAGCATATCAGGATTGGTACATTTCTGCTAACGCAGGTATGGGCGTATGCCTGACAATGGCTGAGGAGAAGGGTGCATACATCCTTTCAGATAAGGCTACATTCCTTACATTCAAAGCAAACGGCGGTAAGATTGATAAATAATGTTAACTTCACTTGGAGAAGCTATCAATTTAATCTTTAGTGGAGACCATATTCTATATCAGATTATTGGTGTTACATTACGCATGACATTTCTTAGTTCCCTGTTGGCACTCCTTATCGGAGTGCCGATAGGGTCCTGGCTTGGAAGCGCTCGTTTCAAAGGCAGGAAAGTATTGGTTGTGATCAACCGCGCATTTATGGGCCTGCCGCCCGTGGTGTGCGGTCTTTTTTGCTATCTGCTGTTCAGCGGTGTGGGGCCATTGAGAGGACTGCATCTTCTGTATACTGTCGCGGGCATGGTTATCGCGCAGATCCTTTTGCTGACTCCTGTGTCAATAGGCATGCAGGAGACATATGTAAACGGCATTTCACCTAAAATTCTGGAAACTACCAAAGGCCTCGGGATAGGCAGGGGCAAGGCGCTGCTGCTGACTATCAACGAGAGCAGATACCAGATTATTTCCATTTTCCTGTTCCTCTTCGGTCGTGCCATGGCTGAGGTTGGAGCCGTATCTATAGTGGGCGGTGCGATTATGTTTAAGACAAACGTAATGACGACAGCCATCATGAACTACACCAGCATGGGTGATTTCAAGACAGCCCTGGCGCTCGGTGTAGTTTTGCTGATCATTGGGCTTGTCGTAAATATAATCGTAGGACTTTTCCAGTGGAAGGCGGACAGATGATAATACCTGCACTGAAGAAAACATATAAAGGACAGATTGCGCTGGACTACCCGGGAACAGAGATTCCGGATGGCAGCATTGTGGCAATATGCGGCATTAACGGATGCGGCAAATCCACGCTGGCCAAAATCCTCGCGGGGATAGTGATGCCGGATGACGGCAGGACACCAGACCTGGGAATGAAAGTTGGCTATCTGACTCAGGCGCCTCTGGCGTTTAAGATGTCTGTCAGAAACAACCTGCTCCAGAATTCTGACCGCGCATTATCCAAAGAAGAAAACAAAATACGAGCGGACGAACTGATCCGAGCGGTGGGCATTGAGGCACTGGCCGGCAAGAACGCCCAGAAGCTCTCCGGAGGCGAGACAGCCAGGATGGCACTGGCACGGCTCCTGATGAAAAAGTATGATCTCCTCATACTTGATGAGCCTACAGCGGCGGTCGATGTTAAGTCTGTAGAACTTGCAGAAAAGATGATATTAAATTATCATAATGATACTGGGTGCACTGTCATTTTAGTCACCCATTCGGCATCTCAGGCGGAGCGTCTGGCCGACAGGATAATATACCTGGGAGAACAGCCCTGGGAAAGGAGCCTGAATGAAAATAACCTGGATCGGACATGATTGTTTCATGGTCGAAAGTGGTGGCTGCACTATAGTGGTTGACCCCTTTGAGGCGGGCGGAATACCTGGCTACAAAGACTATCATCTGGATGCGGATATGGTGCTGGTTTCTCATGAGCATTTTGACCACAACTACCGTGACGCAGTAACGCTTTCCGGACGTGATTGCCCGCTCAAGGCAGAAATCGTTGAGGCTTTCCACGACAACTGCGGTGGCAAAGAGCTTGGCCCTAACAAGATAATAATTATCGATGACGGCAGTTTTCGCGTAGGACATTTCGGAGATCTGGGCCACATGCTGGATGAGGCTCAGATACAGACGATAGGCCATCTGGACGCTGCGATGATCAACGTCGGAGGCTTCAAAGGAAGTCTGGCACCATTAGCTGATCAGGTAGTGCGTCAGCTAAAGCCTACATGGGTTTTCCCTGCACATTTTAAGACAGAAACATTTGGATTTGACGGATCAGGCACTCTGCAGGAGTTCCTTGATCTGCAGCAGAATGGGATGCATATCCCGGGCAGTTCATTGGAGCTGACCAAAGAAGAAGGTACACATACAGTCATCCTGGACGGACCTGTAACAATATAAAGCGAGAGGGTGGGATTATGTCAAACTATAGAGAGAAGTATGAATTTTGGAAAAACGACAGCTTTTTCGATGATGAGACCAGAGCAGAACTGGCGGCTCTCACAGACGAGAAAGAAATAGAAGACCGCTTCTACAGAGACCTGGAGTTTGGTACCGGCGGCGCCAGAGGCATTATGGGCGCAGGCACGAACCGCTTCAACTCATACAATGTCAGAAGGATCAGCACAGGCTTTGCTAATTATATGCTGAAGACCTTTGGCGATGAAGCTAAGAAAAAGGGCGTAGCGGTCGCATTTGACACCAGAAACAATTCACAGGAGTACGCACGCCAGACCGCGCTGACCATGTGCGCATGCGGTATTCCTGCATATTTGTATACAATCACATGCCCGACTCCGACACTTTCATTTACTGTCAGAGAGCTGGGCTGCTGCGGCGGCGTTATCATCACGGCCAGCCACAACAAGAAACAGTACAACGGCTACAAGGCATATGATGAGACAGGATGCCAGCTCTATCCGTACACAGCCGACGAGGTAATCGCTGAAGTTGATAAAGTAGACATTACATCTACAGTCATCATGGACGAGAAAGAAGCAGTTGATAAAGGACTGCTGACATACATCGGCGAAGACATGATGGACAAATACATTAAGGCTGTTATGGCTCAGGCCAATCCTATGCCGGCAGAGCAGAAGGCAGCTGTTAAGGTGGTTTACACACCTCTGCATGGAGCAGGTCTCGTACCTATTACCAGGGTACTCAAAGAGAGCGGATTTACAAATGTTACCGTTGTTGCTGAGCAGGCAACTCCGGACGGCAATTTCCCGACAGTAGATTCTCCTAACCCGGGTGATGAAAGCGCAATGCAGATGGCTATGGACCTTTCCAGACAGATCGGCGCGGACGTGGCTCTGGGCTCAGACCCGGATGCAGACCGCATCGGTATGGCCGCAATGGATAAGAACGGACAGTTCATGTTCTTCACGGGCAATCAGATCTGCGCAATGATCCTGGAATACCTGCTGACAGTCAGAAAGGACCGCCTGCAGTCCAATTCATGCCTGATCACAACGGTTGTAACCAGTGAGATGGGTTCAGACATCGCCAGGTCTTTCGGTCTGACAGTAGACGAAGTGCTCACCGGCTTCAAGTTCATCGGCGCGCTGATGACGAAATACGAGAAATCAGGCGAGAAGAAGGTCGAGTTTGGATATGAGGAGAGCAACGGCTGCCTGATCGGAGACTATGTAAGAGAGAAGGATTCTGCCGTCGCCATTATGATGATGTGCGAGATGGCAGCATATTATAAAGCAAAGGGAATGACACTTTGCGATGCGCTGGATGCGATGTATAATAAGTATGGATACTATCTGGATCATCTGGATTCATATGAGTTCACCGGCAAGGACGGCGCTGACAAGATTGCGGCAATCAACAAGAAACTCCGCAGCATCGGCATGGGACTGTCAGATGAGATCGCACGTATGAAGGACTTTGAGAAGGGCGATGGAGATTACCCGCCATCAGATGTTCTCAAGTGCTGGTTCAAGGATGGTTCATGGATGGCTATCAGGCCTTCAGGCACAGAGCCTAAGACCAAGGTATACTATTGTATCCACGACAACAACAAGGAAGCGGCTGAAGCTGCTCTGACGAAGCGTAAGGCACTTATTGAGAATATAATTAACAGCATTTGATATGGATACTAAAACATTTAACAAACTGAATAAAGACAGGATATATCTGTTCAACCAGGGCACATACCACAAAGCATACGAGCTGCTCGGAGCTCATATTACTGAGGAGGACAATGTTCCGGGAGTCAGCTTTTCTGTATGGGCACCTGGTGCCAAGGGCGTGCATGTAGCAGGCGATTTCAACGACTGGCGTCATGACGCTTTTGCGCTCATGCCGGTTGGCACCAGCGGCATCTGGACAGGATTTGTTCCGGGTGCGTGCAAGGGACAGACATATAAATACATTATCGATACAGACAACGGCAAACACCTGGTGAAAGCTGATCCATATGGATTCTTTGCTGAGAAGAGACCTAAAACAGCTTCTGTTGTATGGGATCTGGATTATGAATGGAAAGACGCGCGCTGGATGGATAAACGTGCAAAAGCTGACCATTTCAATCAGCCAAAGAATATCTACGAAGTCCATCTGGGCTCCTGGATGAGGCACATGGATAAACCGGTCGAAGAGCAGTTCTATACATACCGTGAGCTGGCTGACAGACTGATCCCATATGTTAAGGATATGGGTTACACCCATATTGAGGTGCTGCCGGTAATGGAGCATCCGCTTGATGATTCATGGGGCTATCAGGTAACCGGATATTTCGCTGCCACAGCCAGATACGGCACTCCGCAGGACCTGATGTATCTGATCGATACCGCACATGCGAAAGGCATCGGAGTAATCCTGGACTGGGTACCGGCCCACTTCTGCAAGGATGATCAGGGTCTGGCCAGATTCAACGGTCACAAGCTTTATGAGAAGCGTGAGCATCCGCAGTGGGGTACACAGATTTTCGACTACGGCAGACCTGAAGTTAAGAGCTTTCTGCTGTCGAACGCGAATTTCTGGATGGACGTTTATCATGCGGACGGCCTGAGAGTAGACGGCGTCAGCTCCATGCTTTATCTGAACTTCGGTATAGATGATCCTTCCAAGAAGATTTTCAATAAATACGGAGATGAAGGCAATCTGGAGGCTATTTCATTCCTTCAGGACCTGTCGATAATGACCGGCAATGAGTGCCCCGGCGCAATCCTCTGCGCTGAAGAGAGCACAGCCTGGGCTAACGTTACCAAGCCGCCAGAGGTTGGCGGACTGGGCTTCCACTACAAGTGGGACATGGGCTGGATGAACGACACGCTGAGCTATGTTTCCGAGGATTATATTTACAGAAAGTACGACCACAACAAGATCACATTCTCAATGATGTACGCATATTCTGAGAATTATATCCTGCCTCTGTCACACGATGAGGTTATCCATGGCAAGCGCTCCATCATAGGTCGTCAGCAGGGCGATTATGACAGGCAGTTCGCCGGGCTCAAGGCACTGGCCGTATATCAGATGACGCATCCGGGCGGCAAGCTCAATTTCATGGGCAATGAGATCGGACAGTTCATTGAATGGAGATTCTATGAGGAGCTCGAATGGTTCCTGCTGCAGTATGACAATCACAGGGAGCATCAGGAGTTCATCAAGAAACTCAATCACATTTATCTGAAGGAGAAGGCTCTTTGGGAGCAGGATCATGGCTGGGAAGGCTATGAGTGGATGGATCCTTCAGACTCTGAGAACAGCATTCTGTCATATGTCAGATGGCCGAAATCCCGTATCCATCCGGACCTCGTCATAGTGAACTTTGGCTGGAACGGAAATGATGAATACAGGGTAGGCGTGCCTGTTCCGGGAGAATGGGAGATTCTGCTGAGCAGTGCCGATCCTGACGCTGAGGGCACTGTCCTCCATACCGAGAAAGTTCCGTGGAACGATCAGAAGCAGTCTCTGACGTTCAAATTGCCGCAGACCTGCGGAGTAATACTTAAACATTTAAGGAGAAACTAATATATGTCTTTTCGAGGACTGGGAAATAAAAAAGCATTCAAAGAAGAGTATTTAAGGATTTTAAATGAATATTTCTCCAAACCGGCGGAAGAGTGTACTGACTGGGAGAAATACGAAGCTTTGGTCTATCTGATCAAAGAACATTCTGAACTGTACAGAGAGGACAGTGTTCAGAATCATAAAGACAAAGAAGACAAAAAGGTATTTTACTTCTCCATGGAGTTCCTGATCGGCAAGCTCCTGGAGAACTATCTGATAGCTGCGGATATCAGGGATCTGGCTGAGGAATGCCTGGGCGAGATGGGCATCGATCTGCAGAATCTTTTGGAGCTGGATCCGGATCCGGGTCTGGGCAACGGAGGCCTCGGACGTCTGGCAGCATGCTTCCTGGATTCCATGGCATCCATGAATATCTATGCTACAGGCATGGGTATCAGATACCGTTTCGGCCTGTTCAAACAGAAGATAGAGAATGGTTATCAGGTGGAATATCCTGACGCATGGCTGTCCAACGGATATCCGTGGGAGACCCCTAACCCATCAGATTGCGTAGAGGTCCGTTTCGGAGGAGAGGTAGAGAGACGTTTCGAGAACGGCCAGATGATTTACGAGCATAAAAATTACACTCCGGTCAAGGCTACACCTTACAGCGTCAACATCATTGGACGCGGAGGCAAGAGCATCAACAGGCTCAAACTCTGGAGCGCTTCACTGGCTGAAGACACTCTGGATATGGAAGCTTTCAACAGGGGCGATTACAGCAATGCCCTCGGCAAGAGCGCTGAGATTGAAGCCATCAACTGCATCCTTTATCCGGATGATTCCATGGGCGAGGGCCGCAAGCTCCGCCTGATGCAGGAGTATTTCTTCGTAGCAGCAGGCATTGCCAGGATCGTTAAAGGCTACAAGAAAGATTACGGTATGAACGCATGGAAGGACATGCCTAAACATACCAGCATTCATATAAATGACACTCATCCGACACTGTGCGTGCCTGAGCTTATGAGAGTCCTTATTGATGAAGAAGGCCTGGAGTGGGACGACGCATGGGAGATCACCAAGAACACGATTTCTTTCACGAACCACACAGTTCTTCCGGAAGCTCTTGAGAAATGGCCGATTCCTCTTATGCAGAGCCTGCTGCCAAGAGTTTATATGATCATTGAAGAGATCGACAAACGCTGGAGAGAGAATCTTGAGAATGTCAGAAAGACCGTTTACGATACACTCCGTTACACTGCTATATTGTGGGACGGCGAGGTGCGTATGGCGAATCTGTCCATCATCGGCAGTCATTCAATCAACGGCGTTGCCAAACTTCACACAGAAATTCTGAAAAATGACGTCTTCAGGACATTCTACAAGATAATGCCTGAAGCATTCAATAATAAGACTAACGGCGTCAGCCACAGGAGATTTCTGGTCCAGTCCAATCCGGATCTGGCCAAACTGATCACATCATGTGTGGGTGATGACTGGATTGATAACATGAGTCAGGTAGAGGGCCTGCTGAAGTATAAAGACGATCCTGAAATTCTCAGCAAGCTTTCAGAGATAAAGCGCATCAATAAGGTCCGCCTGTCCAATTACATTATGCAGCACGGCGGTCCTGAGGTAGACCCGGACAGCATCTTCGATGTACAGGTCAAGAGGATCCACGCTTACAAGAGACAGCTGCTGAACGCGTTCAAGGTACTGAACCTTTATAATGAGCTGCGCAACGATCCTTTCAGGGATATGGAGCCTGTAACATTCATCTTCTCAGGCAAGGCAGCACAGGGATACGCTTATGCCAAGGAAGTCATCAAGTTCATAAACAGTGTAGCAGATCTGGTCAATAAAGATCCGGTTATCAGCGAGAAGATCAAAGTGGTCTTCATTGAGAACTTCAGCGTTTCATCCGGCCAGCTGATCTATCCGGCAGCAGATATTTCTGAGCAGATTTCAACCGCCGGCAAGGAAGCATCCGGCACCGGCAACATGAAGTTCATGATGAACGGAGCCATTACCCTCGGCACCCTTGACGGAGCGAACGTTGAGATACGTGAAGAGGTTGGAGATGAGAACATCAAGATCTTTGGACTTACAGCGGATGAGACTGATAACTTCTACAAAAACGGCGGATACAGTGCTTCCCAGACTGCAGAAGCAGACGGCAGGATCTCACACATCATGTCCCAGCTCGTAGACGGTACCTTCGCGGATTCGGGCATGTATTTCTGGGGCATTTACGATTCCATGCTCAAGCATAATGACGAATTCTTCGTACTGAAGGATTTTGATGCCTATATCAGAGCATGGAATGAACTGACAGCGCTGCACCGCAACACAAATGAATGGAATAAAATAGCTCTTGTGAATATTGCTAAATCAGGTTACTTCTCAAGTGACAGGACGATTGCGGAGTACGCAAGAGACATATGGCACTTATAGAAAACTTAATATAGAAGTTATTTATAATGGAGGTAGACAATGCAAAAGAAAGAATGCATAGCAATGCTCCTTGCCGGAGGACAGGGAACAAGACTCGGGGATTTGACAAGCAACATAGCAAAACCAGCTGTGTCTTTCGGCGGCAAGTACAGGATAATTGATTTCTCACTCTCAAACTGCATCAATTCCGATATCGACACAGTCGGAATCCTGGTACAGTACAGACCGGGCTCACTTAATCAGTATCTTGGAAACGGCGCAGCATGGGACCTGGACAGCGTTGACGGCGGTGCGCAGGTTCTCTCTCCATACGCAACCCAGGAGGGCGGAGCATGGTATGAAGGAACAGCTGACGCAATTTATCACAACATCGGATTTATCGATTCATACAATCCGGAGAATGTGCTCATCCTTTCAGGCGACCATATTTACAGGGCTGATTATGCGGCAATGCTCAGGCAGCACCAGGAGAAGCAGGCGGACCTGACGGTTTCAGTAATCGAAGTACCGTGGGATCAGGCCAGCAGATTCGGTATCATGACGCTCGGTGAGGATGACAGCATAGTCAAATTTACTGAAAAACCGAAGGAGCCTGACAGCAATATGGCATCCATGGGTGTATACATTTTCTCATGGCCTGTACTGCGCAAGGCACTTATTGAGGATAATCAGGATCCTGATTCAGAGAAAGACTTCGGCAAGAACGTTATCCCGAAACTCCTCGCTGAAGGCAAGAGACTTTTCGCTTATCATTTTGAAGGATACTGGAAGGACGTTGGAACCATCAGCAGCTACTATGAGGCACAGATGGAGCTCATCGACAGGAATTCACCGATGAATATCTTTGAGAGGGGCATGAAGATATTCTCCAACTCTAACTATTACGCACCGGCACTGATCGGACCTGAAGCAGTAATTGAAAAGAGTCTGGTATGCAACGGCTGCGTTATCAATGGCAAGGTAGAACATTCAATAACCGCATCAGGAGCAGAGGTTCACTCAGGAACAGTGATCAAGGACAGCATCCTGCTGCCGGATTCCAATATCGGCAGCAACTGCACACTTATCAGGACTATTGTCAACGAAGGCGTGCGCATCAAGGATGGCTGCACCATTGGCAGTGAAGATGGGGAAATCACAGTAGTAGGACATGATATTCTTTAGGAGGAGATTATGAAAAACGTATGTGGAATTATATTTGCTAATTATACAGGACAGGGTTTTGGTGAGCTCCTCAGCAAAAGGACTATAGCATCCCTTCCGTTCGGAGGAAGATACAGACTGGTTGATTTTCCTCTTTCAAATATGGTCAATTCCGGCATTTCCACTGTCGGTCTGATCATGCCGTCATATTACAGGTCACTTATCGACCACGTAGGCAGCGGCAGAGAATGGGATCTGGACAGGAAGATCGGCGGACTTTTCATTCTGCCGGGCACTGTTTACGGAGGCCATAATACCAGCGAAGCCATCATGCTCTCAGATCTGCTTGAGAACAAGCGTTATCTGCAGAGACGTGACAAGGAAGAATGTGTTCTGCTGGTATCTTCAAACAAGGTCTGCAACATGGATTACAGACCGTTTATCCAGCAGCATATTAAAAGCGGCAAGAAGGTTTCAGTCGCTAATTATACAGCAGCTGACGGCACAGAGAAGGCCCTTAACTGCACTATTATCAAAAGAGACACCCTGATTGAAATCGTTGAGAGCTACTCCAGCTTCTCACATCTCAATCTGGTTGATCTGCTCTTCCAGGAGATTGCTCCGGAAGATATCGGCACATATCATTTCGACGGATATGTCAAGAGCATAGAGTCACTTCAGGATTATATTGAGGCCAGCATGGATCTGCTCGATCCGAAAGTTCACTTCGAGCTGTTCAGAGGCCCGCGCACAATATTCACCAAGATCCAGGATGAGGCACCTGCACTGTTTGATGATGGATCAGACGTTATCCACTCCATGATCTCCGCAGGCTGTGAGATCGAAGGCAAGGTAGAGAACAGCATCCTCTTCAGAAATGTTGAAGTCGGCAAGGGCGCAACCGTCAAGAACTGCATCATTCTGCAGCATGCAGACATCAAGCCGGGTGCTGTACTGGAGAATGTTGTAATGGATAAATATTCTGTAGTTAATGAAGATGTTAAACTGATAGGCACTGACAAAAATCCGCTCGTGATTGGAAAGAACAAGGAACTTTGATTATGGAAAGACCAATAAAAGTATTGTTCGCCAGCTTTGAAGCTGCCCCATTCTCCAAAACAGGAGGACTGGGAGACGTTGCAGGCAGCCTGCCGCGCTACTTCGATCCGGAAGAGTGCGAGGTCAGACTGATCCTGCCGAAACTTTCAAGCATTCCTTGGGAATATCAGGAACGCATGGTTTACATTGATAACTTCAACGTACCGCTGGGATGGAGAAACTGCTACTGCGGACTGTTTGAGTATCAATACGAAAATGTAAAAATATATTTTCTTGATAATGAGTATTATTTCAAGAGAGGCAATATCTACGGTGAGTTCGATGACGGCGAGAGAGTAGCATTCTTCTCCAAGGCTGTTCTGGAAACGCTCCTGCATCTGCCGGATTTCATGCCGGATGTGATCCACTGCAACGACTGGCACACATCCCTGATCCCGGTATATCTGAATGAGACCTACAGGCATATTAATGGTTTTGAGTATGTAAAGACCATGCTGACAATTCATAACCTGAAATTCCAGGGCCAGTTCTCAGAATATGTCATAGGAGACGTCTGTGGTCTGCATGGCACTGATGCCGACAGACAGATGAGAGTCGAGGACGGCAGCGCCAACTATATGCTCGGCGGCCTCCGCTACGCTGATATTATCAGCACAGTTTCACCGACATACGCTGATGAAATCTGCACACCTGCATTCGGCGAGGGTCTGGACTGGCTCTTCAGAGAAAGAAGAGACAGGCTCCACGGCATTCTGAATGGGGTAGATTACAATGTTTACGATCCGCACACTGACCCGCACATCCCGTTCCACTATTCAGAGAGCGCAATGGGCGGCAAGACCAAGGACAAGAAAGCTCTTCAGGAAGAGCTTGGCCTGGAAGTCAACGCAGACAGAATGCTGCTGGCAATCGTAACCAGACTGACCGAGCAGAAGGGCATTGACCTGATCACATATAATCTGCCGTGGATCGCTGAAAGCGGAGCACAGCTCGTAGTTCTGGGCACCGGAGAGGAACGTTATGTCAGGGCACTGACACATTTCGCAGGCATCAAGCCTGACACCTTCGCAGCCAGAATAGAATTCTCAGAGCCGCTCTCCAGGCGCATTTATGCCGGCGCTGACGCTTTCCTGATGCCAAGTCAGTTCGAGCCTTGCGGTCTGTCACAGATCATCTCCATGCGCTACGGCACACTGCCTATCGTCAGGGAGACCGGAGGACTGAAGGATACTGTCACCGCATATAATAAATTTACCGGTGAGGGCACAGGATTCTCCTTCGCGAACTTCAATGCTCACGAGCTCCGCGGAGCCATCTGTGAGGCGCTGGAACTCTATGGCGACCACAAGAAATGGTCAGCACTCAGAAGACAGGCTATGGCAGCAGATTTCAGCTGGAATGCTTCAGCAGCCAGATATCTGGAAATATACCGCCAGTTGGCAGGAAGATAAACAATGAACATTTTTCACGATTCATATAGTAACGAATACAGAGAACCCTTCGGAGCCGCGCTTACCGGCTCCGAAGTTAAGTTGTGCCTGAAAGCAGATGACGCTCTGTCAGTTTCCCTCCATACTTACAGTGAGGCTGAAGGCGACCGCATGCTGCCCGGTGAATACATGGACGGGCTCTACAGATGGTCAGTCAGGATGCCGCAGACGGACGGCCTGGTCTGGTACTTCTTTGTTATAGATTATCCGGATCAGACAGTATGCTACGGCAATAATGATCAGTTCCGCGGAGGCGTTGGCAGGATTTACTATCCGGGTGAGACGCCTGTGTCTTACAAGATCAGTGTTTATCACGGATTCAAGGCACCGGACTGGTATAAGGAAGGCATAGTCTATCAGATATTCCCGGACAGATTCTGCAGGGCAGAGGGCACACCTGAGATACATGGCAGACGCTATGAGGAATGGGATACCCTGCCGTATTACATCAAGGACACAGACGGCAGCGTTCAGGTATGGAACTTCTGGGGAGGCAATTTAAGAGGCATCACAGACAAGCTGGAGTATATTAAATCTCTGGGAGTCAATACCATTTACCTGAATCCGATCTTCAGGGCCAGGTCTAATCACCGCTATGATACGGCGGACTATTTCGAGATCGATCCGGTGCTCGGTGCGCTCCGTGATTTCAAAGATCTGTGCAGCGCGGCTAAGGAACTGGATATGCATGTGATTCTGGATGGCGTTTTCAGCCATACCGGAGTCGACAGCAAGTATTTCCGCGATAAGCCGGACTGGTATCAGCATAACGGTGACGAGGTCACCTATTGGTGGGGCGTTAAAGACCTACCTCAGCTGGATGAGATGAATCCGGAATACAGCGACATGATCTGCGGCAAGGATGGAGTGCTGAGATACTGGCTGGAGGCCGGAGCAGAAGGCTGGAGACTGGATGTGGCAGATGAACTGCCTGACGCTTTTATGCGCCGCATCAGAAGGACCGTCAAAGACGTAAACAGAGACAATCTGCTGATCGGAGAGGTCTGGGAGGATGCCAGCGACAAGGTGGATTACGGAGTCAGGATGCATTTCCTCGGCGGTCAGGAGCTGGACGGCGTAATGAATTATCCTCTGCGCGAGGACATTATCGCCTTCGTAAGGAAGGATATAGATGCTGCGGAATTCGCTTCACGCCAGATGTCCAGAATGGAAAATTATCCTAAAGAGGCCTTCATGGCATGCTTTAACTGTCTGGGTAGCCACGACAGAGAGAGGATCCTGACGGCGCTGGGCAGCAAGGAAGCCGTGAAGTTTGCTACAGCACTTCAATACGTGATGCCGGGCGTTCCTGTCATCTATTACGGAGATGAGACCAGCCTCGAAGGAGGCACCGACCCTGATAACAGGAGAACATATCCGTGGGGCAGTGAAGATGAAGACATGATAGAGCATTTCAGATCTCTGGGACGCATCAGGAGGAATTCCCTGTGCCTCAAGAGGGGCTCATTCAAAATCTATGCCGAGGATGGCAATCTAGTCATCGAAAGGGCATATGGCAGCGAGCAGATGAGATTCGTCTTCGATGCCGAGAGACTCACGAAGAGAGGCACACGCATTAAACAATAAAAAAAGACCCGCCATGACGGCGGGTCTTGATTTTTATCAGTCTGTATAATTGTCGAAATATCCCTGAATGTAAATGAACGGGGTGCCCTTGTCACCTGAACCGCTGGTCAGGTCGCAGAGGGATCCGAGCAGGTCAGTGAGCTGACGCGGGGTAGTACCCTGGGTAGCCATCTGGCCCTTGAGGTCTGAATCCTTTTCGCGGATAGCCTGTGAAATAGCTTCTTTCAGCTCATCGCCCCTGAGGTCTGCGAACTGGTTATCAGCCAGATATTTGAGTTTGAGCTCGTTCGGCTGGCCAACGAGTCCCGGTGTATAGCCAGGAGATACAACAGGGTCTGCGAGCTCCCAGATCTTGCCGACAGGATCTTTGAAAGCACCGTCGCCGTAAACCATGACTTCGATGGTCTTGCCAGTCTTCTCTTTGATATCAGCCTGCACGCCCATAACGAATTCGGTGCAGTTGATCGGGAAGAGCTTGATGGTATCTTCAGTGGACTTATTAGAGCCCAGGATACCAAAGTCAGGGTTGTAGCCTGAGCCGTAAACAGGCTCGTTCAGGAGCTCATCCAGAGTTAAAACAATCCTGGAGCGGGCTTCGTTGATGAGGATCCTCTTGGTCCTCTTCCTGGTGTGGATGTCAGCACAGATGACTGTGTCTGTATAATCAAGGATCTTGCGGGGATCATTTGCGAAAATGATCTGTGCTTCAGCGCCGCAGTCCTCGATCAGGTCTTTGTAATAGTTAACATAGTCGATATCGGTAAATGTATGTTTCGACTTGCCGAACATTCCCTCAAATTCTTCCTGTGTGAGGACGTCCTTGTATGGGTCTACGCCCTTTTCGTCCAACAGGTCAATATCGAGCAGGTGATTGCCGACCTCGTCGCTCGGATAACTGAGCATCAAAACGACCTTCTTGCAGCCCTTAGCGATTCCCCGCAGGCAGATAGCGAATCTGTTACGGGAGAGAATTGGGAATACTACGCCTACGGTCTCGCCGCCGGTCTTGGCACGTACGTCCTCAGCCAGCTGGTTAACGCTGGCGTAATTTTTCTGGGAGCGGGCCAGGATGGACTCGGTGATGGCGAGAACATCTTTCCTTCCGATTTCGAATTCTCCGTGCTCGAGACAATCCATGAAGGTATCAACAACGATCTTGCGCAGGTCGTCGCCTTCCTTGACGATCGGTCCACGGAGTCCTCTTGAAACTGTTCCAATTCTTCTCTGCATTTTATTATCTCCTTATTCTCTTTTCAAAAAACAATTGATGAAAAAACCAAAAAATAGTATAACATATCACGTAGACCTTGTGTTAATAAAGTTGAAGGAACTTCTTATGGACGTCAATAAAGAATTACTGGAATTTATAGAGAAATCCCCGAGTGTATATCATGTGGCCGTAAATATGGCTTTCATGCTTAAGAAGGCTGGCTTCAAGCAGCTCAAGGAGACATCCTCATGGGACCTGGCTCCAGGCGGCAAGTTCTTCGTCGTCAGGAATAATTCCAGCATCATCGCATTTACCGTGGGCGAGCGCACAGGCAGCTTCTATTTCAAGATAGCCGCTTCACATTCCGACTCACCGACATTCATGGTCAAGGAAGTTCCCGAACTGGAGGGACCGGGCGAATACTTAAGGCTCAATGTCGAGCCTTACGGCGGCATGATCGACTACAGCTGGTTTGACAGACCTCTGGGCCTGGCAGGCCGAGTCTATATCAGGGAAGGCAATGCCATCAGGAACCGCCTCATCGCCACAGGCAGGGATGTATGCCTCATCCCGAGCCAGTCCATCCATTTCAACAGAGACGTAAATAAAGGCGTGGAATTCAACCGCCAGATAGACCAGTGCCCGCTGTTCTCCAAAGGAACCTTCAAGAAGGGCGCGCTCAATCAGCTGATCGCCGACAGCCTGAACGTCTCCACAGACCAGATCATCAGCAAGAACCTGTTCCTCGTAAACAGGCAGCAGGGCACCATCTGGGGAGCAGCCAACGAGTTCATCTCCAGTCCGAAACTGGACGACCTCCAGTGCGCGTTCACCTCACTTAAAGGATTCCTCAGCGCGTCAGAGAAACCGATCAGCGACGGCTGCATCAATATCTTCGCATGCCTGGACAACGAAGAAGTAGGCTCAGGCACCAAGCAGGGTGCTATGTCTACATTCCTTAAGGACGTGCTCTACAGGATCTGCATCTGCAGGAGAGCGATGGCAGAGGAGTACCACATGGCAGTGGCCAAGTCATTCATGGTCAGCTGCGACAACGCCCAGGCGGTTCATCCGAACCATCCTGAGAAGTATGATTTGAACAATGCACCGGAGATGAACAAGGGAATCGTCATCAAGGAAAACGCATCCCAGAAATACATGACCGACGCGTTCTCCAGAGGCGTCTTCAGGATGCTGTGCGAGAAGGCCGGCGTGCCGTGGCAGACATATTCGAACAGGAGCGACCAGCCGGGAGGCTCCACACTGGGCAACATTTCTACCGCCCAGGTCAGCATGAACGGCGTGGACGTGGGCCTGCCGCAGATAGCGATGCACTCGGCCTACGAGACCGCAGGCGCCCACGACAACGCGGACGCAGTCAAGCTGTTCGAGACATTTTTCCAGAGCCGCATTAATATCGAAGGGCCGGATAAGGTGGAAATAGAATAAATTTAAGCCGTGCATGACGCACGGCTTTTTTATATTGCTTAGTTAATCTTTTTTTGATATTAAAATATCTTACAGCTCCCCCGCAGCCTCATTATCCAATACCAGTGTTGCCCAGTCACACATCTTAAGGAAGGTGGCAGGGAATTCGTTGGTCGGCTCAGTGTCGAGAAGCTTTTTAACTACTGAAGCCTTATCTGCGCCGAATACGGGCAGATAGATTTCTTTTGAAGCAAACATTTCATGCAGGCCGATGGTCATTCCTCGTGGGAATACAGGCACCTCGCCGCCGAAATATTTGGCCGCTACCTGTCTGGTTTCGTCAGAAATATCCACGATGCGGACTGATGACGCAGGGTCACTGCCCGGCTCGTTGAAGCCCAGATGGCCGTTCATTCCGAGACCTGCGATAAGGAAATCAATGCCTCCGTGTCTCCTGATGAGCTCTTTAACGACCTGGCATTCGCCGCTTTTACCCAGGCTGTCGAACAGATGGATATTCATCGGCTCAACTTCCAGAGGGAAGAAGAGGTTAGTGTACAGGAAGTTGGCGCATGAGCCCGGATTGCTCGGAGCTATGCGCTCCCACTCGCTCATACCGATGAACTGGGCATATTCCAGGTCCAGACGTCCCTCGTCCTGAGCCTCTTTCATAGCCTCGAAAATGGGCAGGGAAGTATGGCCCGCAGCGATGCAGATCATGGCGTCGGGCTTTTCTTCCAGTAAAGAGCAGAGCTTGTCTACGATAAAATTGGCAGCTTCGTCCTGCCTGTCAAAAATAATGTTTTCCATAATAATCTCCCAAGAATGTTCAATAGAATAATTATAACCTATCAGACCTCATATTCAAGAAAAAAACAATCCATTCCTCACAGGAATGAACTCATAACGACTTCTCGTTTTTATCTGTTTTAAACTTCTCATAAAATAAAAGGGAACCAGGCGCATAGTATTGGGTTATTTAATAATCCGCTTGGGGGAATCCCTGGTGTAGTAATTCAATTGGATAGAATAGGAGGAGAAAAATGAAGAAACTGAAAAGAATAGCTGCTCTGGTATTGGCTGTTATTTTCGCAATCGGTCTTCTGGCAGCCTGCTCAGGCGGCGGCCAAGGCGGTGGCGGCGGCCAAGGCGGCGGCGGTGAACAAGGCAGCGGCGAGCAGCCGGGCGGCGGCGAAGGCGTTATCAAGATCGGTTATGTCAGCCCTATCACTGGTCCGATGGCTCATTTCAGCGTAGGTATGGACAGAACCATCGAGAACGTTGTAGCTAAGATGAACGAGACCGGATATGACATCGGCGGCGTTCATTATACAATCGAAGTAATCAAAGGCGATTCAGAGTCCGATCCTGTCAAGGCGGCTGAGGTTGCTACCAAACTGGTACAGAGTGACGGATGCTCAATTCTGCTGGGTGAGTGGACACCGGATACAATGAACCCTGTATCTGAGGTTGCAGAGAAATTAAAAGTTCCTTGCATCGTTGACGGCGGCCCGGATGTCAGCTGGACAGTTGCAGGCCCTTACACATATTCATTCGCATGCGCAATGAGATATGAGAAGCAGGTTGATGAGTACTTCAACGCATTTGATCAGATGAACACCAACAGAAAGATCGGTCTCGTACTGGATGCTTCTGTTGACGGCGTTGGTATGCATGATCTGGTTCTGGCTAAAGCTGAGCAGTATGGTTACACAGTAGTTAACCCGGATATGAGCGAAATGGCACAGGAAGGCGCTACAGACTTCACAGCTATCGTTCAGAAGATCCAGGCTGAAGGCGCAGACATTATGCTGGCTTCCTTGCTCGGATATCAGCTGTCAGGCCTTTGGGCAAATGTTGACTCTCTCGGATATCAGCCTAAGTTCGTTATCCTTTCAAAGGGCATGCACTTCTCATCTGATGTTCTGACACTGACAAACGCAGCAGGCGAGTGCACAGGCGCTTACACCTGCATCGAGACTCAGTGGAACCGTCAGTATCCGTTCACATCATCTCTGTTAGGAAAGACTGCTGAAGAACTGTCAGCAGACTTTGAAGAGCATGTAAATGAAGCTCCGGACCTGACAATCGGATGGGACTATGTATTCTTTGACCTGATCGACCAGGCACTTAAGACCACAGCGTCCATCAGCAGCGAGGATATCGTAGCAGCCCTGGAGAATATCCAGAACTTTGACTGCATCTACGGAACACTGAGCTGTGACGAGGAGCATGTATTTGAGACTCCTATCACATTCGGTCAGTGGGTACCTGATGAGAAATGGGGACTTCGTAAAGCTGTTACCGGTGCTAAGCACGTTCCGGCAGCAGAGCCGATCCTTGAGCCACAGGTTGATATGCAGTGGAATAAATAATTGACTATTAATTGGATGTGCCGGCCTTGCTGCCGGCACATCCTGTCAGCAGGAAAAAGGGGATGATTCATTGGAAGCCATTCTGAAAGTAAAGGATCTGGGAATCGCTTTTGGCGGAAATAAGGTTTTGGACTCTGTTAATTTCTATGTTAACGAAGGTGAAGTCTTAGGAATAATGGGTCCGAACGGAGCAGGCAAGACAGTTCTGCTGAATATTATTTCAGGCATCCTGAAAGCAGACCACGGGGAAATAATCTTCCTCGGTCAGAATATTTTAAAAGAGAGTATCACAGCGCGGACAGCCATGGGTATCGGCAGGACATTTCAGGTGCCGAGAGCCTTTGAACACATGTCCGTTTATGAAAATATATTAGCCAGCGTTGTTTATGGTCAGAAAGTCTCTGAGAAGGCAGCTGCTGTTAAGGCCAGGGAAATCTTAAAGCTCGTGAAGCTGGAAGAGCGCGCGAACGAACCGGCCGGCAAGCTCCGCCTGATCAATAGAAAGAGACTGGAAATCGGCGCAGCTCTGGCATCAGACCCCAAATTGCTTTTGCTGGACGAAGTTGCGGGAGGTCTGACTAACGCGGAAGTAAACGAAATACTGGAGATCGTAAAAACTATCAAGGGACGAGGCGTCAGCATTATCTGGATCGAGCATATCATCCAGACGCTGATGGAAGGAACGGACCGCATCATGCTTCTGGCAAACGGCAGGGATTTACTGACCGATACGCCGGAAGAGGTTATGAAGTCCAGTATTGTTAATGAAGTATATATGGGAGCGGAAGAAGATGATTGAGAAAGAGAAACTGCTTGAGGTCAAAGGGCTCGACGTCTTCTATGGCGACCTGCAGGCAGTAAAAGAAGTTAATATGGAAGTAAAAAAGGGAGAAATGGTAGCCCTGATAGGCGCTAACGGCGTGGGCAAGTCCACTATCCTACAGGCGATCATGGGCCTGAACAAACCTAAGTCAGGCAGTGTTATCTGGAAGGGGCAGGACATTACCGGCATTCAGACGAACAAGATTGCCAGGCTGGGACTGACAATGACACCGGAAGGCAGCCATATTTTTGAAGATATGTCGGTCTATGAGAATCTGCTCTTAGGCGCGTATCCAAAGCATGCTAAGGCCAGACGCGCGGAAAGCCTGGCGCTGGTCTACAAGACCTTCCCTGTACTGAAAGAGAAGGAAAAACAGACGGCAACATTCCTTTCGGGCGGTCAGCGGCAGATGCTGGCGATCGCGAGGGCAATGATGGCCAATCCGGAGCTGATCATCTGTGATGAGATTTCACTTGGTCTGGCACCGGTTATTATCAAAGACATTTACGCATCGCTCCATGAGATCAACAAAAATGGCGTCAGCTTCCTGCTGGTAGAGCAGGAAACGAAGCGCGCGCTGAAGCATTCTGACTATGCATATGTCATCGTTCACGGCGAAGTTGTTCTGGAAGGAAGGAGCAGCGCACTCAGCGAAGAGCAGATCGCGCAGGTCTACTTCGGTGTGGAGCAAAGCGGGGAAGGAGGTGCCGATTAATGCTGCAGGCAGTTATTACCGGCTTGCTGTTAGGCGGGCTTTACGCATTGATAGGTGTCGGCCTCTCATTAATATTCGGTATCGTTAAGATCACCAACATAGCTCATGGTGATCTGATGATAGTGGCGACATTCTTTATCATGGTGATCCTGAACCACCTGATCGGAAACATTTATATCGCGCTGCTGATCACGATAGTTGTCATGGCCATCATAGGATTCCTGATCCAGAAGTTCCTGATCAACAAGGTTATTGACCAGGGAGCAGAGACGGCCATGCTGGTCATGTTCGGCCTGTCAATCGCGATCAAGAATGCGCTGACACTGATCTTCGGCGCAGGCAACAACGCGCTGCCGTCACCGGTCAAGGGCACCAACTTTATTAAAACTGACCTGGTTTCCATCTCAGGACAGTACGCTGTCAACTTCATCGTTGCAGTAGTGCTGATTGTGGGACTGTCCATTCTGATGGACAAGACTCCGCTCGGACGTTCCATCCGCGCGGCATCTTCCGACACGATGGCGGCTGAGCTGATGGGAATCAATACCAAGACAATGTATGTCTGGGCGATGGCCATTACAATGGCAGCCACCGCTGTGGCCGGCATGCTGGTAGGGCAGACATATTCATTCTTCCCATATACAGGCACACAGTTCCTGATCATCGCCTTCGGCGTTGTTGTTATCGGCGGTATGGGAAGCATTTTCGGCACGCTGGTTGGCGGCGCGATCCTGGGTCTGGCCCAGATGATCGCGGCATATCTGCTGGGCACAGCGTACCAGACACTCGCAGGCTATATCATACTGCTGATCCTTCTGACAGTCAGACCTCAGGGCCTCCTGTCGAAGAGGATGCGTAAATAACCCGGAAAGGAGGATATTTCAATGGCTGATAAAAACATGCTGAAACAAAAAGATGCAATGCCAAAGGTCCGCTGGATCTCGCTGGCTGTCGCGGTTGTTGTACTGGTATCCCTTCCGTTCTGGGGAGGAGATTACATTGTCAATATCTTCACTCTGATACTGATGTATATGGCCATCGGTGAAATGTGGAATCTGCTGGGCGGCTATGCCGGACTGGTTTCGCTTGGATCGCAGGCGTTTATCGGACTGGGCGGTTATTCCCTGGCAATCGTTTCGCAGGTGCTGAAACTCCCATTCTTACTGGGATTTTTGCTGGCGGCGATAGTCAGTGTAATATTCGCGCTGCTTATTTCATTCCCGATCTTCAATATGAAGGACGTATATTTCACCATCGGTACCTGGTTGGTGGCAGAGGCTCTGTGCGTATTCTTCCAGACATGGGGCTTCGTCAATTACAACGTGGGATTCAATATCACCGTAGCCAGAACGCTCGGCGCAACGGCCATGTATTTCATCGCGTTCGGAGTAGCGGTGATAGCGCTGCTGGCGGTCGTGCTGATATTGAGGTCCAAGTTCGGCCTCGGCCTGATGGCAATGCGCGACAATGAAGCCGCATCAGAAATCCGCGGTGTTAAGCTGTACAGATCCAAATTGATCTGCTTCCTGATCTCAGCGGCCATCACAGGTCTGGCAGGAGCGGCTCTGTATCTGAATCTGTCATATATCAAACCGACTGTCGGATTCAGCATTGACTGGACCGTATCCATGGTATTCATTGCAGTAATCGGCGGAATGGGAACGATTGAGGGCCCGATCATAGGAGCTATTGTATTCGTAATACTGAGGCAGCTCTTGTATAACTTCTCAGGGTTCAGCATGCTGATACTCGGAGTTATCGCCGTAGTCATGATCCTCGTGGCGCCTAAAGGCATTATGGGTCTGATCAACAAAAAGAGCGGATTTGACCTGTTCGGTGTGAAGAGGAAAGTGAAAATCTCAGATTTTCAAACCAACGAAGATAATTAATGCTTAAGCATTGATTATATAATCCAGGGGGGCCGCGGTTAGCAGTATTTGCCATGGCTCCCCCAACAAGATATAATAATAACGGACATTATTTCAAATAAGGAGGAGGGTATATGTTAACAATAAAACAGAACTTTATTGAAACCGTGAAGGGCGGCAATCCGGACAGGTTTGTAAAGCAGTATGAATATCAGGCATGGCTGGATGATCCGCTGTTCCCGATATATTTCGGTGTTCCTATCCGCGGTACTGAATGGACTAACGGATGGGGCGTTCGCCAGAAATTCCCGGAGAATCTGCCGGGAGCATTCCCTATGTGCGAAGGCGCAGACAAGGTTTGCCCGGACATCACAAACTGGAGAGAAACTGTACATGCTCCGAATATGGACCTGGGTCCTGAGGCATGGGCAGACTGCATCAAACAGTTTAATGAGATTGACAAAAATGAGTATTTCCCGACTGCCAAGGTATTCTGTGGCATGTTTGAGAAATGCCATTATCTGATGGGCATGGAAGATACCATGATCAACTTCTATGAGGAGCCGGAAGCTATGCACGAGCTGATCGACTACATGGCAGACTGGGAGTGCACCATCGCTGATGAGCATTTCAAATATGTAAAGCCGGAGATACTCTTCCATCATGATGACTGGGGCAGCCAGAGGAGCCTGTTCATTTCCAAGGATATGTTCGATGAGTTCTTCCTGCCGGCATACAAGAAGATCTATGGCCATTGGAAAGATCTCGGCGTTAAGTATATCGTTCATCATTCGGATTCTTATGCTGCTGATCTGGTTCCTGAAATGATCGAGATGGGCATCGACGTATGGCAGGGTGCTGTTTACGAGAACAACATTCCTAAGCTGGTAGCTGAGTACAAGGGCGCTATCACCATCCAGGGCGGTCTGGATAATGGTAAATATGATATGCCAGACTGGACAGATGAGAAAGTACGCGCAGGACTGAAAGCACATATCGAGGCGTGCGGTCCTAAGTATATCATTCCTGCTCTGACAATGGGCGGACCTGAGACCACATATCCGGGTCTGTACGAGAGAGTTTCAGAGATTATTGCTGAATTCGATCCGATCTATTTCCCGCAGAAGTGATCAATGTATCGGGTTTTGCATTGTTTCCTTTTTAGAGAGAGCGGTGGCTTTGGCTGCCGCTTTCTCTTTGTTTGACAATTATTTGGCGCTCCGATATAATGAACGCGGATTATATAATTAACGCTTTTGCATTGATTGTGTGGGGGTAGTGAGGTTATGTTTAACCTGGACGCAATCAATATCAATATTACGCAAATGCGTGTCTTTATTGCGGTCGTAGAGTGTGACTCCTTTACGCGTGCATCCAGACTGCTCAATATGACACAGTCTGCGGTAAGCAAGAACATCGCAGCTCTGGAAGACTATCTGGGCTTTCAGCTTTTTATCCGTGACAAAAAACGACTTATTCTGACTGAAACCGGCCGTTACCTGTATATGGAATGGCTGGACGTTCTTTCGCATATTGACCAGTCTATCGACGTGGCCAAATCGCTGCAGGGAGGCTATGCCCAGGACCTGAGGATTGGTATCCTGAGCACGCACAAGCCCGGAGCATATCTGTATCCAATACTGGAAATTTATAAGATTATCAATCCGGACATCAATGTTCATGTGGAGGACTGCCCTTCTGAGGAAGTGCGCTCCAAACTGATCAATGGAGAGTTTGACATTGCCTTCAATGTCCTCTATGACATGGAGGAACTGGGCAATCAATACTTTAATTCCAAGGTAATACGCAGATGCCCGCTGGCGATAGGTATGCTGAAGACGTGTCCATTAGCGAAAAAAGAAGAGGTAACTCTGGAGGATCTGAAGGATTACAATTTCGTCAGCATTTCCGCGCGCTTCACACCGGCCTACTATAATATGCTCAAGAGCCTTTGCGTTCGCGCGGGATTTCAGCCAAATATTATTTCATATACAAATAATGCCAGCTCACAGCTGCTGAACCTCAGGTCCAACAGAGACCTGTTCGTGGCTGACAGGTTTTATACTTCGTATGGGGATCCATATTTTGAATGGCGCCCGATCAAGGATACTTCGAGCGGAGTGACAGTATCGTGGAAAACAGACAATATCAAGAAGGGTCTGCTGGATTTCCTGGATGCCATTGATGAATTCACGTCAGTTTCAGAATTGTTCTAAATTAAAAGGGAAGGCCTTAAGCCTTCCCTGATTTTTACTCCTGCGGTTCTTCTTCGCCGCCTTCGTCTTCGCCCTCCGGCGTGGTCTCATCAGGAATGTCCTTAGAGCCGCCTTGTCTGGTGTAGACGAATTCATCGGCAGTCTCGCCTTCTTCCACCTCACGGATCATGGTGAGTGTATTGCCTGAGATGGTGTAGCTGTAGTCGGACTCGCCCCAGAGCTCGTCGTCGTAGATCAGGCACAGACGTTCGCCGTCAGCGGTATATGTGAAGCTCAGATTCCAGAATGTGTCAAAGCCTGTGCCGTCATCGTTGAAGATGTATCCAGAATCGAAGAAGTCTTCTGACCATGTGCCCCAGATGGCGTTGTCGTTATATGTAGGCTTGGGCTCTTCCTTCTTGCAGCCTGCCAGGCAAGCGATGCACAGAAGAGCAACAAGTAAAGCTGCTAAAAATTTCTTCATAAACAATTCCTCCTAGAAGTACCTGTTAATTATAATATGACAAGGGGGAAATAACAACTTAAAATGTTGAAAGTCTAATTTGATAATGTTAAAATTTGTCCATTAATCCGGATAAGGAGAATTGAAATGTCAGTAATATCCAAAGAAACTCAAAGGCTTTTAGCTACAGGCTCCACACTCAGGGATATGTTCGAAGAGGGCAAGCGCCTGGCCAAACAATACGGCAGGGAGAATATCTATGATTTCAGTCTGGGCAACCCGAACACACCGGTCCCGGAGGAACTGAACGATGCCATCAGGCAGGTGCTGGACGAATACGATTCACTGACACTGCATGGCTATATGAGCAACCCTGGTTTTGAAGACACCAGGCAGGCTATTGCTGACAATCTGAACGAGCGCTTTGGCACGAACTTCGCCGGCAAAAACATCTGCATGACAGTAGGAGCTGCCAATGCCATAGTTATTGCACTCAAGATCCTGCTCGATCCGGGCGATGAAGTGGCTGTATTTGCCCCATTCTTTCTGGAGTACAGGAACTATATCTCCAACTTCTGCGGAGTTACCACGGTCGTTCCTCCGAATCCTCCGACATTCATGCCGGACATGGATGCCCTTAGAAATACCATTACTGAGAAAACCAAGGCCATCATTATCAATACCCCGAATAATCCGACCGGCGTAGTCTATGACGAGCAGACCATACGTAATATCGCAGCGGTTCTGGAAGAGTGTCAGGAGAAGTACGGACATCCTATTTTCCTGATTTCAGATGAGCCATACAGAGAGCTGATCTACGATGGACTTGAGTATCCTTTCCTGACTAAGTATTACGCCAATACCATGATCTGTTATTCATTCAGCAAGTGCCTGTCCATCCCGGGCGAGAGGATCGGATATCTGCTCGTGCCGGATGAGGCAGCAGAGTCTCAGGATATCCTGGCCAGCACAGCCAACGCCATCAGGGCGGTGGGCTGCGTTAACGCTCCTTCACTGCAGCAGAAGGCTATTATGAAGGTTCTGAATGCCAGATCTGATACGCATATTTATGACAGGAACAGACAGCTTCTGGTCAGCATACTGCACGAGGCGGGCTTTGAGGTCGCCAATCCTCAGGGAGCCTTCTATGTATTCGTGAAGACGCCTGTTCCTGACGACAAGGAATTTGTGTCTTATGCCAAAGATAATTACAGGATAATCATTTCATCCGGCGCGGCATTTGACTGTCCGGGATATATAAGAATGGCATACTGCGTTGAGTATGCCATGATTGAAAAAGCTAAAGACAGCATTATTAAACTGGGTAAAGATTATGGTCTGAACTAATTGTTCAGCTTCCTGTCGCGGACCAGGAATACCGCATATCTTTTAGAGGATTCAAATTCATCCAGACAGGTGGACAGGGTGATGATCTTGGAATCGTAATCAAAATCATCGATCGTGTAGCCTGTGTTATATGTATTCATCTCCAGTGCCTGTCTTACGAATTCCAGAAAATCATAATTCGTGAAATCGTATGTATAGGCGAATCCGGAAGTGGAAACATTGCCGAAAGCGAAGACGTTATACAGATAATGGTCTTCTCCGATATATACATCAAAGGACGGATGAGACTTGAAGAAGGTCTCATTCGCATAATCAGACAGACAGCCGAACATAGCCTCGTTGTTCATGTTATGGCCGTAAATAATGCAGTTCTGGGCGTTCATGCCTTCCTCTATGCGGTAGTCCACGAAGAGTGTGCCGCTGTCATTGTATTCGCCGTTTATCAGATGTTTCAGATAATATGAATTGTCACTGCCCTGTACGACCGGATAGTCTACACGGTTCTTCAGCTCGCCCTTCTGGCGCAGGTATCCGACGGCATCGGGATTGATGGCAACCAGATTCTGGTAATTCCAAACGAAAGAATCCTTGATGACTTCGCCCTTGGCATCGGTCTCAGGCTCAAATACCTTCTCTGCGACTGAGCTGTACTCCTTGGTGGCTGTGTTGTAGCCTGACATGATAGTGATCAGCTTGATGCCCGCGAAGACAAATACACCCGCGAAGATCACAATCAATATAGTGACAATTATTCTTCTTTTATCAGGTTTGCGTTTTTCTTCCATATATAACCCTGTCTTTCACTTTTGTTTGACGGCATTATAACATATAAATGTGAACATTTCATTTTTTTTATTAATAAAATAGATAGATGCAACAGTGCTGTCACTGCTTGCAATCATCTACCAATCAAGTATAATTTTAGTATGACAGGTATGTTCAATATTTCCGAAGAACTGAAGAAACTGCCCAAGAGCCCCGGTGTCTATATTCATCATGACAGCAGGGATACTATCATATACATCGGCAAGGCCAAAAACCTGAAGAACAGGGTCACTCAGTATTTCCAGACATCCCGCACACGTTCTCCGAAAATAGAGAAAATGGTATCTCAGATCGCGTGGTTTGAATACATTGTGACTGATTCTGAAGTTGAGGCACTCATTCTTGAGAACAACCTGATCAAGGAGAACCGTCCGCGCTACAACACCATGCTCAAGGACGACAAGACCTATCCGTACATCAGGATGACCGTGAGTGAGGACTTCCCGCGGCTGATTCTTACTCGGAAGGTCAAAAAGGATAAGGATAAATATTACGGGCCATATCCGAATGGAACAGCAGTGCATGAAGTAATAGAGCTGCTTACTAAGGTTTATAAACTGAGGACCTGCCACCGCGTGCTGCCAAGGGATATAGGCAAGGAACGCCCATGCCTCAACTATCACATAGGGAAATGCCTGGCGCCGTGCGCAGGCTATGTTTCCAAAGAGGAATACGCCGTGCAGGCAGAGGCAGCCAGGAGGTTTCTGGAAGGCAATTCCACAGAGATCGTCAATTACATAAAATCCGAAATGAAGAAAGCCTCGGATGCCATGGAGTACGAGAGGGCAGGCGAGTTCAAGGAACTGTTAAACAGCGCTCTGGTCATTTCACAGAACCAGAAGGTCGAGGATTCACCGACAGAGAACAGGGATATTCTGGGCATCGCCGTGGAAGGATTCGAAGCTATTGTGCAGGTGTTCTTTGTCAGGAAGGGCAAGCTCCTGGACCGCGAGCACTTCTATCTGACTTTGGCACCCGACGAGACCAACGAAGATATTGTATCGAGCTTTATTAAGCAGTATTATTCAGGTTCGCCTTTCCTGCCGGCGGAAATATTGCTGCCGTGCGCCATTGAAGACGCTGAGGCAATAGAGAGCTGGCTGAGCGCCAAAGGCGGTCACAAGGTCAGCATCAAGATCCCTCAGAAGGGTAAAAAAGAGAAGATGGTGGAGCTCGCTGAGAAGAACGCAGCCATGGTTCTCGAGCAGGACAGGGAAAAGGTTAAGAGAGAAGAAATGCGTACCAAGGGCGCAGCGACGGAAATCTCCAAGATGCTCGGCATCAACTACGCCCGCAGGATGGAGTCCTATGATATCTCGAACACGGCCGGATACGAATCAGTCGGTTCAATGGTTGTATTTGAGGATGGCAGGCCCAAGAAGAACGATTACAGAAAGTTCAAGATCAAAACAGTTGTCGGCCCTGACGATTATGCCAGCATGGCAGAGGTTTTAAGGAGAAGGCTCTCGCATGAAGGTGACATGCGCTTCGGCGCGATGCCGGATCTGCTGCTGATCGACGGCGGCAAGGGTCAGGTAAACGCTGTTAAGGCAGTGATCGAAGACCTGGCCAAAGACAGGCCTGAACTGCTGAATATACCGGTCTGCGGCATGGTCAAGGATGACCATCACAGGACCAGGGGACTCTTTTACGAAAACCGCGAATATATCATGGACAGGAGCAAGGAGCCTTTCAGGCTGCTGACCAGGATCCAGGATGAGACGCATAGGTTTGCGATAGAATATCATAAGAGCCTCAGGGGCAAGGCCCAGGTCAGATCGATCCTGGATGACATCCCCGGCATTGGCCCTAAGCGCAGGCTGGCGCTGATCAGATATTACAAGAGCATTGACAATGTAATGAATGCCGATGAAGATTCTCTGGCAGATGTTCCCGGAATGGACAGGCGTGCTGCGAAGGCAGTCAGGGAATTCTTTGACAATAGGCAGTAGATGAATTATAAACAAAGCATAAATATATCCGGAGAAAAATTATGGCAGCAAAATATGTCAGACTTGATGAGGTTATCGAAAGACTGGGTCTTCAAAACCTGACTCCATCAATCGATCCGCATGAAGTAAAAATCTATCACAGAAGCGTTAACAGACCTGCTTTTCAGCTGGCAGGTTTCTATGATTATTTCGACCATGAGAGAGTGCAGGTGATCGGATGGGCAGAGCAGGAGTTTATTAAGACCCTGGACAGGGAACTGGCAGCGGAGAGGTTTGAAAAACTGCTTTCATTCAATCCGCCTGCGATTATTATGGCAAGGGGCATACAGGCGCCGCAGCAGATGCTGGATAAGTGCGTTAAACATGGCGTGCCTTTCCTGGCATCTGAAAGAAGCACCGCGTATATCATTGTTAATTTTATTAACTGGATGAACGAGAAACTGGCACCGACTGAGGGCATCCACGGCGTTCTGGTAGATGTTTACGGCGAAGGTATCCTGATCACGGGCAGCTCAGGCGTTGGTAAGAGCGAGGTTGCGCTGGAGCTTATCAAAAGGGGCCACAGACTGGTTGCGGATGACATTATCGAGATTTCCAGGATCAATGAGAACCTGCTTATGGGCAGCGCTCCAATGAGTACAAGGCATTTTATTGAACTCAGGGGTGTGGGCGTAATAGATGTTGCATCCCTGTACGGTGTTGAGAGTGTTAAGGACAGCAACCCGATAGACATGATAATCGAACTGGATGACAGCGGTAATATCAAGACATTCGACCGACTGGGCCTGGATAAAGAATATCAGGAAATCCTTGGGGTTAAAGTCGTCAAGCATACCATCCCGGTGCGTCCGGGACGAAATATTGCCATTATCGTGGAATCTGCGGCAGTTAACAACCGCCAGAGGAAGATGGGCTACGACGCTGCGGAGGAACTCTGCAGAAGAGTATCTGAAGAAATCAAGAATAAAGGGATAATGAACTATGAAGATTGACAGCAGGATTTTACAGGAAATAGTTAACAGAATAGGCGCGGAAAACGTCCGTGAGCATGAGGAAATGGCACAGCACCTGTCCATGCGCGTGGGCGGCCCGGCAGATTATTTCATGACGCCGCAGACCGAAGAGGACGCAGCCTTCCTGGTTAAACTCTTAAATGAGAACGGCATTAAATACTATATCATGGGCAACGGCTCAAATATCATTGTCAGGGACGCAGGCTTTGAAGGCGTGATGATCCAGTTCCTGGACAACTACAATACGGCTGAGATTGACGGCAATCTGGTCAGGGCCAAGGCCGGCATCAAACTGAAAGTGCTGGCAGACATGATCATGGACAGATCCCTCACAGGCTTTGAATTCGCCAGCGGCATTCCGGGCACACTGGGCGGCGCTGTATGCATGAACGCAGGCGCTTATGATGGTGAGATGAAGGATGTTGTGCGAGAAGTTAAGATGCTGGATAAGCAGGGCAATATTCTGGTGCTTGCAAATGACGAGATGGTCTTTTCATACAGGCACAGCATCTGCTCATCAGGAGACTATGTCGTGCTGGAAGCTCTGCTGGAGCTGAAACCGGGCAATAAAGAAGAAATAAAGGCCAAAACAGACGATTTCACAGCCAGGAGGAAGGATAAGCAGCCTTTGGAATATCCGAGCTGCGGATCCACATTTAAGAGGCCCGAAGGCTATTTCGCGGGCAAGCTGATAATGGATGCCGGACTCAAAGGCGCATCTGTCGGAGGCGCGTCGGTTTCCAGGAAACACTGCGGATTTATCATTAATGACAACAACGCTACGGCAACGGATGTGCTGGGCCTGATCGATCTGGTCAAGAGGACGGTCAAAGAGAGCCAGGGCGTTGACCTGGAATGTGAGGTTAAGATCTTATAATGTCATTTTCAGGAGACATAAAGGAAGAATTAATAAAGAGATTCAGCAAAAAGCAGTCCTGCCAGAAGGCCGAACTGGCGGCTATTATGCTGCTGTGCGGCAAGGCTGTTTCGAAGGATGAAGATACTGGTGTATACGTGTATACTGAGCCCTCCGCGGAGAATAGAAAGGACTTTACATCACTTCGTAAAACCTTTAATATTAAAGGTGAAATGGATCTTGATGACTTCATTTCACTGACCCGCTCAGAGCAGGAAGCCAGGGCTTTTTTGAGGGGAGCATTCATTGCTTCAGGCACCATCAGCGATCCTGAAAAGGGCTATCATTTTGAGATAGTCTGCGACGATCCGGCAGTGGCCATGCACCTGCAGGGCATACTGTCACAGTTCGATGTGGAGGCCAGGATTACCACCAGGAGAGGCAAGCACGTCCTCTATGTCAAGGAAGCTGAAGAGATTTCGGACATTCTCAATATCATGGAGGCCCATGTGGCCCTGATGAACTTTGAAAATGTCAGGATCGTCAGGGAGATGCGCGGCTCCATTAACAGGCAGGTCAACTGCGAAACCGCGAATATCAGCAAGAGCATCAATGCGTCCATGAAGCAGGTGGAGGATATCAATCTGCTCATTGAGAGCGGTGTATATGACAAACTGGACGACAACCTGAAGAACATCTGCGATGTCAGGCTGTCAAACCCCGAGGCCGGATTAACGGAACTGGGAGAACTGCTCAGCCCACCGCTGGGTAAGTCAGGAGTTAATCACAGGTTGCGCAAGATCAGCCAGATGGCCAGGGAACTCAGAGGAGAGTAATTGGAGGAGGAGACATGATTATCAGGGAAAGTACTGTAAAACTGCCAAACGGACTGGAAGCACGCCCTGTGGCAATGTTTGTACAGATTGCAAGTGAGTACAGCAGCGAGATTATGATCGAAGCTGACGGCAAGAAAGTAAACGCCAAGAGCATTATGGGCATGATGAGCCTCAGCCTGGCACCGGGCGAGAAGGTTACCATCAGCGCACAGGGAACGGATGAGGTCGAGGCGGCCACAGCTCTGGACGATTTTCTGGGGAATAAGGAGCAATAATGGATTTCACACATCTTCATGTTCATACAGAGTACAGCCTGCTGGACGGCTCCGGTAAGATCGGCGAGATGGCAGCTCAGGCGAAAGCTCTGGGCATGAATTCGCTTGCCATCACGGATCATGGGGCAATGTATGGAGTTGTGGATTTTTATAAGGCAGCCAGGAAGGAAGGCATCAAGCCTATTATCGGCTGCGAAATATATGTAACTAACGGTTCAAGATTCGACCGTGAGACAGGACAAGGTGATGACAGGTATTATCACCTTGTTTTATTGGCTGAAAATAACATTGGCTATGCCAATCTGATGAAAATAGTATCCATAGGATTCACGGAAGGCTTTTATTATAAGCCGCGTGTAGACTATGAAATTCTGGAAAAGTACAGCGAAGGCCTGATAGCCCTTTCGGCCTGCCTGGCAGGCATTATTCCGCGTCTGCTCATGCGCGGCAAGTATCAGGAGGCCAGAGATGAAGCCCTGAGGCTGCAGGAAATCTTTGGCGAGGGTAATTTCTTCCTGGAGCTCCAGGACCACGGAATCCCGGATCAGAAGATGGTCAATTCCCAGCTGCTCAGGATGAGCGAGGAGGAGAACATCCCGCTGGTCTGCACCAATGACGTGCATTACACATACGATACCGACGCTGAGGCGCATGACATCCTGCTCTGCATCCAGACCGGCAAGAAGCTGAGCGACGAGAACCGCATGCGCTACGAGGGAGGACAGTATTATCTGAAATCACCTGAGGAGATGGCATCTCTGTTCCCGTATGCTCCGGAGGCACTGGAGAACACCTGCCGCATAGCGGAAAGATGCAATGTCGAAATAGAATTCGGCGTTCAGAAACTCCCGAAGTATGACGTGCCTGAAGGCTTCACGGCATATGATTATCTGGAGAGACTCTGCGAGGAAGGCCTGCGCAGGCGTTATCCAAATTACGAAGAATACGAAGACAGGCTCGAATACGAGCTTAAGACCATACGTGATATGGGATATGTAGACTATTTCCTGATCGTGTGGGATTTCATAAATTACGCCAAGAGCAACAATATCATGGTCGGTCCGGGCAGAGGCAGCGCGGCCGGCAGCCTCGTTTCGTACTGTCTGGAGATCACCGACATAGATCCGATTAAGTACAATCTGATCTTTGAGCGTTTCCTTAATCCGGAACGTGTCTCTATGCCTGATATTGACGTTGACTTCTGCTTCGAAAGAAGAGGCGAGGTCGTTGATTATGTCACAGAGAAATACGGACGTGACAAGGTGGCTCAGATCATCACATTCGGAACGCTGAAGGCTAGAAACGTTATCCGCGACGTAGGGCGGGTTCTGGATATGCCTTATGGAGCCGTGGATTCCATTGCCAAGATGGTTCCGACAGAACTTGGCATCACTATCGACAAGGCGCTGAATGAGAGCAATGATCTGCGCCGTGCCTATGAGACAGACTCACAGGTGCACTACCTGATCGACATGGCCAAGCGTCTGGAGGGTCTGCCCAGACACGCGTCAATGCACGCGGCCGGAGTAGTTATCTCCAGAGAGCCTATCATGGAATATGTCCCGCTGGCCAGGGGTTCAGACGGCGCTGTGGTCACTCAGTATATTATGACCACGCTCGAAGAACTGGGTCTTTTGAAGATGGACTTCCTGGGGCTCAGGACGCTGACCGTTATCCAGCATGCAGTAAATCTGGCGTTTGACAATACGGGTATTTATATTGACCTGTCCAAGATAGATTACAATGACAAGGCTGTTCTGGACATGATCGGAACAGGCAAGTGCGACGGCATCTTCCAGCTGGAAAGCGCGGGAATGAGAAGCTTCATGCGAGAGCTTAAACCGCATAGCTTAGAGGACATCATTGCCGGCATTGCCCTGTACCGTCCGGGCCCGATGGATTTCATTCCGAAATACATCGCCGGCAAGAATTCAGGCGGGGATGTTCAGTATGACTGTCCGCAGCTCATACCTATTCTGGAGCCTACATACGGATGTATCGTTTACCAGGAGCAGGTTATGCAGATCGTGCGTGACCTGGCAGGATATTCCCTGGGCGGCGCCGACGTGCTGAGGCGCGCGATGTCCAAGAAGAAAGACTCTGTAATGCAGGCCGAGCGCCAGAGGTTCGTATACGGAGATCCGGACTATGAACCGGGCAAGGGCGTGCCGGGCTGCATCAGAAACGGTATCTCTGAGCAGGTCGCCAACAAGATATACGACGATATGATCGACTTCGCGAAATACGCGTTCAACAAGTCACACGCCGCTGCGTATGCTATTGTTTCCTATCAGACAGCTTATCTGAAATACTATTATCCGGTTGAGTTCATGGCCGCTATCATGACCTCCGTAATGGACAACACCGGCAAGCTGACCGAGTATATCCAGACCTGCAGGGAAATGAAGATAGACCTGCTGCCGCCTGATATTAATCTGGCATATTCCGGATTTACCGTCAAAGGCAACGCGATCCGTTATGGTCTGTCGGCTATTAAGGGCATCGGCAGGAATATTATCGAAGCTATCGTGGCGGAGAGAGATCTGCAGGGTCCGTACAAAGACCTCTACGACCTCTGCCAGAGGCTTATCAATAAAGATATAAACAAGAGGCTCCTGGAGAACCTGATCAAAGCAGGAGCATTGGATTCGTTCGGGCTGACCCGCAAGCAGCTGCTCCATATTTACATGGACGTACTGGATGACGTGAATAAAGACAAAAAGTCCGCTATTTCCGGCCAGATCACATTATTCGATCTGGTTTCAGATGAGGAGAAGGGCGCCTTCCAGATACAGATACCTGACGTGGGCGAGTTCGACAAGGGAACGCTCCTGGATTTCGAAAAGGACGTCATAGGCGTATACTTGAGCGGCCATCCTCTGGATGAATATATGGATATCATCAACAAGAACGTCACGGCCAGGTCATCGGACTTCGCTATTGACGACGATGGCAACGTGCTTGTTATGGACGGCCAGAATGCCACCATTGGCGGCGTCATAACCAAGATCACGACCAAGAATACCAAGTCTGGCCAGAACATGGCTTTTGTCACTCTGGAGGACCTGGTAGGCACTGTGGAAGTCATCGTATTCCCTAAGAATTACGAGCTGTCCAGGAGATATATTCACGAAGGCGAGAAGGTCCTGGTAAAGGGCAGAGTCAGCGTAGGCGTGGATGAGGCAGGCAAGCTCATCTGTGAGACCATGGTTCCGTTTGATGAAATAGGCAAGGAACTGTGGATACAGCTACTGGACCTTGATGATTACAGGAAAAACAAGGATTATCTGACTGGTCTCAGTACATTCGGCGGCCTGAGCGGCAACGCGCAGCTGTGCGTACAGCTGAAGGCGACCAAGGAACGCAAGAAATTTGAAGAGAAATATAATGTGGATGCCACGGAAGAGCTGCTGGAGGTTCTGAGGCACCGCTTTGGAAAGGAGCGCGTGGCGCTTATATACAAGAGGATATGATCACATCAAAGACGAATCCGCATATTAAACAGGTAAAACAGCTGGCATCATCTGCCAAAGCCCGCAGAGAGTCGGGCCTCTTCGTGGTGGAAGGCGACAGGATAGTTTCAGAGGTGCCGGTGGAGAGCATCCGCTATCTCTATGTATCTGAAAGCCATGAGAAAGAATTCGACCTTTCCGGATTTCCGCGATATGAAGTGGTAGGCGACGAGGCTTTTAAGGCTATGTCCGATACAGTCAATCCACAGGGAGTACTGGCTGTGCTTAAACAGCCTTCGTACAAAGCAGACGACCTGATCAGGTCTAAGTCTAACGGTCTCTATCTGATTCTGGATGACATCAGGGATCCTGGCAATCTGGGCACGATGATCAGGACTGCTGAGGCAGCAGGCGTAAATGCTGTGATCATGAGCCCCGGCTGTGCGGACATATTTAATCCAAAGGTCATCAGATCCACTATGGGCAGCATATTCCGCGTGCCGTTCGCGCAGGCTGAACTGGTGCCTGTCATTGAGAAACTGAAGAACAGGAATGTAACCGTTTACGGAGCTGCTCTGGACGGTGCTGACAATTTCAAAGACGTGGATTATAAAGGCGCGACTGCATTCGTAATAGGCAACGAGGCGAACGGCATTTCACCGGAAGTACTGCGCAGCGTATCGAAGAAAATCAGGATTCCGATGGCCGGCAAGGTGGAATCCCTGAACGCGGCTATCAGCGCGGCAGTCCTGCTGTTTGCCCGCTAAAACCCCTAAAACTTGACTTATAGACGTATTTAACATATAATGCATTCACTGTAACAAATTTGTAACATTTTGTTGCATTGGCTGTAATTATTATGGACATGAAAAGCAAAAAAATAGTATTTGTTATAGTTGGCTTAGTATTCGGGGCTTCCTTCTTTGTGGCAAGCCTTGTTTTTGGCGCGGAAATTGAGAACGCGCGCAGGGAAAGAAAGGCCAGGGCTGACAGGATCGCTGCAGTTCAGGAAATGCATGAAAAGAGCTTCACAGTGGATTTAGCAAGACATGAACTGTTTGATGAAAAGGATGCAGAACTGGAAACAGAGTCCGAGACTACAACAGAAGCTGTGACTGAGCCGGTGACAGAAGAGCAGTATACTGAGCCTGAATATTACGAAGAAGACGAACAGACCGAAGAGTATTACGAAGAGCCGAATGAGGAGCCTGAAGAAGAGCCTTATAACGAGCCCGAACCGGTTTATGAAGAACCTGAAGAGACGGATCCTCCGAAGGAAACAGATCCGGATGAATACCAGAGGCCTGATATCAATAATGACGGCTGGACATATCTGGACAGACCATACCACACTGATATAACAATTGATGACGGATCGCTGGGAGGCGGTTCTTACGGCGCGACCCATAGGGAGGCGTTCCTTTTGGCATGTCTGGTATCATGCGAGGCCGGATGGGCTCCATACGAGACACAGCTGATGGTAGCTGATACAGTTCTTTACAGAGCGTCTATGGATTATGGCGGAGATATCGAAGCCGCTATTTACGCACCGGGACAGTTCTGGACTGCCGGCATGGATAAATATATAGAAAACGGCCCTTATCAGAACGCTGTCATAGCGTCTCAGGCCGCTTTGAATGGTGATATATACGGAAGCACACATTACTACTACTTCTGGTCAGCTGACTATGCGCTCTCTAATTGGGATTGGCTCACAGAGAGAGGATATTCAGGTGAATTCATTGGTGGTGATGATGGTGACTTCTTCTTTAATTAATCTTCAACTCTTACGCATCTGACTGCGCATCTGGTCGCACCGCTGATGTTGCAGGTGAATAGAGTCAGATCCCAACCAGTAACGTTATCGATCATCTTTTCGACTTCTGTAGGCCCTACGGTCTCCAGATTTTCTACTTTATAATGGATTTCTTCCCCATTAATTGTTATGAAAAAAACGTCCGCTCCGATATCCAGATATCTGATCGCGGAGAAGTGTTTGTGGTTATGACCGCAGATGACCAGGTCATTGTTGTAAATGGTGCCTGTATAACGGCATGGCGAAATATCCAATCGCGTCATATCCCATTCAGACATTACAGGCAGTGAAATATCAGCAGCAGGAATTATGATCTCGCCGATATATTCATATCCGTCGATCATGCTGCCCGCCATAATATTGCGGCTTTTACGGAAGGCCTCCTCATTGCGTGCCTCCTCAGTATCCTGATTCTTTGCGTTCTCAGCAATAACATCAGTAAGTTTACCTAAAACATCTTTGGCCGCACGCTCGGCGCGGTCAGAATCCAGTTTGTTATAAATAACAATGCTCAGAGCAGCAACAATGAGCAGGATGCCGATTATTATGAATATTGTTCCCTTTTTCTTACGCTTCAATATTTTTCCTCTTTTTGCCGCGGACAATATGGATTATCAGCAGCACGATCAAAATGATTATAATAAGCGGCAGCGCGACGCATGCAGCGATCAGCAGTTTATTAACCGGCAGCGCGTCAGTGGCGATATGAATAATCTCGTCATGGTCATCTTCTACGCGGTGTCCGCGCACCAGCAGACGGTGGCTGTTGATGCCGTATGGAGTGCATGTAACCAGCGTGCAGTAATCCTTGCCAGGTTCGCGTTTAAGCGCGTCAACTTCATCAGGCAGCACGGTAAGGATCTGATCTACTTCATAGGTAAGTATATTGTCCAGCACATGCAGCGAGAAAGTATCTCCGATCTCTACCTTGGTCAGATCAGTGAAAAGACGCGCGCTCGATAATCCGCGGTGTCCTGAAATGACACAGTGTGAACCGGGTCCGCCTACAGGCAGGGATGTACCCGTGATATGTCCGATCGCGATCTGCAGTACAGAGTCGTCGGTACCATGGTAGATCGGCAGGGTCACATTGATTTTCGGAACGTCTACATATCCCATGATGCCGGTGCCGGATACGTCCAGCAGGCTATTGTAACGCTCGGTTTCCTCATCTGTCAGTTTGAAACGCAGCTCTTCCTCCCGGGTCAGCTCTTCATTATATTCCCTGGCGTCTTTCCACATCTGGATGTACTCATCATTGGTCATATTGCTGACGGTAGAGATGTAAGAGGACACAGCGCGGCTCTGGTGCATTGAATTCCACCAGTTGCTGAATGAGGGATATATCAGCAGACATATACCCACGAGCAATATTAAGACGATCAATATTGTCGTTACACGCCGTTTCATTTAATGCCTCCAAATGCGGATAATGGCCATATTCGCAGGAACAGTTTGCCTATAATCTGAGATTTCTCAATGAAGCCTATGGAAGAATTGCGCGAATCCACTGATTCAATGCGGTTATCTCCCAGCACAAAAATGCAGCCATCCGGAACCTCACAAGGGAAGTTCACATCTGTATAGTTGCCAACAGAGAATACTCTGATATAAGGCTCTTCAAGCTTTGAATCATTTATATAAACGCTTCCGTCTTCGCGGATGTCAACGACGTCACCGGAGACGGCGATGACACGCCTGATCAGGACCTTATTGTTATATTCAAATGCTATGATATCTCCCTGCCTGACGCTGCCGGTTTTGACGCAGACAACGTATTCGTCCTGATGGAGGGCAGGGTACATAGAGCTGCCGTACATATGATAAGCAGGGAACAAAAACCAGGCTGCCAGGAATGAAATCCCGCCTGCCAGGATGATGATCACGATAGCAATTATTAATTTCTTAAAGGGGAATTTCCTGCCCTTTTCTTTGCTCTCTTCCTGCATTGGTCAGCTCCGTTTGTATTATAGAGTAGAATACAAAATATATTGGTATAATGTCAATATTTGAGGGGCTTGTACACAAAAACAACAAAAAAACTGCCGGCATTATGAGCCGGCAGTTTGGTTTATCCGGATTATTTCAAAGGAGCTGGTTTGATAGGTGTTAAATAGTCCCTGAGTTCAGCTGTAACAGCCTTAACAGTTTCTTCGCCCTGAGCTCTCTTGGCATGTCCTGCACGGATGCCGTCCAGGTGTTTCTTGCTGCCGTAAGCAGACCATCTGCTCTTCTCATAGCCTTCTTCCCAGGTAACAGTAACCTTGCCGTCCGCCTCAGATACATGTCCTACAATATCGCATGCCGGGCAGATGAGCTGGCCGTTTCTGAGCTGCAGGTGTGTACCATGGCAGATCGGGCAGACTTCTTCAGTGTCACCAACGTAGCAGTCCAGACCAGGATCAGCGATAACAGCTTTGGCAATATTCTCGCCAAGCTTGAACGCGCGGTCCAGAGCTTCCTTCTCAAGAGCAACAGCGCCTACTGCAGGCACGAATTCAACCAGCATCTGGTCAACGAGATGCATGTTGCTGCTGCAGTGCTCGGTAGCGCAGAAGTTGAGGAGTGGCATCAGGAAGTTGCTCCAGTCTGTTCCTGCAACACCGATGGTAGCTGCGTATTTAGCTCTTTCGTTGCATTTCTCTTTCAGCTGGCTGAGAATCTTGTGCTGACGGTTAAGAGCGTCGAACAGGCGTCCGCAGGCTGTCAGGTTGTAGCAAGGAGCCGCAAAGATAAATCCGTCTGCGTCAAGAACATGCTGGATATAGCAGTCATGCTGATCAGCAGTTGAAGGGATGGAGCAGACAGTCTGGCCGCCCTTGATAACCTTTGACTTTATACATAATTCGCAGCCGATGCATGGCTTGATCTGGAAGTCCTGAAGACGGATGATTTCAACTTCACAGCCTGCTGCTTCAGCACCTTTAAGGGCATATTTGAGCAGGATCTCGCTGTTTCCCATGATACGACCGGCACTTACACCAAGAATTTTCATTTGATTAGCCTCCTAATAATAGTTTATTGTTAAGATAATTAAAGCAAAAAACGGGAACGTTGCAAATAGGAAAATATTGTATATAATATCAGTAGTTTTGGTATGCATATCAAAAGGAGTAATATGGCTGATTTAAAAGTGCTTTGCGGCGCGAACTATTACGAACAGAAATTTTATCTGAATCCTGCGTATGAAGTCCTTCCTCAGAGCGTTAAGGACGAGCTGAAGGTAATGTGCGTTCTCTTCGTTCAGGAAGTGAGCGGCATTATCATTCTGGAGTTCAACGACGAGGGCAGTCTCAGGATAGTTGTCACATCCAGGGATGACGATATGTATTTCGATGAGATCGGCAGCGAGCTCAAGGTTCGCCGTATGCAGAAAGAACACGAGGAACTGTTCAGACAGTTGGAGGAATATTACAATGCTGTTAGCGGTTGATGTTGGAAACACAAATATTAAATATGCCCTCTTTGAGGGAGATGAGATTGTCACATCATTCAGAGTTAAAACTGATACTACCAAGACCTCAGACGAGCTGGGACTGTCACTGATCAATCTGCTGAAAAGCAAGGGTTACAAGCCTGAAGTTATCAACGCGGTCATTATTTCTTCGGTAGTGCCTTATATCATGCACGCCCTGAACAATGCTGTGCTGAAGTTCTTCGAAATACCGCCAATGATCGTAGGACCCGGCATGAAGACAGGCATCAAGCTGGTCAAGACCGCGCCTAGCGAGGCAGGTACTGACAGAATAGTGAACGGCGTAGCTGCTCTGGCACTTTACGGCGGTCCGGTGATCGTTGTAGATTATGGCACAGCCACCAAGTTTGACCTTTTCTCGGAAGACGGTGTCTTTGAATCGGCTGTTACCTGCCCCGGAATGATGCTTTCAGCCATGACTCTCTGGAACGGCACAGCCGCTCTGCCTGAAGTAGAGATCAAGAACCCGGGCAGCATTATTTGCAAGCATACAATCCCCAGCCTTCAGGCCGGCATTTTCTACGGCAAGATAGGCGAGGCTGAATATATTATCAAAAAGCTCAAAGAAGAATATGCCTACGACGGCGATATCCCTGTGGTAGCAACCGGCGGACTGGTGAAGATCATATTCAATGAGACAGACTGCATCCAGTATCTGGAGCCGAACCTGACTATGTATGGTCTGAAGATGATCTACGAGAAAAATAAGTAATGCGGATAGGCAATATTGAGACAGGCAATATAGCACTCGGGCCAATGGCCGGATTTTCGGATATGCCCTTCAGGGCACTCTGCAGAGAGCAGGGTGCCTCTCTTACATATACGGAAATGATCAGTGCGAAAGCCCTGATGTATAACAATAGGAATACCATTCCACTGCTTACCATAGGGGACGGTGAGGACTGTCTGGGTGTGCAGCTCTTTGGTTCAGAACCTGATGTAATGGCAGAGCAGGCTGCGAGATTGTGCACTAAGCCGTATGCGTTTATCGACATAAATATGGGCTGCCCTGTACCTAAGATAGTTAATAACGGTGAGGGCTCAGCCCTGATGAAAGATCCAGAAAAGGCAGCAGCCATTATCAAAGCAATGTCTGAAGTTTCATCAAAGCCTGTCACGGTCAAGATCAGGAAAGGCTTTAACAATGCGAATGCTGTGGATTTCGCGAGGCTGGCGCAAGACAGTGGAGCTGCGGCCATCACAGTGCATGGAAGACTGCGCGAGGAGTATTATTCGGGCAAGGCGGACTGGGACATTATCAGACAGGTCAAGCAGGCCGTGAGCGTGCCGGTAATCGGCTCGGGAGACATTTTCAAAGCTGAAGATGCCATAAGGATGTTTGAAGAGACCGGATGCGACGGCATAATGGTGGCCCGCGGAGCCAGAGGCAATCCATGGATTTTCAGACAGATAAGAGATTTGATGGAAGGCAGACCGCTGGTAAATGACGGCAGGCCGGAGCTGGAGGAAGTCAAAGAAATGATCATCCGGCACCTTAATATGCAGATTGAATTCATCCGCGGATTCAGTCAGCCGGATGGCAGGGGGCTGAGCGTGGAAGAAGCGGCCGTCAGACAGATGAGAACACACGTCGGATTTTACAGCGCGGGCTTTTCAAATTCCGCATCACTTAGGCGCAAAATAAACTCTGCAGAGACACTCGATGAGTTCCTTACAATATTGACAAAATGGGACGCGTAACATATAATATGCCAATGCTTTTTGGGAGGACCAGAGCACAGTTTTTTTGAAAGGTAGTATTTGAAATGACAGAAAAACAGATTTTAACAAGGGAAAGTTACGACAGACTGCAGGCTGAACTTGACGACTTAAAGATCAACAAGAGAAAATACATCGCAGACAAGATCAAGGAAGCCAGAGAGCAGGGTGATCTTTCCGAGAACGCTGAGTACGATGCAGCAAAGGACGAGCAGAGAGATATTGAAGCTAGAATCGAAGAACTTGAAATTACTCTGAAGAACTCTGAGGTTCAGGACGAGAACTCAATTAACTTCAATAAGATCCACATCGGATGCGTTGTTGAGCTCCAGAATACCGCAACCAAAGATAAAGTTAAATATGAAATAGTTGATATTTCTTCAGTAAACGCGCTTGAGAAGAAGATTTCTGACAAGTCTCCTATCGGCAAGGCCCTGATGGATAAGGAAGTCGGCAATATTGTCGAGGTTCAGATCCCGGCAGGCACCATTAAATATAAGGTACTGAAGATCAATAAAGCAGATTAATTATCGGAGAAGAAAATGGATAATAACCAGCAGGATTTAGGACAGCTCTTACAGGTAAGAAGAGACAAGCTGGCAGCGCTTCAGGCAGCCGGCAAGGATCCTTTCGTAATAACAAAATATGACCAGACCCATCACACAGATGAAGTCAAGGCACTTTATGAGGCACATGAGGCCGAGCTTCTGGCAGGCAGAACACCGCTTTCAACAGAAGGCATGGACGAAGCTGCAGCCAGAGAGGCAGTAAATGCTGATTATAACGAGCGCCGCGCCATCATGGACGCGCAGCCTATCAATGTTTCAATTGCAGGCCGTATGATGTTCAAACGTGTTATGGGCAAGGCTTCTTTCTGCAATATCCGCGACCTCAAAGGTGACGTGCAGGTTTATGTTGCCAGAGACTCTATCGGAGAAGAAGCATACGCTGAATTCAAAAAGTCTGATATCGGCGATATTTACGGCGTCAAGGGATTTGCTTTCCGTACCAAGACCGGAGAGGTTTCCATTCACGCCGCTGAACTGACGCTGCTCTCCAAGAGCCTTCAGATCCTGCCGGAGAAATTCCATGGTTTGACTGATACAGACATGCGTTACCGTCAGAGATATGTTGATCTCATTATGAATCCGGAATCCAAAGAGGTATTCCTCAAGAGATCTCTGATCATCAAAGAGATCAGGAAGTTCCTGGACGGACGCGATTTCATAGAGGTGGAGACACCGACACTGGTAAGCAACGCAGGCGGAGCCGCAGCCCGTCCTTTCGAGACACATTACAATGCCCTGAATGAAGACGTCAAGCTGCGCATCTCCCTGGAACTGTACCTCAAGAGGCTGATCGTCGGAGGACTCGAGAGAGTTTACGAGATCGGCCGCGTATACAGAAACGAGGGCATTGACGCCAGACATAATCCGGAGTTCACACTTATGGAACTCTACCAGGCATACACAGACTATGAAGGCATGATGGAACTGACTGAGAGCATGTTCCGCCACCTGGCAAAGACTGTATGCGGCAGCGCTGTCATCAAGTACGGCGACAAGGTGATCGATCTGGAGCAGCCGTTCGCGAGAATGACAATGAACGATGCCATTCTCAAGTATACAGGCATAGATTTCGACAAGGTTGAGACAGATGAAGAAGCCAAAGAGCTGGCTAAAGCTAAGGGCATCGAATTCGAAGAGCGCCATACCAAGGGCGACATCATCAATCTGTTCTTCGAGGAGTTCTGCGAAGAGAAAATGATCCAGCCTACATTTATCATGGATCATCCGCTTGCCATCTCTCCTCTTACCAAGAAGAAACCGGGAGCGCCTGACAAGGTTGAACGTTTCGAGCTTTTCATTAATTCATGGGAGATGTGCAACGCATATTCCGAGCTGAACGATCCTATCGACCAGAGAGAAAGATTCAAGGCACAGGACGCTTTAGCAGAAGCAGGCGATGAGGAAGCACAGCACACAGACGAAGATTTCCTGAATGCTCTGGAAATCGGTATGCCTCCAAC